>NZ_JCAPEU010000004.1:0-384508 GCF_059735265.1 Mangrovimonas sp. sgz306409
TACCTATACGGTACATGTACAGAGTGGCGATTGCGAGAGCACTTCAGCGACCATCACTATTACCGAGCCTGATGCACCATTGGAAGCTACGTTCGAGATCAACAACGTTGCCTGTTACGGTGGCAATGACGGTTCCCTTGTGATTACCGCTACGGGAGGGACGGGCATCATCAAATATGCCATCTCCCCACAGATGGACCAGTTCTTCGAGACCAATGTGTTCGAGAACCTTTGGCCAGGGGACTACGAGGTGATCGTTCAGGACGAACTGGGCTGTTATGTGATGTTCAGCTTTACCATCACCGAGCCGGAACCTTTGATCGTGAGCATCGTGCCCGATTCCATATTGCCGACCCCATGTGCGGGCGACAACGACGGGGAGTTCAGTATCGAGATCTCCGGAGGAACGGCGCCTTACAGCGTAAGCCTTGACGAGTACGACGGTCCCTATACCACGGGAGCTGCAGGACAGACGGTATTTGACTTTACGGAACTCTCCGGAGGGGACCATATCGTATACGTGCGCGACAGCATGGGCTGTGAGTCGGAGTGGAACATCACCTTCCCGGAGGCGGTGAACCTGGACCCGCTGTTGGAAGTGGAGTATGTGTGTATCGACAACTTCTCCACAAACATCGTGACCGTGTTGATTGACCAGAGCGTGGATCCTGCCGAAGTGGACTACTCTTTGGACGGCGGTCCTTATCAGGTGAGCAATGTGTTCGAGAACGTACCTCCCGGAACGGACCACTATATAGAGGTACGCCATACCAATGGCTGTATCCAGACCACGGAGTTCTTTGATATAGGGGTATTCATGCCTGTGGACCTGGCCCTTAACGAGGGGGACCAGAACCAGATCGTGGCCCTGGCCACGGGAGGTAACGGGGAGTATACCTTCACCCTTAACGACGAGGACTACGGCAGTGAGAATACCTTTATCATCTCTGAGACGGGCGAGTACCTTGTAACGGTAACGGACAGCAACGGCTGTATCGCCGAGGCAAGGATCTATCTGGAATATGTGGACCCATGTATCCCGAACTACTTTACCCCCAATGGGGACGGTATCCAGGACACCTGGGCACCCTGTACGGAGGACTTCCCGAACCTGGAGTTCGACATATACGACAGATATGGGCGCAAGGTGGGGACCTACCACCAGGGCCAGTACTGGGACGGACGTTACAACAACCAGGAGCTACCAACGGGCGACTACTGGTACGTGGTGAGGCTCAACAGTTCAAACAACGACAGAGAGTTTGTTGGACATTTTACACTGTATAGATAATAATAAGAAATTGTCATAGCGACATAAAAAGCTGAGTTTTCAGATTAAGGTGTATACATGACTGTGTACGGAGTGACTGCCCCAAAAGGGGCAGTTTCTTTTTTGTAAGTTTTCCTATTTATTAAAAAAGCGTATTTTAAGGGAAGCTTAAACCTTGTTTATATGAGATTTTACATTTGGGTGCTGTGCTTTTTGTTGTGGTCTTGTAAACAGGAAACAACTTCAACTGTTTTACAAAAGGAACTGCAAAAAACGTCTTATGAGGCTCCAAGCGTATTGTTGAAGGATTTATTCGTAGATGTGCAATTATCGGATGTATTTGGGGATAGCAAGACTTTTGTGGATTGTACAGCCAAACTGCCTTACGATTCTATTTTAGAGATGTATCATAGGGAAAAAACGCTTCCTAATTTTAGACTAGATCAGTTTGTAACTGAAAATTTTGAACTGCCTAAGGAGCATCAATCAACCTTTGAATACCATGCTCAAAACACAGCAAAGGAGCATATCGAAGATTTATGGCCCTATTTAACCCATGTAGCTGATACAATGCACGGGAGGAATAGTTTGATACCTCTGCCCAATGCCTATGTAGTGCCTGGAGGACGTTTTCGGGAGGTGTATTATTGGGATTCCTATTTTACCATGTTGGGCCTTGTGGAAAGCGGAAAGTTTGCAACCATCGAAGCCATGTTGGATAATTTTGCTAATCTCATTGAAGTTTTTGGACACATTCCCAATGGTAATCGTAGTTATTATATCTCAAGGTCGCAGCCTTCCTTTTTCTCTCAAATGATTAAACTTTTGGCAAGTTATAAAGGAGATAGTGTCTATCTGAAATATCGAGAAGCATTACGCAAGGAATACGAGTTTTGGATGGCTTATGACAATTCAGAGAAGGTTTATCAGCATGTAGTTTCCACAGAATTTGGATTAATGAATCGTTATTATGATGTTTTAAACCAACCAAGGGATGAATCATATAAAGAAGACTACAATTTGAAGAATGAAGGAACAACGGATTCTTTATTTTATCGACACGTGAGGGCAGCGGCAGAGTCTGGCTGGGACTTTAGCTCCCGTTGGTTGAGAGATGCCGCACATTTAAACACAATGAATACTTTGGAGATCCTTCCAGTTGACCTCAATGCTTTACTTTATGGGATGGAGGCAGTGTTGATTAAGTGTTTTGAAAACGAGGACCCTAATTTTGTAGTAGAATTAAAGAAGAGTCAGCAAAATAGAAAAGAGTTTCTAAATACATGGAGTTGGAATCAGAAATTGGGAGTTTTTGAAGATTACAATTGGCTGGCCCAACAACCAACTGGGCGTTTGTCCTTGGCTATGGTGTATCCCTTGTATTTTAAAATGGCTTCAGAAGAACAGGCCGATGCAGTTGCCAATGTTGTTTCAACCCAATTCTTGAAACCAGGAGGGCTAGTGACGACCAATACGTTTACAGGACAACAGTGGGATGCGCCAAACGGATGGGCGCCTTTACAATGGATGGCTGTAATAGGGTTGGAAAATTATGGTCACCATGACTTAGCTAAGACCATAATGCAGCGATGGGTGGCCTTAAATGAAAAGGTGTATGTAACTACAGGAAAGTTTATGGAAAAATACAACGTGGAAGACCTAAGCTTGGAAGCGGGTGGAGGCGAGTACCCTTTACAGGATGGCTTTGGATGGAGCAATGGCGTGTATTTGGCCTTTAAACAGAAATTAGAAAAAGCCAATCACAAATAATTTATTTGAGAGTGGCCTCGAAATTTACTGATGGTATTTATAGTTTCGGTAAATACAATACCATATTTTCTATTTCTATATCGTCCAAGTGGCCCATTTTTTTTCGGTCTTGGGTAATCAGGTGCATGTGCATAAAGGAGTCATGGTGTGTAAAGATTCCTTGGTGTTCGGTTGAGAAAAAGCCAACGATGTCTACAGTTTCATTTTCCAATGGATAATTAACCTGTCCTTGATGGGCTTCTTTAGGAGAGGATACTTTAGAGCCCTCTGGTAAGTTTTGTATATGTATTGTAGCCTTAGAGGCCTTTCCTCGCATTTTAAAGGTAAATGGTCGTTTAAAAGCTTTGGTGTTACTATCAATGAAGAGTTCCAATTGCGTTATGGTCTTTAGAGAGGTTGGGAGTTCGATGGTTTCCCACTCTTGTATGTTGGCATGTACAAAAAAGGGAGCCGACACGTTATATGATTCCTCCACTACCATAGTAGAGTCGGAGGTGACTTTAGAAACATAACTGCGTCCATCAAAAATAGTCAGTTCTCCAGTTAAAAAACTTTTGGGACCAAGACCGTAGAGTCCATTCTTGTTAGCTATGGTATCCAATAAAATAGCGCCATCCAAAGCGCCATCCCACATGACATTTTTCATAGCGCGAACAATAGCAATATCAGGGTAGGTTTCGGAAACTGTAGGCGTATTAGAATCTGTTTTACAGGCAAAAAATGTAAGGGCGGTTATTCCTAAGAGAAACTTTTTATGAATCATAGTGATAAGGGTTGCGATGTTCAAAGTAAAAATAAGGAGCTATTTTCGATTTTTAATATTGAATTTTAGAAATATTTTAGGTGTAAATAGTTGATTGTTAATTATTTGTACGGTTATTTTTGATGTGTTAATTACCTATTGGCCAATGGATTTTTCCATAAGAATACGCCATACATTCATAGGTAACCATTGGTCGTAGTTTCTAAGATGGGCATATTGAGGAAGCTTTACTGTGGTTGGAATGTCAAAAAAAGGCGTTTTGTTTGCGAGCTCCTTGTCAACAGCATCATATAGTGCCTTGAAGTATTTCTGCATAAAAGTGACATCCCTTCTCGTGCCTTCTACTCGCATGTGTGACATGTATACTTTATCAAATTTCAGTTTTTGGATGTGTTCCATGCTTTCTACCCAATGTTTGGGCTTAGCATCTGGCAGATAGGCATACAGCACACGGTCTGGTACCACAAGGTCTACAATAAAAACTGCATTGTGCTCGGCAAATCGGAATACGGTCATGCCTGCACCATGGTTTGGCCCAAAATAGAAGAGTTCCAATATTTGACCATTTCCAAAATCGTAGGAGGTAGTGGTGCCCTGCCAAGTCTCGGTTGGAGTGACCACAGCATTATTGGGTGTGATGCTGTTTTTGGCTTCAATATGGCTTATGAATTTTGTGTCGGCATTTTGGAACACCTTTCCACCACTAATATGGTCCCAATGGTTATGGCTATAAAACACCTTGGAAATGGGCTTGTTGGTAACTTTTCTAATGGCTGCCAAAGTAGCTTCTGCTCTAGTAGCATCTAAAGGATCTATGACGATAACAGACCCTTCCGTGATATAAAAACAGGAAAATGCACGATCTCCTACAAAGTAAAGGTTGTCCGCCACTTTAACCGTTTTTATGTCCTGAGCTGCTGCTTCGAAAAGGGAAAACGTACAACAAAAAAGAAGTGTCAATATATGTTTGGCCACTGTCATATGATAGGTGTTATGGATATAAGGCTAAATTAGTGAAATAAAAACAAGGCTTTTCCTTTGGGTTATAGGAAACGGAGATATTAGGATAATAGTATTTAAAATTCTTGAAGTGTGTTGTGAAATAACCTAAAAATTAAGGGTTGATTCTTTATAAATGTGACCAAAGTTACCAAGGGTATTTTTGTAGCCAAATTTCGTTATCTTTATTTTATGAAAGAAGCACTTCTACAGCAGGCTGAAGACTTTGTAAGTCAGCTTTTTGAAACGAAACTGTCCCCTAAAAACTTTTATCACAACATAGAACATACGTGTAGAGTGGTAGAAGCGGTTACGCAATTGAGTGCCAAGGAGGGCCTTAATGACACGGATGCTTTTTGGTTGAAAATAGCTGCTTGGTTCCACGATACGGGCTTTATAGAAAAGGATTTGGGCCATGAAGAGGTAAGTGCTGCTTTGGCCAAACAGTTTTTAGAGTCCAAGAATGTATCCCAAGAGGACATTACAAGGGTGGAGCAACTTATTTTGGCTACCAAAATGGATAGAAAGCCTACCAATGCTCTAGAAGGATTGATTAAGGATGCCGATTGTGGGCATGTGGCTTCAGAGGCATTTTTTGATATTTCAGAAAAACTGAGACGCGAGGAAAAGTACAAAAAGGAAGAGGAGATTACGGAGATGGAATGGCTGCAACAGAACAAGCAGTTTATGAACAAACATCGGTTTTATACGGATTATGCGCTTTCAAAATGGCAGCCAATTAAGGAAATGAACAACTTTGAGCTGGACCAGAAAATCAAGAAAATAGAAGATAAACAGCGTAACAAAACCAAAAATAAAGGTTTTGGTAGAGGGGTAGATACCATGTTTAGGGTTACCCTAAAAAACCATATTGAACTTAGTGCCATTGCCGATACCAAGGCCAATATTTTACTTTCGGTAAATGCCATTATCATTTCGGTGGCGCTCTCTGGATTGGTGCCAAAATTGGACAATGAGTCCAATACTTTTTTGGTGTATCCTACACTTATATTAATGATTTTTAGTGTGGCTTCGGTAGTATTGTCGGTGCTGTCTACACGCCCGAATATTTCCAACGATGCCAATTTTAACGAAACCCTAACCCGCGATTTGATTAAGTCCAAACAGACCAATTTGTTGTTTTTTGGCAACTTTTATAAAATGTCGTTGCAAGATTTTGAATGGGGTATCGACTATTTGATTCAAAATGAAGATGTATTATACAATTCCATGACCAGAGATTTATATTATTTGGGATTGGTCTTGGAGCGTAAGTATCGCCTGTTGCGTATCACCTATACAGTGTTTATGATTGGCATTATCATTTCGGCATTGTCTTTTGTGATGAGCTATCATTTTTTGGCGAATATTAAGTAACCTAATAGCCTATGGAAAATTTTAACACAGGACCTTTTAAACCTATTATCTCATTTAGATACTTAAAGGATCGCTTTGAGGGCTTGTTGGATTCCAGTAATCCAATGGAGCGTTTTCAAGCAGAACAGGTATTGGCTATGTTTGAACAATGTCCAGCCTTGGTAACGGGCACCTCTTCAACAGAGGAATTTGATGCCTACCGAAAGGAAATTGATCAGGTCATGGCCTTTCTGTTCCCGGCGGTTTTGGGCAGTAATGAGATCAAGGCTGCGGTATTTCCATATTCCAATCAATTTTTTTACGTTTCCGAAAGGTTTAAAGAGATTAACAATCATACCATATCGAATACAGGAGAAGCCCTAAGAAAGCTTTATAAGGAATCCGAAGAGGCGCTAAACCTTATGCCATATGCCATCATTCTCAATAAACACTACGGTTTTAATGTAGATTTTGGAAAGCCGAAACAAATAAGTTTACAGGATGAAGAAGGAAATATAAAGGTTTATAGGGTAACTTACAATGCCGATTTTATAGATATGTATCCCAATACCAATGCGATAGAGATTACGGAAGATATCTTGAATGAATTATTGACCAATGCCCATGATACCAGTGTTTGGGGACGTTATTTCCCAAAGGATTCTTGGACGGTGGAAGGTTTCGGTATTGTGAATATGATAGATGTAACCTTGGACCATCAAATTGAAGCTTTTAAAACCCACCTAATTCAACCGGGAAAAGAGAGTTACGAAGCTATAGTTGAAGATATCAGAAAGATTTTTGGGATAGAGGATTTGGAGGTTGGTAGTTACAAGGTAGACGGCAACCAGCTTTTACCTCCGTTTGATAAAGGTTTGGGAGCTCTTACATTGAAAAAGGGAGATAAGCTTACCTGTAGCAATTATGCCTGTAAATATATCTATAAACGTTTGTTTGTAGAGCACCAACCAGTGATCATTCCAAATATTGATCGTTACCAAAAAGAATCAAAAGGGAATCGTTTGCGGGATTCCTTAGTGGAAAAGGAATTGAAAAGTGCGGTGCTACTGCCCATGGTAATTGATGGAGAACTTCAGTTTATTATAGAATTGGCCACCTATCAGGCCAATCAGCTTAATGCCATTAATATGGTGAAGTTGGACAGCATTATGCCGTTTATATTGAGTTATGTAAAACGTACCATTACCGAATATGAAAATGAGGTGAGTGCCGTGATCCAAAACGAGTGTACCTCTATCCATCCTTCAGTGCAATGGCGTTTTGTGGAAGAGGCCAATGCCTATATTCAAAATAAAAGTTTGGGTGAATCGCCAACCTTCCATGAAATTGTATTTGAAAATGTACATCCTTTGTATGGACAAATAGATGTTGTAGGCTCATCCGATGCTAGAAATAGAGCCATAAAACAAGATTTGTTGTTGGCCTTGCAGCAGTCCAAATTGATCCTGCAGGAATTGATAGCCAGTCAAAACATGCCATTTTATGAGCAGTTGGTGTATCAAATAGACAAGCATGTTTTTGAACTGGAAGCAGATTTTCATAGTAATACGGAACAGGAAATTCACCTGTTTTTTGACCAACATATCTTGCCATTGTTTGACCATTTGATTGCCTCGGGTACACAAACCGATTCTGTAAAGGCATTCTTGAAATCCTTGGATGAAGAAACAGGATCGCTTTACCTAGCCAGAAAGGATTATGACCAAACGGTTAACCTGATTAATAAAAAGCTTTCGGCATTTTTGGATAAACAGCAAGAAAGAGCTCAGGCAATCTTTCCGCATTATTTTGAAAAATTCAAAACAGACGGCATCGAGCACAATATGTATGTTGGGCAGTCTATTGCCGAGCATGGCAATTATCATGAATCTGTTCTGTATAATCTAAGGTTGTGGCAGCTCCAGGTGATGTGCGAAATGGAAGCCATGTATTACGACCAGCATGACAAGTTCCCAATTCAGTTGGAAGTGGCCTCTTTGATTTTGGTATATGATGTGCCTTTGACCATTCGCTACCGTATTGATGAAAAGCACTTTGATGTGGATGGTGCTTACAATGTGCGCTACGAAATGATTAAGAAGCGAATTGACAAGGCCCATATAAAGGGAACCAACGAGCGTTTGACACAGCCCCATAAGTTGTGTGTAGTGTATTCCAGCAATGAAGTGGAACAGGAATATCTCAACTATTTTGAGTTTTTACAATCTAAAAAATATATAGGAAGTTCCATAGAAATTGTGGAATTGGAAGAACTCCAAGGCGCCAGTGGCATTAAGGCTTTGCGGGCAGAAATCAATCCTAACCTTAAAAAGTTGGGGACTTTGGCCTCTATTGCCGATTTGGAAGTTTCCCTATAAGATATCCTTTTCTATGAAGTACAAATTACTTGTTCTCCTTTCTATAATGTTGGTTGGCTGTGCAAGCCATAACTATTTTTATGACCAGCCGCAATCTGAGCAGATTCAGCATGTAGATAAGGAAACGCTTAATGTGTTTTTAATAGGGGATGCAGGAAAACCAGATGATGATGGAGGGCCTTCGAGATCCTTGAATGCACTCTATAATAATTTTCAAGCCGCCGATGAAAACGATATTTTAATGTTTCTTGGGGATAATATTTACCCCAAAGGATTCCCTGATAAAGACCATAAAGGACACGAAGCAGCCGAAAAGGCTTTGCAGCTACAAACGGACATTGCTGCCAAATTTCCAGGAAAGGTCTATTTTATTCCTGGAAATCACGACTGGTACTCTGGACTTGATGGCTTGAAACGTCAAGAAAAGTATGTAGAAAAGGCTTTGGGTAAAAATACCTTTCAGCCAGAAAATGGCTGCCCCATAGAAAAAGTGAACCTTAGTGATGATGTGGTATTGCTGCTGGTAGATTCGCAATGGTACATTACCAATTGGAATAAGTTTCCGACCATTAATGATGAATGCGACATCAATACAAGGGCGCTTTTTTTGGATGAGTTCAGAAGTGAAATTAAAAAGGCGAGGGGGAAAACCACTTTGGTGGCCATTCACCATCCCATGTTTACCAATGGTCCTCATGGTGGGCAGTACACGTTTTTAGACCATATGAAACCTTTACCAGGTTTGGGAACTTTTAAGAATATTTTGCGAAGTACTTCCGGAATTTCCAATGCCGATATTTCCAATTGGTTTTATAACGATTTGCGTAAAAACCTGATTGCAGCGGCCCAACAAAATGACAAAGTGATTTTCCTTTCAGGGCATGAACACAGCATACAGTTTCTTCAGAGGGATAATTTAACTCAGATTATTAGTGGTTCAGGTTCTAAAGAAACAGGGGTGAGATACAGAAAAGGAGATTTTGGTTGGGGAGAATACGGTTTTGCACTTTTGAACATTCATAAGGACCAATCTACCGACGTTCAGTTTTTTGAAACCTATACCAATACCTGTGTTTTTAAAAAGCAGATTCACAAAGCAAAACAACATTCTACTGTGAATTATCCTGAGCAATTCCAGGATTCCATTTTGGCTTCGCTATATTCTAAAGAAGAAACCGAGAAATCTAATTTTTATAAATTCTTGTGGGGAGAACGCTATAGACAGTATTACAGCACTCCGGTTACAGCCAAAACCGTCAATTTAGATACTTTGTATGGAGGGCTGATTCCCATAAGAAAAGGAGGAGGCACTCAGTCACGTTCTTTGCGCCTGAAGGATGCCGATGGGAAACAATATGTGATGCGAGCCGTGCGTAAGAGTGCTACGCAATACATTCAGGCTTCCATGTTCAAGGATCAATATGTAGAAGGCCAATTTGAGGATACGGCCAGTGAACAGTTGGTGCTGGATGTTTTTACGGGAGCGCATCCCTATGCCCCCTTAACGGTTGGTGCGTTGTCTGATGCCGTTGGGGTGTATCATTTAAACCCTAAACTGTATTACGTGCCAAATCAAAATGCCCTTAAGGACTTTAATGATGAATTTGGGGATGAACTGTACCTTTTTGAAGAACATGGCTCCGATGGGCATATGCATCTTGCAGAAGGAGGATTTACAGGGGATGTCATCAGTACTTTGGACGTTATCAAGGAAGTGCATTCCGATGAAGATGTGAGAATTGACCAAGTACATTTTGTGCGTTCCAGATTGTTTGATATGCTCATCGGTGATTGGGATAGGCATCATGACCAATGGCGTTGGATGGAATTCAAGGAGGACGGTAAAAAGGTCTATCGTGCTTTGCCGCGCGACAGGGATCAGTCGTTTAGTATGATGTCTGAAGGTTTTATGTTGGGGGCAGGGGTAACTTTGATTCCCGCCGCTCGTGTCTTGAGATCGTATACACCGGATTTGAAGGATGTGAAAGGTGTCAATGCGGAGCCTTTTCCTTTAGATATGGCATTTTTGGTAGATGTTGATAAGTCGGTTTGGGACGCTCAGGTAGCCTATATTCAAGAGCATGTTACCGATGAAGTGATAGAAGAGGCCTTTGCCTATTTGCCTAAGGAAGTTCAGGATGAAACCGTAGACAGAATAAAACATATTTTAAAACAGCGTCGTTCTAATTTACAGATAATTTCTGATAGGTATTATAAATTGATTAGCCGATTTGGGGTGGTGACAGCGACCAATAAGGACGATTATATTTTGGTGGAAGCTTTGGAGGATGGCAGGGTTGAAGTAACCGTACTCAGGAAAAAGGATGGAACTGTCAAGGACCAATTTCACCATAGAATTTATGACCCCAAAGAAACGAATGAAATATGGATTTATGGATTGGATGACGACGATACCTTTGAAGTGAAAGGGAAAAGTAAGCGAATCAAAATTCGGCTGATTGGAGGACAGAACAATGATGAATTTATTGTAGACAAAGGAAAAAACGTGGTCATCTATGATTATAAGTCCAAAAAGAACGATTTGAGCCAAGCTAAAAAGGCTCACATTAAATTAAGGGATGACTATAATACCAATGTTTACGATTATAAAAAGGTCAAGAATAATGTCAATCAATTAATTCCAATTCTGGGAGCTAATCCAGACGATGGTTTGAAAATGGGGATATCGGATACTTACACCAGATACGGTTTTGAGAGAAATCCTTTTACTTCACAGCATAAATTTCGGGCGGCTTATTATTTTGCTACAGATGGTTATGAGTTGTTGTACAGGGGAGAATTTGCCAATGTGGTGGGAGGTTTAAATCTGCGTTTGAATGCTGGTTTTCAAAGTCCTAATTACACGTTAAACTTTTTTGGATATGGTAATGAGACATCAAATTACGATGATGATTATGGCCTGAATTACAATAGGGTTAAGGTGCGGTCCTTTTTGGTGGCACCAGCTTTGGTTTGGAATTCAAAACGAGGAAGTGAACTCAGCCTTGCCGTCGGGTATGAATCTACTGAAGTGCATGATACACAAAACAGATATGTGTATGAGCACAGTGGAGAGTTGCCTGAGTATATTTTTGATGAAGTACAGTTTGGTGGGGTCAATACACGCTATCATTTTGTTAATTATGACAGTAAAGCCTATCCAACTATGGGCTTGTTGTTCAATTTGGACTTGGGTTATAAACAGAATTTGGATAAGGGAAATAGGGGCTATGGGTATCTTATTCCAAAACTCGGCATTGCCCATAAACTAAATCATTCCGGTAAGTTAGTTTTGGCAACGACCTTGAAGGGACATATCAATATGGGAGATGATTTTGAGTTTTACCAAGCTGCTTCAATAGGAGGATTGGATGGTTTAAGAGGTTTCCGAAACCAACGCTTTACAGGAAAAACAGCCTTTTACCAAAATACAGATGTGAGATATAGCTTCAGTAATTTAAAAACAGCCTTGGTTCCTATCAAAATAGGGATGTACGGAAGTTTTGATTATGGAAGGGTTTGGTGGACTCATGAAGATTCTGATAGATGGCACAATTCATATGGAGGAGGCCTGTTTGTAAACGGTGCCGATTTGCTCACTGCCAATCTTGGGATATTTGGATCAGTAGATGGCCCTCGTGTTGCCTTTGGACTAGGTTTTGGGTTTTAATAGTTCTGTAAAGGGATTTCGTTATTGAATTTTACTTTTTTAACTGATTGATAGTGTTTTATTTGGAACGATTTTAAACAGTTCCTTAAAATTTACATTGATAACATTTTCGAAACAATTTTTTCATTTAATACCAATTTTTAGTTAACCGCAGGGAGGATTTGTTGAAATATTTTTATCAAAACATTAATCCATTCTAAAAACTAAAAAAAAATGAAAAAAATTTTCTTTTTATCGTCTTTGGCAGCTTGTTCATTGTTGTCCTGTGACAATGAGGTAGCTAAAGAAGAGCTGGCTCAAAATGTAGAAGTTGCTTCTGCAGCAAAAAAGCCGGGAACCATCCAATTCCAAAGTTATTCTTCTACACCTTCTTTATTGGAGGTGAAACCTGGGTTCAAAAACATTGAGATTTATCCTATTTTATCTTCCGAGGATGTCCTTGAAAACTCTCCTGAGTTCGTTTACGGATCCATGGCAGATGGTGCTGGACTTTTGAAAAACGACGACGGTACTTATACATTGATCAATAACATAGAGGCAGACTATTCTATAGCCAGAATTACCTTGAATGAAAACTTTAAGCCAGTTCATGGTGAATATATTTTAAATGCTGAAGCAACGGGGTCTACAGCACAGTGTTCAGGATCTTTGATTACTCCAGAAGAACATGGTTTTGGCCCGCTTTATCTTTCTGGAGGTGAATGGGGAGGAGCTTCCAAAGGAGTGTTTGTAACCAATCCTTATAAAGATGCCAACGATGCTTCTGTAGCCACTATGTTACCTGCTATGGGGCAATGGTCTACAGAAAATGCGGTTGCTATTGGTAAGGATGCCTATCCAGGAAAAACCGTGGTGTTTATTGGAGATGACCATTCAGACAACGTAGTGCCTTCAGGTCAATTAGGTATGTATGTAGGTAATATGGGAGATTTGGACGGAGGAAACCTTTATGGCTTGAAAGTGACAGATCCTAATGTAGAATTTGAAATGGACATGGAACAAGGCCAATCTTATCCAATGGAGTTTGTACAATTGGAAGAAACAGAGATCAACCTTTTGGATGCTGAATGTAAAGCTAAAGGAGTGATGGGATTCTCTAGGTTGGAAGATATCGATTGGAGAAAAGGTTCTGCAGAAAACAACAGAGAAATCTATTTCTGTGTAACAGGAAGAAAAAAGAACGATTTGCTAGGGAAAGGTTCTATCTATGGTCGTGTTTATAAAGTAACTTTAAACCCTGAAGATCCAACACAAGCAGGAACCATTACCTGTATCTTGGATGGTGATATTGCTGATGGGGAGGCTAAAAGATTCCATAGTCCAGATAATATTGTGGTAACTGAAAATTATATCTACATCCAAGAAGATCCAAATGGATATTGGGATTCTGCAGACAAACAGCATTTTGCGTCCTTGTATGAGTACAGCTTAAATTCTCACCAATTGAAAACTGTATTGGAGTGTAACCAAACAGACGCACAGGAATTAGGTTATGGTACGACTAACAATGCTTGGGAAATCACAGGAATGATTGACATCTCAGATGTTGTGGGAGTTGATAAAACCTTCCTTTTAATTACTCAAAATCATGGTTGGGTAGATTCAAGTTTTACAGATCCTAATGCCAATCCTGTAACGGCTTCCAATGAAGGAAGTATGTTGTATGTGGTTAAAGGATTGAAAAGATAACAATAAGCTTCTTATAGATACAAATGCCTGACTTTATAGTCGGGCTTTTTGTTTTTAAGAGGTATAGGAACACTGTCTATCTTAAAAAAATGAATTATTTTAGAGAAGCAAAAGCATCAATCAATGGTTGAAAATATCCTAATTGTTGAAGACGAATACAATGTGGCTACTTCTTTGAAAAAGGGGTTGGATGAATCGGGGTTTGAGGCCATGATAGCTTATGATGGACCCACTGCTTTTGAGTTGCTGAAGCAAAAAAAAGTAGACTTAATCTTATTGGATGTCATCCTTCCCGGAATGAACGGTTTTGATATTTCCAAAGAAATCAAGACTATGGGGTTTGGGCATATACCAATAATTTTTCTTTCTGCTTTGGGTACTACAGAGAATATAGTGAAAGGTTTGGATACAGGAGCCGATGACTACATGACCAAGCCCTTTAAGTTTTCAGAATTATTGGCCCGAATAAGGGCGGTCTCCAGGCGCCATCAAAAAAAGGCAGTAACAAGTTCTGTTCTGTCCATTTCCGATTTAGAATTGAATTTAGATACAAAAATTGCCTCTAGGTGTGGAAGTGAAATTAAGCTTACCTCTACGGAATACCGCTTATTGGAGTACTTTATGAAAAACAAAAATAAGGTGCTTTCACGAGTTGACTTGTTGGAGAATGTTTGGGATATCAATTTTAATATGGGGACCAATGTTGTAGATGTGTACGTTAACTATCTCAGAAATAAAATTGACAAGCAGTTTAAGTCTAAATTAATCCATACCGTAGTTGGGATGGGCTATATTTTAAAAGTTTCGGAAAATGAAGATTAGGAATAAAATAGCCTTAATCTTTATGGGGTTGGCAGGGGCTTTGCAATTGTTGGCCTTTGTATTGGTGTATTTCCTCGCCAAAAATTACTTTGAAGATAGCTTTAGCGATCGCTTGGCCAAAAGGGCTTCTATAGCTGCAAAAGCGTATGCCGATAAAGATGAACTCAATACGCCAATTTATGAAGATATCCGTAACAAGCATTTACAGAAGCTTCCTGAAGAAAAGGAATATATTTTTTCTGTAGGGCAAGGTGATATGGCTGGTTTGGATGAGCTTCCTCCTCAAGTTTTGGAAAACCTCAGAAAAGGTGAAGTGTACGAAACCAAAATAGAAAATGTTTTCTATGTGGGAAGTATCCAAGAAGATAATCAAGGAGATTTTAATCTGGTATTGTCTGCAGTTGATATTTATGGCAATATGGGGTTAAATAACCTACGGAATATCTTGATTTTGATTTATTTGTTCAGTAGTGTTTTGTTGTATTTCCTTGGGAAGTACTTTGCGAGCAGGGTGTTGAGCCCTCTTTCTAAAATTGTTAAGAAAACCAATTCCATAAGGGCCAGTAATCTTTTTGAACGGTTAACGGTAAACAATAATAAAGATGAATTGAATGAACTGTCCAAAACCATAAACGATATGTTGGATAGGTTGGAAACTTCTTTTGAAGTGCAGAGCAATTTCATTAATAACGCATCGCATGAACTTAAAAGCCCATTAACTGCTATTTTAACTCAAACAGAAATAGCCTTGATAAAGGAACGAAATCCGGAGGAATACCAAGATACCTTGAAAGGAATCGAACAGGAAGCTCAACGATTGGATCTACTAATAAACAGCTTGCTGAAGTTTGCACAAACCAATCAAGGAAGTGAAGGGCTTATTCAAGAGGTGAGATTGGATGAACTGGTTATGGAAGTGATACAGAGTATGGATTTAATTCGTCCCGAACACCAAATTCAACTGGATTTGAGCGGTGTTCCCGAAGATCCTGACAGTTTGGTTGTTCAGGGCAATTATGGACTGCTTAAAATAGCCCTCAACAATGTTTTGGATAATGCCTGTAAGTTTTCAGACAATAAAAAAGTTGTAGTTAAAATTACATCCAATGAAAACAGCTCAATAATTACAGTTACAGACCAAGGGGTGGGCATTCCTTCCAAAGACATCAAAAATATCTATCAACCTTTTTTCCGAGCATCCAATGCCCGTAACGTAAAAGGTTACGGATTTGGATTGCCCTTCACTAATAAAATACTAAAACTTCATGGAGGGAATATTGAAGTTTATTCAGAGGAAGGTAAAGGGACCATTTTCTCGTTAATAATTCCGAGGGCTTCATTGTCATGATGGCGCTTTCTACTTCGGTTTTAAAATTCTAATCGTTTTCTAATCTCATTCTTAAGTGGCTCTAATTTGGCAGTAATACGTTTGTATTGTAAAAATTAGGGCAATGAAAACCGTATTAATACCTACAGATTTTAGTGAAAATTCGTTGCAGTTATTGAAAAGTGCTGTCTTGAATTTTCCTGAGGATACCTTGAGTATTGTGTTTGCTTCAGGTTATAGAATAGGTGAATCCTTGTTCGATTACCTGAATTTATCGAACACTAGAATTCTTAATTCTATAGTATCTCCAGAGTATTTGGAGGCGCAAAAGCAGTTGTTCGAAGATCATGGCTACAAGGTGAAAAATGTTGAGAATGTAGTTTTTGATGGAACAAACAGATTTGCATTTAAGGGGTTTCTGGAAATATACAGTATTGATGAAGCCCTAATTCCGAGTACGAGTTATAAAAATTTTGCTTCTAAAAGGTGTTTTGATATCGCCCCATACATAAGAAATAGTGACATCAAATATATAGAAGTTGACAGCAATAATGCTGTTACCGAGAATGAAAGGAAATCTGATGGGATTTTGGAGACACTTTTTGTGAAGTTACACTTAAAATAAACTATTGATATGAAATTATTGGATACAACATATTTAAAATCTGACCTAAAATCTGGGTTAGTTGTGTTTTTGGTAGCCTTACCACTTTGTTTGGGAATAGCCTTGGCAAGTGGCGCACCTTTGTTCGCCGGAATTATTTCTGGTGTAGTGGGAGGTATCGTGGTAGGTTTTTTAAGCAATTCACCTTTAAGTGTTACAGGTCCTGCGGCAGGGTTGACAGCCATTGTACTTACAGCTATTTCAACATTAGGCTCCTTTCAGGCATTTTTATTGGCTGGGGTTATTGCTGGGGTGCTTCAGATTGTGTTGGGGTATTTAAAGGCAGGTGTTATTTCAAACTATTTGCCTTCCAATGTGATAGAGGGAATGCTGGCAGGGATAGGAATTCTAATTATTTTAACCCAATTGCCTCATGCTGTAGGGTATGATGTGATCAATGAGGGGGACTTTTTTCATGTTAACAAGGAGGGAAAGCATGATTGGTTTTCCACAATAATTGATGCTATTAATTATGTGCATTTGGGAGCTGTGTTGGTAATGTTAGCCTCTCTTGGAGTAATTATTGCTTTTAGAAAAGTGCCGAGATTACAAAAAATCAAGTCGGTTCCTAGTTCCTTGGTTGCAGTTTTGGTTGGGGTGGCCATCAACGAAGTGTTTGTATATACAGGGTCTAGTTTATCTATAAGTTCAGAACATTTGGTAAGCTTACCTATACCAGATTCAATGGCCGCGTTTTGGGGACAATTTAGTTTGCCAGATTTCACCCAAATTGTGAATCCACAGGTATGGGTCGTGGCCCTAACTATTGTAGCTGTAGCAAGTATAGAAACACTTTTGTGTATTGAAGCTTCGGACAAATTAGATCCCCTAAAGCGTTATACCAATACCAATAGAGAATTGAAAGCTCAAGGGGTTGGGAATATGCTGAGCTGTATGATAGGAGGGATTCCAATGACCTCTGTAATTGTAAGATCTTCGGCAAATGTTGATTCAGGAGGAAGAACCAAATTGGCGACTATTTCACATGGATTCTTTTTGTTGCTAGCCGTATTGGCCATTCCTAGTATTTTGAACAAAATTCCATTGGCTTCTTTGGCGGCAGTATTGATAGTTATTGGATATAATTTGGCAAGTCCAAAAGTGTTTATGCACATGTGGAGAAATAGCAAGAAATTTCAATTTATTCCTTTTGTAGTTACCGTAATTGCTATTGTATTGACTGATTTGTTGATTGGGGTTACCATTGGATTGGCTGTGAGTGTCTATTTTATTTTAAGGGGGAATTTGAAATTGGCCTATTTCTTTAAAAAGGACGAACATCCAGAGGGCAAGGCCATTCATATGGAACTGGCACAAGAGGTATCCTTTTTGAACAAGGCAGCAATTAAGCAGACTTTTGCACATCTCCCAGAAAATAGCCGTTTAATTGTAGATGCCTCAAACACAATTTACATTGACCATGATGTGTTGCAGCTCATAAAGGAATTTGCAAAAACAGGTTCCAAAGAAAAACATATAGACATTAGTTTGGTTGGGTTTAGAAGTGAATATAAAATAGAAAATTCTACAACTCATCTAACTTCTGTAATCTCCGATAATGAACCTCCCGTTTCCCCAATGACTCTCAAAAACGGAGTGAAAGTGCCTTCCAATGTTCTTATTATAAAAGATCTTGTTAAGGCCGAGAAGCTAAACTAAATTGTTTATTTATTGGATGTTACATCTCACTTTGACCATCGCTTTTTAGCGATGGTCAAAGTATTTTTATACCTTTAATACAAAATATCCAAAATGGCCAAAAAGTTAAACAGATCCATAGTTGCTCCTATTGCCAAATTTGTGAAAATTGAGAGTTTAAGTGGGATTTTGTTGTTTACGGCCACTATTACTGCCTTAATTTGGGCCAACTCTCCTTACGTTGAATCTTATCAAAACATATGGACCCATCACATAGGCTTTGAGATAGGGAGTTTTGAATTATCCAAGCCTTTATCGCTTTGGGTAAATGATGGGCTTATGGCCATATTCTTCTTTTTGATAGGTCTTGAGATTAAGCGTGAAATTTTGTTGGGGGAACTGAATAGTTTAAAAAAAGCGTCACTACCTATTTTTGCTGCCGTAGGAGGCGTTTTTATTCCCATAGGGTTGTTCCTGTTTTTAAACAAGGATCCTTTGACGGCAGATGGATGGGGGATTCCTATGGCTACGGATATTGCATTTTCTTTGGCCATTTTGCAATTATTGGGAGATCGAGTGCCCTTGTCGCTTAAAATATTTCTGACTGCTTTTGCTATTGTGGACGATTTAATGGCGGTTTTGGCCATTGCCATATTTTATAGTCATCATATAGATTGGGTGCTTATTGGCTATGCTTTATTGGTGTTGCTGATTTTGGTAGCTTTAAGCGCTAGAAGGTACTTCAACATGTATATTTATGCTGCTTGCGGAACCTTGGTGTGGCTATTGTTTTTAAAGTCCGGAATACATCCCACGATTGCTGGGGTTTTGGTAGCATTGATTATCCCCATTCGAAGAAAACATCCTTTAAAGGATAGTATTGATTACCTTGATGACATAACGACTAAGCTTCACAGAACCAGCAATGATGGAGGAGAAATGCTTTCAAAACGGCAAATTTACTTGATTGATGGTATTCAGGATTGGGTGGCCAACGTACAGTCTCCTTTACAGCAATTGGAGAACAACTTACATGGATGGGTAGCCTATTTTATCATTCCAATATTTGCTTTTGCTAATTCAGGAATTCCTTTGGGAGGTAGTAGTTCTGGGGATATGAGCCTAGCCATAAATTTAGCGTTGGCTTTATTGTTGGGAAAGAGTTTAGGAGTGATTTCCTTTTCGTTTTTAGGGGTGAAATTGGGGATGGCTGCTTTACCCAAGGGACTCAACTTTAAACATATTGTAGGGGTGAGCCTTTTGGCAGGTGTGGGATTTACCATGGCTATTTTTATTGCAAATCTGGCCTTTGAAGACGAACCAAATTTCATTGAACTTTCCAAATTGGGTATTCTGTCTGGATCTCTTATTTCAGGATTGTTGGGATACCTGTTTTTGAGGATTGTCACGAAAAAGGGATGAGGATTAAAAGTTTTAAAAGGTTTATATAGAGTAAAAAATAATCAATTGTTATGAAAAAAATAGTAGTTAGCCTATTCTTTTTGCTTGTTGCGGTTACAACAGTAAATGCCCAAACAAAAGCAGAGAAAAAAGCGATAAAAGAAGCCCAGGAACAAGAAGAGTTTGCGAAAACTAAAACTCTTGTGGAAGGGGAGGTGTTTGCCTTTACAGCCGATTGGGCAACTACACAAAAGGGACGCAGGATTAATTTAATAGGCAATCCTAATTTTTTAAGATTGGACCATCAAAAGGTAGATGCAGATTTGCCTTATTTTGGAGTAGCTCAGGTAGCTTCTGGATATGGATCGAGTTCCAGTGGAGGTGTTGTAGCTAAGGGAGATATTTATAATTACAGCCAAAAGATAGATGAAAAGAAAAGAAGAATTACCATTAGTTTTTCAGTTAAAAACAATTCCGAAAACTTTAATATGATTCTAACAATTTATGGAAACGGAAATTCTAATCTGTCTGTGAGCAGTAGTAATAGAAACCGTATTACTTATGATGGGAAAATAGAAGCAAGTACAGTGGCCGTTGGCGAATAGATCAATAGTGTACTTTGACATAAAAGCCTAAATTAATTTTTTGATTTTCGTTTTGTAAGTTTTTTCAATATTGATTCTAATTCCGATTGTGAATACATCATAATCTTTAACGCCAAGGGAGGATCTTCCATTGGAAATTCTGTATTCCGAGTAAAAATACGCTCGTTTTAGTGGGCGGTATTCGGCGCCAAGGATAAAATCTTCAATTTTGAACCCGTCAACAACAGGTTTTTGACCATCGGGAGCGGAGATTTCTTGGGTTTCTGGATTGTATAGATTATACCCTACAATAAAAATCGCACTGTGGTATTGGTATCTTCCGTAGAACTCAAATCCGGTGGCATCAAAAACTACCGAAGGGGAGGTAATTTCAGAATCTACTATTAAAACACCATGAGTTAAATCGCCATTATTTTGGTGTGACAGCACCGCCGCCAACTGTAGTTTTTTGTCATTGTATTGAAGTCCAAAAGCATAGTACTGGGGTTGTCCTTCAAGGCCTAGGACCAAATGGTCTTCAATTAGGGTTTCATTTAAATAAGCTTTATTGTAAGCCCCTGAAACCAAAAAGTGTTTTAAAAACTTTATTCTTAAGGAGGCACCATAACTGTCAAAAAACTTATTGTTAGTAGCAGACCTAGCCTGAATTTGAAGTCCCAGTGAAACTGGCCCAAGGGAATTTCGGTACACAAAGGCTTGGTCGGCCCTTCCGGTGCCAAGAGTACCTCCATCGGTCCCTCCGTAATAGGTAGGTGAACCACGGCCTCCAAAAACATTTAAACAGTCCGTAAGTCCGGTGACATCATAAAAGACACTCCATTGTTTTCCAAAGGTGAATTTACCATATTGTTTAAGGTCAAAACCTAAATATCCCAAGCGACTACCAAATACTTGTTCGGATTGGGGGGAATCGGCAACCAAAAAGCCTCCTGATAAATTAGCATCTGCATTAAAACCTAAATTTCCCTTAAACATTTTAAGTTGAAGTTCACTTCCCATAAAAAAAGTGACACCTTTGGCCTTAATATCAATATTTAAGCCAATTCTGGAGGCATTTTCCTGAAATTCCAACTCTCTTTCAAATACCGCCATATGACCTCTAAAACTGCCATAGGGTTTTACAATAAGCTGTAGGGTATCACTCTTCTTAGTCTTTTCTTGAGCCCTTAGGTTACAAAAGAGTAGTAAAGCAAGTAGTGTTATGGAAAAGGTTCTTAAAGGCATCCCAAAATAGTAACTAATAAAATTATAGTCAGTAAATGTTTGTTGAGAACTAAGTTTTATAGTAGTTCTTATTGTAAGACTGTTATAAAAAACGCAAGTGTTTCTTTACAAGACTAATATAGTTATTTTTGAAGAAATAAAATGTAACTATCTGTAAGTAAATAACTAAGGGTTGGTTGAAATACTAAAAATCGATCTATGTAGGGAGGATTCAATATAGAAATTCCTCCAATGAAATGAATTTTAAAAGTGCTTCCTTAAAGTTTATGAAGCCTCATAGCAGCAATATCTCCGATGATTAAGTTGAGTGTATGGCCCTCTTCGCTGATTGAGAATTTGTTTATTTTTTTTAAGGTGTCTAGAAATAACTTTTCCCCTGTCATATCTGGACACATTTTTCGGGTAACAGCCATTGCTTCATTGAACTGAATGCTATTGCCGTCAATTTTTATAGGACCACTAAAATTATTACATCCAGTTTGCCCTGCGGTCGTTTCTTTTTCTAAATCAAAAGTAATTTTTGGAGCTCCATGAGGATAGATTTCACTGAAATCTTTTGGACCTCCCATAATGTAATTGGCTTCCCATGTGCCTTCCAGGGCATTGGTGTTTTTCATTTCAGATTCATGTGATTCGGATGACATAGTGTTCTCTTTTTTAGAGTCGTTACAGCCAGTGATAAATATTGAGAGTATGAATAAAATACTATAAATTGAGCGCATAATTCTTAGTGTTGAATGACACTACAAGATACTAAAATTAAAGCGTAGCCCTAATTTTTAATTTATTAAATATCTAAAAATGAGTAATTAGCAATCTAAAGTATGGATATTCCTAGAATAAGAGACATAGATTGGTAGCTTGAATCATAATTCAAGTGATGGGTTACTAGATCTCTTGTTGTAAAATATCTGAACTCCAGACTATATTTGTCCCTAAA
This sequence comes from Mangrovimonas sp. sgz306409, assembly GCF_059735265.1. Lineage (NCBI taxonomy): Bacteria > Pseudomonadati > Bacteroidota > Flavobacteriia > Flavobacteriales > Flavobacteriaceae > Mangrovimonas > Mangrovimonas sp. sgz306409. Next base: position 22,517 of record NZ_JCAPEU010000004.1, read on the forward strand.
CTTATAACCAGCACCAAAAGCGGCATTTAGGTAAGTGTTTATTTGTAGCGGGTTTAAGGAAGCATAACTAAGTTCAAATTTAATATCAGATTGTTTTATACCAACATCAAAAACAGCAAGTCCATTAATAAAGAGTTTGGAATTGTCGTTAAGAAAGAAGTAGTATCGCAATCCAAGAGGAATTTCTATTGACGAGTAGTCTACGGTAGCTTTTAATTCTCCAGCCGCCACATTACTTTCGACATTTTCAGTTTCAGATTTGTAATATTGATACGTAGGTTCAAGAATAATGGCCCATTTTCTTTTATTGAAGGGTAAAACAAATTCCGCTTCCACTCCAAATCCAAAATTTAAACTTTGGTCGAATTCTGTATCTTTAAAATCTGAACTAAGGTTGTCTACACTTAATGATGAAATATTAAGTCTTGGGCGAAGGGCTAAATTAAAAGAAATCTTCTTTTTCTCTTTAAAAGTTGTGTAAGCTGAGTTGTTACATTCGTTATAATCAATAAAAATATTGAGCAAATCATCTTTGTGATAGTCTAGGGCTTTAATTTGCCCCATAGTAATGGTCTCGCATTTCAATGAATTCCATAATTGCTGTTTGAACTCATTGTTTGCTTTTATCTTATTTTCCTCAACTTTATATTCCTTATAAATTAATTGTTCTATTGGGCTGATATCTGTACTATAAAAGTATCGCCTAATAGCACCGTCTACAAAGAGGAATAAATTAGCCTTTCCCTCTAATAAAACATTTAAGAACAGTTGTTTTTCTTTAAAAATAGGTTCTTTTTGATAGCCGAGTTTTGATAGGTCCGTTGAGGAAATATCAATTTTTACAGAAGCATTTAAATATTTTGATCTGTCGTAAATTCCGAATTCTTTTACCGTGTTGATATTACCCGTTTCAACTTTAGATTCTTCAGCTAATTTGTACTTAAACTCAGTTGGGTTGTATCTCCAATCCGTGTTTTTTATGAGGCATTCTATCTTTTTACCAGAATAATCAATAAAGTACCCTTTTTCAAAAGTTATTTGGGCGAAAGAGTTAAAACTTAAAAAGAAGGCTAAGAAAAGGAAATGGAATTTGCTATTAGCTGAGGAAAATATAAGCAACATGAAATGGAAGATTTTAAATTTTATTTGGGAATAAACTAAAAGTTTTGGATGTAAACTAAAATAGTTAAAGGAACGAATATCCAATTATAAAAGAAGCAGTTTTATACTCAGATTTCCAATGAACATAATCCCTCAGTACATGTCTATTTGTGAAATACCTAAATTCAATACTGTATTTGTCTTTAAATTTATAACCAGCTCCAATAGCAAAATTCTCCATAGAACGCATGGTAAAATCATCTATGTTAGTCGATCCGTTATATTTAAATGATGTTATGGAATTATTTAAGCTAAAATCAAAAACGAAAGCAGCGTTAATAAACAGTTTAGATGAATCATTTAAGAAAAAATAATGTCTTAAGCCTATTGGTAACTCAATTGATTGATAATTGACTGTAGTCGTGATGTCTCCTAAGGAATAACTATCAGTTTCTTTTGAGCTTTTTGATTTAAAATATTGATAGGTTGGCTCGATGAAAAAAGACCACTTATTTTTATTGAAAGGTAAAATGATTTCGGCTTCAAGTCCAATTCCAAAGTTGTTTTCTTGGGAGAATTGGGAATTTTTGTACTCGATAAGGGAATTTTGTATGCCCAATTTAGAGCTATTTATTCGCGGTCTAATAGCTAAATTGAAAAGGTCTCGTTTTTTCTTTTTATCATGAACCGTATATTCTGATTTTTGACAGGAATTAAATGAAATAAAAAAATTGAGTAAATCTTCTTTTTGATATTTCAGTTTTCTAATTTGATTAATAGATATAGATTCACATTTTAAATTATTCCAAAGTTGTTGTTTAAATTGGACATTCTCTTTAATCTTATAGTCTGAAATTTTATATTTTTTAAAGATTAATTGTTCGATTGTAGAATTATCTAGATTGTAGAAATATCTTGTTATATCATAGTCTTTATAGGTGTAAAGATTTGCTTTGCCTTCAATTATTACTCTTAAGAATATTTCTTTTTGTTCAAAAACAGGGTCTTTGATACGACTTAAATGATCTTTGTTTTCAGATGAAATATCAATATCTACGTCACTCTTAATAAATTTGGCAGTGTTATATATGCCAAATTCTTGAATAGAGTTTAAAGTTCCTGTTTTAATTTCTGCATTCTCATCTAACTTATATTTAATTTCGGAAGGATTATTATTCCAGTCCATGTTTTTTATCAGACATTCAGTCTTTGTATCGGAATTGTCAATAATGTAACCTTTTTCAAATGATATTTGTGAGTAGGAATTAAAACATAGAAGAGATATTATTAAAAAAAGTAGGTTAAGTTTAACTGTTTTGATAACAGATTTTAGGATATAGAGCATAAACTAGTTGGTTGTATAGGTTGAAAATTGTAACCAAACTTAGATGAATTTGAAATAATTTTCAATCATTTTTTTTGAAAATTGCGACCGTTTTATGTAAATGGTTGTTATTGAGTATTGTATTGTGATTTTGGACGAAAAAATCGTTTTAGTCTTAAGAATTTTAACTCATAGTATTTATAAGATATATGAGAAATTATGAAAGTGCCAAAAAAGGATATTAGGTTAATAGAAATTATTATTGTCCAGGTGGGTAAGGTTCTAAAATGGGATTTCATGAAAATAAATACAATTAAGTGAACGGCAAACATATGATACATATAAATCCCATAGGAAATTTTTCCAAGGTAATTAATAAATGGATTTGTAATATTGAAGTTGGATTCGTTAGCTAGATTAAGGATTACCAAGTTAAATAGAATGAGTTCGAAAAGGTTCTGCCAAAAAATAGTTGAAAATTGAAAAAGATTGAAGAAAAAGTGAACCGTAAAAACTATATATACAAACGACCTTAAAATCCATGATGTAAAATGAATTTTATATCCCATTTTAGTAATAGCAGCTATGAATCCCCCTGCAGACATATAAAAATAAAGTAGGTAAAATTGTTTGAGGATCGTAAATAGCTCTAAATGGAACAAAATAAAATATGCCACAGTAAAACATAAAAGATACTTAGCATATTTGTTTATTGGGGTTATGTAAAGAAGAGGGGCCACCACCAAATAAAATTGTTCTTCTATACCAATAGACCATAATATGCTTAAAATAGAACCAGGTTGGTAGAGGGCTTTAAATACATTAGGGAGAAAACCAATATTAAGAACAAGTGCTTTTAAAATGTTGTAGTTAATAGTAAATGGAATGTTTAAAGCAGGAAGTAATACATGATAAAGAAAAAGGCCTAAAAATAATACCAAATAATATACAGGATAAAGTCTTAAAATCCGTCTTGCATAGAAGTTTCTGATATTTATTGTTCCAAGTTTTTTCTTTTCATCAAACAATCCCCCAATAATAAGGAAACCACTTAATGAAAAAAAAACAAATACGGCTTCTGGACCTCGGTTGCATATTGCAAATTGAGAAAGATTGGGCAAGTCAGCAGACCTAGACAACATTGCAATATGGTTAAATACGACAACTAGTGCAAGAAATCCGCGTAGAGGATCTAAGTTTTGGATTCTTTTTAAATCAGCCAATGAAGAGGAAGTTGTGGAACAAATTGATTGTTGTATCAGTTAGTTATTAAAGATACTAAATATTGTAACTTTTTGATTTTAAAACCTTTGTAAGGTCTGTGTTTTGTCTCTGTTATAGTACTTTTTAAGTTTGAAGCTAGTTTTTGAATTAAAGGTTAGAATGCAAACTTTGCATTAAATTTATGTTTTATCTGATTCATTATCAATAGCACTTAATGATAATAGGGATGCTATAATTTTTTTAAGTTGAGTGGTTAAGAATTTATTTCCAACTCAATTTCATTTAATTTTGTAGGCTTAATTCATTTTGAATTTTTATCAAAGTCTCGTTATGCAAGAGAGAGTAAAACAACGTATTGCCTTAAATACCTATTTCTTTTTATCTGGTTTGACCTTTGCTACTTGGGCATCGAGGATTCCAAGTATTAAAACCTATTTCAATTTTAATGAGGCGGAATTGGGAACTATTCTTTTAGCCATGCCCATCAGTTCTATTATTGGGTTGCCAGTGTCTGGTTGGTTGATCTCCAAATATAATAGCCGTGGACCGCTAGTGGTGGCGTTTGTTTGTTTTGCTTTGGCACTTATGGCCATAGGTTTTGTCACAACACCGTTTTTACTGGTGGCAAGCATTTGTGTGTTTTCCTTTTTTATGAGGATTCTTAACATTTCCATGAATACCCAATCTATCACGTTGCAAAAGAAATATGAAAAGCGAATTGTAGGGTCCTTTCACGGATTGTGGAGTACGGGAGGTTTGGTAGGTGTTGGGTTTTCAACTTTAATGGTGAAACTTAATATTGGAATGCCTGTTCACTTAATGGTTGTTTCAATTGTAACTCTGGTTTGTTCCATTGTAGCTTACTTTTTTACGTTGACTAATGACAAAGCGCCTTCTGGTAATAAATTGATTTTGGGCAAGCCTGATGCTTTTATCTTGTATTTGGGACTTTTGGTGTTTTTTGCAGCCTTGTGTGAAGGAGGGATGTTCGATTGGAGTGGGGTGTATTTTAAGGAAGTGGTCAAGGCTGAAGTCTTTACCTATGGGTATTTAATTTTTATGACCTTTATGGCGTTGTCACGTTTCTTTTCAGATCGTTTGGTTGAGTTGTTAGGAATGCCAAAAACCTTTGCAATTAGTGCCGTTAGTGTGGCGATTGGAATTTTGATTTCTATCGCATGGCCTCAATTTTGGCCAGCTTTGTTTGGATTCTGTTTAGTTGGTTTTGGTACTGCTTCCGTGTTCCCAATGGCCTTCAGTTTGGCTGGAACTTCCCAAAAGTACTCCGCAGGAATGGCTATTTCGATTATTTCTACTTATGGAACTATCGGAATGTTGATAGGCCCTCCAATGGTCGGGTATTTAGCACACGCTTTCGGATTGCGATATGCCTTTTTTGTCTTCGTATTTTCAGGACTAATGTTGATTCCAATCTCTAGATTGTTTTTCAATAGAAAATAGAAGATTGTTGGGAAATTAACCCCCAATGGTAATCATGCTTCGGTTGTTGTGGAGTTCGGTATTGTTGAATGCTTCAATAGTGGTTAGACCTGCTCTAGTGGCTTTCTTTTTAAAAAGAGCAAATTGAATTAAAGGTTCAATAGATTCGTTATTTCTAAGGGATGTGAGCAAATTGGTTTCATTGTTTGAAAATAAGCAATTTTTAAGTTTGCCATCGGCCGTTAACCTAACACGGTTACAACTATCGCAAAAAGGATTGGTAACCGTACTAATGATTCCAAACTGACCCTTAAATCCTTTGATTTTATAATTTCTTGAGGTGAAATTTTGCTCGTTTTCTAATGTTGAAATTTCAGAAACTCCAAAATGCTCTTGTACTTGATTGAGAATTTCTTCTTGGGAAACCAACTTGTCCTTATTCCAGTTGTTCCCATCAAAAGGCATGAATTCGATAAACCTTAAAGAAATTGGCAAGTCTTTGGTTAAAGTAATTAAATTCAATATTTCGTCATCATTGAACCCCTTAATCAAAACTACATTTATTTTAACGTTGAAACCTTCTTCCAAGGCAAGCAAGATATTCTGATAAGTCTTTTGAAATTCATTTCTTCGGGTAATCAGTTGAAATTTCTCAGGATTGAGTGTATCCAAACTAATGTTGATATCTTGAAGACCATAAGTTTTGAAATGATTAACAAACCGGTCCAAAAGTACGGCATTGGTAGTAATAGACAGCTTTGCGGGTAATGTTGAAAGATGTTTTAAGATATCTGTAAAGTCCTTTCTCACCAATGGTTCGCCTCCAGTAAGTCGTATTTTGGTCACGCCATTTTCTACAAATATCTTGGCGATATCAAAAACTTCATCGGCCGTCATTAAATGGCTTTTGGGAGTCAATGGAACGCCATTGGCTGGCATACAATAAGTACAGCGTAGATTGCACTTTTCAGTCAATGAAATGCGGAGATAGTTGTGCTTTCGCCCAAAACTATCGGTCAATATGGAATCGTTTTTTTGCATCTATTCGTGTTGCTGTCCTTTTAAAATTTTGAAAATATGGAGAAGGTGAGGGAACACGGCATCCATAGATTCTTTAGCGCCATTGGTAGATCCCGGTAAGGCCAAAACCAAACAATCCCCTAGTGTTCCTGCAACACTCCGTGATAACATGGAATAAGGCGTGCGCTCTTGCCCATAACTGCGGATGGCCTCTTCAATGCCAGGAATACGTCGCTCCAAAATAGGTTCCAGTGCCTCTGGAGTAACATCCCGAAATGATAAACCGGTGCCTCCAGTGAAAATGATAAGATTATGGTTTTCGGAATTAGTGATTGTTTTCTCTCTAATAATATCGATCTCGTCTGGGATCACTTCGTATGTGGAAATGGCCACATCATTTTGTTCGAGTTTCTCAATGATGGCTTTACCTGCCCTGTCTTCTTTTAAACCAGCCGAAATAGTATCGGAACATACAAACACGCAAGCTTTAAGTTGCGATCTGTGTTTATTGTTGAAACTGCTTTTGCCTCCCTTTTTCTCCAACAGTTTAATCGTGCCAATTTCAATCTGTTTGTCGATAGGCTTTAACATGTCATAAAGTGTCAAGGCCACCACGGAAGCGCCGTGCATAGCTTCGACTTCAACCCCTGTTTTGTATATGGTTTTTATGGTAACATCAATTTTGATGTCAAGATCCTCAATTTCAAATTCAACAGAAGTAAACTCAATAGGCAAGGGGTGGCAATCTGGGATAATGTTATGCGTGTTCTTTACGGCAAATAGTCCCGCAGTTTTGGACATTTCAAACACGTTTCCTTTTGGCACCATATTGTTTTTGATAGCGTCTATGGTGTCTTGTTTACTTACTTTAACTACAGCTTGGGCTGTGGCAACTCTTAAGGTTTTTATTTTATGGGTAATGTCTACCATGGTTTATTTATTGGTTTTCCATTGATGGGTTTCGTCTTCAAAAATCTCCTTTCCAAACAGAGGCACTTTCTTCTTTACAATGTCCACTAAATATCGAGTAGCTTCATAGACTTCCGAACTGTGTTTAGCCGAAACGAACACAAAAAAGCAAATTTCTCCAGCTTTCACGGTTCCCAAACTATGGTAAATATGCATGCAGGTAAGGTTAAAGGTTTTGAAGGCCTTTTCCCTGATATCAGTTAGTATTTCATTGGCCATGGCTTCGTAACAGGTAAAGTCGATAGCAGCGACCGTTTTGTTGTTCACCACATCGGCGCGAACCTGTCCCAAAAAGATATTGTGGGCACCAATATCGGTTTTTGATTGGTGCTTACGAATGGATTCTGAAATGAATTCCGGTGAAATAGGACCGTCAATGAATACTTTTTTCATTTTTCAATAGTTTTGAAATGGCTTCGGCACCATCGGTGATACATATAATGGATTTGAATTGTTGTTGCTTTAATATGTTAGCTGCTTGCTTGCTTCTTATCCCACTTTGGCAGAAAATAGCATAGATATTTTCAGGATTTAAACTGTCTAGATTTAATTCCAAGGTAGAAAGCGGAAGCTTGAGCACATTGGGGTGTTCTATAGAAGGCAATTCTCCTGTTTCTCTAACGTCAATAAGGGTAATATCATTTCGAAGTGCTTCAGTGATGGATTGATTGCTTACAATCGTGTTTAAATATTGAACAGTATAAAATGCCTTGTCAATAACTGGCTCCTGCTTTTTAGAAAAAGAAAAGATGTGTTGTGACGAGGTCAAGGCATTATACACCAATAGTTTTCCAGATAACAGTTCGCCAATACCTAAAATGAGTTTCATGGCTTCATTGGCTTGCAGCATACCTATGAGGCCAACGGTAGTTCCTAAAACGCCTGCTTCTTCACAATTTTGAACATTGCCATTGGCTTCGGGGAACAAACAACGATACGTAGGGCCATTGTGATAATTACATACCGTGACCTGTCCTTCAAATTGATGAACCGAGCCGTGGATAAACGGCTTGTCCAACAACACACAGGCATCGTTGATGAGATAGCGAGTAGCAAGATTGTCCGAAGCGTCAATTACCAAATCATATTTAGAAATGATGTCCAAAGCATTTTTGCCATTTAAAAATGCATCATAGGTTTCAATAGATACTGTTGAATTATTTTTCTTTAAATGCTCCGCAGCAGTTTTTGCTTTGCTGTGATTGACGTCTTTTTCGCTGTAAAGTGTTTGGCGATGTAAGTTGGTTTCATCAACAGTGTCGCCATCAATAATGCCGATGGTACCAATTCCAGCCGAGGTTAGATAAGGCAATACAGCACAGCCCAAACCACCAGCTCCCACAACCAATATTTTGGCATCGGTAAGTTTTTGCTGCCCAGAAATGCCTACTTGAGGCAAATTAATTTGTCTGCTGTATCTGTTCATAATTATCCTCCCGCAAATGGTGGTAATAAAGCTATTTCATCGGTATTTGCTATTACCGTTTCGGCTTCAATGCTAACTATATTGGCATTTAAAGCAATATGGATTGGTAATTGCTGAAGTTCATATTTCTTAAATAAGTGTTCAAGGAGGTCACTTAATGTTTCATTATTCACTTCTATATGTTCTTCTGTACACTGTGTAATTTCAGCGACGGCACCAAAATATTTTATAACAGCCATATTATTCTTTTTTATTGACCAAACCACTGGTGATTTGGTTCATTTGTTTTACTTTTTCTTCAAAGTCGCCTTTAATGGTTTTTCTGTAGGTGTTAAGATTGTTGACCAATTGGTTGATGTCCTCAGGAATGACATCTTCCAAAAATTGCCTGATACGCTTGGCGGTAGTGGGAGATTTTCCGTTGGTGGAAATGGCAATTTTTACATTGCCCTTGGTCACGATTCCGCCTAGGTAAAAATCGCATTGGTCTGGCGTATCGGCGATGTTCACTAAAAGGTGCTTACTTTTAGCATCCTTATTTATCTGTAAGTTGACTTCAAGATTATCGGTACAGCCAATTACCAAATGCCTATTTTCCAAATCTGAAATGTCATAGGCTTTTTGAGTAAGCTTTACACTAGGGTGTTTACTTGCCAATGCAACCAACTCTTCATGGAAAGTTATAGAAACCACTTCTACATTGGCACGGGGGCTGGATTTCAATAGAAATGATAACTTTTCCAGACCAACATTGCCACCGCCAACAATAAGCACATTGAGTTGGTGTACTTTTACAAAAATGGGATATAGTTCGTTTGTTTCCATAATTTGCAATTTAGTTCCCGAAGGTATCTTGGGTTTCATTGATTAAAGTTTGTAATTCTTCTTTTGTATTGATGTTTCTTAGTGCCAATTGGTCTTCCTCTTCAACAATAACCCGATTACAATTCAATTGTTCGATTGCGCTTCGCAATTTCAAATTGTCTTGCGCTAAGGCTTTTTCAAAAATTGGTAAACATGTCTTGGAATAAGCTGCAATAAGGGGAAAATTATCCGTTCCGTTGCTAACATAGGTTACATCGGCTTCAGAAAGATTTGTTATGATATATTTTGAAATGACCTCGGTAGAGACTTCTGGAATGTCACAGCTCAAGATAAGATTATTTGCTGTTGAAGAATGCTTCAACGCGGTGTAAATACCTCCAACAGGGCCTTTGTTACTATAAATATCGGGTAGCAATTCTAGTCCAAATTGGCGATAGGCTTCATTGGAAGTCACCAAATAGATATTGGATGTAATAGGATGCACGGCGTCGATGACATGTTTAACGAATGGTTGCCCCTTATAAAGTACCAAGCCCTTTTCCTCCTGCATACGCTTGCTGGCGCCACCGCACAAAATATAAGCCGTTATGTTGGGCGCAAAACTCATAAGGTCATTAATTTAATGGAGGCAATCAGTAAGACTATCGATAAAATATATTTCAATTGTACATTGGTAGAAATTCTACTTCCGTAGAGCGCGCCTAAGGCCCCACCAATTAAAGCGATGGGAATAAATACAAAAGATTCCATAGGAATGGTATTCTGATTGTACGTAAAACCTAAAATCCCTGAAATGGAATTCACAAAAATAAACAGTGCCGAAACAGCCGCAGCTTCTTTCATGTTTCCCCATGCCAATAGAATGATGACAGGACTTAGGATGATACCGCCGCCAATACCAATCATTCCGGAAAATAGTCCGATTCCAAAACCAATGGCCAATGCCAAAGGTAGTTTGATGGGCTTTTGAATGTTTTGTTCCTTACCAAATAGCCCTAGAATTCTCATGATGGCGATGGCTAGAAACACCCCTAAAACTTGTTTGTATAAAGATGGGTTGATACTCAAATAGCCGCCCAAAAATGCCGCAGGAATAGACGTAATAGCGAAGGGATAGAACAGTTGCCACCTAAAGTGTTTGTTCTTTTTGAAAAACCAAAAGGAAATTCCTGATACAAAAATGTTCAGTAAAAGGGCTGTTGGTTTCATAAAGGTAATAGGAAAAGAAAACAGGGCCATTAAGGCTAAATAGCCACTGGCACCGCCATGACCAACACTAGCGTACAAAAAGGCAATCACAATTAAGATGAACGCAAATAGGATGAAGGCTTCTGTGCTTAGCATGCTCATAGTTCCAATTTTTTAAATTCCAATTCCAAATAGGCCATACAGTTGTTGTTGATGGTTTCGAATTGTTCAATCAAGGCTTTTCCGTAAGGGGTAAGGGTAGTGCCTCCACCATTTTTACCTCCAATATTTTTGATAAGAATGGGCTCCTTGGAAATATCGTTCATGTCATTCATCAATTTCCATGCTTTTTTATAGGACATGTTCATGGCCTTGGCCGCAGCATTGATAGAGGAGGTTTCTTCCACTTTTTTGAGCAGTAAAATACGTCCGAAACCTAAAAAGGTTTTGCCCTCATTCTCAATCCAAACCCTACTTTTAATGTTCATTGTTCATTCAATTTGATACATTCAACAATGTCACCTTTTGATACTTCTGTAATATGTTCTGGGATACAGACCAAAGCATTGCTAAGCGCAAACGTATGCAACATAGAAGAACTTTGTCCTTGTAAAACTTCTACGGCATCATGTTCCAAATGGGCTTTCAAAAACAATGTTTTCCCCGAAGGATTTTTAATATCGCGTTTGGTTTTGGCCTGTATGCGTTGTAATGCTCCATTAATAAATCCCATATACTTTTTTAGTAGAGGAAGCGCATAGATATAAAAACAGGTTAAAGCCGATGCCGGATTACCTGGAAGCGCAAACACAAAGACGCTTTCGCTCTGTCCAAACCACAAAGGTTTCCCCGGTTTTTGATGGATTTTATAAAACACCTCTTCGACATTGTTTTTTAATAATGCCTCCCTTACGAAATCATAATCGCCCACAGAAATCCCCCCTGAGATAAATACCACATCTGAAGCAGTAATGGCTTTGGAAATCGTTGTTACAGTAGCATCAAAAGTATCTTCTACTTTATACTTTGTTATATTGGTGATACCAATTTTTTTCAAAGCAGCCGATAGCATGGCAGCGTTACTTTCGTAAATCTCTCCTGGCCTAAGAATCGTTCCGGGTGCACGTAGTTCATTTCCTGTAACCACAATGGCAACCTTTGGAGAGGTGTGAATTTTTACTTCACGAATGCCCAAGCCGGCCAAATAGCCAATAGCGGCTTCGTTAAGACAAGTTCCTTTTTCAAGGGCAAGATCCCCTTTTTTTATCTGTTCGCCAGTTGGTCTAATGTTGGCTGACTTTTCTGGTAGTTTATCAATAGTAATAGCATCACTGTTCCTTGTAACGTGCTCCTGGATTATAATGGTGTCTGCAGCATCAGGGACCAAAGCGCCCGTAAAAATGCGTACTGCCTCCCCGTCATTCAAAGAATGGTTAAGCGTGTCGCCGGCTTTCGATTCATTGATTAGCGTATAGCTTTTGGCATTACTCCATTTTATGGCATAGCCATCCATGGCCGATTGACGAAACGGAGGCATATCAATAGGAGAAAAAATGTCTTCATATAGGACTTTTCCCAAGGCTTCATCCAAAGGGCATATTTCTGATTTATGGGGAATATTGATGCCGTTTAATATGTTTAAAGCTTCGGATACGGATATCATGATTTCACTATCGTTATTTCTTGGTGAATATAACGAATATTCCTCAAATTTTTCTTCTTCTACATGTATTTTTATGCTGGTTAAAGTTGTTTTGTTTTGGTATTCAATACGATATATTTCTTCTAGGGATTTGTGAAAATAGGGGTGTGGTACATTAGTTTTATAATCTTATCTTTAACAACTCTTAGAAGATACATTTATGAAGGACGCGTTACAACAATATTACGGTTATTTGTTTGAAGATGAATTGCTTGAGGAAATTCAAGAATTTGGAACCTTTAAAGAGGTCAAGGAAGGGGATATTTTGATAGAAATAGGAGAGTACATCAAGTTTATGCCTTTGTTGATTTCTGGAGCCATTAAAATTTTACGCGAAGATCAAGAGGGTGACGAACTGATTCTATATTTTATTGAAAGAGGCGATACCTGTACCATGACCTTATCCTGCTGTATGGAGCAGAAGAAAAGCGAAATTAGAGCGGTTGCCGAAACAGATGCGCAGTTAATCATGATTCCCGTTCAAAAAATGGGCGAATGGATGACCAAGTACAAAAGTTGGCAGAATTTTATTCTTCAGAGCTATAATGAACGCATGACGGAGTTGTTGGAAGCCATTGATGCCATTGCCTTTTTGAAAATGGACAAAAGGGTATTGAAATACCTAAAGGACAAGGCTATGGCCAATCATGATGACCTTATAAATGTAACCCATAGAGAAATTGCCAATGATATGCATACTTCCAGAGTAGTAATCTCTAGACTTCTAAAATCATTGGAAAAGGAAGGGCATATCAAACTTCACCGTAACAGCATCAAAGTCTTAGATCTATAATAAACTGTAACCAATGTTACCATGAATTGCGGTAAGTAAATTACTTTTGCACCAAAATTAAAGACATTGATTGATATAGTTGGTTATGTTGCAGCTCTGGTAATTGGAGTGGTTTTAGGTTTGATAGGTGGAGGAGGTTCCATACTTACAGTGCCTTTATTGGTGTACCTTCTTGGTTATAGTCCTGTTGTGGCTACAGCCTATTCCTTATTTGTGGTTGGCTCATCTTCCTTGGTGGGAGTGGTTCAAAAGCACAGGAAGAAACAAGTTGATTTTAAAACCGGATTAGCCTTTTCATTTCCGTCTTTTTTGGCGGTTTATATGTCAAGACGCTTTTTGGTGCCGCATATTCCCGATGAAATATTCAATGTTGGTGGTTATGTTCTTTCCAAGGATATGTTAATCATGGTATTTTTTGCGGTGGTCATGTTTATGGCTGCTACTTCCATGATTAAAAAGAAGGGAAAAACAGAAGAAGTCCATAAACCGCAACCATATTACAAAACCTTTGTTCAAGGAATGGTTATTGGTGTCATTACAGGACTTATTGGTGCTGGCGGCGGATTTTTATATGTGCCTGCATTGGTGCTTTGGGCCGGCTTGTCTATGAAGAAGGCCGTGGGAACTTCTTTGGTGATTATTGCCATCAATTCCCTTATTGGATTTTTGGGAGACGTCCATACGCAAACCATCAATTGGACATTTTTACTGTTGTTTTCAGCATTGACCATTATCGGTATTTTGATTGGGGGCTCCCTTTCAAAATATGTGACAAATTCCAAGCTTAAAAAGAGTTTTGGTTGGTTTATATTGATCATGGCAGTTTATATTATAATTAAAGAATTTATTCAATGGTAATAAAGCATATAGTAACTTTGTAAAGTGCTGTAGGCGAATAATTAAGAAAATCATTTATTATGAAGATAGAACAGATATACACAGGATGTTTGGCGCAGGGAGCCTATTACATAGAAAGTAATGGTGAAGTGGCCATAATTGATCCGTTAAGGGAAGTACAGCCTTATATAGATAGAGCAGAAGCAAATAATGCAACCATCAAATACATTTTTGAAACCCATTTCCATGCCGATTTTGTGAGTGGTCACGTTACCTTGTCTAAGCAAACAGGAGCACCAATTGTGTACGGACCAAATGCCAATCCTTCTTTTGAGGCAATTATCGCTAAGGATGGTCAGGAGTTTAAATTGGGGAATGTTACCATTATAGCTCTGCATACACCAGGGCATACTATGGAAAGCACCACCTATTTATTGAGAGACGAAAACGGAAAGGACTACGCTATTTTTAGTGGAGATACTTTGTTTTTGGGAGATGTAGGGCGTCCAGATTTAGCTCAAAAAGGAAAAGAATTGACTCAGGAAGATTTGGCAGGATATCTTTATGATAGCTTGCGTACCAAGATCATGCCGTTGGCAGATGAGGTGATTGTATACCCTGCACACGGTGCTGGTTCTGCCTGTGGAAAGAACATGATGAAGGAAACGGTAGATACCCTTGGTAACCAGAAAAAGATGAATTATGCTTTGAGAGCAGACATGACCAAAGAGGAGTTCATCAAGGAAGTAACCGATGGATTGTTGCCGCCTCCACAATATTTCCCATTGAATGTGAAAATGAACAAGGAAGGTTACGAAGATATCGATGAGGTGTTGGAACGTGGTACAAGAGCTTTAAGTCCTGAAGAATTTGAGGTGGCCGCCAATGAAACTGGTGCTATCGTGTTGGACGTTCGTAATCCGGAAGATTTTGTAAAAGGTCATATTCCACGTTCTATTTTTATTGGAATCAATGGTGGTTTTGCGCCATGGGTAGGTGCTTTGATAAAAGACACCAAACAACCAATATTATTGGTGTGCCCAGAAGGAAGAGAAGAAGAGACCGTGACTAGATTGTCAAGAGTTGGATTTGATAACACTCTTGGATATTTAAAAGGTGGTTTTGACGCTTGGAGTGAAGCTGGAAAGGAAACCGACAGTTTGGTTTCAATTTCTGCAGAAGAATTGAAATCCCGTATGGAAAAAGAAGACTTGCCAATTTTTGACGTTAGAAAAGAAGGAGAGTTTACAGCCTCACATATTGAGACTGCTCATTTTACGCCGTTAGATTTCTTAAATGATCACTTGGCAGAGTTCCCGGAGGATCAAACATTTTATGTGCACTGCGCCGGAGGATACCGTTCAGTGATTGCAGCGTCCATTTTAAAGAGCCGTGGGATCCACAATTTGGTGGATGTTGCAGGAGGATTTGCAGCCATTAAAAATGCAGGTATTCCTGTAACCAATTATGTTTGTCCTTCTACATTAAAGTAAGACAAAAACTAATATAGATGGAAAAAGGTCAATTCGTAAATCGCGAATTGGCCTTTTTCGTTTTCAATGAGAGTTTATAAAAATATTTTATCTGCTTTGTAACGTTTTTGAAATTTATCCTACCAATAGGTGTAATCAATTTAAATAATAGCGATGAGAGAAGATAAACAACTATTGGTAATAACACATTTAAGCCAGTTGTTGACATGTCTTACTGGTGTTGGAGGGCTCATAGTGCCTTTGGTGCTTTGGTTGACCCAAAAGGACTGTGTGTATTCTATGGACCAACAGGGAAAGGAAATTGTAAACTTTCAATTAAGCATCATTGTGTACTCACTTTTAAGTATTCCTTTGATTTTTTTATTGGGTCTTGGAATTGTAACCTTGATTGTAGTAGGATTGATTTCATTGGCATTTCCAATCATTAATGCCATAAAAGCAAGTAACGGAGAAGTTCCTAAATATCCCTTATCTCTTAATTTTATTAGTTAGTTATTTTTATAAAGAGATAAACCAAAAAGAGCTCACTGAAATTGTGAGCTCTTTTTTTATTTAACACTTATTTTGGGTCAGTTAATTACGAATTTAGCATTACTGGCATTACCAACATAGTAATCAATTCTCCTTCATCTAGTCCATCAATAGGAGTCAAAATACCAGCTCTGTTTGGCAAGCTCATTTCCAATTGTACCTCGTCAGAGTTTAGGTTGTTCAACATTTCGGTTAAGAAACGGGAGTTGAACCCAATTTGCATATCGTCTCCTTGGTAATCACAAGTTAGACGCTCTTCGGCTTTGTTTGAGTAATCGATATCTTCCGCAGAAATATTCAATTCTGCACCAGCAATTTTTAATCTAATTTGGTGAGTCGTCTTGTTAGAGAAGATGCTCACACGACGTACAGAGTTTAAGAACTGGGTACGGTCTATAGATAGTTTATTTGGGTTTTCTTTAGGAATTACCGCTTCGTAGTTAGGGTATTTTCCATCAATCAAACGACACACCAACTCCGAATTGTCAAAAATGAATTTGGCATTGGAATCGTTGTATTCAATAGTTACGGCATCTTCATTGGTGGCCAAAATTCCTTTTAAAAGATTTAAAGGTTTTTTAGGCATAATGAATTCCGCCACTTGAGATGCTTTTACATCTTCACGGGTATATTTTACCAATTTGTGAGCATCGGTCGCCACAAAGGTCAAACCTTCTGTTGAAAACTGGAAGAACACACCACTCATTACGGGACGTAGATCGTCGTTACCAGCAGCAAAAATGGTCTTACTAATGGCAGTCGCCAAAATATCACCAGCAATAGTTGTAGTACTTGGGTCTTCAAGAGCAATAGCTTTTGGGAATTCATTACCATCGGCATATGCCAAAGCATATTTACCGTGGTTAGAGCTAATTTCAACCGTATTGTTGTCTTCAACCACAAAAGTTAAGGGTTGCTCAGGGAATGTTTTTAAAGTATCAAGTAACAAACGCGCAGGTAAGGCGATACTTCCGGTACTATCACTCTCTACATCTATCACAGAAGACATAGTAGTCTCTAAATCACTTGCAGAAACTACAAGCTTGGAATCATTTAATTCAAAAAGGAAATTATCTAAAATAGGTAGCGTATTGGAGTTGTTGATGACGCCTCCCAGAACCTGTAATTGTTTAAGTAAATACGTACTCGATACTATAAACTTCATGTATTTGTTTTTATATACTAGATTGTCCTACAAATATATCCTAAACCACTTTTAAATTAAAACAAACTTATTAACAACTGTTAAGTGTATTTTCGCTTTCTGGCATAGTTGAAACCTAGTCCAAAAATCGCCAACAAAAGGAGTGGAAGTACAAGATTTATAAGCTGCCACTTGGTTTTTTGCTCGGCTATTTTTTGAGGATCCAAAAAGGCCAAATCAATTTCCTTGGTTCTAATGTTTATAAGTCCATCATCCTCCAAAAGGTAATTTACGGCATTTTCCAAGAACTCCTTGTTGCCAAAATTACGCTTGGTAAAGAAATCAAATCCTAATTCCTGAGGTTGGTTTCTAACCACGTCATTTTTGATCACGTCACCATCGGCCACTACTATCATTTTGGTGGGGGCACTGGTAGTTTTATCTTCAGAAAGTTTGAAAGGTTTTACGCGGTTGTTGTATACCGAAGTGAATTCGCCTTCCAAAAGAACAGCTAAGGTTTGGTGAGATTTGTTGAAGGTTTCCGGATTAGGCTCTTGGGTAACGATCTCTAAACTTATTTCCCTTGGCACACCTTCTAACTGTGTAAGGCTTGAGCTTCTCAACAAAATGGTTTTGTCAACACCATTTTTTAAGGTGTCTATTTGGCTTGCGAAATCAAATTTTACCAAGTTGATATTGTTGGTGATAGGGTGGTTGGGGTTGTTGGCAGCTAAAGGCGAATATGGCCATTGTAGTGGCTGAAACTGCGTATTGTTACCTTCTCCAATCGCCAAAGTAATTGGCGCCGAATACATATCCTTAACCAAAACAGGATTGATACGAACTCCATATTTAAAGAAGAAATCATTTAGGTTATTATCCCTCATAATGGCAATGGCGCGTCCAGTTTCATTCAGCAAGCTGTCCTTATCCATAATCACAGCTTCCGTTAACCACAAACTTTTACCACCGTTCATGGTGTATTGGTCCAATACATATTTTTCTTCTTCGGAAAATGGAACGGTTGGTTTTGCTGCAATAACCAGATCATAACCTTCTAACTGTTTCAACGTTTTTTCAGGAGCATTGGCAACACTGTCCATGGTGAAAGGCGCAATATTATAATGCTCTTTCAAGGTCTTTAAGAAATCGGCGATATAAATGTCTTCCAGTTCGCCATTTCCTTTGAGGATGGCTATTTTTTTATCTTTTGTGGTGGTAAGTTTTTTGAAAGCCTCAGCAAAGGCATATTCCAAATGCTGAATGGAATTGTTCACACGTTCTTGGTCTGTGGCTCCAATATTGTTTTTCAGCAACGGAATTTTAACCGTTTGCTCATTATAGCTGGCCAAAGCCCAAGGGAAAATAAGTTCTTGTGACGATTTGCCGCTTTCCTTTATCGATAATTGAAAGGGCTGTAGACCACGTTGTGCCAATTGTTGGATATTTTGGTCACGTGTTGCTTCATCGGCTACAGGATTGATGAAATTAAAGGTTACATCGGAATTGTATAGAGCAAACTCTTCCAAAATTTGACGGGTCTCTTCTTTTAAGCGTCTAAATTCCGAAGGGAAATCTCCCTCCAAAAACACATCTACAATTAAAGGCGAATCTACCTCTGCAACTGTATTTAAAGCAGCTTGCGAAAGTGTATACCGGTTATCTTGAGTAAGGTCGAATCTTTTGTAGATGCTTTGGGCAATAACATTAAAAACCAATAAACCTATTACAAAAGTGGAAAGCCCTATGATATCTTTTTTATTGATGTTTTTTGTTTGGATGCGTTTAGCAGTCAGCAACACAAAAATCACAATGATACTCAAGAAGTAGAGCAAATCCCGAGTGTCCAAAACACCTCGGCTCATACTTTTAAAATGGTTGTCCATCCCTAGTTTTTCTAGGTAAACGGTATCACCAAACAGGTTGAGACTGGAAAGCCCTTCAAATCCAAAATAGAAGAAGAAGCATAAAAATACAGCACTGATAAACGCCACTATTTGGTTGTCGGTAAGTGTCGAAGAAAAAATACCAATGGCAGTATAAGCGGCGGCTAAAAACAACAATCCAAAATACGAACCAAGGGTACTGCCCACATCTAAATTACCTTCTGGGTTTCCCAGTTTGTAAATGCTATAAGCATAAAGCAGCGTGGGTAATAAAGCCATGACAATTAACAGCAGGGAACCTAAATATTTGCCCAACACAATTTGAATTTGGCTCACCGGTTTTGTGAGGAGAAGCTCCAGAGTACCTTGTTTTTTCTCATCACAAAAACTTCGCATGGTAATGGCGGGAACCAAGAAAATCAAAATCCAAGGGGCTAGGGTAAAGAAGGTGGTCAGGTCTGCAAAACCATTGTCCAAAATATTAAAATCGCCTTTAAAGACCCATAAAAATAAGCCGTTGAGCAATAAAAACAACGCAATAACAAGGTAGCCTATGGGGGAGGCAAAAAACGAATTGATTTCTTTTTTAAGTATAGCTAGCATTTCTTGACTTTAGGTGTTAAAAGTAAAAAAATAAATGGGATTGCCTTTGAAGATTTTGAGAGAAGGAACGTATTAAGCCAATGATTCCAACTTATCGACGCTCCAAGCTTCTGGTTTGGCATTAAAGAGAGGTTTGGTATTGGCCCAAACACCTTTGAACAATTCTGAATGTCTGTAGTTTTCCAAATCGTTTTCGGTGTCCCAATAGCTGTATGTAAAAAAGATGTTGGGGTTGGTTTTATCTCGGTACAATTCCAAAAACTGACAGCCTTCAAAAGCTCGTATTTTAGTTTTATTGGCTTCAAAATTGGAAAGAAATGTGTCTATTTTTTCGGGTTGAAAACTCATTTTCACGATCCGTACAAACATATGTGTAATTTAGTTAATTAAATATTAAAGGGGCATTGCGCTAAAAAAAGTTGATGGTAACCGTATCCCGCATTTGCAGTCCCATAAGGGTAGAGGCGCTTCCTACTGTGCTGCTGTTACTTTTGTAAATGGCAATTTCTATATAGTTGGAAGAATTGAACACCACGAGCCCTTTTCCTTGGTCGTAACGTTTTTCTTCAGGAATGTCGAAGTTGATAACATCACTGTATTTATTGTAAATTTCCTTGAACTTGTAGCTGCGTGCCGAAATTTCGAATGCACGTGTTTTTTGGATGGATTCAAAAAATTTACGCTTGATGTTGGTTACCACATTTCCGTAGTTATCAATGTAAATGACGTTACCAATAATCTGGTTTTTTTCATCATTAACAAAAGGAGTTAGGTTTTTAATAGGTTTGATATCACTGATTACTTTACCTATCACTTCAAGGGTTCCACCTCTGGCAATATGGCAAGCCACTTTTACAAACACATCCAGCACAGGGAAATTGGTTTCAATTTTATCGTGTATGTTGATTTCCACAATTTTCTCCGGCGCAATTTCGGAGCAAATCATGCTCATAATGCCGTTGTTCGCACAGATAAAATAATGGCCGTTCAATTTAATGGCAATGTGCTTGTTTTCAGGGTTTAATTCAGAATCAATCCCGATAACGTGGATGGTTCCTTTTGGAAAACTGCTGTAGGCACTTTGGATGATATAGGCAGCTTCAGGAACATTGAAAGGGGACACCGAATGCGAGATATCAACAATGCGAACGTCAGGAAGTTGACTGTAAATAGCGCCTTTAACGGCTCCGGCGAAGTGGTCTTTTTCTCCAAAATCGGTCGTTAATGTGATAATTGCCATTTAAAATTGTTGATAGTTTTTTAACCTAAATTTCATTAAAATTATGTAGCTTTCCATTGTGTAAAAAATTCAAATAAAAATAACCGAAGTCAATTTAATTACAATTTATTTCTGCTATTTTTATTCTGAGAATTAAAAAAATGGCGCCCGTTTTATTTACCACAAAACTAATAAAACAAAAACAGAATAATGTACTAAATCACTTAGCTTTTGAATGAACTTATAATTGAATTGGAAGAAATTGCTCCAAAAGAGTTTTTTGGAGCGCACAATGTAAATATCGAACTTCTTAAAAAGTACTTTCCCAAACTGAAGATTGTCGCAAGAGGCAATAAAATTAAAGCTTATGGCGACGAAGATTTACTCGAAGAATTTGACCGCCGCCTTACTATGTTGATGGGCCATTTTGGCAAATACAACAAACTGGATGAAAACGCTATAGAACGTGTGTTGACTAGCCAAAGCACTGATGATTACACAACTTCGGAGCAAAGTGGAGAAACCATTGTACACGGTGTGGGTGGAAGACTGATAAAGGCCCAAACCCTAAACCAACGTAAATTGGTGGAAAGTATGCGTAAAAACGACATGGTTTTTGCCATTGGCCCTGCGGGGACTGGAAAAACCTACACGGGAGTTGCGCTAGCCGTCCAAGCTCTTAAAAACAAAGAGGTCAAACGAATCATCCTTACAAGGCCAGCTGTGGAAGCTGGGGAAAATCTTGGGTTTTTACCAGGGGATTTAAAGGAAAAATTAGATCCTTACATGCAACCTTTGTACGATGCGTTAAGGGATATGATTCCTGCTGAAAAATTGACGACGCTTATTGAAAATGGGACGATCCAGATTGCGCCTTTGGCGTTTATGAGAGGACGAACCTTGGATAATGCCTTTGTGATTTTGGATGAAGGTCAAAATACCACTCACGCCCAAATGAAAATGTTTTTGACCCGAATGGGGAAAAACGCCAAGTTTTTATTGACGGGAGATCCAGGACAAATCGATTTGCCTAGGCGTACCATTTCAGGTCTTAAGGAAGCTTTACTCATTTTAAAGAATGTAGAAGGGGTAGGGATGGTATTCTTGGATGACAAGGATGTGATTCGTCACAAATTGGTGAAGAAGGTCATTGAGGCTTATAAAAGCATTGAAAACAGGGAATAGTTTGAGCCTGTAAATTTTGATGTAAGTAACCTTTTTTAATGATACAGGTTGCTTAACTATTTTGTAAATTTGCACCGATTAATCCAAACGGGTTAATTTTTATTGATCAAACTATACAGACAATTTTTAAGACCTTATGAGTAATACTATCATAGACACCAATTTTAATTTTCCTGGACAAAAGAGCGTTTACAAAGGAAAAGTTAGGGAAGTATACAATATCAATGACGAGCAATTGGTCATGATTGCAACAGATCGTTTAAGTGCTTTTGACGTGGTGATGCCTAAGGGGATTCCATACAAAGGGCAAATCTTAAACCAAATTGCTACCAACATGATGAAAGCAACGGAAGATTTGGTACCTAACTGGTTAACAGCTACTCCAGATCCTAATGTAGCGGTAGGTGCTTTATGTGAGCCTTTCAAGGTTGAGATGGTAATCCGTGGGTATTTGTCTGGTCACGCTGCTAGAGAGTATAAGGCAGGAAAACGTCTGTTATGTGGTGTGGAGATGCCGGAAGGTATGAAGGAAAATGATAAATTTCCACAGCCAATCATCACTCCTGCAACCAAAGCGGAGCAAGGTGACCACGATGAGGATATTTCCCGTGAAGACATTTTGGCTAGAGGGATTGTTTCTGAAGAAGATTATTTGGTATTGGAAGATTACACGCGTAAATTATTCCAAAGAGGAACTGAAATTGCAGCTTCTCGAGGTTTGATTTTAGTAGATACCAAGTATGAATTCGGTAAAACCAAGGACGGTAAAATTGTGTTGATCGATGAAATCCATACACCTGATTCTTCTCGTTATTTTTATGCCGAAGGCTATGAAGAGCGCCAAGAAAAAGGAGAAGCACAAAAGCAATTATCTAAAGAGTTTGTGCGTCAATGGTTAATCTCTAATGGATTCCAAGGCTTGGAAGGGCAAACGGTTCCAGAAATGACAGATGAGTACATTACAACGGTAAGTGAACGATATATTGAGCTTTTCGAAAACATCACAGGAGAAACTTTCGTGAAGGGAGATGTAAGTGATATCCAAAACAGAATAGAAACCAATGTTTTGGAATATTTAAAATAAAAACAATACTCCATTTTGGATTTTATAAAAGGTAGCTTTCTGAAAGCTACCTTTTTCTTTTTGAGTAAGTTAGTGTGGTTGTGTGTTAATTTTTTTAACTTTAATCGTAAATTAATTAACCATGAAACCACTCTTTACCCTTAGCTTTTTGTTGTGCCTGTTTTTTACCACAGATTGTTTCGCACAAGATCCCTATCTCACCATAACCTCTAAAGATTCTATTAAAGGTGCTCCCAAATTTAAAAGTAGTTTGGGGGTAAATATGAAGCTGAATGGTTATTTGGATTTGTTTGGAGGGCTTCAGGGCAATGACACCTTTAACATTGGCTACATTGACGTATTTGGAGACGATGACGAAACAAGTCTTAATGTTGATATGTACCAAACACAGATTAGGTGGTCAACGTTTATAGTGATGCCAAATGGACAGCAAATTAAGGCCATAGTAGAATCCGATTTTTGGGGAGGCAATGGACATGTACGCTTAAGAAAGGCCTATGTGGAAAGCAGACATTGGCAGATTGGACAAAATTGGAATAATTTTGGGGATGAAGATCTTTGGCCCAATATTATGGAGTTGGAAGGACCTCCTTCAGGAATCTGGGTTCGGAATCCTCATGTAAAGTATATGAATACTTTTAATGATGAAAAGTGGAAGTATGAAATAAGCATGGAAGCGCCTCAAGATGATTATTTTACCCTTCAAGAGATTCAGCCTTTTTTGGATGATACGCATCAATCCACACCAGATGTCACCTTTGCAATGACCTATCAGAAACCTTGGGGACATTTACGTTTGTCTTCTATTCTAAGAAACATCAAGTATAAACTTAACGACGAAGTAGATAACTTTTTTGGCTATGGTGCGACGTTTAGTGGTAAGCATACGGTTGACCGTAACTGTTTCCAATTTCAGTTGGTAGGGGGGAAAGGCATCTCCTATTATCTTACCACCATCTCCGGATTTGGCTATGACGGATATCCAGCGGTAGGAAATGATTTTAAGGCAACCTTGGCCTTTGGTGGCTGGGTAACCTATGAATACTTTTTCAATGAAAAGCTGCACGGCAATGCGGTTTTTGGGTACACTCGTTATAGTACGGATGATTCCGAACGCTATGTTGTTATTGATGAAACGGAAGCTGAATTGGACTATATCGCAGGAGATTTCCGTCATAGACATTATTATGGTATCCTTAACCTGATGTACGATGCTTACGATAGAATGACCTTAGGTTTGGAAGTTGACTATGGGGTGAAGTCCGTAAATTTCGATGGAAATATTGATGGGATCTATTTTGACGATACGTTTAAACGGGATGCCATGCGTATCAGTTTTGGGTTTATGTTTTCTCTTTAGAAAATTAAGAGTATAAATAGGAAATTCTTAAAAAATCATGTTACAAAAAATATAAAACTCAAAATATTCATTGGCTTTTCTTACATTTATCACTCACGAAAGCCAATATGAACCAACTTAACCAACTCGTCTCCGACTTTTCTTCGCTTGCTTGGGGATTGCCATTATTGATATTGTTAATAGGGGGAGGCTTGTATTTATTGGTGCTATCCAGATTTATGTCCTTTAGGCTTTTTGGTCACGCCGTTCAGGTTTTAAGGGGAAAATATGACAATCCTAACGATCCTGGAGAAATCAGTCATTTTCAAGCCTTGACCACCGCATTATCTTCAACCATTGGTATGGGGAATATCGCAGGGGTTGCAGTGGCCATTTCCATTGGCGGGCCAGGAGCTGTATTTTGGATGTGGATTAGTGCTGTAGTTGGGATGTCTACCAAGTTTTTTACGTCCACTTTAGCCATTATGTATAGGGGAACAGATAGTGCAGGTGAATTGCAAGGAGGCCCTATGTACTTTATTATCGAAGGGTTGGGAAAATCTTGGAAACCAATGGCCATTTTTTTTAGCATGGCTGGGTTGGTTGGAGCATTGCCAGTATTTAATGCTAACCAATTGGCGCAAGCCATCAATGATATTTTGTTGATTCCAAATGGGATTGCTGTAGATTGGAAATCCAAAATTGTCTTGGGAATTGTTTTGGCATCCATAACGGCTTTGGTGGTATTGGGAGGTTTGAAACGCATTAGTCAAACAGCCTCCAAATTAGTGCCGAGCATGGTGGTGTTGTATTTTGGCTTGGTCATGGTCATTCTTGCGGTGAATTTTAAGGAAGTCCCCAAATATTTAATGTTGATTTTTACAGATGCCTTCTCAGCCAATAATTTTAAGGGTGATGCTTTTCTGGGAGGCATGGTAGGTGGATTGATCCTTTTGGGAATTCGTCGGGGCGCTTTTTCCAACGAAGCTGGAATAGGGACAGCCCCCATGGCACATGGTGCCGCCAAAACATCGGAACCGGTGCGAGAAGGTTTAGTGGCTATGTTAGGTCCTGCCATTGATACCTTGGTGGTGTGTACCTTGACGGCTTTGGCCATATTGGCAACAGGAGTATGGCAATCTTCAGAGAAAAATGGGGTATCCTTAACTGCCATGGCATTTTCTGAGGCAATTCCACATATAGGAACTTATCTCCTTTTATTATGTATTGCCGTATTCAGCTTCTCATCCTTGTTTACCTATTCCTATTACGGAGGAAAGTGCATGTCCTTTTTGTTTGGAGCCGATAAAAAACACTATTACAATTATGTCTATATAGGAAGTATCATCCTTGGTGCTGCCACTAAGTTGAGTCTAGTAATCAATTTAATAGATGGTGTGTTTGCCTTGATGGCATTCCCCACGATGATTGCCACTTTGATCATGGCACCTAGGGTCGTGAAAGAATTGCAAAAATATCTTCAAAAAATTAAAATCAAATGAATAATAAGGAACGTTCTAAAGCCTATTGGAAAGAAAACATTAGGTATGTACTCATTTTGTTGGTCATATGGTTCGCGGTGTCCTATGGTGCGGGAATTTTATTAAAAGAGGAATTGGATGCCATAAAAATTGGAGGGTTTAAAGTAGGGTTTTGGTTTGCCCAACAAGGCTCTATGTATGTGTTTGTGGTTTTGATATTCGTGTATGTGAGATTGATGAACAAATTGGATAAAAAATATGGCTATGATGAATAATATTTTTTTGACAGTAGATGTGCAAATGTGGACCTATATCTTGGTAGGAGTAACTTTTTCATTGTATATAGGCATTGCCATTTGGTCCAGGGCAGGATCTACCAACGAATTTTATGTTGCGGGTGGAGGTGTCTCTCCTTTGGCCAATGGAATGGCCACCGCTGCCGATTGGATGAGTGCGGCGTCCTTTATTTCCATGGCCGGAATCATCTCTTTTAGTGGGTATGACGGTTCCGTTTATCTTATGGGCTGGACTGGGGGCTATGTGCTATTAGCCTTGTTGTTGGCACCTTATCTGAGGAAGTTTGGGAAGTTTACCGTGCCAGATTTTATTGGCGATCGCTATTATTCTAAAACCGCTAGAATTGTAGCTGTGTTTTGTGCATTGTTGGTGTCCTTTACCTATGTGGCAGGACAAATGCGTGGCGTTGGCGTAGTATTTTCGAGATTTTTGGAGGTGGATATAGATACCGGTGTGATTATCGGGATGCTTATTGTCTTGTTTTACGCTGTATTGGGAGGGATGAAAGGGATTACCTATACACAGGTTGCTCAGTATTGTGTGTTGATTTTCGCCTTTATGGTCCCGGCCATTTTTATTTCCATTCAAATGACGGGAAACCCGATTCCGCAATTAGGATTTGGAAGTCAGTTGGCGGATGGTTCCGAAACTTATTTATTGGATAAATTGGATGGCCTCAGTGCCGAATTAGGCTTTTCGGAATATACCAACGGCTCAAAATCGTTGACGGATGTTTTCGCCATTACTTTAGCTTTGATGGTTGGAACGGCTGGATTACCACACGTTATTGTTCGGTTTTTTACGGTGAAACGGGTAAAGGATGCCCGTAAATCGGCAGGTTTGGCATTGTTGCTTATTGCTATTTTGTACACCACGGCACCAGCTGTGGCTGTATTTGCAAGAACCAATATGATTGAAACGGTCTCCAATAAAGCCTATGCTTCCGTTCCGGATTGGTTCAAAAAATGGGAAACTACAGGTTTGATTTCCTTTACGGATAAAAATAATGATGGAATCATCAATTATGTGGCAGATGAAACTCAAAATGAACTTAAGGTTGATAATGATATTATGGTATTGGCAAATCCGGAAATCGCCAAATTGCCAAATTGGGTGATTGCCCTTGTAGCAGCCGGTGGATTGGCGGCAGCTTTGTCTACAGCTGCGGGTTTACTGTTGGTGATTTCTGCTTCAGTATCTCATGACTTAATCAAAAAAATCATCAAACCAAACATTTCCGAAAACGGAGAGCTCATCGCGGCAAGATTATCGGCTGTTGGTGCGGTTTGTGTGGCTGGGTATTTTGGTATCAATCCTCCAGATTTCGTTGCGGCTGTTGTGGCCTTGGCATTTGGATTGGCCGCCGCTTCCTTTTTTCCAGCCATTATCTTGGGGATTTTCTATAAAAGAATGAACAAAGAAGGGGCTATTGCCGGAATGATTGTGGGGATTTCGTTAATGCTGTTCTACATGATCAAATACAAATTGGGCTGGTTGGATGAAGAGCTTCCGGATAAAAGTGAATGGTGGTTTGGTATTTCTCCTGAAGGCTTTGGAAGTATTGCAATGCTCTGCAATTTTGTAGTGTCTATTGTCATCATGAAGTTTACAAAAGCACCGCCAGAGGATGTTCAAGAAATTGTGGAATTGATCAGGATTCCGAGTGGTGCCAAAGAAGCGCAGGGACATTAGAGAAAGTTTCTTACTGTTGCTATTATATTTTATTCAATTTTGACAAAATATTACTACCATGTCTGCACATTAATAAATAACTTGCCGACTCAATAAAAACTACTGAAAAATGAAATTTCCGAAGGATTTTGTATGGGGTTCGGCAACCTCTTCCTATCAAATTGAAGGTGCATGGAATACAGATGGTCGAGGGCCGTCTATTTGGGACGCTTTTTGCCAAATACCGGGTAAAGTGTTTGAAGGAGATACGGGCGATGTCGCTTGTGATCATTACCATAAAATGAAGGAAGATGTGTCCCTAATGAAGCAAATGGGGCTTACGGCATACCGATTTTCTATTTCGTGGTCGCGTATTTTTCCTCAGGGACGAGGCGAAATCAATGAAAAGGGTATTCAATTTTATTCAGAGTTAATTGACGAGCTTTTAGCAAATGACATAGAGCCTTGGGTGACTTTGTACCACTGGGATTTGCCTTTGGCACTTCAGTTGGAAATGGACGGTTGGCTTAACAAGGACATCACCGATGTGTTTGTTGACTATGCGCAATTGTGTTTTGAGCGTTTTGGAGATCGTGTAAAACATTGGATTACGTTCAATGAGGCTTGGGTAGTGGCTATTTTGGGTTACGGCCAAGGCGTGTTTGCACCGGGACGTATTTCCAATACAGAGCCTTATTTGGCTGGACACCATATTTTGATTGCCCATGCCAAGGCCGTGCAGCTTTACAGAACTAAATTTCAAAAGGAACAAGAAGGAAAAATTGGCATTACCAATAATTGTGATTGGAGAGAGCCTTTAACCGATGCGGTTGAAGACCAAAAGGCTGCTCAACGTGCTTTGGAATTCTTCTTGGCTTGGTTTGCAGATCCCATTTATTTTGGAAAATATCCAAAATGTATGGAAGACCGTTTGGGAGACCGTTTGCTTAAGTTTACTGAGGAAGAACGCCAAATGCTTTTAGGATCTACGGACTTTTTTGGATTGAACCATTATACAACCATGTTGGCTTCGGAAGCTAAGCAAATCAATGCAGGTTCGGTTTATGGTAACGGAGGTTTGAGTGAGGATCAAGATGTGAATTTAGCACTGGATCCCAATTGGGAATTAACCGAAATGCAATGGGCTGTGGTGCCTTGGGGCTGTAGAAAATTGTTGCATTGGATTTCCGATCGTTATGATCATCCAAATATTGTCATTACCGAAAATGGCTGTGCTTATGATGACCAACTTGTAAATGGAGAAGTCAATGATGAAAAACGAGTGGAATTCTTTAAAGGTTATTTGGAAGAATGTTCCAAAGCTATTGAAGAAGGCGTGAACCTAACAGGCTACTTTGCTTGGTCTTTTATGGATAACTTTGAATGGGCGTCAGGTTACAGCAAGCGTTTTGGAATGCACTATGTAGATTTTGATACTTTGGAGCGCACACCTAAAGCTTCGGCAAAATGGTTTGCAGACTTTTTAAAGCAATAATTACTTAGTGATTGAGGCCTTAAATTGTTGCGGTGTCATCAATTCCAGCTTTTTGAACTGTCGGTTGAAATAGCTGGTATTATTAAACCCTGATTTAAATGCAATTTCAGACATTCTAAAATCCTTGATTTCCTTCATTAACTTTTTCGAGAACTTGATTTTTTCGGAGTTAATGTAATCTATAGGGGAAATACCGAGGGTGTTTTTGAATTTCTTATGAAAATGTGAGGTGCTCATACAGGCTTTTTCAGCCAATACATCCACGGTAATATCCTTATTGGTAAGATTGTCCTTAATATACTTAAGGACCATTCCAATACGGGTATCATTAAACATATGGTCAGGGTCATTTAGTAAAAAGGCCTTGGCTTTTGTTTGTAATAACCTTACAATTAACTCTTGAATCATCAAATCCAAAAGCACATCTTTGGATTTGTTGCTATTGGTAAAAGTATACACCAAGCGCTCCACCAAATGGTTTACATCGGTATTGTTGATTAGGTGAGAGGCCGTTTCATTCAGTTTCCATGAATTATTCTCATTCTCAATAGTCACCTTCTGATTAAACTTTTCTACCACTTCATCTATTTTGCCTTCATCAATTCCCAAAGCCAAACACTGCGTTGGGCTTTCAGCAGTTGCCAAAGGAAAATCAATAACCATTTCCTTGTGGGTAGGCATCACCACCGATTCACCCGGATAAAAATCAAAAGCAGGCATGCCGTCCAAATGCATCACTTTTTTACCTGTAAGCATACTGGCAATAATTGGGAAATCGAATGTTAAGGAAACCTGTTCTGCATAGGCGTGGGTTTCGTAAATGTTCAATTCGGCATAGTCCGCATTATAGGTTGTTCTGTTCTCTACAAGTGTGGTTAGTTTCCTGTGTTTTTTATGTTTATTCAACAAGGAATTCATAGCGTGATTTTCAAATTATTCAAAAAAAGGTTGAAATGATAGGTTTGTTCAAAAATATGATAATTATGTTCAATAAATTGCTAATATGATAAAATATATTTATAAAAGTTACACAATAGTCAAATATTTACGCTTCAAATTGTAAACATGACAATTTTAGTTTGTTTTGTAACGTTTTGATTTGGAGTTGTTTAAAAGTTAAACCTAAAAAGTTAAAAAAATGAGTTATTCTAAACCAAAATTTAAGGACACCTACCACAATTTTATCAACGGCAAGTTTGTGCCACCTGTTGGGGGCGATTATTTTGAAAACACGTCACCAGTTGATAATAGCTTAATCGCTAAGTATCCTAGATCGCAAAAGGAGGATATAGAATTGGCCTTGGATGCGGCCAATGCAGCCAAAGAAGCGTGGGGCAATACTTCGGCCACTGAGCGCTCTTTATTATTGAACAAAGTAGCCGATATTATTGAAGCCAATTTGGAAGAGTTTGCTTTGGTGGAAACCTGCGATAACGGGAAGCCAATCCGTGAAACCTTAAATGCCGATGTGCCATTGTCGGTAGATCATTGGCGCTATTTTGCAGCTTGTATTCGTTCAGAAGAAGGGACGGCTTCCGAATTGGACGCTAATACACTTTCCATGAATATAAAAGAACCACTTGGAGTGGTGGGGCAAATCATTCCTTGGAATTTCCCTCTTTTAATGTTGTCATGGAAATTACCACCAGCTTTGGCTACAGGGAACTGCGTGGTGTTGAAACCAGCCGAACAAACCCCTTCCTCAGCTACTTTGTTGATGGAAAAAATTGCGGATGTGTTTCCTCCCGGTGTTGTTAATGTAGTGCATGGTTTTGGTCCGGAAGCAGGAAAACCATTGGCATCGAGTTCAAGGGTGGATAAAGTAGCGTTCACTGGTGAAACCACCACAGGACAATTAATCATGCAATATGCGTCTAAAAATCTCAATCCTGTGACTATGGAATTGGGAGGGAAATCACCTAACATTTTCTTCAATAGTGTGATGGATGCAGATGATGCCTATTTAGACAAGGCCATTGAAGGTGCGGTATTGTTCGCTTTTAACCAAGGAGAGGTTTGTACGTGTCCTTCCAGATTGTTGGTTCAAGAGGATATCTACGATAAGTTTATGGAGCGCGTTATTGCAAGAACCAATGCCATCGTCCAAGGGAATCCTTATGATACTAGTACAATGGTTGGAGCTCAGGCTTCGAACGATCAGTATGAAAAGATTCAATCTTATTTAAAAATAGGGAAAGAAGAAGGAGCTAAAGTACTCACGGGAGGAGAGGCCAATAAGTTGGATGGTGATTTTGCTAATGGATTTTACATTAAGCCAACCATTTTGGAAGGACACAATAAAATGCGCGTATTTCAGGAGGAAATCTTTGGACCGGTGGTATGTGTGACCAAATTTAAGGATGAAGCTGAAGCTATAGAAATTGCAAACGATACACTTTATGGATTGGGAGCAGGTGTATGGACACGTGATGCCCACCAATTGTATCAAATTCCTCGAGCAATAAAAGCGGGTAGGGTTTGGGTAAACTGTTACCACGCCTATCCTGCGCATGCACCGTTTGGAGGCTATAAAAAATCAGGATTTGGTAGAGAAAACCATGTTATGATGCTTAACTATTACCGACAAACCAAGAATATGCTCATTTCTTATGACAAGAATAAACTAGGCTTTTTTTAGAAGTAATTGATAGCAATTGAAGAAGGCTGATGTCCCCAAAGTCAGCCTTTTTTTTATCTTATAACTATGGAACGATTAGCAATTACAGAAAAGGCCGCTGAAATAGTAGAGACACTAAAGCAGAAGTATGGAGCGCTTATTTTTCATCAAAGTGGTGGCTGTTGCGATGGATCCTCGCCAATGATTTTAGAAAAGGAAGACATGTATATTGATGAGAGCGATGTGCTATTGGGCTATCTGCAGGACCTTCCTTTTTATATGAATCGCGATCAGTTTGAATATTGGAAACACACCCATTTAACAGTAGATGTCACTGAGGGAAGAGGGGCTAGTTTCTCTCTGGAAATACCTTTGGGTGTAAGGTTTTTGATTCATTCAAGGTTGTTGTCCGAAGAGGAAGAGGCCTTTTTCAATAAGAAAGAATAGGATTTATCGTTAATCTTTTGAGTAGGATACTTCCGTCGACAGAAAAATGTTGTCGGTAGAAAAAGAACTGTCTCTAAACATAATTTTTATAACTTAGAACCAAATCAATTCTCTCAATTTGTCAAAATTGGGATACAAAATTTAATACATGAGTCATTATCATATAAAACATTTAGAAGAATATTACCAAGTGTACCGAAAGTCGGTAAGGGAACCTGAAAATTTTTGGGAAGAAATTGCAGAAGAACACTTTTTGTGGCGAAAAAAATGGGACAAAGTCCTGAGTTGGGATTTTACCAAACCGGAAGTAAAATGGTTTGAAGGGGCTCAATTGAACATAACAGAAAACTGTATCGACAGACATCTATCTACGAGAGGGGACAAAACCGCGATTCTGTTCGAACCGAATGACCCAAATGAACCAGCAGAACACATTACCTACAGACAACTTTATGAACGTGTGAATCAGTTTGCCAATGTGCTTAAAGAACAGGGCATTCAAAGAGGTGATCGTGTTTGTATTTATGTGCCGATGATTCCTGAATTGGCAATTTCCATTTTGGCCTGTGCTAGAATTGGGGCTATTCACTCGGTGGTATTTGCAGGCTTTTCTTCCAAAGCATTAGCTACAAGAATCAATGATAGTGAATGTAAACTGGTGGTTACTGCAGATGGTTCGTATCGAGGAGCAAAAACTATCGATTTAAAAGGAATTGTAGATGAAGCTTTACAGAATTGTCCTTCCGTAAAAAGTGTTTTGGTAGCCAAACGCACTAATGAAGAGATTCATATGGAAGCAGGTCGTGACTATTGGTTGCAACCTTTATTGGATCAGGCTTCCAAAGAAGGAAAAGCGGAAATCATGAATGCCGAAGATCCTTTATTCATTCTATATACTTCCGGTTCTACTGGAAGACCCAAAGGAATGGTGCATACTTCGGCAGGTTATATGGTTTATACAGCCTACACATTTAAAAACACGTTTCAGTATAGAGAACATGACATTTTTTGGTGTACTGCCGATATAGGTTGGATTACGGGGCATAGCTACATTGTATACGGACCGTTGGCAAATGGTGCCACCACCGTAATGTTTGAAGGTGTACCAAGTTACCCTGATTTTGGACGCTTCTGGGAAATTGTTCAGAAGCACAAAGTCACCCAGTTTTACACAGCACCTACAGCTATTAGAGCGCTAGCAAAACAAGGTGTGGAATTGGTTGATAAATATGATTTGTCTTCCTTGAAAGTGTTGGGGTCGGTTGGTGAGCCTATCAATGAAGAAGCCTGGCACTGGTACAACGATACCATAGGGAAAGGGAAAAGCCCTATTGTTGATACCTGGTGGCAAACTGAAACAGGAGGCATCATGATCACACCTATTCCTTTTGTAACACCTACAAAACCTACCTATGCCACCTTGCCGTTTATTGGGGTACAACCTGCGTTAATGGATGACAATGGACAGGAAATAAAAGGCAACCAAGTAGATGGGAAATTGTGCATTAAATTCCCTTGGCCTTCTATGGCCCGAACCATTTGGGGAGATCACCAAAGGTATAAGGACACGTATTTTTCGGCTTTTGAAAATAAATATTTTACAGGGGATGGAGCCTTGCGAGATGAAGTTGGCTACTATCGTATCACAGGTCGTGTAGATGATGTAATTATTGTTTCTGGACATAACCTTGGAACAGCACCAATTGAGGACGCCATCAACGAGCACCCTGCAGTGTCAGAATCCGCAATTGTTGGTTTCCCTCATGACGTGAAAGGAAATGCCTTGTATGGTTATGTAACTTTGAAAGATACAGGTGAAAGCAGAAACCATGAGAACCTTCGTAAGGAGATCAACCAATTGATAACCGATCGTATTGGACCTATTGCGAAATTGGACAAAATTCAGTTTACCCAAGGATTGCCAAAAACACGAAGTGGTAAGATCATGCGTCGTATTCTTCGTAAAATTGCGAGTAACGACACTTCTAATCTTGGAGATACCAGTACACTCTTGAATCCTGAGGTAGTTCAGGAGATTATGGATAACGTGCTATAGGTTTGACAAATATTAAGTTAGATTCATAGGTTAAGTATTTTCTTTATTTGTTAAGATTTATTGGTCAAAAGGGGGCATTATTTTTTATATTTCAACTTTTTAACAATAACCAAACCTAATCTTAAATCATGAAAAAGATTGTACTTAACCTATGCTTTTTAATGCTATTACAGTTGGGCTATTCCCAAACTGAAACTGACACCATTTCCTTTGACTTGGATGTTGTAAAGTTTTACACAGATAGCATCAACAATTCCTTTGAATTTCAAAAGGGAACTATCACTTTGCAGGATGGCATTGCCACTTTGGAAGTCCCTCAAGGCTTTAAATATCTAGATCCAGAACAAAGTAATTACGTGCTTACAGAACTTTGGGAAAATCCACCAAGTGAAACCTTAGGGTTGTTATTTCCGGAGAATATGTTTCCACTTAGTGATAATTTTACCTATTGTGTAGAAATAGGGTATTCCGAAGAAGGTTATATCGAAGATGAAGATGCTGAAGATTTGGATTATGACGATCTTTTAGAGGAAATGCAGGACGATATCAAAGCAGGTAATCCCGAGCGTGTGGCACAGGGGTATGGCGAAATGGAATTGGTAGGATGGGCCTCTGCACCGTACTATGATAATGTGACTAAAAAGCTGCACTGGGCCAAGGAATTACATTTTGAAGGAACAGATATCAATACGTTGAATTATAACATTAGAGTGCTGGGGAGAAAGGGATACCTTAATTTGAATGCCATTGGGGATATTGATATGTTGGATACATTCAACCGAGACAGAGATCAAATTATTGAGAGTGTAAGATTTTCAGAAGGTAATCGCTACTCCGATTTTAACCCTGATTTAGACGAAGTGGCTGCCTATGGAATTGGTGGACTTATTGCAGGTAAAGTACTGGCTAAAGCAGGCTTTTTTGCATTGCTTCTAAAATTTTGGAAAGTTATTGCCGTTGGAGCTGTGGCTTTATTCAGTGGTTTTAGAAAGCGTTTGTTTGGAGGTAAAAATGAGGAACCGGAAGCCTAATATTTCAAAACGTATAAAAAAAAAGGGAGTATAAATTTTATACTCCTTTTTTATTGGATTATAGGTAAATAGTCGTGATCCTGTTTATTGGCAATTTATGGTTACAGAACCACTCTGTAAACCACTAGAATTCGCCGTAACTTTTATTTGGCCGTTTGCACCTTTCATTGCTTTAATAATAACCAGAGCCAATCCATTAAATGCATTTCTTTCTGTGGAAGCAAAGGAGGTCAAATTTGTAGGATCTCCGTTGTCAGTGGCAACTATTTCACCAGGGCCTTCAATTGTAAAGGATATGGGATTGTTGGCATTGGCCACAAAATGATCCTTGTTGTCCGTGATTTTTACTGTTATAAATACCAAGTCTTTCCCATTTGAGAACAAATCGTCCTGATCTGTTTTTAATACCAATTTTGAAGGTTCCCCAGTGGTGTGAACAGTTTCTTCACTCCAAAATTGGCCATTTTTATAAGCTACAGCTTTTAGAGTTCCCGGATTATATACAACATCATCCCAACGTAAACGGTATTCAAAAAGTCCTTTCTTTTTGCGTCCCAAGGATTTCCCATTCAAAAACAATTCTACTTCATCTCCAGAGGTAAAAATATGCACAGGAGTAATTTGTCCGATACGTTCTGGCCAATTCCAATGAGGAAGAATGTGTACCATGGGTAAATCAGGTCGCCATCTGGCTTGGTATAAATAAAAACGGTCCTTTTTAAAGCCTGCCAAATCAATAAGTCCAAAATAGGAGCTTCTAGATGAATAGTAAGGAGTAGGTTCTCCCAAATAATCCCATCCGGACCAGACAAATTCCCCTGCTACAAAGGGGTGTTTGTCCTGCGATGCAAATACTTTATCTGCGGAAGATCCAAAATTGGCAGTATACAATTCATACGAACTGACATAACCAGTTTTGGGATCACCTCCAATACCATCTGAAATAGGAGAACTGATATCTCCTGTCACTGGAAACAGATAAGTTCCTCTAGAACTTAAGGCCGCAGCCGTTTCACTGCTGATA
The DNA here is from genome assembly GCF_059735265.1 of Mangrovimonas sp. sgz306409. Classification (NCBI taxonomy): domain Bacteria; kingdom Pseudomonadati; phylum Bacteroidota; class Flavobacteriia; order Flavobacteriales; family Flavobacteriaceae; genus Mangrovimonas; species Mangrovimonas sp. sgz306409. The sequence continues at coordinate 58,969 of NZ_JCAPEU010000004.1, forward strand.
ATAGCTTTGTTTGGAAATGCTTCGTGGAAGGCTGGATATAAGGGAGACGTTTTGATGCCTTGCAAATGAGAATAAGCAGGAGCATCCCTAATGCCTTCTCCTTGATAGTTTAAGCTGATAACATCCATAATGGAAGGGAAGGGCATGTTGGGCTTGGCATAGTTCATGGAGGCGGTTGTTGGCCGTGTGGGGTCTTCACTTTTCACAATAGCACTTAATTTACCACCCACTTTGGCACCTTCTTCATCTGTATACTGCTCTCCAACTTCATTGCCAAAACTCCATAATATTATGGAAGGATGGTTCCTGTCTCGTCGCACAAAAGAGCGTGTGTCGGCTTCAAACCAATCATCAAAAATAAGATGGAAATCATGAGGTGTTTTTTTACGTTCCCAGCTATCGAATATTTCATCAATTACCAAAAATCCCATTTGGTCTGTTAACTCCAAAAGTTCTGGAGCAGGAGGGTTGTGCGCCATCCTAATGGCATTGCATCCTAACTCTTTTAGTATTTCCAATTGACGTTTGGCCGCTTTTAGGTTGAAGGCTGCTCCCAAAGCGCCTAAATCATGGTGCTGATTAACACCTTGTATTTTTATAGGTTCTCCATTCACTATAAGTCCTTTTTCGCCATCAAAAATAACTTCGCGAATGCCAAAAACAGTTTCATAATTGTCTATAATAGTGCCATCTTGAGAATGAATAGTTGTAATCGCCTTGTAGAGATTTGGTGTTTGGGTTGGTGGTGGTCCCCATAGTTTTGGACTTTTTATGACGGCTGATCCTTTTATTGTTGTTTGACTGTTAGAGTTTAGGATTATGTTATTTTCCTTAATGCTCGCAGCTCTTAATCCTAATCTTTTGAAGCCATTTTCCAAGGGATAAATTTCTGTTACGACATCGACAGTTTCATTTATTAAGGAATCATTGGCGATAGCTATTTCAAAATCGATGGTTGCGGAGTCTTTAGAAACTTCTTTGGAAGTTACATATGTTCCCCATTGACCAACATGGATTTTGTTGGTTTTGGTTAGCCAAACATTTCTATAAATCCCACTTCCAGGGTACCAACGAGCGGAATGGTTTGGGTTATCAACTCTAATTGCTAGTTGGTTACTTCCTCCAAATTTGATATATGGTGTTAAATCCAATCGCCATGAATTGTAACCATAGGGCCAACCTCCAACTAAATGACCATTCAGCCAGACCATGGCGTAGGACATGGCTCCATCTATGTCCAAAAAAATAGATTTTTCTTTATCTGTTTCGGGAATTTCCAATTGCTTTCTGTACCAAGCCACTCCATTACTAGGTAGCCGTCCCATGCCGCCGCCAACTTCAGCATCATCACCTTTCATAAAAGGACCTTTAAAAGCCCAGTCATGGGGCAGATCCACCGTTTCCCAAGTATTGTCGTCAAAATTGGTTTGTACAAAAGGGAAGTTTTCTCCAGGATTACCCTGTGGTCTTTCGTGATGCTTGTTACTGTCCTTAATAAAAGGATTAGCGGTTGGTAAAATATAGGGTTTTAGAACTTCGGCAGAAGTAGCCATTTCAACAGCTTCGGTTGGTTTGGAATCCGCTTCTTTGGTGTCATCAACATTTTTAATTGGAGGTCTTACATCATAAATGAGATTGTCGGCCAATGTTTCCGATTCATATTTCATGAATTTCCAACCTTCATTTATGGAAATACGTTCCCTAGAATTATCATTTTTATCTGTGGAATTGGTTGTAGTACACCCCAAAACAAAGAGATAAAACATGGTAAAAACCATGGGCTTAAAACAATATTTTAAAGTATTAAAATTAATGCGTATAAGATATTGTATATTTCTCAATGTGACACGTCATTTATTGGTATAAATATAAAGTATTCTTATTGAATAGTTATTCCAAATTACTCGAAGATTGACTATGGAATGTTAAGCTGAAAATTAAGTTCTGAACCTATGCGGATACTAAGCTATTGTAATTCTTTTTCCATTTTGTGCCGCCGATTTGTAGATGGCTTCCACCACTTTAATATCTTTCAAACCCTCTTCACCAGGAACTATTGGTGACGTTTTATTAATGATTGCCAATGCGTCATCATCCATTTGTTTGGCTTGTTGGTTTCCTTGAAATGGTGATACTTTTTGTCCATCGCTTCCTTGTGCACTAACCCCGCTGTAATATTGCAAAGGTTCGGCTTTGTACCAGCCATTGGCACAGTCAACTTTCATGGTATTAATGTTTTCAGCAAAAGACGTTTTGCATTGAGCCGTTATGCCATTTGGAAATTCTAAGTTGAAATGGGTAATTTCATCAGCAGTGAAAATATCTGGACGTGTATATTCGTGGGAGGCACTCACAGAAATTGGTTCCAGTCCTGTAGCATAACGAACCGCATTGAGTGGATACACTCCCATGTCATACATAGCGCCCCCACCTAAAGTTTTATGAAGTTTCCAATTATTATGGTCGCTTGCTCTATTATAGAAACCCGCTTCAGCATATAAGGAATTTATAGCGCCATACGGTTTGGTTTGTGACCATTTTATGATGGTTTGGGTTACTGGTTCATGCTGAAGACGGTAACCGATGGTTAACTGCACTTTGTTTTTATTACAGGCTTGGATAATGGCTTCACATTCCGAAGCATTTAAAGCCATGGGTTTTTCGCACCACACATGTTTCCCTGCTTCGGCTCCAATAATGCTATACGGTTTATGAAGTGCATTGGGAAGGACAATGTAGACAATATCGATATCGTCATTATTAGCAATGGTATGCATGTTTTCATAATTGTAAACATTGGCATCCGGGATATTGTATTTCTTCTGCCAAATAGGAATTTTTTCAGGGGATCCGGTTACAATACCTCTCAACTCACAATATTTGGTTAACTGAAGAGCTGGTGCTAAAATATCTTTACTGTAATAGCCCAAACCCACCAAAGCTACTCCCAATTTTGTTTTCCTTTGGGGAATCATAAAACTGGATAGAGGCATGGCACTTGCCGCTAAAAGAATCCCTGAAGCCTTTATGAATGATCGTCTATTGCCCATATTTTTAAGGTTGTGAATTAGCTTCTCTAATTTACAAAAATATAGGCAGCTTGGTTGAGGTTATAAACGAGCAGATAACCTTACATTGAAAACTCTAGGCGTTAAATAGTTTGGAATGGCATACTGACGCTTGCTGTAAACATCCCTCACCCAAGTATTGGTAATGGAGTTTTGAACATCAAACATGTTGAAGATTTCAAATCCTAAGGTAAGGTCTTTAAAATGACGCTTCCAACTATCGTAAGTTTTGTTTTGATCGACCAATACATAGCTGATTCCCAAATCGGCGCGTTTGTAGTCGCGAAGCCTGTTTTGGTATTGATAAGGATTGGCATAACTTGGCGAACCTCCAGGAACTCCCGTATTGTAAACCAAATTCAGGTACATTTTAAGTTCTGGGATGCTTGGCACATAATCCTGAAATAGGATTCCAAACTTTAAACGTTGGTCTGTAGGCCTGGCAATATAGCCCTGATCTTCGATGTTTTCTTCAGTTTTTAAATATCCAAAGCTGAACCAAGACTCTGTTCCCTTTACAAATTCTCCATTAAGTCGCATGTCCAATCCATAGGCGTATGCTTTGGCATTATTCTTTGCGCGATAGCGAATACGAACATTTTCCAATGTATATGGATTCACATCTGAAAGGTGCTTGTAATAGGCTTCGGAAACCAATTTGAAAGGCCTGTCCCAAAGCTCGAAGCTGTATTCATTCCCAAGTACGATATGGGTAGACTTTTGGGCTTTTACATGAGGTTGCACCACTCCGGAAGAATCCCTAAGTTCTCTATAGAAAGGCGGTTGATAGTACAATCCTCCAGCAATTCTAAAGAGCATGTCTTTATCCCAATCTGGTTTTATGGCAAATTGTCCACGAGGACTAATAACTGTTTGGGTTACGGTTTCAACCCCGTCACCGTTCACTGTCCAATTATGGGCTCTAGCTCCTAAATTATAAAAGACCTCATGATTTCCTAAAGTTGAGCGTTTGCTCCATTGGGCATAGGCCTGTAAACGATCGATCTGAACCTTGTTTGTGGCTCGCACGTTTTGGAACGCCACCAAAGGACCTTCGTATGGATTGTAAGGCTGGTTATTGGGAATGTGCAGCGTAGGAGGTGTGATGGAAAAACCTGCACTGTCAATAACTTCCCATTCTACCAAACGGTCTCTAATGTCTTCATGGGTATATTTTACAGACCATTCAATAGTGGTGTCTTCACTTGGTTTGTAATCTCCTTTGTGTTCAGCATTAAAAATAAGGGCGTCTAAATCATTTCGGGCGTGTGTCAATTGTGAACCAATCCCTTCACTAAATTCCACTTCTCCCAAATTTTGATCTCCAATACTACTGTTGACTTCTCCAAGACGGTATTGGGCCAAAATGTCGAAATATTCCTCCTCTGTGGTGTGATATCCAGAAGCAATTAATTTTAAGGTCAATTTATCGGACACAAAGTAATTGGCTTTAAATGCCCCAAAATTGGTAACGTATTCGTCCTTTTCCTGACCTTCATAAAATACCAAAAGGGCAATAGGGTCGGTTAAAGTTCCAAAGTTGGTCTGTCTGTTCTGTGGTTCAAAATGGTATTTGTTGACAGAGAAATTTCCTAAGAAATTCAAATGAAATTTATCTGAAAATTTATAAGTCAAATAGGTTTGGGCATCGGCAAATACTGGTCGCACATTAGTTTCCGTTTCCATGGAATTGATAAGCAGACTATTGTCGCGGTAACGTAATCCAACAATTCCAGAGAACTTTGAATCTTTACTGATGGCCTCAGCTGCAACGCTTCCGCCAAGTAGGCTTAAATCGGTTCGAACTCCAAATTTAACAGGCGTACGATAAGTGATGTCAAGCACAGAAGAAAGCTTGTCTCCATATTTTGCTTGAAATCCACCGGCGGAAAAATCTACATTTTGAACCAAATCGGTATTTACAAAGCTCAAACCTTCTTGTTGCCCAGAACGGATCAGGAACGGTCTGTAGACTTCAATCTCGTTGACATACACCAAGTTTTCATCAAAATTTCCACCTCTAACAGAATATTGCGTACTCAATTCATTGGAAACATTGACTCCTGGAAGTGTCTTCAAAATATTCTCAACTCCCGGTTGTGCGCCTTTAATGGTTCTAATAACTTCTGGGGTAATTGTGGTAACCCCATTTACAGATTGTCTGGTATTGGTATTAATAACCACAGTAGCGATTTGCTCTACATCCACCTTCATCACAGGATTGAACTCCAATTCTTGCCCATTTTTAAGGTTGAAGGTCACCACCACACGTTTGTAGGAGAGGTGAGTAAACTCAATGGTCACCTTTGTATTGGAAGGAATTTTTAGCTCATAAAATCCATTACTGTTGGAAGAAGTGCCTGAGGCACCTGCTTTTATAGAAACATTTGGCACCGGAAGTTGGGTGTCGTCCAAAATAACTCCTTTAATAGTAGCCTGCTGCGAAAATCCTAAAAGGGAGAAACAGAAAAATGCAAAAATTACGAGATAAACGTTAGGTTTCAATAGTTGAGATTTTATTTTCTAAAAAACGTAGCTTCAAATGTAGAACTATTTCCTACATTATCCGTAACGATGACCTTCAAATTGTTTTCTGTATCACTAATAATGTTATCCTCAAAGTTATAGGTCAAAGTGCCTTTTTTGTATTCATACTCCATTAAAATCCATTTTCCGTTAATGGTTGCGCGATAGTTGCTGATGCCTGAGTCTTTGTCACCAATTTTCACCTTTAATTCAGAGGCATTGCTCATCCATTTACCATCGTAAAAATTTACGGGTGTAATGGTTGGTGGTACCAAATCGGATTCTAGGGTAAAAGTCCCCAGAGATTTTGTTTTAGCAGCAAGGGTTTCGCCTTGACGGGAGGTAGTGAGGTATCTTGGCGTTTTGTTATAACCTGTTAGTTCGGCAATGTAAAGCTTCTCTTTGTCGTCATCTAGATAATTACTGATATCATATTTAATGGTGAAACTTTTTTGAAGCGGAACAATATCTTTGCCTAACAAAAGCGTGTCTGCTTTCACATCAAAATCCAAATAGGTGTCATCATAAAAGGTTCCTTGGGGAATATAAACTGAAATATTACCTTTTTCCAAGTTGGTAGCTTTTCCAGGCAACGCATAATACATAGGTTTGATGTCTTCCTCTTGTTTTGGCAACTCAAGTTCGGTTCCTTTAATAGGAATGGTAATCCAAACATCATTGTCCTTAAAATCCTTTACCCGGATTTTATATATAGAGGATGTACTGTCTTGAATAGTTACATAGCCGTTGTTTTCCACATCTTTATAAAGGCTCAATGGATTGTTTTGTTCAACAAAGAGTTTTTGGATGTAATTATGCTTGGTCTTATAGTTTTCAAAATCTATCAAGCGGTTGATATGTTTCGTTTCTGAATAGCTAAAGCGTTTAAAATCAATTTCAAAATGTTTACTTCCGTTGTAAAAACACTGAATGCTGTTTACGCCATTTTTATTGGGCGCATCATCCAATCTGTCGTAGGTATTAATTCCGAATCCAATATCTCCTAAGGCTTCAATTTCTTCAACGTTGAAGTCGCTGCCTGCCGTTGGAATCAATCGAAGCTCGATTCGTTTTTGAGACCCATTTACATGCGATTTTTCATTTTTAGCGTACGCAAAAATCCCATTTATGGTAGGCTTTCGGGAGTCTTTTACATCCAAACCAAATAGCATGGGGTTCATCGGGCGCTCTTCGTTATCGCGAATTTCAAAATGCAAATGGGGAGCAAAAGAACCTCCGGTATTTCCTGAAAGTGCAATGATTTCGTCCTGTGTCACAGGAAGTTCATCTGGCGTAGGGAAGACTTCTACTTCGTAGGTTTCCTTTTGATATTGACACTCCTTGATATACTTTTCAATTTTATCTGAAAACTTTTGCAAGTGGGCATATACTGTGGTGTAACCATTTGGGTGGGTGACATATAGTGCTTTTCCATAGCCAAAATGCGAAATCTTAATTCTGCTCACATATCCCGGTGCCGAAGTATGCACATTTAGTCCTTCGCGCTGTTGTGTTTTTATGTCCAATCCGGCATGAAAGTGGTTGGGACGCAACTCGGCAAAGGTCCCAGCAAGCACAATTGGAATCTCCATAGGATTTCTAAAATAGTCCTGAGGGTATTCGGTTTGTGAAAAGCTGATATGGCACAGTAACAGTAGGAAAAATAGGGTGTTTTTCATAAGCAAATTTGAGAGGCTAAAATATTAATTTGGTACTAATCTTCAAAAGGGTTTGCCCATAAATAGTAGAAAACAGCACTTTACATTCTATAATTAATTATTTTAAAAATTATTGTAAAACAATTGTGATTTTTGTTTTGGTATGTTAACTTTGTTGAGACAGTAGTGGATATTGCAAATGAGTAAAATTGAAGAGATTGTAGATTCTTTAGAGAATAAAATTAGCAAGCTTTTGCACAAACTCGAGGTTTTAAGGCAAACAAATGCTAAGCTTTCGCAGGAATTAGCTCTTCAACAGCAAAAGAATTTACAATACCAGGAAGAAATAAGTGCTTGGGTTGAAAAATACGAAGCGCTCAAGGTAGCAAAATCCTTACTGGGCAGTGACGAAGATAACAGAGAAACGAAGCTCAAAATAAACGCATTAATCAGGGATATTGACCACTGTATTGCGCAATTGTCTGAATAATGTAATTGTATGATGTATGTCAGAACAGCTTAAGATAAAGCTTTCCATTGCAAACAGGGTGTACCCTTTAACAATAGCTCCAAGCCAGGAGGAAGGGTTGCGAAAGGCGGCGAAGAAGATTGAAGCAATGATAGGCCAGTTTGAGCAAAATTATTCTGTAAGGGATAAGCAAGATGTATTGGCCATGTGTGCCTTGCAGTTTGCCTCCCAATTAGAGCAAAAATCTATAGATCGAGAAAATGTAAGCGAAGAGGTGGAAAACAAGTTGTTGGCCCTGGATGAACTCCTGCAGCTACATTTAAACTCATAACGTTCTTTAAATAAAATAAGGTTACTGCCTACATTGGTTATTTTTTTTGATAAACTCAACGTTAATTCTTTAAAAAGGGTGAGTTTAAGTTGTAAAACCGAGCTGTCTCTGAACAGAGGGTTGATCAGCTTGTTAGCCCTAAACTTGTTTTTAAGGAGTTTATACAAAATGTTAAACCGATGTAGGCTTTTTTATATATATTAACTAACTAAACATGGAAATGAACACAATTTTATTGATTGTAGGAGGCGTGGTACTTGGTGTAGTCATTGGATATATTGTTGCAAAGACTCTTGAAAAGAACAATGCATCAAAAGTTGTCGCCAATGCAAAGCAAGAGGCCGAAGGAATCATCAAGCAGGCTACTGCCGAAGGAGAATCTATCAAAAAGGACAAAATACTTCAGGCTAAGGAGAAATTTATTGAGCTGAAATCGGAGCATGAAAAGGTGATTTTATCGCGCGATAAGAAAATTGCCGAAGCAGAAAAGCGTACTAGGGATAAGGAATCTCAGGTATCCAATGAGTTGGCCAAGCATAAAAAGGCTAACCAATCCATTGAAGATAAGATCAAGGATTACGATTTTCGTTTGGAGTTTTTGGAAAAGAAGAAAGTTGAGATTGAAAAGGCTCACAAAAGCCAAATCAAGCAACTGGAAGTGATTTCTGGACTGTCTGCAGAAGACGCTAAAGCAGAACTTGTAGAGTCTCTTAAAAATGAGGCAAAATCAGATGCTATGGCTTATGTTCAAGACCGCATTGAAGAGGCTAAACTAACCGCTCAGCAAGAAGCCAAGAAAATCATTATTAATACCATTCAGCGTATTGGTACCGAAGAGGCTATTGATAACTGTGTATCAGTTTTCAATATTGAATCGGATGATGTGAAGGGAAGAATCATTGGTAGGGAAGGACGTAACATTCGTGCCATTGAAGCCGCTACAGGTGTTGAAATTATAGTAGACGATACACCAGAAGCTATCATTTTGTCTTGTTTTGATTCTGTGCGTCGTGAAGTAGCACGTTTATCGTTACACCGTTTGGTTACCGATGGTAGAATTCACCCTGCCCGTATTGAGGAAGTGGTTAAAAAGACCCAAAAACAAATTGAGCAGGAAATTATCGAAGTTGGTAAGCGTACAGTAATCGACTTAGGTATTCATGGATTGCACCCAGAATTGATCAAATTGGTCGGGCGTATGAAATACCGTTCTTCTTATGGTCAAAACTTATTGCAGCACTCCAGAGAAGTTGCAAAACTTTGTGGAGTTATGGCCGCGGAATTGGGCTTGAATCCAAAATTAGCAAAACGTGCAGGACTATTGCACGATATAGGAAAAGTGCCAGATTCCGAAGCAGATGTTGAAACACCTCACGCTATCTTGGGAATGCAGTGGGCAGAAAAGTATGGCGAAAAACCAGAAGTTTGCAATGCCATTGGAGCTCACCACGATGAAATAGAAATGACGACTTTATTGGCGCCAGTTATTCAGGTGTGTGATGCTATTTCAGGAGCAAGACCAGGGGCAAGACGTCAAGTTTTGGATTCGTACATCCAACGTTTGAAAGACTTAGAAGATGTTGCTTTTGGATTTAGCGGTGTAAACAAAGCCTATGCTATCCAAGCTGGTAGAGAGCTAAGGGTGATTGTAGAAAGTGAAAAGGTTTCTGATGATCAAGCGGCTAAATTGTCTTTTGAGATTTCACAAAAAATCCAAACAGATATGACCTATCCAGGACAAGTAAAAGTTACCGTAATTAGAGAAACTAGAGCGGTAAACATTGCTAAATAACTTAAGAAAATTAATCATAAAAAAGGCATCCAATTCGGATGCCTTTTTTGTTATTTACCAGAGTTGTCAGAATCGATTTGTTCTTTAATACCTTCTCCCTCGTTTTCCTCTTCCTTTGGTTTTCTAGGATGATACGTCATCAGTACTTCTTTTAAGTGGCTTCTGTCCAAATGCATGTAGATTTCTGTTGTGGTAATGCTTTCGTGGCCAAGCATCATTTGTATGGACCTTAAATCGGCACCATTTTCCAATAAATGTGTTGCAAAGGAGTGTCGGAAAGTGTGGGGAGAAATACTTTTGTTAAGATTGATTGTAACAGCCAATTGCTTGATGATGGTAAAAATCATGGCTCTAGTAAGCTGTCTGCCTCTTCGGTTAAGGAACAACGTATCTTTAAATTCAGGTTTTATTGGAAGATGAACGCGCACTTCTTTCCTGTAAATATTGATGTATTTCTGTGTTTGTGGATCAATAGGCACAAAGCGTTGTTTATCTCCTTTTCCAGTTACTTTTATAAAGCCTTCTTCAAAATAGAGATCAGACAATTTTAGATTGGTCAACTCGCTCACACGAAGACCACAACTATAAAGTGTTTCCAAAATAGCTCGGTTGCGTTCACCTTCGTCTTTACTTAAATCTATGGCGGCAATAAGATGGTCTATGTCGTCAACGCTTAAAGTGTCAGGTAGTTTCCTACCAATTTTAGGCGATTCAATATGGTCCATTGGGTTGGTATCTCTATATTCTTCAAATACCAAATAGCCAAAAAAACTTCGCAGTCCAGAAATCAATCGTGATTGCGATCTGGCGTTGATACTTTTGGAGATTTCATAAATGAAAGGCTGAACTGTTTCCTTTGTAATATCTAGAGGTAAAACAGAAATATCATTTTGCTGTAAATAATTAATGAGCTTTAGGATATCGTACTCATAATTATCAATAGAGTTTTGGGATAGGCCCCGTTCTATCTTTAAATAGTGTTTGTAATCTTGAAGCGCGTTTTGCCAATTCATTGGCTAAATGTACTATTATTTTAAGGGAATATTCAAAATTTAAAATACAGATTAGAAGGGGGTTTCGTAGGGATTGTAAAAAAAATATGCAGATAAAGTGTTTTAAATAAGTTATATAAGTAAATTTGTTAGTGTTGTTGACGGTAAGAGAAACAATGATTAAAATTCCAATTAACTAAATAGTAATTCATTAAAATTAAAATACGTATGAAAAGAATTGTATGCTTAGCCATCTTTATGTCCATGTCAATTATTGCTGCTAAGGCTCAAACTGATAGTGAAGAAGTAAGTAATGATATGATAGAAAAAATAAAGACAGGAGGGTTTAAAATTGGAGCGGATGTAGGATTTCCACTGAGCGGGACGACAGATATTTCCAATTTTAATTTTGGGTTTTATGGTACTTATTTAGTTGAAGTTGCAGAAGATCTTGAAGTAGGAGGTTTGGTTGGGTATACCCATTTTTCCGGAGACGGTTATTATTTCCGTCATCAAGGTGATACAACAATTAGAATCGAGAACGATAGTAATTCATTTTTACCTATTACCGCTACTGCTCGTTATCATTTTATGGATCATGCATTTTTTGCAGGTTTAGATCTTGGATTTGCCCTTAATGTGTCGGGAGATGCGGATACAGGAATGTACTTTAGACCTAAGTTTGGGTACAATTTGGGAATGATTAATCTATTGGCTTCCTTTCAGGTAATTACTGCAGAAGTAGATCATTCGGCACAAGACTATTTCTACAATGTCAACGGATTTAACTCTCTCAATATTGGTATTGAATACTCTTTTTAAAATGTAAATATAAAGCTATTAATCATGAAAAAACTATTATTAACTGTGGTTCTTATTGTTGGAATCTCCTTCTGTGGCAAAGCGCAAGGAATTTTCAAGTTAGGGGCCAATGTAGGATTGGCTTCATCCGATGCGTTGAATGGCTCCGATTTGTCCTTAGGTGTAGATGCCTATTATATGTTTGGGTATAATGATGCCTTTTTAAGTTTTGGACCCACGGTAGGATACAGAAACTTCTTTATTGATAACAATAACCGCTACTTTTATAGGGACGATGCGCAATTTGTACCTGTGGCAGGAGCTGCCCGAGTGAAGGTATTCGGGATATTCACGGGGGGAATAGATGTTGGTTATGCTTTTGGAATATCGGACTATCTCGATGGGGGTTTTTACGTACGGCCTATTGCAGGAATTGATGTGGGAGATTTTATTGAAATTAATGTTTCTTATGAGAATTATTCCGATCGATTTAATTGGGGAAATGCCAACATTGGGGTGTTGTTCCAGTTTTAGAAGGTTCTTTAGAATATTCAAAACCGAAGCTTTTCAGCTTCGGTTTTTTTATGTGCTATTTTTAATATATTTACTTTATGAAGAAACTCATCATCATCAACGGCCCAAACCTTAATCTATTGGGGAAACGAGAACCTGATATTTATGGAAGTCTCACTTTTAATGAATTTTTTGAAACGGTAGTTGACAAATACCCACAAGTAGCATTGGAACATTTTCAGTCTAACATAGAAGGGGAGTTGATAGATAAACTTCAAGAAGTTGGGTTTAGTTATGATGGTATTATTTTAAATGCAGCGGCCTATACGCATACTTCAGTGGGCATTGGCGATGCCGTGGCTGCCATTGAAACCCCTGTAGTAGAAGTGCATATCTCCAATACTTTCGATAGGGAGTCTTTTAGGCACATGTCGTTTATTTCTCCAAATACGAAAGGTGTCATTGTTGGTTTTGGGCTTCAAAGCTACGAATTGGGCATCCAAAGTTTTTTGTGATTTATTTAACCTTTAGTTGGCTTCGATTTGGGAAATGGTTAGGAATATTTAACATATTGTAAGAATATATTTGTTAAATATTAACCGTAACCAAATTTTTAATGAAAAAGTATTACATTATTTTATGTTGCCTCCTTAGCAGTATTCAATGGATGCATGCTCAAGATTCTCAGGTTCAAAACGACTCTACACAAATCAAAAGTTGGACTTTTGGCGCTAAGTTAGGGGAAAGCCACACCAATATTTCCAAATTTCACCAGAACAACTACATTAGAGCTTTGTATTTAGGCTTATTTGCAGAAAAACGCCTTACAAAAAGTTGGGCCATTGAGGGAGATGTAATTGGACACTTTACTTATTATGGTTCAACAACATTAGAAATACCAATAGTTGCAAAGTACTATTTTGATAATAGATGGAGTGTTTTTGCTGGCCCGAAGCTGGATATTTATTTAGGAAATAGTATACACTGGCGAGATTCTTTTCAATTTAATTCATCCGACAAAGTTTCAAAATTAACGCCTTCTTTTGAAATTGGAACTCAGTTTGATATGAGCAAACATTTTTTTATTGAAGCGCGATATAGTTTCGGACTCGACACTTATGTTGATTCTGAAATTAACGGTAAATGGAATAGAAATTTATTGAAAGTAGGTGTTGGCTACAAATTTTAATATTTTGAAAGTTCTATAAATTAAAACCGAAGTGTTGTGCTTCGGTTTTTTTATGTCTTGGTTTAGTTTGATGCTTCACAATGAGCTAATTATCAAGAGTCCCAACTTTCAACTCTCAACAAACAAGACCTGATATTTCATTACTCTTGATGAATTTTTTTAAATGATGGCGGATAGGTATACCAAATGGAATTGAAGCATTTTAAATTCATCTTAATGTGGGATTGAAATCATAAACTTCGTTATTAAGTTAAAAGATTAGATTTTTGGGAATTATTTAACCTTTTCTTGGCTTCGATTTGGGAAATGGTTAGGAATTTTTAACAATCTGTAAGAATAGATTTGTTAATTATTAACCAAACAATTAAATCGGATGAAACAATTTATTTTTCTTTTCAGCTTATTCCTTGGGCTGACACAATTTGCTTTTTCACAGGAAAAGTCACAAGACTACCAATTACACACTACTACCTTTGGTTTCAAAGCAGGACTGAATCAAAGTTTTATTGTTCCTGGACATTATTCTATTGATGGCTATCAAGGGTTGGAACTTTATGGTGGTTTTTTCTCGGAAACACGATTGACGGAGAAATGGAGTTTTCAAAATGAATTGGTATTCTCTTACACCGATGAATACCTATTCTTAGAGATTCCTTTGGTAATGAAATATCATATTACGGATAAATTTAGTGTTTTTGGAGGAGCAAAAATAGATCTTATTTTGAACGATGAGCTGACTAAGGAGCATTTAAGGAGAATGGGGCTTACACTTGAAATTGGTGTCCAATATGATTTTTCAAGAAAATTTTTTGCAGAAGCTAGGTTTGGGTATGGTTTGGTAGATCAAATATATATTGAAGATTTTTATGGGGGATATAGAAATACATTGAGAGTAGGAGTAGGCTACAAGTTTTAATAAAAAAGAAAAGACGATACCAAAAGTATCGTCTTTTCTATATATCAATGAATTTGTTTCTTATAAGTGAATTACTTCATCATAAGCATCGGCTACAGCTTCCATTACCGCTTCACTCATAGTTGGGTGAGGGTGAATTGCCTTAAGCACTTCGTGCCCTGTAGTTTCCAATTTTCTACCTAAAACGGCTTCAGCAATCATGTCGGTAACACCGGCACCAATCATATGGCAACCTAACCACTCGCCATATTTGGCATCGAAGATTACTTTTACAAATCCGTCCTTAGCACCAGAAGCACTAGCTTTACCAGAGGCCGAGAATGGGAACTTACCAACTTTAATCTCGTATCCTTGTTCCTTAGCTTGCTTTTCGGTTAAACCTACACTTGCAATTTCAGGAGCACAGTAAGTACAACCAGGAATATTTCCATAGTCGATTGGTTCTACATGCATTCCTGCAATTTTTTCAACACAAAGGATTCCTTCAGCAGAAGCAACGTGGGCCAAAGCTTGACCAGGCGTTACGTCTCCAATAGCATAGTATCCAGGAATATTGGTTTGATAGTAATCGTTAACCATGATTTTATCGCGGTCTACGGCAACACCTACATCTTCCAAGCCTATGTTTTCAATGTTGGTTTTGATACCTACAGCAGATAACACAACATCAGCTTCCAATACTTCTTCGCCTTTTTTGGTTTTAACTGTAGCTTTTACTCCTGCTCCAGAAGTGTCAACTTTAGTTACTTCGGCAGAAGTCATGATTTTAATGCCATTTTTCTTGAAGCTACGCTCTAATTGTTTAGAAACTTCTTCGTCCTCAACAGGCACTACATTTGGCAAATATTCAACAATAGTTACTTCGGTACCGATAGAGTTGTAGAAATAAGCAAATTCTACCCCAATAGCACCAGAACCAACTACAATCATTTTCTTAGGTTGTTCTTTTAAGCTCATGGCTTCACGGTAGCCAATTACTTTCTTACCATCTTGTGGCAAACTTGGCAACTCACGAGAACGTGCTCCGGTAGCAATGATAATGTGGTCTGCAGAATATTCTTTTCCATCTACGTCAACTTTCTTTCCAGTTTTAAGTTTTCCGTAGCCCTGAATAACGTCAATTTTGTTCTTTTTCATTAAGAATTGAACACCCTTGCTCATCCCTTCGGCAACACCACGACTGCGCTTTACAATAGCACCAAAGTCTTTATCGGCACCTTTTACAGAAAGGCCGTAGTCTTCGGCATGCTTAAGGTATTCAAAAACCTGTGCCGATTTCAATAAGGCTTTAGTAGGAATACAACCCCAATTTAAGCATACTCCACCAAGACTTTCCTTTTCTACTATTGCAGTTTTAAAGCCCAATTGAGACGCTCTAATAGCTGTAACGTAGCCTCCAGGTCCACTACCTAGAACAATTATATCATATTTACTCATGAGAATTTGTTTAGTGTATTTTTTTGACGCTACGAATTTACGAAACCTATTTTTAAATATGAATTTAGCCAACAAAAAAATAGGCACTTCTCCCATATAAATAAAGCGAGTGCCTTAAAATGCCTAAATGAAATTTTTAATTTTTTGGCGACGTATTTTCTGTAGAATCTTTTTGGGTTTCGGCACTATCAAAATCCAAGCTTAAAGAGTTGACACAATAGCGCAATCCCGTTTGGGTAGGCCCGTCATTAAATACATGGCCTAAGTGGCCTCCACAGTTTGAACAGAGTATTTCGGTTCTTACCATGCCATGGGTTCTGTCTTCTTTGTAAGTGATGGTGCCTTCAATGGCATTGTCAAAGCTAGGCCAACCACAATCTGATCTGAATTTATCGGTGCTTTCAAATAATTTAGTGCCACAGGCAGCGCAGGTATAGGACCCTTTTTCAAAATGAAGGTTGTACTCTCCTGTATAGGGGCGTTCGGTACCTTTTTCCCTAAGCACATGGTATTGGTCTGGCGTGAGTATTTTGCGCCATTCTTCTTCTGTTTTATTCATTTTATATGTTTCATTTTTAGGTTCATTGGCTTTTTGAGCCGTAGTATTACAGCTAAATGCAAGGCTGATAAGAATAACGGTTAGGATCTTTTTCATGATAGGACAAATTCAAAAAACTTACATTTTGGGTTTAGTCGAGGTAGGAAGAATGTCATTACGAAATCGTTATAATAAATTCTTAGGATTTTATTTACGTTGCTTAATGGGTTTATGCGTTTAAAATTGCTAATTTAGAACTTTACAAGCTATGAATTGTGTGTATGGATTGATAATACATCCATCGCAGTTATACCAAAACCTTCATACTATATGGCCGAAGTAATTGTACACAGTAAGTTTTCAGAATTTGACATAGACCTTTTTAAAGCTGGAAAGCATTATCGTTTATACGAGAAGTTTGGCTCTCATATCATGACTTTGGACGGTAAAGAAGGGACCTACTTTGCTGTGTGGGCACCTAGTGCCAAATCGGTTGCTGTTGTGGGTAACTTTAATTATTGGAATGATCAAGAACATCAATTGCATGTGCGTTGGGACAAAAGCGGGATTTGGGAAGGTTTTATACCTGGCGTAGGCAAAGGAAGTTTATATAAATATAAAATCCACAGCCATCATGATGGCATCGTCACAGAAAAGGCAGATCCGTATGGTAGACGATGCGAGTTGCCTCCAAAAACAGCTTCTATTGTTTGGGACGATGCTTACAAATGGAAGGATAAGCATTGGATGGCAAAAAGAAAGGATTACAATGCCTTGAATGCGCCTTTTTCTGTATACGAAGTGCATTTAGGGTCTTGGAAAAGAAAGAATAATGGCGAGGACTATTTATCCTATGCCGAATTTGCAGAAGACTTAGTGACATATGTAAAGGACATGAACTTTACACATGTAGAGCTCATGCCCATTATGGAATTTCCTTATGATCCGTCATGGGGTTACCAAATTACAGGGTATTTTGCCCCAACATCACGTTTTGGCTACCCCGAAGAGTTTAAATTTTTGGTGGACAAACTGCACCAAAACGATATAGGGATAATATTGGATTGGGTACCTTCCCATTTTCCGGAAGATGCCCATGGCTTGGGCTATTTTGATGGTTCCAGTCTTTACGAACATCCCGATAGACGAAAAGGCTATCACCCAGATTGGAAAAGTTTGATTTTTAATTATGGAAGAAATGAGGTAAAATCATTTTTGATTTCCAATGCCATGTTTTGGTTGGAACAGTTCCATGCGGATGGTTTGCGTGTAGATGCTGTAGCGTCTATGTTGTTCCTGGATTATTCTCGTGAAGAAGGCGAGTGGGAACCTAACATGTTTGGAGGAAGGGAACATTTGGAAGCCATTTCATTTTTAAGGGAATTGAACGAGGAAGTGTATAAAAGTTTCCCGGATGTTCAAACCATAGCCGAAGAATCTACAGCTTTTCCAATGGTTTCCAAACCCACATATTTAGGAGGTTTGGGCTTTGGGATGAAGTGGATGATGGGATGGATGCATGATACCTTGGTCTATTTTTCCAAGGAACCGGTTTATAGAAAATACCATCAAAACGATTTGACCTTTTCTATGACCTATGCCTTTTCAGAGAATTTTATTTTGCCATTGTCGCATGATGAAGTGGTCTATGGAAAGCGCTCCTTATTGGGAAGAATGCCCGGAGATGAATGGCAGCGTTTCGCTAACCTTAGGTTGATGTACGCCTATATGTTTACACACCCAGGCACAAAATTACTGTTTCAGGGAGGAGAAATTGGACAAGGAGAGGAATGGAATTTTTTACAAAGTATCGATTGGCATTTACTACAGTACAAAGTGCATAAAGGTGTGCAAAACTTGGTAAAGGATTTAAATGCCTTCTATAGGGCAGAGCCGGCGCTTCATGAAAAACAATTTAGCAACGATGGATTTGAATGGATAGATTTCAGTGATGCTGAGAGTTCAGTTTTGGTGTATTTCAGAAAAGGAGAAAATGAAGAGGATCTGGTGTTGGTAGCTTGTAATATGACCCCAACTCCAAGAATAGACTACAGAATAGGCTTGCCACATAAAGGGAAACTAAAAGAAGTCTTCAACAGCGACCTTAAAAAGTACGAAGGAACCGGGGAGTATAAAAACAGAGTGAAAACGTCTCAAAATGTGCCTTGGCATTTTCGGGATCAATCTGTGGAAATAACCATTCCACCTTTGGGAATGGTAGCCTTTAAATATCAAAATGTTAAAATGTAATTTATTATAAAACAGAGGGTTTTGTTGTTTTATTGCTAAAATACCACAGCTAAATTGTTACTATTGGTAAAACTTGTTACCAAGTGTTTTTTATCTCTAAACTTATGCGTTTTTTTGTTTGTATATAAGAACTATTACTTATGATTTTAAATACTGAATTAGAAAGAAAGGGAGATTTATTTCCTTCTAAGATTGTAGCATATAATAAGGATGTTGATACCTTATATTTTACTACAGAGAATAATGTTATTCTGGAGTTAACAGTTGTAAGAGATAGTGTGTTACGATTTCGATATACTACTTCAGGAACATTCGACAATGATTTTTCCTATGCCATTACAAAATATGCCAGCACAGGCTACAATTTTTTGGAAATAGAAGAAGAAGCAACCTTATATAAAATCACCACGTCAAAACTTATTTGCCATATATCAAAGTCCAATTTAAGGGTGTCTTTGTTTGATGCCAAGGATTTAACACTGATTAATGAAGATGAATTAGGCTTTCATTGGGAAGAAAGTTATGAGATTGGTGGGGATATTGTAAAGATGAGCAAGACCTCCCATGATGGCGAAAGTTATTTTGGTTTGGGAGATAAACCGGTAAAGCTGAATTTGAAAGGGAAGCGGTTTGAAAATTGGGTAACAGATTCCTATGCCTATGGCAAAAATACCGATCCCATCTATAAGGCCATTCCTTTTTATACGGGGTTGAATGGAAACAAGTCCTATGGAATCTTTTTCGATAATACTTTTAAATCATTTTTCGATTTTGCACAAGAGCGACGTAACGTTACCAGTTTTTGGGCTCAAGGTGGGGAAATGAACTACTATTTTATTTACGGTCCGCAAATGAGTGATGTGGTGGCCAATTACACCGATTTAACGGGTAAGCCACACCAATTACCACCATTATGGGCATTGGGATACCATCAATGTAAATGGAGTTACTATCCGGAATCCAAGGTGAAGGAGGTTACCCAAAAATTTAGGGACCTTAAAATTCCGTGTGACGCCATTTACTTGGATATTGATTATATGGACGGTTTTAGATGTTTTACTTGGGATAAAACGCATTTCCCTGATCCGAAAAGAATGGTGCAGGAACTCATGGACGACGGATTTAAAACAGTCGTGATTATTGATCCCGGAATTAAAATAGACAAGGAATACAGCATTTTTAAGGAAGGTTTGGATAATGACTATTTCTGTAAACGTGCCGATGGCCCATATATGAAAGGAAAAGTTTGGCCAGGAGAATGTTATTTCCCCGATTTCACCAACCCAGAAGTAAGGGAATGGTGGTCTGGACTTTTTAAGGAACTTATAGAAGAAACAGGGGTAAGGGGAGTTTGGAACGATATGAACGAGCCAGCCGTAATGGAGGTGCCTAACAAAACATTTCCAGATGATGTGCGTCACGATTATGAAGGAAACCCTTGTAGTCATAGAAAGGCACATAACGTTTATGGAATGCAAATGGCAAGAGCTACCTATCAAGGGCTTAAGCGCTATACCTATCCAAAACGTCCGTTTGTCATAACAAGAGCGGCTTATTCAGGGACCCAGCGTTACACTTCCACTTGGACGGGAGATAACGTAGCCAATTGGGAACACTTATGGATTGCCAATATCCAAGTGCAACGTATGGCCATGTCTGGATATTCTTTTGTAGGGAGTGATATTGGTGGTTTTGCCGAGCAACCTCAAGGCGAATTATTCACCCGTTGGATTCAGTTGGGGGTTTTCCATCCGTTTTGTCGTGTGCATTCCTCGGGAGATCATGGAAATCAGGAACCATGGGCTTTTGACGACGATGTTACCAAAATTGTACGCAAATTCATTGAGTTGAGATATGAATTGCTGCCCTATCTATACACCACCTTTTGGCAATTGGTGGACGAAGGCACTCCAATTTTGAAATCTTTGGTATTGTTTGATCAAGAAGATATTCACACCCACTATAGAACAGACGAATTTGTGTTTGGCGATCAAATTTTAGTGTGTCCTGTTCTTGAGCCAAATGCTAGAGGACGAAGAATGTTTATTCCTAGAGGTGAATGGTATAACTACTGGAGTGATGAAGTAGTCCTCGGTGGTCGAGAATTGTGGGTAGATGCTGATATTGACTTTATTCCTTTGTTTATTAAGGCAGGTGCTATCATTCCAAAGTATCCCGTTCAGCAATATGTAGATGAAAAGGAGATCGAACAAATGACCTTGGAAGTTTATTATAAGGAAGGTAAGGAAGATTCTGTGCTGTACGATGATGCCCATGATGGTTACGATTATACCAAAGGGCGTTATAGTTTAAGAACCTTTAAATTGACAGGAAAGCCAAAAGAGCTCATTATTCAACAGCATAAAGAAGGTAAGTATGAATCGGATCTTAAAACCTTTATGGTGAAATTCCACGGTTTGCCGTTTCATGCTACAAAGATTGAAATTGACAATGTCGATATTCCTTTGTCTGAAGTTAAAATGAACGGAAGTAATAGTATGATTGTGAGCGAGAACTTCACTCAGTTACACATTATTGGCGACTAAGGGGCGAAAAATAACAGATTTTGAAAATTTAAATTATAATTTGTCTTGAATGATTTTTGTAATTTAGATTTTCAAATCGAACTTTTTATTACATGACCTCAAAAAATCTATTCGCTACTGCCGTTATAACTTTTGCATTTATTTCATGTGCAACCAACCCGTTTACAGGAAAACAGACCATGGCCATTGTGCCAAACTCAGAATTGTTTCCAGCTGCATTTCAACAATATGATCAGTTTTTAAATGAACACGAAATAATCAAGGGCACTAAAGATGCTGAAATGATTAAACGTGTAGGAGAAAAAATTGCAGCAGCTGCAAAACTATGGTTGGATGCCAATGGATATCAAGGCTATCTAAAGGATTACAAGTGGGAGTACAATCTTATCAAGGATGACCAAAAGAATGCTTGGTGTATGCCTGGAGGAAAAATTGTGTTCTATACTGGTATTTTACCTATTGCCAATGGAGAAGCTGGAGTAGCAACCATTATGGGACATGAGGTATCGCACGCTTTGGCCAATCACGGCCAACAGCGAATGAGCGCCGCGTATGTACAACAGGGAATAGCCTTGGCAGGTAATATGGCCATCAACAATGAGAGTGATAGGGATGCTTTCAACTCTTATTATGGGGTAGGTTCCAATGTATTGGGAATGTTGCCATTTAGCCGTAGCCATGAGAGCGAAGCCGATAAAATAGGTTTGACTTTAATGGCCATTGCGGGGTACGATCCTGCGGAAGCGGTAGGTTTATGGGAGCGTATGGCGGCTGACAGTGGAGGACAGGCGCCACCAGAATTGTTGAGTACACACCCTTCCAATCAAACAAGAATAAATAATTTGAAAGCTTTGGTGCCAACTGCGAGGGCAGAGGCCAAAAAGTTTGGAGTGACATCCTTTATCAAATAAAGTTATAATTTTAAAAATTTGTTTACTTTCGAAGCTACGCCTTAGGTGTAGCTTTTTTTTATAACCACTTTTTATGACAACATACCCCAAGGGAAGTAAAAAACTTCTGAATGCCTGGGCCTTCTACGATTGGGCCAATTCCGTTTATACTTTAACCATTGCTTCAACCATTTTCCCCATTTTTTATGGAACATTAAATTTTGTTGATGACAATAAAGTTCATGCTTTTGGCTATGAATTTAAAAACACAGCTTTAATCACTTTTATAACCGCTTTTACGTTCTTGGTTGTAGCCTTTATTTCCCCAATCTTATCAGGGGTGGCCGATTATATTGGAAATAAGAAAGTGTTCATGCAGTTCTTTTGCTATTTAGGAGCTGTGGGTTGCCTAGGACTTTATTGGTTCAGTCTGGATAATATTTATTTAAGCTTACTCTTTTATTTTTTTGGATTGATTGGCTATTGGGGAAGTTTGGTGTTTTACAATTCCTATTTACCAGATATAGCTTTTGAAGAACAGCAGGACAAAATCAGTGCTAAAGGGTTTAGTTTGGGATATATAGGAAGTGTTTTATTGTTGCTTTTGAATTTGGCCATGGTAATGTTCCCAAATGTCTTTGGGTTTGATATCAGTATATCACAAACCTTAAGAGAAACAGGCTCTGAACTTGAAATTGCAGAGGCACTTCAAAAAGCAAAAGATGATGCCTCTATTGAAGCTATGCGTTATTCGTTTATTACCGTAGGTGTATGGTGGGTGTTGTTTAGTCAATATACTTTTAGGGTGTTGCCAAAAGGCCTTTCTAAAAGCAATGGAAAAGTGAATAAACAAGTACTTTTTAATGGTTTTAAGGAGCTTAAAAAGGTATGGGACGGATTGACGCATAATTTAAGATTAAAGCGCTATTTATATGCGTTTTTTGTATATAGTATGGCGGTTCAAACCATTATGTTGGTAGCTACTTATTTTGGAGAGCAGGAAATTAATTGGGGAGGGGAAAGTGAAAAGACTCTTGGGTTAATTGTAAGTATTTTGGTAATTCAGGTAGTGGCTATCCTGGGAGCATTTCTAACGTCTAGGGCTTCAGAGAGATTTGGTAATATTCCAACATTGATTGTCATCAATTTAATTTGGATGGCTCTCTGTTTTTATGGGTATTTTGTGGAAACTCCCATTCAGTTTTACATTACTGCGGCATTTGTAGGTTTGGTGATGGGAGGCATTCAGGCATTGTCGCGTTCTACCTATTCCAAGTTTTTACCAGAAACCAAGGACACCACTTCCTATTTTAGCTTTTTTGATGTTTCTGAAAAAATTGGTATTGTCATAGGTATGGTGATTTATGGAACAATAGATCAAATAACGGGAAGCATGCGAAACTCTATTCTATTTTTATTTATTTTCTTTTTAATTGGTATCATTTTGTTGCTTCGTGTCCCAAAACAAGTTTTGCAAACTGATTAAAATGTTTATGTTTGTGGAATCAACTCAAAACTATTGATTAACTAAAAAACTACTTTGTTATGAAAAAATTAGGAATGCTTTTGTCATTATTTGTGCTTCTTTCGGCATTTACTTGTGAAAATGAACCTTTAGATAGTGATATTTCTGGAGCCGATGGAAGCAATAATGGAGTCTCTAATGGAGCATTAGTTGGCGATTGGGAGACGGTTTCTTTTAATGCTACCATGAATACTTCTACAGGAATGGGAGGGATGAATATGGATGTAGAGGCTGTTATGGAAGCCGTGAATATGGATTATTTAGTAACATTTACAGAAAATTCGTTTACTTCAGCCGGAAGTTATGATATTGAAACTGATTTGACTGTAAATGGAATTGATAATGGCACAACCACATCATCACTTACAGATGTTGATGGGAATGGAAATTATTCAACAAGTGGTAACACAATTACATTTGATGGTTCTCTATTTGAATTAGAAGTGGACGGTCTAGATACTTCTGCACTTGGAGAGGCTCAAACTGGTCAATATACCTTGACTAATAATGGACAAACCTTAACAATAACACAATCTCAAGATTTAAGTCAAAGCCAACAAGGAGTTCAAGTTACTAGTACAGTGGAATCTGTTATAGTATTGAATAAACTTTAGAATTTTAATAAGTAAAAAAAAAAGCCACTCTTTTAAGAGTGGCTTTTTTTATGCCTTCTCATTGCTGCATTTTAAAATAATAATCTGCAGAATGTTTTCCTGATCCATAGAACAAGAAGAAAATACACACCAAAAGTGTAATAGTGGCCACCACCAAATTGGTGGTATTCATTTCTCCTACAAAATTAATCAGAATGGCCCCGATTAATATTGGAAGCTGAGCGATAATGGCCCATCTGGTAAGGAGACCAAAAGCTATTAAAGCACCCCCGATAAAATGAGCAGGTGCAACATAATGAACCGTTATCATGCCTCCTGCCATATTTTGGATAGGAGAGAAGAGGTCCATTAAAATTTGGCTATTGGCCATAAAACTAATGCCCTTTGTAAACAAAAAGACTCCCAGCACAATACGTAATAAATCTAGTGGATAATAGGTATGTGCATTGGCCCATTTGTTCAATGTTTTTATGGTACCCATGACTAATAAAGTGTTGATTATTAGTCTTTAAATTACAAAAAATAAGCGAGATAAGGAAATTATACCTGTAGCACGCCCAAGTTGAAAGGCTTTTCAATAGGGGCATGATTAGCGGCTTCAATTCCCATACTTATCCATGTTCGAGTGTCCAAAGGATCGATTATGGCATCGGTCCATAAACGTGCGGCAGCATAGTATGGAGATACTTGATTATCGTAACGGTCTTTGATCTTTTTATACAGTTCTTCTTCCTTTTCTTTGGTAATCGTTTCACCTTGTTTCTTTAAAGCAGCGGTTTCAATTTGTAATAATACTTTTGCAGCCGAGTTACCGCTCATCACTGCAAGTTCTGCACTTGGCCAAGCCACAATAAGTCTAGGGTCGTAAGCTTTTCCACACATGGCGTAATTGCCAGCACCGTAACTATTTCCAATAACGATGGTGAATTTTGGAACTACGGAGTTGCTCACGGCATTAACCATTTTTGCACCGTCTTTGATGATTCCAGAATGTTCACTTTTACTACCTACCATAAACCCTGTAACATCCTGAAGGAACACCAATGGGATTTTCTTTTGGTTACAGTTGGCAATGAATCTCGTGGCCTTGTCGGCTGAGTCGTTATATATTACCCCTCCAAATTGCATTTCGCCTTTTTTGGTTTTTACCAATTTGCGTTGATTGGCCACAATTCCAACAGCCCAACCATCTATACGTGCATATCCAGTAATAATAGTTTGTCCATAACCAGCTTTGTATTCTTCAAATTCTGAATTGTCCACCAAACGGTTAATGATTTCGTACATGTCATATTGTTCGGCACGACTTTTAGGAAGGATTCCATAGATGTCTTCTGGAGATTCTTTAGGCTTTGCGCTTGCAGCTCTATTGTAACCTGCTTTATCAAAATCACCAATTTTATCTACGATGTTCTTAATAGTGTCCAAAGCATCTTCATCATCTTTGGCTTTATAGTCCGTAACACCTGAAATTTCACAATGTGTTGTAGCTCCTCCCAAGGTTTCATTGTCAATAGTTTCACCAATGGCAGCTTTTACCAAATAGCTTCCTGCCAAAAAGATGCTGCCTGTTTTATCTACAATTAAAGCTTCATCACTCATAATTGGCAAGTAGGCACCACCAGCCACACAGCTTCCCATAACGGCTGCAATTTGGGTTATTCCCATACTGCTCATCACGGCGTTGTTTCTAAAAATTCTTCCAAAATGCTCCTTATCTGGGAATATTTCATCTTGCAGTGGTAAGTACACACCGGCACTGTCCACGAGATAAATGATAGGAAGTTTGTTTTCAATGGCTATTTCCTGGGCACGCAGGTTCTTTTTGCCTGTAATAGGGAACCAAGCGCCGGCCTTTACGGTTGGGTCGTTAGCAACAACAATACATTGTTTCCCTTTTATATAGCCAATTTTCACAACCACACCTCCAGAAGGGCAACCTCCATGTTCTTGATACATATCTTCGCCTGCAAAAGCACCTATTTCAATACTTTTAGAATTTTTATCCAAAAGATAATCAATGCGTTCGCGGGCCGATAATTTCCCTTTTTCGTGAAGTTTTTCTATTCGTTTCTTACCGCCACCTAATTTCACAGTAGCTAAACGTCTTTTTAAATCTGAGAGCAGTAATTTATTGTGGTCTTCGTTTTTGTTGAAGTTGATGTCCATAGCTGAATTTTAATTTTCGCTAAAGTAAAAAAATAAGTTTTTTGCTGAAAGTATAATTTTTGATAAGAATAAATAGGAATTATTAAATTACATGTAAATAGTTCCCTTGGAAAATAATTTATTTTGTTGTATATTTACCATGGAAATTAATTTCAAAATTATGAAACATATTGTAGGATTTGCGGGCAGCAATAGTAAGACTTCTATCAATAAACAATTGGTAAAGTATACTTTGGAGCA
Organism: Mangrovimonas sp. sgz306409; assembly: GCF_059735265.1. NCBI lineage: Bacteria > Pseudomonadati > Bacteroidota > Flavobacteriia > Flavobacteriales > Flavobacteriaceae > Mangrovimonas > Mangrovimonas sp. sgz306409. The sequence goes on from NZ_JCAPEU010000004.1 coordinate 85,433, forward strand.
AATGGAAGATGTTACAACTGAATTGCTTGATCTGAATGATTTCAAAGTGCCACTATTTGGGGTAGACTTGGAAAAAGAGCAGGGATATCCCGATAAGGCGAAATTGTTTTTGGAAAAAATACAATCGGCGGATGGTTTAGTAATTTCATTGGCTGAACATAATTCCGCTTATACGGCTGCTTTTAAGAATATATTTGATTGGATGTCCAGAATTGATAGAAATTTGTTCAATGAGAAGCCTATGTTATTGATGGCTACTTCGCCTGGTGGAAGAGGAGGGGCTTCGGTTTTAGGTATGGCTTCCGAGAGGTTTCCAAGGCATGGAGCCAATATTGTTGCTAAATTTTCCTTACCATCCTTCAATGATAATTTTTCAGAAGGGAGTATCGTAAATAAAGACTTGGATGAACAATTAAAGGTTGAAGTTGCCAAATTAAAGGAAGCTTTAAAATAGAAAACTATTGGAGTCATGGGAGATATTTCAAAAGACATCAATTCAAGTTTTGCCAACAATAAATTAAAGGCCTTGATAAATGTGATGTATACCTCAAATTGGATAACAAATCATCAAAACAATTTTTTCAAGCCTTTTGGCATTTCTCCTCAGCAGTACAACATATTGCGAATATTAAAAGGAGCAAAGTCCTCTTTAAAGGTTCAGACCATAAAGGAACGCATGATAGATCGAGCACCCAATGCCACAAGACTCATGGATAAATTATGCGCAAAGGGTTTGATTGAACGTATTCCATGCGAGAGCGACAGAAGGGTGGTATTTATTGAAATTACTAAAAAAGGCTTAGAGCTTTTGGATGCTATTGCAGATGATTTTGATGTGCAATTGGTAAAGAATCTTACTGAAGAAGAAGCGGGTCAATTAAGTGACCTTTTAGATAAAATGCGTTAAAGAGAATTAGAGTAACTATTTAAGTTGAATAAATCTTCCAAAAGGAAGAAAAAAGAAAGGAAATTACAATGAAAACAGTAGTTCATAAAGCAGATAGTAGAGGCTTTGCCAACCATGGTTGGTTACAGGCAAATCACTCTTTCAGTTTTGCAGGGTTTTATAATCCAGAAAAGATCCACTTTGGAGCTTTAAGGGTACTTAACGATGATGTTATTGCCCCAAAAATGGGATTTGGGACACATCCACATGATAATATGGAAATTATTACCATTCCCTTGGGAGGTGTTTTAAAACATAGAGATTCTATGCACAACGAATGGCAATCTGTATTTCCAGGGGAAGTGCAGGTGATGTCGGCAGGTACTGGAGTACAGCATTCTGAGATTAATGGTTCAGAGGAAGAACATCTAAGTTTGTTCCAAATTTGGGTATTTCCAAACAAACAGAATGTAGCACCTCGCTACGACCAAAAGGGATTTGATGCTTCCGAGCGTAAAAACAAATTACAGACTTTAGTGTCTTCTATTGATGAAGATTTTGAAGGAAGTTTGAAAATCCACCAGGATGCCGTCTTGTCAAGAATTGATCTAGATGAGGGAAAAAGTTTCGAGTATCAATTAAAATCATCTAACCACGGAGTTTACGTGATGAATATTCATGGGGAACTTAAAATTGGAGACCAAGTTTTGAATACTAGAGATGCCATTGGTATTTGGGATACGGAGACTTTTGAAGTAACAGCCCATGAAAATTCTGAGATTTTATTTATTGAAGTACCAATGATATAGGGCTTTTTCAGAATATATTTAATATAAATGCGTCATGAAAGTGGCGCATTTTTTAGTTTAAAAACACGATATTTGTACTCGACTAACGATCTAAATTTAATAGAGATTATGGCGATGAACAAAAATACGGTTTTGGCTTGGGCCACTACTATTATGATATTTGTAGGAATAGGTTTAATTGCATTGGGTGCTTTTAGGTACAATGAAGTAGCGGGATGGGGCTTTGCTGCCGTTGGTGTTGGCTTTTTTGCAATTGCTTGGGTATTTAATGCTCTTAAAGGAAGGGTGTAACCAGTCTATAGTATTAAGAGTCTTTTTAGTTTAATGAAATAATATTTCAAAACACATGAGTGACGATAAAAAAGTGATTTTTTCAATGTCTGGTGTTACCAAGACATTTCAAAGTGCCAATACTCCGGTGCTTAAAAATATCTATTTAAGCTTTTTCTATGGGGCTAAAATAGGCATCTTGGGACTTAACGGTTCTGGTAAATCTACCTTACTCAAAATTATAGCAGGTGTAGATAAAAATTACCAAGGGGATGTAGTGTTTTCTCCGGGATATACTGTTGGGTATTTGGAGCAAGAACCAAAATTGGATGACAATAAAACGGTGATGGAAGTTGTAAGGGAAGGAGCTGCCGAAACAGTGGCCATCTTGGAAGAATACAACAAAATCAACGATATGTTTGGTTTGGAGGAGGTTTACAGCGATCCAGATAAAATGGAAAAGTTGATGAATCGCCAAGCGGAACTTCAGGACCAAATAGACGCCACCAATGCATGGGAATTGGATACCAAATTGGAAATTGCCATGGACGCACTTCGAACACCAGAAGGCGACAAAAAAATTGGAGTCCTATCAGGAGGGGAACGTCGTAGGGTAGCGTTGTGTCGTTTGTTGTTGCAAGAACCGGACGTTTTGTTATTGGATGAGCCTACCAACCACTTGGATGCAGAATCGGTACATTGGTTGGAACATCACTTGGCACAGTATAAAGGAACTGTAATTGCCGTAACACACGATAGATATTTCTTGGATAATGTGGCCGGTTGGATCTTGGAGTTGGATAGAGGGGAAGGTATTCCTTGGAAAGGGAACTATTCTTCTTGGTTGGATCAAAAGTCCAAGCGCTTGGCTCAAGAAAGCAAATTGGCCTCTAAACGTCAAAAAACGTTAGAGCGCGAGTTGGAATGGGTACGTCAAGGTGCTAAAGGACGTCAAACCAAGCAAAAAGCGCGTTTGAAGAATTATGATAAGTTGATGAGCCAAGACCAAAAGCAATTGGATGAAAAATTGGAAATCTACATTCCAAATGGACCTCGTTTGGGTACCAATGTTATTGAGGCAGTAGGTGTGAGCAAGGCTTATGGAGACAAATTGCTTTATGAAGATTTGAATTTTAACTTACCACAAGCAGGAATTGTAGGGGTGATTGGACCTAATGGTGCTGGTAAAACGACAATTTTTAGAATGATTATGGGAGAAGAAACTCCAGACAAAGGTGAATTTGTGGTGGGTGAAACTGCTAAGATTGCCTATGTCGATCAGAGTCACTCTAACATTGATCCTGAAAAGTCAATTTGGCAAAATTTCAGTGATGAACAGGAGTTGATTATGATGGGAGGGCGTCAAGTGAATTCTCGAGCCTATTTAAGCCGTTTTAATTTTTCTGGTAGCGAACAAAACAAAAAGGTAAGCTTACTTTCTGGGGGTGAGCGTAACCGTTTGCATTTGGCCATGACGCTGAAGGAAGAAGGAAACGTATTGCTTTTGGATGAGCCTACCAACGATTTGGATGTAAATACGCTTAGGGCTTTAGAAGAAGGTTTGGAAAACTTTGCAGGATGTGCGGTAGTCATCAGTCACGATAGATGGTTTTTAGATCGTATCTGTACCCATATTTTAGCCTTTGAAGGTGATAGCCAAGTATATTTCTTTGAAGGTAGCTTTACCGAGTATGAAGAAAATAAAAAGAAACGTTTGGGAGGTGATCTAATGCCAAAACGTATCAAGTATAAGAAGTTGGTGAGATAATACTTTTTAACTACATAAAATAGAACAGCCTGCATTTGCAGGCTGTTTTTGGTTTGATATGTTTCTTATCAAATCACAATCTTCTTTCTTAATATAGATTTCGATTTTTTGTCAAATAATTCTATAATATATACGCCTTTTACAAGAGTTTCAATGTTGATTGTGTACGTGTTTTGCTCGGTTTTGCCCTCTAGCACAATTTGTCCGGTTATGGAAAACAATCTGTAATCCAATTGTTCTGATAGGTTATATAGCTCAATTTTATTGTTTTTGGAAACCACTTTTACGTCTTTTAAATTAAAATCTTCAACACTTAATGTGCTCTGTCCAGCATTGATGGATTCTCCTGGGGTTGCATTATAGGCGTAGTCTTTAATGGTAATGTTATTGGCGTTTACATCTAAACGTACCCAACCATAATGGGTATTTGAACCTAATTTAAAACGTAGGCCCACATATTTATTAGGTGTAGCAATAGAAGCGGAATATCCCCAGGCAATAAAGCCATCACCTTGAAACCAATCTTGGCCTGAACTTATGGTTTGACCAATATCTAATGGGGTTGTAAAAACCAAATAGCCCCAACCACTGTTATATCCCATAAAGGAATTGGTGTTTATAGTTTGCAGATATAAATTATTTGTCCAAGGAAAAGTCATTTGAATATGAAAGTCAATAGAACTATCATTATTAATATTTAAATTGTAATAAGTAGTTGTAATATCTGGATTAACATCGGTATAAACAATTTGTCCTGATGCATTTGTGGAGCCTGTTAAAGCCATTGCCATTGCGCTATATTGTGCTATGCTTTTGGATATATTTGAAGAGGTTGGAGTTTTCATAGCCTATAAAGTATTTAAAAATATCAGGTAAACTTAATTTTGATTAAATGACAATCTTCTTTTTTAATGTTGAATTAGATTGTTTATCCAACAGTTCGATGATATATACACCTTTTACAAATGTATTGGTGTTAATTATAAATGTGTTTTCTTCGGTTTTGCCTTCAAGGATAATTTGTCCGGTTATAGAAAATACTCTGTAATCTAGCGGTTCAGGTAAGTTGTAAAGCTTAATTTGGTTGGTTAGGGAAACCACTTTTATTTCTTTTATGTAAAAATCTTCTGTACTTAAAACTGTTTGCCCAGCATTGATGGATCCGCCAGGGGTTGCATTATAGGCATAATCTTTAATGGTAAATGTATTCATGTTTACATCTAGCCTTACCCAACCATAGTGGGTATTTGTTCCTATTTTAAAACGTAGGCCTGCAAATTTATCTGTAACTCCACACCAATTTCCAAATGATCCATAGCACATGAATGCTCCTCCCATTGTCCAATATAATAACCCAGAACTGATAACTTGACCATTGTTTAAGACTTGTAAGGTACTATACCAAGGTCCATTTAATGCCAAAGCAGCATTAGAATTTAGAGGTTGTAGATTAAACCATGTATCTAAAGAATTAGATATGTCAAATTGAAAATCATCAGTACTATCATTGTTGAGATCCAAATTGTAGTTTGGTGTGGTTATATCCGGATCTATATCAGTATAAACAATTTGTCCCAATACATTTGTCGAACCCATTAAAGCCATTGCCATGGCGCTATATTGTGCTATGCTTTTGGATATATTTGAAGAGGTTGGAGTTTTCATAGCCTATAAAGTATTTAAAAATATCAAGTAAACTTAATTTTGATTAAATGACGATCTTCTTTTTTAATGTTGATTTCCGTTGTTTGTCAAACAGTTCGATGATATATACACCTTTTGCAAATGTATTGGTGTTAATTATAAATGTGTTTTCATCGGTTTTGCCTTCAAGGATAATTTGTCCGGTTGTAGAAAATACTCGGTAATCCAGCGGTTCAGGTAAGTTGTAAAGCTGAATTTGGTTGGTTAGGGAAACCACTTTTATCTCTTTTGGGTAAAAATCATCTGTACTTAAAACAGTTTGACCAGCATTGATAGATTCTCCAGGTGTTACATTATATGCATAGTCCTTAATGGTAAAAGTATTTATTCCTCCACTAAGTCGTACCCAACCATAATGTGTGTTTGCACCTATATTAAAGCGTAATCCGAGATACTTGTCGGTAACACCACACCAATTGCCCCAGCTACTATTGTAACACATAAACACATTGTTTGATGTCCAGTTAACCGGTCCGTCTGAAATGGTTTGCCCATTGTTAAGAGCAGATGGAAAAAAGTAACCCCAAGAGGACGTGTAGCCCAAAACAGAATTAGAATTTAATATATAAAGATTAAAGAGAGCCGCCCAAGGAACTGAAACTGGGATATTAAGTTGAAAATCGATTGTATTATCATTGTTAAGGTCCAAGTTGTAGTATGCAGTAGTAGTATCTGGATCAACATCTGTGTAGATAATTTGTCCATTGGTATCTGTGGCACTAGCTAAAGCCATGGCTAGTGTGCTATATTGTGTTAAATTCAGAATAAAATTTTTATTGTTGGGAGTATCCATGGCAATTGTTTTGGTGAAAAATGTTATTTCGAATAAACCTCATTGGTACACTAGTCTGGTTGAAAGCAAAAGCGAGATTCAAAACAGACTTAAACATGTCAAACTTCAACTAAAAATTAATTTCCAAGGAATAGAGAGAATAATGTAATACAGGGGAAATAGAGAAACTGTATTATTAACTAAGTTACTGAATATACCAGTAATAAAAGCATTTGAAGACGAAAGTAGGGGTTTTGTAGACAAACAAAAATGTTTTGTCGATGGATGAAATATAAGATGTATCATCAGTTGAAGTGAATTTGTTTAATGTGTTGGAAATTAGGTTTTTAAATTGTTTTAGTAGTAGAATTTTATTAATTTCATATACTTTAATTTTAGTTGTATGAAATCGCAAACCAACCATTCTATTAAGCAAGACAAGTACACAATTACACCAGAAGGATCTTTGGGATTATTGGCTTTGGGGGATATTGGATTAAGAGCTTGGAGAGAAGTCAAGGAGAGACAGGTACACCAACAAAATTTCCCCAATGACTAAGGTGCTTTTAATTGGTTGGGATGCGGCTGATTGGAATATTATAAGACCGCTTTTGGAGAAAGATCAAATGCCAGCATTGAAGCGTTTGATGGAAAATGGGGTTTCAGGGAATATGGGAACTATGAATCCTCCTTTTTCACCAATGTTATGGTCGTCCGTTGCAACAGGAAAAACCCCAGACAAACACGGAGTGTTGGGTTTTATGGAAGTGACTCCAAATATGAATGGAATCAGACCTGTTACGGTTACTTCAAGAAAGTCTAGAGCTATTTGGAATATATTGCATCATGAAGGGCTTAAAAGCAATGTGGTGGGATGGTGGCCCAGTTTTCCAGTTGAACCAATTAATGGGGTTGTAGTATCAGATAAATTTCAAAAAATAGATCCAAACCCACAAAAAACAACTCCAATAAAAATCGGCACAATTCATCCTGAAGAATTGACTCATGATATCAAGGATTTGCGAATGTTCCCCTATGAAGTTACGGAAGCTCATATTTTGCCTTTTATTCCCAAAGCGGCACAGATTGATCAAGAAAAGGATTTTGGATTACAGTCGTTAGCAAATATAATTGCTCAAAATACTTCGGTACATGCTGTGGCAACTTATCTTATGCGAGAGACAGCATGGGATTTTATGGCGGTTTATTATGACATGATAGACCATTTTTGCCATTCCTTTATGAAGTATCACCCTCCTAAGCTGAACGGTGTTTCCCTAGAGCAATACGATATTTATAATAAGGCGGTCATTGGAGCCTATCGTTTTCAAGATATGATGTTGGAACGAGTGATGGAATTGGTGGATGGGGAAACCACCATAATTGTAATGTCCGACCACGGTTTTGAATCGGGTGCCAAACGTATTTTGAAAATGCCAAAATATCCAGCAGCACCAGCTCTGGAGCATCGGCAATTTGGCATTTTTGTAGCCGCAGGCCCCAATATAAAAAAGAATGAAAAGGTATTCGGTTTAAAACTTATTGATATTGCTCCTACCATTTTGCACATGTATGGTTTACCAATTGGTAAAGATATGGATGGCAATGTTGCACTGGATATATTTGAAAATCCTGAAATCCCTAGGTTTATTGATAGTTGGGAACAAGTGGAAGGTGATTTTGGAGAACATGATTCCAATGAATTAGAGGAAGCACTATCAGATACAGAAACGATGCAGCAACTCATTGATTTGGGATATGTGGAGAAACCAGATGAAAAACTTGAAGTAGCCATTTTGAAGACCCAATGCGATTTAAAACATAATTTGGCAAGGGTGTTTATAGGAAAGCATGATTTTGAATCGGCAAAGCCATTGCTTTTGGAGCTCATAAAGCATGAAAAGCTCATAGATGTCATTCCTTATTATATGGATTTATTATCCATCAGTTTATCTGAACAAGATTTTGATGCGGGTGAAAAGTATTTGGGGAAATTGCGTACAATGAACAAAATGTTTCAGATAAACACTTATTTTTCAGAAGCCAAAATTCTTATAGGAAAAGGAAAGTTGAATCAAGCTTTAAGATTACTTCTCGCTGCAAAAGAACGGCAACCAAATTCCGAAGTCTGGTATCAAATAGGAACCATATATAGGCAACTTCAGAAATTTGATGATGCCAAGGCGGCTTTCGAAGAAGCTATTAAGATGGAAAGTGATTCGGCGAAATATCACCAGGCACTGGCTGAAACTCTCATCCGAACAGGGGATTTTGAACAGGCCGCACATCATGCTCTATCTAGTATTAAATTTATAAAATATTATCCTGCTGCACACTACACATTGGGTGAGGCTTTGGAGAAGTTGGGAGATTTGCAAAATGCAAAGATTGCTTATGAAACTGCCTCAAGATTTGTAGTTAAAAAGAATTCTAGAATGGACATGGCTCTTGAGAATTTAGAAGAAAAACTACTCAATCAAAATGAGCCTACCGGTAAATTGTCTTCAATCTATAGAAAGAATCAAATAGTAGTTGTGTCTGGTTTGCCCCGTTCAGGGACTTCTTTAATGATGCAAATGTTACACAATGGAGGTATGGAGATCTTAACAGATTTCTCTAGGAAACCAGATGAATCTAATCCCAAGGGATATTTTGAGTATAACCCTGTGATGACGTTACATAAGGATAATTCTTGGTTGCATTTGGCTAGAGGTAAATCTGTAAAGGTGGTAGCACCGTTGTTGAAATTTTTAGATCCGCAATACCGCTATAAAGTAATTTTTATGAATCGAGATTTGACAGATCTAGTGAAATCTCAACAAAAAATGATTGGTAAGGATACTGATAATTTACCAGTGAATTTGTTGAATGCTTACCGAAAACATTTAAAGGAAGTTGAAATTTGGAAAGATAAGGAACCGGGCGTGGAACTTTTGTATGTTAATTATAACGACTTAATCGTAAATCCAAAAGAGATTTTACGAGAAATTATTTCTTTTATTGGCCTCAATCTAAATCAAGAAACTATGATGGATTGTATTGATAAATCATTGTGTAATTGGCATTCGTAGTAGGATAAAAAAAAGCCTGCAATTTGCAGGCTTTTTTTATAAAAACAACTTAAAATATAAATTTTATTTCAAGTTTGAAGTTTTTGTTTTAAAAACAGATGAAGATACATTAGAAAGATCTAGGTTAAATCTTCCTCCTCCTAAAGAGTAGAATCCAGAAGCTCCACTATATTCACCTTCAATAATTGTTCCATCAGTCAATGTAATGGTATAGGTTGCTTCAAGAACGCCTTCCTCAGTTTCTGTAGCCCAGCTAATAGCGTCTAAAGTGAACTCAACACTTTCTATGATTGCTTGATCATCCTCGAAACCAACGACATCCTCATCTCCAGCAATTACATAGGCCTCATATGCTGCAGGTACAGAAACACCATCCCAAGCAGCACCATACCAAGTGTAAGAACCTGTTGGCGGTGTAACGTCAGCAAGTGTATAAACTGGTTCTCCAGTTTCTTCATCAGTACCAGATGGATCAGCAGCTTGGAAAGCTACACCAATATATAAGTCGTTTGGATACCCTTCACCAACTACTTCGTAAGCATTAAAGTACATGTAAGTCATACCTCCTTCAGCAATACCGGCAAAAGCAAAAGCACCAACTGAGGTTGTAAACTCTTGAGTTCCATCAATCACAAAAGAATCGGAAGCTTCTACTAAAGGCAAATCAACAGTTACTGTAATTGTGTTACTAACTAATTCTCCATTTGTTGCATGGATAGTATATTCTCCACCGGCAGTAGGAGTAAATACGTTAGAAGACAATGTAGAACCACTTGCATAGTACATTGAAGTGCTTGTTACATTTTCGTCAAGGTCATTCATAACAGTAAGTGTTACAGAGGAACCTAATTCAATAGTTGTAACGTCAGCAGTCAATGTAATTGAGGTAGCTGTTTCAGGAGTAGAAGAAGAATCATCATCACTACTACAAGAAACTAGGGCAGATGTTCCCACGAAAAGAGAACACAATAATAAAAGTTTTTTCATAGTTGTTGTTTTAAAATTAAATTTTCGTTGCCAAAGATATACTTATATAATTAATAATCTAAAAAAAGCTGTTAAAATTAATGCGAATTTATTCGGGTATGTTCAATTCTAAATGAATGAGAATAACCTTACCGTATAATTGTGAAACAATTACGGATTTTGATTCAAAATATAAAATAGGGAAAACATTTCTGCATAAAAAAAGAACCTTATAGGGTTCTTAATTATTATCGTATAAATGGCCTTCGGTAAAGTCTTTGTAGCTTTCGTCTACCGAAGCTTTAAAGGATTCCATTTCCGTTAGCCTTTTGTTTTCTGCTTTTAGTTTGTACATTTTAATTATAGCAATGACTATAAAAAAAATAAACACAGCAGCAGTTAGAATTAGAATTAAAGTAAGCTCTGTGGTACTGACCAAAAAATGAGAAGTATAGGCTAAGGTTGTCATAATTATACAGATAGATAGGGTTTGCTTACCAAATATACAATATAAATTTTAACATAAACTATTCGTTCTAAATTTGTTAATAAATTGAATTACATATTTTGGTGGTACCATTCCAACTGTACAACTTCTATGGTTTTATTACCGGCATTTACCAAATTCTTGAATTTTTTCACATCGCTGTAACCCTTTGTTCCTCTATAATGGTAGGGATATACTTTTTTAGGTTTGAAATCAAGAACGGCACTCGCAGCACTTTGAATGGTCATAGTATAAGGAAGATTCATACATACAAATGCAATATCTATATTTTTAAGGCTTCTCATTTCACGGATGTCTTCCGTATCACCAGAAATGTATACGTTTGTTCCATTAATGGTTAGTACGTAGCCATTACCGCGATCCTTTGGGTGAAATTGTTGTGCTTCAGGTCTTAGGTTATACATGGGGATAGCTTCTATATTCAGTTCTACTTGGGAAGTTTTAAACCCTTTACTCAAGCCATTGAACATTAGTTCAAAGTTTTTAAGTAAAGATGTGGGTAAATTCTCTTTTACTGCTCGCGGTCCTATAATAATGGTGTTAGGAGAGGTTATTGTTTCCAAAGTAGGCACATCCAAATGATCGCCATGAATATCTGTAATCAAAATGAAATTAGGCGGATTGATACCTTCATAAAGCCCCGCTCCACCAACAGGGTCAATATAGATTGTTGTCCCCTTAGTTTCTAAAACCAGCGAAGCATGCTCTATGGCCGTAATTTTGATGTCTCTTTCTACAGAGATATTGCTCGCAATGTTCTTTTTAACATCAGATTTTTTTTCAGTGGAGGCAGGAGTTTCTTTCTTAGTGGGAACTTCATTAGTTACCGAAGAGTCCTTTTCTACCTCTTCAATATCTTCAGGAGGAGTGGCCGTTGGACTTTCTACGGTTGGAGGCGTTTCAATTGGTTCCTTTTTATCGTTTTTACAATTAAATAATAGTAAGGTCGAAGCTAAACTTATTGTAAGGTAGAAATTATTGTTCATAAGATTTTAGTTTTAGTTAAATATAGAATAAGAAATTTTAAATAAATATCATGTAACAAATTAAATTGTTAAACTACTTATATTTTTAGAGAGATTTAATTTTATAAATGGTATTTTTTTAACGAAATTGCCTTTCCGAAAAATTAACGTTCAACTAAAAAATTACAACTAAATATGTCTGATGATTTCGATTTATTGGAAACCAACTCCAATCAAAGCCAAGAAAAAGTAGATGTCAATTGGGGAAAAGCCATTGACACCATGAAGTCCAAATTAGCTCAAGAGGACGATCCTGAAGTGCGTCAAAAGATTTTGAATGCCACTTTGGATGACGTAGTTCATATGGCCGAAAAGGACCGTTCTACGTTGTTGGATGCCATAAAGGATTTAACAGACTATCAAGACGAAGTAGGAATCATATTTGAGGACTTTTCTCATTTAAATGCTGAAGAGCAAAAAGTTATAGATGATGCTATAAAACGTTTGGAGCGTGCCAGGGTTGAACTTGAAGATGCCGAGGGGAAACCAGACACATGGTGGAATAATCTTTGGGGGCGTAAAAGCAAAATCAAGGAAGCTGAGCAAGAATTGCAAAATGCGCAAAAAGATAGAGATGCAGCCGATAATAGAGCCAAAGCGTTATTTCAGCAACGCATAGAGTCTGCCGATATTCAAACTTTGTTAAGCGAATTGTCTTTCAAGAGTCAGGCGGCGGTATCTAGATTAAAGAACCGTGAAATGGAAATCAAGGAAGTTGAAGATAAGCTTCAGGATGCCATTGTAGAAGCTACCAAAAACCATACTAAAGCGCTTGAAAAGAAAAAGGAAGTTGAAGCAAAACTTGAAGAGCAATATGCTTTGTTGAAACAAGCTCGTCAGGAATTGGAGGAGATTGCCGATAAACAATCTGCTGAATATGCGCAAGCCGTTGGAAAAGTTACCGAACTTGAGCAAAAGGTTGAAGAGTTGGAAGGTCTTAAAAATGCCTACACTACTTTGGCGGCTTCCAAGGACAGCTTTGTGCACAAGCATAATTTAACCATTAAGGTATTGACATCTTTAAGAAGCAACCTGCAGACACATAGAGCGAAATTGAAGAGTGATACTGAAGAGCGTTTAAAATACTATGATGGTTATGTAGTGGCATTAAAAGCTCGTACCGATCAAGAATTTGCTGCTATTTTGGAACATCTGGGAGTTAAAACAGATGAGCACATTGGGGAGACTTTAGCAGCAATGCATACTGCTAGTGCTAAAGCTCGTCAGGAAATGATGGATAACATTCCTGTTCATGAAAAAGTTATGCAAGGTGTGTATAGTAGTTATGCTGAAGCTTTGCAGGAAATCAGAGAGAAGGATATGGATATTCAAAAGAATTTCGCGGAGCGTTATGGTATCGATATGAAAGAAATTTTTGAAGATTACTATAAAGCAGATGCCAAAGAATCGGTTGAAGTAGAAACTACAAAACCTGCAAAAAAAACAAACGAAGGTAACGACGATTTGTTAAGTTAAATAGAAGCATTCCCTCGAAAGAGGGAATCTCTTTTTTTAAACACCGCTTAGGTGAATTGATCAAATGTTAGATACTTGGAAACTTCATGACTGTCTATCTAATCAAATAAAAGTTTAAAGTAATTTTTACATGTCTGTAGAGCATATTGTAACCCCCTTGGATTCTGCCTTCCTCGATTCAAAGGAACATTATAATTTTTACCACAATATGGTAGATTTTGCTTTGAAGGAATTGATTGTTAGTGTACAGCGCAATGCATTGTGCACCAATCAGGAAATTATCTTCTTTAAGCAATATTGTGATTTGTTGATGTATTCCATAGAGGCCATGCGTATTAAATATATGTATGATGACGAGGATAACATGAAGGTGGATCTAACAGAATCTGGCTTTCCAAATTACTTGGAATTCCGGTATTTGTTCAACGACCTTGAACTTCGTGACCAATATTTGGAAAAGTTAACGCCAATCCCTGTGTTGCAAGAGGAATTTCTGGATACGCTGTTGCGAAAAAAACAACCAGTTAAGCGTAGTAGGTTGTTTCAGGCAGCTTCGATTTCTTATTATCAATCGGTGAACAAAAATTACATTTTTAATCGTTTTGTTCAGGGGAAAATTATCGCAGCACCAGAAACAGCTTCAACCGAATTAATGACCAGTTGGAGTTTCTTTGATGTGGTACTCAACCGCCCTTTTATATGTTTTATGTATTTCGACTTAAAAGGAAGCAATCGTATTGAAGACATTAAAAATGATATTTATGAAGCGCTTAAAATGGTTGGGGATAGAAAAATGGCAATGGACACCATGGCCTATGGTATTGATAAAAAATTGCCGAATATCCATCCAAAACTTATCAAACGAATTGATTTAGGACCGCTTCATAATGTATTTGCCAAGGATGAAAACAAAATTACCCATGCCATTTTACAAGGAATAGGGAAAAAGGAAATTCCGTTGGAATCTTATGCCATGTCTTTGGAAATTGACGAAGTGCGTTCCAGAGGTGATTTTAGTGAAGGTGGTTATTTTTCGAAGCAAACCTTTCAAAAATGGAGTGAACCAACAAAGGAAAAGTATGTGTTCGCGCCTCACAGAATCATCCAAATGTTATACAGCAAGACTCCAGAGGTAATGAATCAACTGGCAAAACCGCCTATAGAAATTAGCGGTTTGCCAACCAACTAAAAATTTAACTGTAATCAACCTAGGTCATTTTAGAGAAAAGGATAAGAACAAATGACCTTCAAAATATTGAGTGAAAATATATGGAACATAATTCCACATTCCCTATAAAACAGAATGAATTGGACATGCTTCGTGATGAAGCAACTTCATATTTAAAAAGTATCCAATGGGAACAGGGCCAGCGTGCAAAAAATCGAGATAAGGATAGTAAGGACGATTCCATTTTGCTGTATTTATCTAGAGCAAATAACGGAGGAACCGCAACTGAAATCACGTCTATTTCCAAAACTATTTTAGGTTTAAAGAAGCGTTTGTTGCCAGAATCTGTAGCCATTCCATTGTATTTAAATGAGACGCTTTATGCAGTTCAGGAAGGGATTACTCTAGGTATTTGGATTAAGGATAGTTATTACGATGCCTCAGGACTTTCCAGTTTGAATGAACGTAAATCGGCTTTGGATACTTCAGGGAAGCGTGAGTACGAAAGCAAAATGCAAACGGTCACGGCTTTTATGTTGTATGCAACGGCCTATAATATTTTGTTTCGTTTAAAGTCTGTCGCTTCAGAAGATTTAAGTGTGATGAAGCAAAAGTTTGCAGGCATTCCAGAAGTGTCCTTGTTGTCTCCTTTGAAAGGGATTTCCTGTATGCTATTTTACTATGACAAATATTTGTCACATCCAGATATTATCAAGTCAGATAAAGATGTGGTTGACTTTAGCGTAGTGTATTTTGAAGCGATGATTGCTGAAATCCAAATGCGCAAAAGCACTTTGGAATATCAAGAAACCATTTTGGATCGCACTTATAAACTAGAGCATTCAGACTTTGCCATTTCAGGATGGGAAAATGTGTTTATGGGAGCGGCGAAAAGTGTGGAGTTCAATAAAGTTCAATTTGAACAAATCGTTGGAAACCGAGATGCTAAACACTTTGCTCGACGTTTAACAGAACGTTTGTTGAGTTATGATTTTGTAGAGAAGAAGAATCCTTTTCAGGAATTGGGAGGTTTTATGCCCGTTTTTATGGGGTATGGAATCCCTGGTACAGGGAAAAGTATGCTGATTGCCGCTATTGCCACAAGACTCAAAGAGCATTGTGACAATTTGGACATTCCGTTTTTGTTTCACCCAATGCCGGATACGTTGATTAGTACGTTTCAGGGTGGTTCCGCAGAGAAAATGGTGGAATGGATGAAGCCTTTGCAAGATCCTTCAAAATTGATTTTTGCACCTATTGACGATGCGGAAAACAATCTTCAGGAGCGAACCTCTCAAGGGGTCTCGGCAGGAGTTAAGGAAGTTATTGGCGTCTTTTTGCGCTATACAGAAGGTGCCTACGCGGTGAATTATGGGAATAGTTCCATCGGTTTGTTTACCAACCTCCCGGAAATGTTGGATAAAGCGGTGATTTCACGTGTACAGGGACGCTTTAAAATTGATGGCGCTCAGACAGAGCATGACTTTTTGGATCAGGATTATTTATGGTGGCGTAAATTTGAAGACACCATGCCAGATTTTGTGAATATGGAAAATCCAAAGGATTACACCTATTTACAGCATCAGGGATTGGCTAAAAATATGGGAGAGATTCTTCAAATTGTTGATAAACCAACAGAAGCAAGGGTACATGACATTTATGATAGAGTGGAAGCTTCATATCCTTCCAATTCACATTTGTTTTATGCCAATTTGTATAAGGAAATTCAAACTTCTTTTCCTTTCTTTTCGTCTAGAGATGTTCGTAATATCCAATCAGCCATTTCATTGCGTTTAACAGATTTTAACCTTGATCAGAATTGGTTTGACAATCCAGAAATCTATTTCAAAAAGGATTATGAAACCAAATTTGGGATGTTGAAAGAATTAATGCGTGAGAATATGAATGGTTTGAACTTTTCGGAGATTAGAAGACAGGAGGTAGTTCGTTATTTGGACAATGTAGCAACTATTGCTGATACCGACTTTAAACGTAAAGTTGATGAGCGTGTAGCACAATTGAATATAGATTTAGAAGCAAGAAAAATGTTTGACAATGGGCAATAATCGTGTAAAAAATATTAACAAGGAAATACTATCGGACCGATGGGCTTTGTTGGAAAAAGTCAATTATGATTACCAATTGAAATCTGGAGAGTGGGTGCGTCAAAATAGGGAGTCTTATAATAGAGGTGATGGTGCCGCTATTTTACTTTTCAATCCAAAAAAAGGTACAGTGGTCTTAACGAAGCAGTTTCGAATGCCTACCTATTTGAATGACAATACCGATGGTTTTTTAGTAGAAGCCTGTGCCGGTATGTTGGATAAGGACCATCCGGAAGACTGTATCATTAAGGAGGTAGAAGAGGAAACAGGCTACAGAATTAAGGAAGTAAAAAAAGTAATGGAGGCCTATTCTTCTCCTGGAGCAGTCACCGAGAAAATGCACTATTTTATTGGAGAATATTCCGAAGACATGAAAGTTAGTGAAGGTGGTGGTCTTGCGAGTGAGCTGGAAGATATAGAAGTCATGGAATTACCGTTTTTAGAAGTTATTGAAATGGTAGGCAATGGTCAAATCCAAGATGCCAAAACGATTATTTTAGTACAATATGCCCAAATTCATAAGTTATTGTGATGGAAAAGCTAAAAGCGGCAAATTTATTTAGAAGTGAGTTGCTTCCCGTAAGTGGAAAATTGGTAGAGAGGTATAACCAATGCTTGGTAAAGTTGGGGTTTACGCCTACAAAATTGACACAGTTTTCGATTGATTGCATAGGCTGGAGTCCAGAAATTGCTGAAGAAAAAAGCGAAATGCACTACCTCAATAATGGGGAAGCCAATCCACATGGGATTTTGATTTCACCGTTACAAAAAGGGAAACCTGTGTATGTGCCCTTTCATACGTTTGATAGGGAAATCATGCAATATGTATTTAGGGTACATGGTCAAAAAATCACCGATATCACAAGGGATTGTGCCATTTGCTTGGATTTTGATCAAAAAATAGACGTGTTTTACGAACCCTTGGATTTGCTCAAGTATAAGGATGTTCAAATACGGTTTCATTTAATCAATGACCTTGATAAAGCGCAGAAAAAACAATTGCAACTTATTGAAAGGTTCAAAAAAGATCAAAACTTTATAGATGAAGGACTTCATTCAAAATTGCTGGAATCGGCCAAGAAATATGGGGATTTACGCAATCGTGATTTAGAATTACCTGATTTACAATTTACTACCGAGTCTTTCTATACCAGAGCATTTGGAGGGGTTTATGTGTTGCGAGATTTCATAATGCCTATAGTGGTGTTTGAAGATTTGCATTGGTACAAGGAGGCTATTAAGGATACGGTTTATGAAGTGTTGATTTATCATGTTTCCCAACCTGAATTGATGGAAAAATTACGTGACCATGTATTGATTGAATGCGATTTGGAAAAGGTTGTGAAAACTGATAGGTATGACCGTGTCAAGAAAATGGAACTGGCGGAAAGCCTAACGGAACCAAATCATCCTATTTGCGATATTCTTAACGACAGTGTTCTGTTTAAAAGTTATTTGAACAAACTGGATATTGAAAGCCGTAAGCGTGTGATGAGTGTTGAGCGTTATTTGGAGAAAATGGAAGTGAGCAATCAATACAAAATTTCAGATATCGTAGACTCAAAAATGTACGAAGCGCTTCATAGTCCGCATTCTTCCTTGAAAGCGAAACACCAAGATTTGATTTGGCAGTTATTGGTGAATATTTCACCTAAAGATGTGCTGTTTTTATACTGGTACGACAAGGAAGCGTTTTACCAAGAATTTAATAATTGGGAGGATTCCCTTCAGGATTGGGTGATCCAAACCATTCGTAACAATATCTAAGTTTTTTAGACTAATTTAGTAAGTATCATAACCTTTAAAGCATTGTCATGACACTCGAACTCATTGTATTTATTGCTTCAATTCTGTTTGGACTTCTTATCTATTGGCGTGAGTCCAACGGAAATGGAATGTATCGTACTTTTAACAAAATAATTAATTCCAAAAAGCTGCAGATGAAGGCCGAAGATAAAACGGGTTTTGTATATAAGCAATCGTTTTTAATCCGGTTGGTATCCATTACATTTTTGTTTTTGATCGCTATAGTCATTGCTCAATTTTTATTACCCATTGACCTAGCTGCTATTTCCCTGTTTGCTTCAATGATTGTAGGGACTATTTTAGGTACGTATTTGGCACAATTGATATTCAAGTCGAATGAGGTCATTGATGAACAAAGTGAATCCCTAGAGGGCATGGTTCAGGAAACCCTAGAAAAAGGGAAGGATTTTATTGAAGATTTCAAACAAAAAAACTTGGATAAGGAAGCTCCAAAGGAAGCATTACCCAAAGAAACACCTCCAACCGATAAGGAACAAAAAAGTGCTCGCGAGCGCTTAAAGGACAAGGGGCTATTATAAATTGAACTAACTCTACCATGATAAAAAATTACTGGAACAAAGGAAAGCGCCAAAAACAAATCACTGTCATTTTGGGAATCGTGATATTGCTTGCACTATTCATTTTAAGAGACGATTATCAACCAGCGCTGTTGTTCATTAGAAAATATATCTTTTTCATTTTGTTGTCGGGAATTGTATTGGCCTTTGGGTTGTATAAATTCCGTAATCAAGCCCATACAGGAAAACGAATTCTAATTCTAGGGCTTTTGTTGGTGTTTTTTGCATTTCTATATGCCTTGGGTTGGCATTTTAAAATGTACGATTACATGAAAACCTATAACGTCTTTAACCATTTAAACAGAGTGGAGATAGACGATTTGCCCCTTACACAAAATGAGCGCATCCAACCGCTTCAGAATATTTTTTCCATGGCCAACGAAAGTGTTGGCGAAACCAAGGATGTGTCCTTGCCACATTTGGTTAGGGTAGATGGCGAAAACAAATGGACCATGGCTATTCAGCCAACCGAGAAATATGTGTGGCAACGTATCAATGACAATACAGAAGAAGTCTTTGCGGTTTCCAGTACCACGCCATTTCCTCGATTTTCAAGTGACAATAGAATTCCGGTAACCTTTTCCATAGGCGAGTCTTTAAAATTCAGTAGAAACACCTACAATGCGGTAGTACAGAAATTCAATCCGTGGATGTTGCTAAACTATGAGCCAGGCGATGTGTTTTATATGAAGGATGATTCCGATAAATGGGTAGAAGTGGTAAGCCTTATTAAATGGAATGGTTTTTTCTTTCCTTACCCAACTTTTGGAGGTGTGATGATTATTGAAAACGGAGAGCATGATTTCAAGGATTATTTAGAACGTATTTTTATTGGCAAGGGAACCTTTGTAAGTCCAGATAACATGCAAGGCTATGATTTTCTTTTGAGACAAAACATTCTTTCCGAAAAGGTATCACGAATCCAGGCTGAATCCTTAAAATTTTTGGGTGGTTTTTCAGATCCGTTGCCATGGAACATGAAAACAGCAGTTAAAATTCCAAATCTTCCAGACGACCAAAACCAGCAACCTTTCGTAACCGATTGTGATTTTTCGGATACGAAAATAGGAGCTTATAGTGGTTTGTACCATTGGTTTGGGTTAGAGCCGGTTGGCGATGAGCGTACCAGTTTAACGTTTAGCGTATTCATACCTGCAGACGGAACAGATGCCTTGTATTATTACGACCATGCAGCTAAAAAGCAAGGGTATGCCGGGGTTTCCGCCATGCCTCTAAAAGTAATTGAATCTAGGAAGGAATTTGATTGGAGTGTGAACAAACCTGTAGAGTTTCGCCCTTATATTAAAAATATTGCGGGTAAAAAACGCATGTTTTTTTTAGGAACTATTTCTGCGGTACGTGAGGATTCTGAAAATTTTGATGGCGCGGCAACTCCAGATTTAGCTTTGGTAGACAGCGAGTATCGCGATGTGGTTTGGATTGACGTAAAGCGTCCTAGTACTTGGGACAAGGCTGTGTACGACCAACTGAATGAAGCTTGGCGTTCCAGTGAAGGGATAGGGGAGTACTATGTAGAACAATCGAAAAATATTGATGTCCTACAAGAACAGGTAGAAGATTCTTTAAAAGTCATTCCAAAAGTTGATCCCAATAAGGCAGAAATAGAACGTTTGGAGCGTCAGTTGGATTCATTAAAAAGTGTACAAAACTAAAATGCGTTGATTTGTATTAACGCGAGTTCCCATTTATAAAATCCACAATCATGTTGGTCACGTTGAATGCCACCGTTTTGTCCGTTTCAGAATTTAAAACGGCGTTGCTTATATGGAGGTACAAAACCTCTGGCATGGAACTAAAATGTGTTATAAACTCCTGAGCCTTTTCAACAGGAATGGAGGTAGGTGTTGGTTCAATGTCATGGACAATGCCGTAATCTATATCCAAGCCAAATGAGGCTGCAGTGATATGTTTGGTGGCACGACGTAGTTGCTTATCGTATTTCTGCTGTAAAGCGGCAAACTTACCATATTTAACAGCTTTTAGTTTATCCAAGGTTCTTAGAGTGGTTTCAGCAGTTGCTTCGTCATGAATGCCAAGCACAAAATAATTCTTTAGAAATCCTTCGGCGTATGCGTAACTAAAACCGTTTCCGCTGTGTCTTCCTTCTTTTTTTACAAAACCAGTTTGAGAAGATAGGTTAATGGCGTTCAATCTAGTGTTGAGTGCAAGGGATGCACCTTTAAGAATTCCATAGGCATTGTTCTGTCCGCCTCCGATAATTATAGGCTTTTTTCCAGCTTTGATGATTTGATGGACAACATAGGATACTTTTTGATCTATCAACTCCATTTTACGTCGCGCTTTAGCAATATCTTTTTTGCTATTTGGGTCGTAGGAAAGTAGTTTTTTTTGGATTTTTTTAAAGTCTAAAGACCCTAGAATGAGTACTTTTTCAGGTGTAGTAATAGTATTACGGTTTCTATTTGTTAAATTTTTTAGAACCACTTCCCATGTCTTCGAAGTCCCTATTTTACTGGTGTTGGCGAAGATTCCTAAATCTTCAGGAATACCAAAAAGAACATAGTCAACGTCCAAATTAACAATATCGTCGTATATATTTGTGAGGCCCGAAAGTAATTTGACCTGTGCCCCAAACTTGGAATCGGCTGAACCTTTTTTAGTTAGGTTTTTTAAATCTTGGTCTTTAAAAAGTATAAGTTGATCCATGTAGGATTTTTAGTTTTAAAAACGTAAAAATACAGTTTTATTTATTTATTTTCGACTCACAAAACAATTAAGAATTAACGTTACACTCACTAAAAAAAGAACAATTATGGAGAATACAAACAGTAAGAGTACGGGATTAAAGGTAGCCATTGGTATTTTATTGGTTCTGTTTATCGGGACTGGATTTTATACTTCTAAACTGTACACTGACAAAAAGCAAACTGAAGCCACACTAATCAAGGAAAAAGATCAGGTGATGGCCGATTTAACCAACATGGCAAAGCAGTATGACATTGCCATTAATGAAAATCAAGTAGCCAATGAGAACTTGGTAGAAGCTAGAGAGCGTATCCAAGGCTTGATGGATTCATTAAAAATCTCTCAAAACAGTGTAAACAGTCTATGGAGATACAAAAAGAAGTTTTTGGCCCTACAAGAAGAGTTTGATCAACTTTTGGTTGAAAACGACCAATTGAAAGCTGAAAAATTGCTTTTGGCAGCGTCTTTGGACAGTACACAAGTAGAATTGGCAGAACGTACCATGTTTACGGATTCTCTTTTGGTTGAGAATACAGAATTGGCAACCGTAATGGCTAATGCTTCTACTTTGCAAACAGTAGGTTTGAAAGGTTTTGGAGTAATTGAAAGAAGCTCAGGAAAATTGATTCCTACTGAAAGAGCTCGTAGAAGTGATAAAATTAGAGTTTGTTTTACCGTTGCCAAAAACACTTTGGTAGGAGCAGGCGACAAAGAATTGTATGTTCAGGTATTGGATCCACATGACAATGTATTGGGTGCCAATGAGCAAATTCAATTTGAAGATAAAGTGTTAAACTATAGTTTGATAAGCAAGTTTAACTACGAGAACAGAAGTTTGAATATTTGTGAGTTTGTTGCTCCAGCTGATGAGAACTTTGAAGAAGGACGTTATGTAGTAAACGTTTTCAATGAAAAAGAATTAATATCTACTACAGAGTTTACACTTCAGTAAACCACAGATTTTGATTGATTGATAGCAAAAAGCCGAAAGTTTAACTTTCGGCTTTTTTTATACAATTATTTTAGAAGTTGGCCATTGATGATGATTTGATCTATCAAATTGTCGCCAAAGGCATAAGGCAGGTATTCGTAGCCTGAAATAGGTTTCGTAATAATAACATTTGCTTTTTTACCTCTACAAATACTACCATACATATTACTAATTCCCATAGCATAGGCTCCGTTAATAGTTGCAGCATTAATCGCTTCCTCTGGAGTCATTTTCATTTTAATACATGCGGTACTTACTACAAAGTTCATATTGCCGCTTGGGGTAGAACCAGGGTTATAATCGGATGCCAAAGCCAAAGGCAATCCAGCATCAATAATTTGTCTGGCAGGTGTGTAAGGAATGCTTAAGAAGTAAGAACAGGAAGGCAGGGCCACCGGCATTGTGTTACTGTCTTTGAGGGCTTCGATATCTTCGGGGACCATTTCCTCTAAATGGTCTACGGACAACGCATTGTATTTTACACCTAATTCAACGCCTCCAAACGCATTAAATTGATTCACGTGAATTTTGGGAATGAGGTCATGTTCTATTCCTGCTTTTAGGATGCGTTCTGTATCTTCCAAGGAAAAATATCCTTGTTCGCAAAACACATCTATATAATCAGCCAACCGATCTTCGGCAGCTTTCGGAATCATTTCATCAACAACCAAATCCACAAAGCCTTGCTTGTCATTTTTATATTCTGTAGGTACTGCATGAGCAGCCAAAAGAGTGGGTTTTATAAAGGCTAGGGATTCTTTCTTTAAACGTCTGATGACACGTAACATTTTGAGTTCGGCAGGAACTGTCAATCCATAACCAGATTTTATTTCAACTGCACCTGTTCCAAGTTTGATAACGTTGTTCAAACGCTCCAAAGATTGTTTATAAAGTTCCTCTTCGCTTGTGTTTTGTAGTTTTTCAGCAGAATTTAAAATGCCGCCACCACGGCTAGCTATTTCTTCATAGCTAAGCCCATTGATGCGGTCTACAAATTCTTTGGAACGATTGCCCGCATACACAATGTGGGTATGTGAGTCGCACCAAGAAGGGAGCACTGTTTTGCCTGTAGCATCAATTACCTCTTCGGCGTAGATGTCTTCACAATCTTCCATAGGGCCAAACTCCACAATAGTGTCATGTTCAATAAGTAAATAGGCGTTTTTTAGGGTTGGTAAGACTTTCATATCCTTACCTTTTACAATGGTTACATTGGTTTCTCGAACCTGTACCAATTCCTTAATGTTTTTGATAAGTATTGACAAAACGTAGTATTTTTTTCAAATTTCTTCAATTTTTTGTTAAAAAAAAAGCGCCGACATCAATTGTCGGCGTTTTCATCTGATATCATGATATTTATCAGTTTTTGAATTTTGGAGCCAATTATTTGATACTTCCAATCATATCTTCTGGTTTCACCCAAGCATCGTAGTCTTCTGCGGTTACATACCCTAAATTGATGGCTTCTTCTTTTAAAGTAGTGCCATTTTTATGGGCAGTATTGGCTATTTCGGCCGCTTTATAGTAACCAATTTTGGTGTTCAAAGCTGTTACCAACATCAAGGAGTTGTTCAGTAATTGCTTGATAACGGCGTGGTTTGGTTCAATGCCAGAAGCACAGTGCTCTTCAAAGCTTACACAGGCATCACCCAAAAGTTGTGCAGAGTGCAATACGTTGGCAGCCATCATTGGTTTAAATACATTCAATTCGTAGTGTCCTTGTGTACCACCAACAGTTACAGCAACGTCATTACCCATTACTTGGGCACAAACCATAGTTAAAGCTTCACACTGGGTTGGATTTACTTTTCCAGGCATGATAGAACTTCCTGGTTCGTTTGCTGGGATAATGATTTCTCCAATTCCTGAACGTGGTCCAGAAGCCATCATTCTAATATCGTTCGCAATTTTATTCAAGGAAACAGCCAATTGTTTCAATGCTCCGTGGGTTTCTACCAAGGCATCGTGAGCCGCCAAAGCTTCAAATTTGTTGTGAGCAGATACAAATGGGTGGTTAGTGAATTTTGCAATGTATTCAGCAACCAATTCCGAATAACCTTTAGGTGTGTTAAGACCTGTGCCAACAGCAGTTCCTCCAAGAGCCAATTCAGCTAAGTGAGGTAAGGTGTTTTCTAAAGCACGTAAACCGTGATCCAATTGCGATACATAACCAGAAAACTCTTGACCTAAAGTAAGTGGAGTGGCATCCATAAGGTGGGTTCTACCAATTTTTACCACATCTTTAAAAGCTAAAGATTTTTCATGAAGTGTGTTACGTAATTTGATTACTCCATGAATGGTGTTTTCTACAATTTTCTTGTAGATAGCAATATGCATTCCTGTTGGGAACGTATCGTTGGAAGATTGTGACTTGTTTACGTCATCGTTAGGTTGAATGGTTTTTTCTCCCTCTCCAATCACTTTTCCAGCAATTTGATGGGCTCTATTGGCAATAACCTCATTAACGTTCATGTTACTTTGGGTACCAGAACCAGTTTGCCAGATTACCAATGGAAATTGGTCATCATGTTTTCCTTCTAGAATTTCATCACATACTTGAGCAATTAAGTCCCTTTTTTCTTCAGAAAGTACCTCAAGGTCACAGTTGGTATAGGCTGCCGCTTTTTTAAGGTAGGCAAATCCATAAACGATTTCCAATGGCATCGAAGCAGGTGCTCCAATTTTAAAGTTGTTTCTTGAACGCTCGGTTTGTGCACCCCATAGTTTGTTTGCAGGCACTTGTACCTCACCCATGGTGTCTTTTTCTATTCTATAATTCATGATGATTAGGATTTTATTTAAAAACACAAATTTAAGTTATTTGATGGTGAATTAATAACGAATCCGCAATTATTGACAGTGGTTTTCTATATCAAATTTGAATAGTGTTTGAGATGAAAATTCCTTGTATTTATGGTGAAAGTTTGGAGATGGAAAAGGTAGTTGATAGGTGTTTTAAGGTGTTGAAATTAAGATGAATAAAAAGTGATGTTTGTGTTAACTGTTTCGTTTTCAGCAGCTTTATTGCTACCTTTAAAGAGGAATTAAAAAACAATTATTATGGCAGCATTACGATTAGGAGATGAAGCGCCCAACTTTACGGCGCAATCATCCGAAGGAGATATCAATTTTCATGAATGGCTGGGGGATAGTTGGGGAATTTTATTCTCCCATCCAGCCGATTATACACCAGTGTGTACCACCGAATTAGGGACCGTGGCTAAGTACAAGAAGGAATTTGACAAACGCAACGTTAAAGTGGTAGCTTTGAGTGTAGATGGACTGGAATCCCACAAGGGGTGGATTGACGATATTAACGAAACACAAAATACAACTGTGAATTTTCCAATCATTGCAGACGAAGATAGGAAAGTATCAGAGCTTTATGATATGATTCACCCCAATGCCAGTGAAAAGTTTACGGTAAGATCGGTGTTTGTGATTGATCCGGATAAAAAAGTGAAATTGATTATTACATATCCAGCGTCTACAGGTAGAAATTTTGATGAACTGTTACGCGTGATAGATTCTTTGCAGCTTACGGCTTATCATAAATTGGCAACGCCAGCTAATTGGCAAGCAGGCGATGATTGTGTAATCTCACCCTCGGTAACTACAGAAGAAATCGCCAAATTGTTCCCAAAGGGTTATACCGAAGTGAAGCCCTATTTACGTATCACACCACACCCAAACCTTAATTAAGGTGAAATAGTTTTGAAATTATGGCAGCTATAAATCCTTATTTGACTTTCAACGGTAATTGCGAAGAGGCATTTAACTTTTACAAATCGGTTTTTGGAGGGGAGTTTGTGTATTTGGGAAGGTTTAACGAAATTCCTCCAGGGGAAAGTGGACCGGGAATTCCCGAAGCGTATCAAGACAAGATCATGCATGTTTCTCTCCCTATTGGGAAGCATGACATATTGATGGGAAGTGACAATCATCCTGCTTATGGAGAGGTAAGTTTTGGACAGAACATTAATATTTCAATTTCAGCGGAAACCAAAGAAGAAGCTGATAAACTGTTTGTCGGCCTTTCGGAAAAAGGTCAAATTACCATGCCGATGGCAGATGTATTTTGGGGTGACTATTTTGGAATGGTAATAGACCAATTTGGTGTGATGTGGATGGTGAGTTTTAATAAAAATGCTTAATAATTTAAATTATGTTACAGACAATTGCGTTTTCTACTACTATTGAAGCGCCAAAAGAAAAAGTTTGGAAGGCCCTTTGGGAAGATGAGAATTACAGAAACTGGACAAGTGTATTTACGGAAGGTTCCCATTTTGAAACCGATTGGAAAGAAGGCGGCAAGATTTTGTTTCTGGACGGAAAAGGAGAGGGGATGTTCAGTAAAATAAATAAAATGGAACCCAACGAATTGATGGCATTTGAACACTTGGGAATGTTCAAGGATGGTAAAGAGCAACCACTTGATGAACAAACAAAGTCTTGGGCAGGTTCCAAAGAGATTTATACATTGACTGAAAATGAAGGAAACACTTTGTTGGAAGTCAAGTTGGATACGGTGCCTGGTTTTGATGGTTATTTCAATGAGACATTTCCGAAAGCGTTAAAAAAGGTAAAGGAATTATCTGAAAACTAAATGTTATCAAGAATTACGATTTGAGAACTTTTAGTCATTTAAGCACGAGAGGTTTTGCGTAAAATAGTTATTCACAAGATATTAAAATGCCTTTGTTTTGCTATGGTTTTGGCTTTATATGAGCATTCCTAATATTATGTTAATAAAATTCATTCTCTTATTGTAAAACAAAACACTTTGTGTTATCTTTGCGGGAGTTATAAAAAAGACACCACATGTTTGAGTTTGATCAGTATTTAGGATTTTTAGCATTTTTAACCATATTGACTATTGGATTCTGGTTAATGATATTTTTATTGACGTTTGTAATTCCTTATTGGATTGGAGGAGCTTTAATGGAACGTCTTAAAGAAATGAGAGAAGAAAAAAAGGCAAGTCGTATTAACAGTTAATTTACGATTGTTTTTTTACAATATAAAAAAAGGAAGCCATTTGGCTTCCTTTTTTGTTTCTAATCTTTTTTGGAACTATCCTTGAAAGTCCATATCATCTCCACCATTACCATTGTTTTGTCTTGATTGACGTTGCTTTTGTTGGTTGAAACGGTATATAAACGATAGGTTTATAGAGCGCTGACGCCATTGGCTTTCACTGTATCTTGTAAAGAACTCGGTTGTTGTTAACGAAGTTCGTTTACGGGAATTAAATACGTCTCTTACGTTTAACGAAATAGTGGCATTGTCTTTAATAATCTCTTTACTTAAGGCCAAATCCATAGAGAAAATCCCATCGGTATCACTTTGAGCATCCTGTACAGCACCTCTATAATGGGCATTGGTTTGCCAATCTATTTTGTAAGGTAGAGTAACTTTAGAGCTAAATCTTGCAAACCAACTGTTGTTCTTGGCACTATAGTCTACACCATTAAAGTCCCCATCTGTGTTAAACTGGAAAAAGTTAAAGCTTGTATTTAATCGTAACCATTTTTTTGGATTGTATAGGATTCCAAATTCTCCACCAGTTCTTGTATTTGTAGAAAGATTTACGGGAATAGTTCTAATAATATCAATTCCGTCACTGGTTTGTTGCCCTGTATTTTCTTCAACACGTTCAAAAGAATTGGTTTCATGCTGGTAGTATACCGAAGCCGTAAAGGTCAATTTATCCCAACGTCTTAGATAGCCCAAATCAAAGGCACTCGCAAAAGCTGGTTCTAGGTTAGGGTTTCCCTGAAATACATTGGTACGACTAGATCGTGTAGGGAAGGGGTTGATAAACCAGCCTCTAGGTCTGTTGATTCTTCGGTTGTAACCAAAAGAAATGTTCTCTTCTGAATCTGATGAGTTTCCTGAAAGGTTGTAAATCACATTTAGCGTTGGGAACAATCCTAAATAGTCCTTCTTAAAATTAGTTTGAATGGGGAAACCATAAGCCTCGTTCAATTCCTCTTCCGTTAACCTGGAATCAATTTTTCCCTTAAGTTGCGTTTGTTCCAAACGCAATCCTAAAAGGAATGAAAACTTTCCAAACTTGTTTCCATATTGTGTATATACCGCGTTTACGTTTTCAGTGTAGTCAAAAATGTTGGAAAGGGTTTCGTTCAACAGGTAGTCTCCAGTATCAAGGTCTTCCTGTTCCAAAACATAATCTGTCACTGAATTCTTGAAATTTCCGCGGTAGCCCGCTTCGAATCGAGCATCTTTCCCAATAGGAAGCACATAATCTGTTTGGAAAAGGAATTCATTCTTGTCTTCTATCGAAAATATTTGTTCAGATTGAAAAGGCTCAGGGGTGGTCTGGTTTGTTAAAACATAATTCTCATTAATAAAGGTATATTGGTTTTCATGGTCGTTTTCGTATTGAAAATCGGCCGTAATTTGATGTCCTTCTTTGTTGAAATGGTTGATGTAATTCAAAGAGAATTGGTAATTGTTGTCATCTTCAGTTTGTTTTTCGCGACGAAGCGTTTTTTCAACCTCAGTACCATCATTATCATAGCGCTGGCTATTGTTTGTGGAAAGATCGGCATCTTCCCCATATCTATAGAATACACTACCAGTAAGCGAAGAGTTTTCTGTTAGGAAATATTCAATCCCAATGTTTCCGTTGTAGTTCCTGTTTAATCGCTCCATTTCTTGCTTTTCACGAATACGACGGAATTCCGGTTCCTCAATCACACCATCTTCTTCCTTGTCAAAATAGTTCACATCTCTGAAAAAATATCCAGGAGCATCAAAATAACGCCACCCAATATTTGAGAACAAATTGAACTTTTCGGTTCTATAATTTAAATTGGCTGTTAACCCAACATTATCGGGTGTACCAAGGTTAAAGTTCACCGAACCATTAAAACCAAGGGTCTCTTTTTGACGTAAGATGATGTTCAAAATCCCAGCGGTTCCTTCAGCATCGTAGCGGGCAGAAGGAGAAGTGATTACCTCTACGCGTTCAATGGCTTCAGCAGGCAACTGACTTAAAATATTCGAGTCTCCAAAACCTGCCATGGCAGAAGGTTTTCCATTAATTAAAATACGCACGTTCTCGTTACCACGTAGGCTAATAGCTCCTTCGGTATCTACAGAAACGGAGGGCACATTATTTAAAGCGTCGCTGACCGTACCACCGGCAGTGGTGATGTCTTTTCCTATATTATAGATTTTTTTATCCAGTTTGATTTCCACAGAAGTACGTTCGGCAATTACTTCTACTTCATTTAAGGATTCCACGTCCAACGATAGGTTGATGGTTCCTAAATTAGTGTTGTGGTCTAGAGTTCTATTTTCTAGTGTTTTTTTCTTGTATGAAATATATTCAATAGAAATGTTATAAGTTCCTGTGGGCACTTTTATGGAAAAATTACCTTCCGTATCGGTAACACCTCCAGTGGTTATTTTGTTTTCTTTTGTATTAAAAAAGGAAACCGTGGCATATTCCAATGGTAGGTTCACATCGGCGTCCATAACCTTTCCTGTAACTACAATTTCCTTGTGTTTTTGGGCGTAAATACTGTTGCTTAAGCAAATTAAAGCAATAAGGGTCGTTAATAAATACTTCATTTCTAGTTGTCAGCTTTTTTTCTCTTTCGTTTGTTTTTTTTATTCTTCTTAATTTGCTCTTGTGGATGTTGGACAGCGTCTTGAACTTTCTGGATGGTTTCTTCCGAACAAATGTCTTTTAAATCTGCAAAATGGGTTCTGTCAAGCTCGGCAAGTTGTTCTTGTAGAACATAACTTTCCAAACGAGCCTCATAAAGCTCTTGCTTGGCATCAAAATAGGAGTAGAGTTTTTGTCTGATAATGTGTTTTTGGAAGTCGTCCACTTCCAAACTATCCACTAATTCTTGAATGAAATTTTCTTTTTCCTCTTCTAGTTTTTCTTTGTAGCGTTCCATTTCCCTTTTTTGGCTGTCGCTAGTTTGGGAAACTACTGTAGTTGTTCCTAATGTGAAGAGTATAAAAAACAAAATTAACCTATGCATAAACCTCTATTTTTACGTGTTTGACCGCAAAAATAGCTTAAGGTTTAGCCAGCATAGGTTAAAGTTATGTTAAAGAAACCCTAAAGAAAGGGCTATAGAATGGTAAGGATTTTGGATGCAGGCCTTCCAACAACGGCCTTGTTTCCTTTAATAACTATTGGACGTTCAATAAGTTTTGGGTTGTTTGCCATAGCCGTAATGATGTCGTCATCGCTAAGGTCTTTCCCTTTAAATTCCGTTTTCCAAATAGCTTCATTTTTTCTAACCAATTCAATAGGTGAAATCCCCAAGAGTTTCACCAAGTTGGCCACTTGTGCTTTGTCAGGAGTGTCTTCAAGATATTTAATCACCTTAAATGGCGCTCCGTAAGTTTCTAGGATTTCAATGCCTTCTCGGGATTTGCTACATCTTGGGTTGTGATAAATCTCAATCATGTTGTTTATAAATTTTCGGGAGCTTCCTGTTGTCCCATCATCATTAAATATGCTTTTAAAAATGGTTCGATATCGCCATCCATAACGGCATCTACATTACCGGTTTCATGACCCGTACGGACATCTTTCACCAATTTATATGGATGCATTACGTAGTTTCTAATTTGGCTTCCCCACTCAATTTTCATTTTACCGGCTTCAATGTCTTCGCGTTGTTCCATCTGTTTTTGAAGCTCAATTTCATATAACTGCGACTTCAACATTTGTAAGGCTCTGGCACGGTTGTCGTGTTGCGAACGTGTTTCGGAACAGGAAATCTGAATCCCTGTAGGTTTGTGAACAAGTTGTACTTTGGTTTCCACCTTGTTTACATTTTGTCCTCCCGCACCACTGGATCTTGCTGTTGTAATTTCAATATCGGCAGGGTTGATCTCAATTTCAATGGTATCGTCCACTAAAGGATACACATACACGGACACGAAGCTGGTGTGTCTTTTTGCATTACTATCGAAAGGAGAAATACGCACCAAACGATGTACACCGTTCTCACCTTTTAGCCAACCAAAGGCAAAATCGCCTTCAATTTCCAAGGTTACGGTTTTAATACCGGCTACGTCACCTTCCTGAAAGTTAAGTTCCTTTACTTTGAATCCGTTTTTTTCGGCGTACATCAAATACATACGCATAAGCATGCTTGCCCAATCGCAGGATTCTGTCCCTCCAGCACCAGCAGTAATTTGCAATACAGCACTTAAACTGTCACCTTCATCAGACAACATGTTTTTGAATTCCAAGCGTTCAATAATCTCTAAAGCGCTAGCATATTGAGCGTCTACTTCTTCAGCAGAAACATCATCGGCTTTATAGAATTCGTAAAGGACTTCTAAATCTTCAACCAGTGTTTTTGAAGTGTTGTAGTCTTCAACCCATTTTTTCTTCTCCCGGAGGGATTTCATGATTAGTTCGGCTTGCTTAGAGTCGTTCCAAAAATTAGGGTCGAATGTTTTTTCTTCTTCGTTAGAAATTTCGATTAGTTTGGCATCAATGTCAAAGATACCTCCTCAACGCTCCCAGGCGTTCTACAAGATCTTTTATTTGATCGGATGTAGTCATAAAGATTAATTTTTTTTTTCAAAAATAACACACATTTTTGAAATGACTAAACCTTTGGTAGCTTTTATTGTTCGTAGGTGACTTCTACGGAATGTTGGGTTTCATTTTTACCAGAGGAATAGATAACACCTTTAATTGGTGAACAATCGTTGTAATCTTTTCCGTGTGAAACCTTTATGTGGTTGTGATCGGCCAAAATATCGTTAGCAGGATCAAAACCAACCCATCCGACTTCTGGAATATAAGCTTCTACCCAAGCATGCATTTGTGAATCTCCAAAAAAGCCATCTCCTTGATGTAGGTATCCGGAAACATATCTGGCAGGAATGTTGTTTTGACGTGCAAGGGCAATAAACAGATGTGAAAAATCTTGGCAAACTCCATGACGATGTTCAATAATTTCATCCAATAAAGAACCAATATGGGTCACGCCAGCTTTAAAGTAGATATATAGGTAAGTCCATTTGTTGAGGGCAACAAGATTGTCTAAAATTGAAATTGACGGATCAAATTTATAGAGGTCTAGATGTTTAGATGGTAGCTTGGTAAGCTCTGTGGGGGTAAGGTAACTTTCGTGTTCAACTTTGAAGGTTAAATTGTTGATAGCTTCAAATTCTTGTGAAGGCTCCAATTTAGAGGTGAACTGAAACGGATTGATTTCCTTTTTGGTCAATTTAAATTCCGCTTCAAACTGAATATCTTCAAAGGGTTGCTTACAATGAATCCTGGCCGTTTGAAAGTTGTAACCGTTGATGGATTTTTCGATTCGGGCATTAACGGAAGTTTTAAAATCACTGAACACCAACTTTTGGGAAACATTGTTTTCAGGAATGATCATAAATTGCCAATATGCCTCAAAAACTGGGTTTTCGTAAGTATTATTGGACTTATATTTAATAGTGTAGTCAAATGCCATGTCTTCAATAAAATAGGGATGCAAAAATAACCTATTGAGAGGAACAGTTTGAGTTAAAAAAAGTTAATAGTTGAAGTATTCATAATCTAATTTTGTGCAGATGTTAGCTAAACCCTGTAAAGTGTAATCTATAAATTTGGAAACATCTTTTTCAATTTCTTCCACGGTTTTAAATTCGTATTCTGCCCGCATTTTTCCAACAAGAAAGGCTGCCGATGTTTTATCTCGCTCCTTTAAGGAATCTATGGTTGCCATATGGTTTTGTATTTGATTTAAGGAATTCATCACAGATCTGGGGCAATTGGGGTTGAGTAACAAAAATTCCAGCGTAGTGTTTTGATTAGGCGTTTTTTTGTAAAACCGTCTGTTCATATCGTATGATTCGCAACACTTTAAAAGGGTGGTCCATTCAAAACTGTTTTCAATAGGTTTGGAATAGCCTCCCAAGGCCTTTTGGGCGTCCTCGTGTTTGGTTTTGATGATGCGGATGATTTGTGTGGCGCGTTCAATGTTGATTCCTAGGAGCACCAAGGCATAAATTTCGTCGTGTAATAAGGTGCTGCGTATTCTTCCCCTTAAAATTGAGGTCTGCTCTATAACATGTGTAGTAAAATCGTGAAGTCCACTTTTAATTAAAAGTTCCTTAGGGAAATCATTGACATAGTGATAAAACTTATTAATGGATTCGTAAAATTCTGTGGACATGGAATCTCTGGAAGTATTGGCATTTTCTCGTGCATATTTTATACAGTTAAAAATGGAATAGGGCTTTTCTGGGTTTAAGCCTACATTAAAAATGATATCTTCTTCACTGAGATCTTTTTCTTTTTTTGGAACATCTCCAACCATTGTGGCTATAGATTGTAATACAAATTTTCGGGACTGCGATAGTTTATTCGGTGCATCAAGCGACGAAAAGTAATTCACGTTCATAAAACGGGCTGTGTGTTCAGCACGTTCAATATAACGTCCCATCCAAAAAAGATTATTGGCTACTCTTGCTAGCATATTGTGTTATTTTTTTAATACCCAGGTATCCTTGGAGCCTCCTCCTTGCGAAGAATTCACAATTAGATTTCCTTTCTGAAGTGCAACACGTGTTAGTCCGCCTTTAAGTACAAATTCCTTATTGTTACCCAAAAGCGTAAAGGTTCTTAGGTCGATATGGCGTTGCTCAAAGGAATTGGAATCTTCAATATAAGTGGCATGTACAGAAAGCGACATGATGGGCTGTGCAATGTATTTTCGAGGATTTTCCTTAACGACTATTTTTACGTTTTCAATTTCCTCTTTAGTGAGTTTGTTTCCAATGGAAATACCATAACCACCAGCTTCATCTACAGGTTTTACCACCAATTTGTCAACATTTTCCAAGACATATTTTAAATCGTCTGGGCGACTACAGTGGTAGGTGTGAACATTGTTGAGGATAGGTTTTTCGCCAAGGTAAAACTTAATGATTTCTGGCATATAGGTGTAAATGGCTTTGTCGTCGGCAACACCTGTTCCTGGAGCATTCACCAAACTGACATTTCCTTTTTTGTAGGCTGCAAACAGTCCTGGCACCCCAATGGCTGAGTCTTGCCTAAATTCCAAAGGATCTATAAAGCCATCGTCAATACGGCGGTAGATAACATCTACTTTTTTAGGACCAGTAATGGTTTTCATATAGACGAAATCATTTTCCACGAACAAATCACGACCTTCCACCAATTCTATTCCCATGGTTTTGGCTAAGTAGGAGTGCTCATAATAGGCCGAGTTGTAAATGCCCGGCGTAATCACCGCGCAGGTTGGAATGTCAACGCCATGTGGTTTTACCGATTCCATGATTTCCAATAAATTTTCGGCATAATTGGTGACATTGTGGATCTGGTAGTGGTTAAATACCCCGAATAAGGCACGCTTTAAGGCATTTCTATTACAGATCACATAGCTAACCCCCGAAGGACATCTAATATTGTCTTCAAGAACGTAGTAGTTGCCATCGGAATGTTTTATGAGATCGGTTCCTGAAATATGATTATAAATGCCACCTGGAGGATCCAAATCTTGCATTTGCCTCAAGTAGTTAGCCGAGGAACTGATAAGTTCCATAGGAACTATTCCAGCTTTGATAATTTGTTTGTCGTGGTATAAATCCCAAAGGAAGGCATTTAAGGCCTTACTGCGCTGCAAAGCTCCTTTTTCAATGGTTTTCCATTCTTTGGCTTCAATGATTCTGGGAAATAAATCGAAAGGAAAAATCTTTTCTTGAGCTTGTGAATCCCTGTAGACTTGAAAGGTAATTCCTTGATTGAAAAAGGCGGCTTTGGCCTTCTCATTCAAAGCTGCATAATCCGAATTGGAATGGTCTCTATATAGTTCAAAGATTTTCTTGTAGGTTTTACGAACTTTTTTGTTGTCATCAAATATTTCATCGAAAAGGCCTTCATTTTTGATGTACGAGGAAAATAATGGATTTGTAATTTTCGATTTCATTTGTGCTAATTTTCTCTAAAATAAAGATAAGTTTTAACTTAAGTTGGTTGAAAAATATAATAATAGGTGTGTAAAAATGAGGTTTTTGCAATTATTTAATGATTAATTAATAAAATACTAAAAAGGAGTGGGAATTCAAAAAAGCTCATCTTAGACACTTCACAATTTTTGGTAATAATTTGAATACGCCATTTAAATAATTAGTTTTATAGACTAATTTATTTTCTATGAAAAACAAGCTATTAGCAATTGTATTTTTTCTCTATATATCTTCAGTATTTTCACAAGTTTTGGAAGGGAAGCAATTAGAATCCTATAAGGGATTCTTTAATTTTTATTACGAAGAAGCGCAGGACAAGATTTATTTGGAAGTAGATAAATTAGATACCGAATTTCTGTATGTGAATTCCTTAGCCACAGGGGTTGGTTCTAATGATATTGGTTTGGATAGGGGGCAGCTTGGAGATAATAGGGTGGTGAGCTTTACTAAAGCAGGAAACAAACTGTTGTTGGTGCAAAGAAATATTGATTACAGGGCTAATACAGACAATGACTTGGAGAAAAAAAGCATTGAGCAGGCTTTTGCAAAATCAGTTCTTTTTGGGTTTAAGATAGAGAAGGAAAGTAATGGAGCTTACATCATTGATTTAACGCCTTTTTTATTGGAGGACAGACATGAGGTAGCCAATACACTGAAACGCTCAAAAGAAGGAAACTACAAGGTAGATTTAAGTAAAAGCGCTTTGTCCTTGGAAAGAACTAAGGCGTTTCCCAAAAATGTAGAATTTGAGGCCTTGTTGACCTTCTCAGGGGAACCTTCGGGAACTAAACTGAGAACCGTTACACCAACACCATCTTTAGTGAGTGTGATTCAACATCATTCCTTTGTGGAATTGCCAGATGATGGCTATCAACCAAGGGTTTTTGATCCTAGAAGTGGGGCGATTTCTATATCATATTTGGATTATGCTACCCCAATTCAAGAGCCTATAAAAAAACATTTCATCATTAGACATCGATTGGAAAAGCAGTTTCCGAATGAAAAAATAAGTGAGGCCAAAGAGCCTATTATTTATTATTTGGATCCCGGTACACCGAAACCCGTGCGTTCGGCGTTATTAGAGGGTGCTAGTTGGTGGAATGAAGCATTTGAAGAGGTAGGTTTTAAAAATGCTTTTCAAGTAAAAATGTTGCCCGCTGATGCAGATCCTATGGACTGCAGATACAACGTGATTCAATGGGTGCACCGTTCAACTCGCGGATGGAGCTATGGTAGCAGCGTCATAGATCCTAGAACAGGAGAAATCATCAAAGGTCATGTGAGTTTAGGGAGTTTAAGGATTCGTCAGGATTTTATGATTGCTCAAGCTTTATTGAATCAACCATTTGCTAAGAGTGATGATAATTACCAACCAATGTTGGAAATGGCATTAGCAAGAATTAGGCAATTGAGCGCACATGAAGTAGGGCATACATTGGGTTTTGCCCATAATTTTGCAGCTAGTGCCAATGACAGGGCTTCGGTAATGGATTATCCCCATCCATTGATAGAACTTCAAGGAAAGAATATCGATTTAACTAATGCCTATGCAACGGGAATAGGAATTTGGGATAAGGTTACGGTGGCTTACAGCTATTCAGAATTTTCAAATACTACAAATGATGGAGAAGCTTTAAATGCTATTTTGGATGCAGCTCAAAAAGAAGGGCTGCGTTTTATCACTGATTCCGATGCTAGAGCACAGGGAGGTGCCCATTTGTTGGCCCATTTATGGGATAACGGAGAAAGTGCCTCTGAAGAATTAAATCGGGTGATGAAGGTTAGGGAACAAGCCATAGCCAATTTTTCAGTGAGTAATATCAGGACTTATGAGCCTTATTCGGTTTTGGAAGATGTGTTTGTGCCACTGTATTTCTTTCATCGATATCAAACAGAGGCTGCTGCAAAAGTAGTGGGTGGTTTGGATTACAATTATGCTGTAAAAGGCGATGGGCAATTAACTACAAAAATAGTGGATGCAAAAGTTCAAAAGGAGGCTTTGGAAGCTGTTTTAGGAACACTATCTGCAGAAAATTTAGCCATTCCGAAGGATAAATTGGAATTATTTCCGCCACGGGCTTTTCAATATAACAGAGGGCGCGAATCCTTCTCAGGAAAGGTAGGTGTGGCTTTTGATCCGTTAAGCGCTGCAGCAACCTCAAGTGAGATGACTTTAAAATTGTTATTACATCCAGAAAGAGCCAATAGATTAGTGACGCAAAAGAGTTTGGATAAAAATCAAATAGGTCTGGAAGACGTTTTAAATGAATTGATTGAAAAGTCGTTTCATAAAACATATAAAGATGCTTATTTAAATGAAGTACAGCAGATGGTTAATGTGAATGTTTTAAAATATATAATGAATTTGGCCGTTACAGAAAAGGCCTATTTCCAAGTGAATGCTATTGCTAGCAATGCTTTGGACACTATTTATGCAGAACTCAAGCAAAGCAAAAACAGCTATGCAACTCATTATATTAGATTAATTGATGAATTCAAGGAAGAGCCTAAGGAGTTTGAGATTGAAGTTGCGCCAAAAATTCCAGATGGCTCACCCATTGGAACCGATATGTGTAATTATGTTTTAGATTGATATGATAGTAGATTTAAGAAGTGATACGGTAACAAAACCAACTCCAGAAATGATGGAGGCCATGATGGCTGCTAAAGTGGGTGACGATGTGTTTAGGGAAGACCCAACGGTCCTTGAATTGGAAGAACGGATTGCAAATATGTTTGGAATGTCAAGTGCTTTGTTTTTTCCTTCGGGAAGCATGGCCAATCAAGTGGCAATAAAATTGCACACCAATCCAAGTGAACAGGTTATCTGCGATAAATATGCCCATATCTACAATTATGAAGCAGGAGGAGCATCGTTTCATAGCGGTGTGTCCTGTAAATTAATTGACGGGCACAGAGGTATGTTTACGGCCAATCAGGTTAAGGAAGCTATCAACCCTCCGCAATATTATTACAGCCATACGTCTTTGGTAGAAATTGAAAACACGACCAATAAAGGCGGTGGTGCGTGTTGGGATTTTAAGGAATTGGAACGTATAAAGGAAATCTGTAATGAGAATCAATTGGGATACCATTTGGATGGAGCTAGGTTGTGGAATGCTTTGGTGGCAAAAGAGGAAAGTACCCAACAATACGGTGGGCTGTTCGATACCATTTCGGTGTGTTTGAGTAAAGGTTTGGGCTGTCCAGTAGGTTCTGTGTTGGTTGGTGATGCGGATATTATGGGGCACGCTATTCGTTATAGAAAACTTTTTGGAGGCAATATGCGTCAGGTGGGATTTTTGGCAGCTGCGGGACTGTATGCTCTAGATCATCATATTGAAAGGCTTCAAGAAGATCACGACAAAGCCAAAGAAATTGGAGCAGTTTTAAAGGAACTTCCGGTTATTAAAAGCATTGAGCCTATTGAAACCAACATTGTAATTTTTGAGTTGAATGAGGGACTTGAAGAAGATGTTTTTGTAAATACTTTAAAACATAAAAACATCCACATTATTGGAATGGGAGGAGGTAAACTAAGAATAGTCACACATTTGGATTATACATCGCAAATGCATGACTATTTTTTATCCAGTTTAAAAACCTTGAAATTTTAACTTATTTGAACATGTCCATTCCTGGAACGTTTGGCATGCCTTCTTTGGCTACGGCAGCAATTTCGGTTTCGTTAACGGTAGTGGCGCGCTCGATGGCCTTGTTAAGGGTTAACAACAAATAATCTTCCAACATTTCCTTGTCCTCAAGCAATTCATCGTCAATGGAAATGGATTTTATGGTTCTGTTGGCGGTGATGGTAACTTTCAATTTATTGTCGTTACTGGCTTCGTCAATTAATACCGTATTTAGGCGCTCTTTAGTAGCTTCAACTTTCTTTTGGGCTTCCTGTAATTTGTTCATCATGCCCATCATATCTCCAAACATAATATTCAATTTTATGGTTTCCTGCAAAATTACCAATTCTCTCCAAAAAAAGCATTAATATTAAGTTAACAGCCAAATTGTAATTAAAACCCTATTTTTGCACTCTTCAAAAAATAAACTTAATGACACAAGTAAAGGTACAGCCCCCTGTTGCTAAACGTATTCCTAAAGAGTTAAAGATTCACGGTGATGTTAGAGTAGACGACTATTTTTGGTTGAATCAACGTGAGGATCAGGAGGTTCTTGATTATTTGAATGCCGAAAATGCCTATTGTGATGAACTGACGGCTCATACCAAGGAATTTCAAGAGCAGTTGTTTGAGGAGATGAAGTCTAGAATCAAGGAAGACGATGAATCTGTGCCTTATAAATACAATGGTTATTGGTACATTGTAAAATACGAAACAGGAAAAGATTACCCTATTTACATAAGAAAAAAGGAAACTCTAGAAGCTGAGGATGAACTGCTTTTTGATTGTAATGAAATGGCAGAAGGTCATGATTATTTTCGATTGGTGGGACTAAATGTAAGTCCTGATAATACACTTATATCCTTTGGGTTGGATACTGTTGGACGTAGAAATTACACATTGAAAGTGAAAAATTTGGTAACCAATGAAATATTGCCGGATGCTATTGAAAATACGACAGGTTCTGCTTCTTGGGCCAATGATAATATTACATTGTTCTACACTAAAAAGGACACGGAAACTTTAAGATCTGACAAGATTTACAAACACAAGTTAGGCAATGATGAAACCAATGATACCCTTGTGTTCCATGAAACGGATGATACCTTTGGAGTGACCGTATACAAATCCAAATCCAGAAAATATTTGGTGATAGCTTGTTACAGTACTTTAACGAACGAATACCATATTTTAAATGCCGATACACCTGACGAAAGTTTCAAATTGTTCCAAGAACGTATTAGGGGAGTGGAATACAGTATTTCGCATTATGGTGATAACTTTTATGTGGTAACCAATTCAGATAACGCCATCAACTTTAAGTTGATGAAAACCCCTGAAATGGCTACCGAAATTGAAAATTGGCAAGAGGTTATAGGGCATCGTGAGGATGTGCTGATTGAAGATATTGACATTTTTAAGGATTTTTTGGTGGTTAGTGAGCGTAGCAATGGATTGAATGAAATTAGAATCATCCGTTGGGATGGCACAGAAGATTATTACCTTCCTTTTGATAACGAAACCTATACAGCGTATACAGGAACCAACGTAGATTTTGATACCGATATTTTAAGATATGGCTACAATTCATTGACAACGCCATCATCTACCATCGATTTCAACATGGTTACCAAAACAAAAACGGTAAAGAAAGAACAGGAAGTTTTGGGTGGTAAATTCGACAAGGAAAATTATGTTTCCGAGCGTATTTGGGCCACTGCCGATGACGGCACCAAAATTCCGATGTCTATGGTGTATCGCAAGGGAATAAAAAAGGATGGTAGCAATCCATTGTTGCAATATGCCTATGGTTCTTATGGTTCAACCATTGACCCATATTTTTCAACCATTCGCTTGAGTTTGTTGGACCGCGGATTCATTTATGTGATTTCACATGTTCGTGGAGGTGAATATTTGGGACGCCAATGGTATGAGGATGGAAAATTATTGACCAAAACAAACACGTTTACAGATTTTATTGCCTGCT
The DNA here is from genome assembly GCF_059735265.1 of Mangrovimonas sp. sgz306409. NCBI lineage: Bacteria > Pseudomonadati > Bacteroidota > Flavobacteriia > Flavobacteriales > Flavobacteriaceae > Mangrovimonas > Mangrovimonas sp. sgz306409. The sequence goes on from NZ_JCAPEU010000004.1 coordinate 126,690, forward strand.
CAAAGCATTTGATATCTGAGAAGTACACTTCTAAAGAACATTTATATGCCTTGGGAGGCAGTGCAGGTGGATTGCTTATTGGAGCTGTTATAAATTTGGCGCCTCAACTTTACAATGGGGTAATTGCAGCCGTTCCTTTTGTGGATGTGGTTACCACCATGTTGGATGACAGCATCCCTTTAACTACAGGAGAATATGACGAATGGGGGAACCCGAATGAAGAGGAATATTACAACTACATGAAATCCTATTCGCCTTATGACAATGTCAAAGCCCAAGATTACCCCAATATTTTGGTGACCACTGGTTTGCACGATTCACAAGTGCAATATTGGGAGCCAGCTAAGTGGGTAGCTAAACTAAGATTATTGAAAACCGACAGTAACAAATTACTGCTTAAAACCAATATGACTGCAGGTCATGGCGGGGCTTCAGGACGTTTTGAAGCCTTAAAGGAAGATGCCGAAGAGTACGCATTTTTGCTGGACCTAGAGAATATTAATAACTAGTTAAAAAAAAAACGTTATTTTTGCGAGGTTTTAGGTGACATTTTTTTAATTTGTGACTGATAAATAGCATTTATGAAAGAAAACTTACAAGTATTTGATAATGTGTTGGAACTCATAGGGAAAACACCACTTATCAAATTAAACAAGATGACTTCAAACTTCGATGGTGACTTCTATGCTAAAGTAGAAGCTTTCAACCCAGGACATTCTTCTAAAGACAGAATTGCACTGCACATCATTGAAGAAGCAGAAAAAAAAGGAATTTTGTCACCGGGAGATACCATAATCGAAACTACTTCTGGAAATACTGGATTTAGTGTGGCAATGGTGAGCATTATCAAAGGCTACGAATGTATCCTTGCGGTGAGCTCAAAATCTTCAGCAGATAAAATTGACATGCTGAAATCTATGGGAGCCAAAGTTTATGTTTGCCCAGCCCATGTAAAAGCAGATGATCCTCGTTCGTATTATCAAGTAGCTAAGCGTTTACACGAAGAAATTAAAGGCTCTGTCTACATTAACCAGTATTTCAATCAATTAAATACAGATTCTCACTACAATAGCACGGGTCCTGAAATTTGGGAACAAACCGAAGGTCAAATCACGCATTTGATTGCTTGTAGTGGTACAGGAGGAACTATTTCAGGAACTGCTAAGTACCTGAAAGAGCAAAATCCAAATGTAAAGGTGATAGGGGTAGACGCTTATGGTTCGGTATTGAAAAAGTACCACGAAACCAAAGAGTTTGACGAAAAGGAAATCTATCCATACAGAATAGAAGGTTTAGGTAAGAACCTGATTCCTTCGGCTACAGACTTTGATGTTATCGATAAATTTATCAAGGTAACAGACGAGGAAAGTGCCCATACTGCTAGAGAAATATCAAGAACTGAAGGTCTTTTTGTGGGCTACACCAGTGGTGCTGCCATGCAAGCCATTAAGCAACTAAGTGCTGAAGGTGAGTTTAAAAAAGGCGATAAAGTTGTTGTGATTTTCCCAGACCATGGATCACGTTATATGAGTAAAGTATACAGTGATAAGTGGATGGAAGAACAAGGTTTCTTTGATAGCAAAACTGAAATCGAAGCGATTCAATACGTAAAATAAGATTCATAATTCAGTAAGAAAGCCTATCATATAACCGTTTAGATGATAGGTTTTTTTGTGCATTAAAATTATGAACACAAGTTTATAAATTAATTATGCAAAGCGGATAGAATTAATTAATTTTGCCGCTATAACTAGACAAATTTTAGCTTTAATGAAAGATTTATTTGATAAAATATACAAGGATAAGGGACCTTTAGGAAAATGGGCCTCTCAGGCTGAAGGCTATTTTGTGTTTCCAAAATTGGAAGGACAAATTTCCAACAGGATGAAATTCCAAGGAAAGGAAGTTATCACTTGGAGTATTAATGATTATTTAGGATTAGCTAACCACCCAGAAGTTCGTAAAGTAGATGCCGAAGCAGGTGTCGCTTATGGTTCAGCGTACCCAATGGGTGCTCGTATGATGTCTGGTCACACAGATTTGCATGAAAAATTGCAGAGTGAGTTGGCTGATTTTGTAAATAAGGAAGCTGCTTACCTTTTAAATTTTGGCTACCAAGGAATGGTATCTACCATTGATGCTTTGGTTTCTAAAGATGATATCATCGTTTATGATGTAGATGCACACGCCTGTATTATTGACGGTGTTCGTTTGCATATGGGGAAACGTTTTACCTATAAGCACAATGATATTGAAAGTTTAGAGAAAAACTTAGAAAGAGCTACTAAAATGGCTGAGCAAACCGGAGGAGGAATTCTTGTAATTTCTGAAGGAGTATTCGGTATGCGTGGAGAGCAAGGAAAATTGAAGGAAATTGTAGCCCTTAAAGAAAAATTCAACTTCCGCTTTTTGGTGGATGATGCCCACGGTTTTGGTACTCTAGGGAAAACTGGAGCTGGAGCAGGTGAGGAGCAAGGAGTTCAAGATGGTATCGATGTGTACTTTGCAACGTTTGCTAAGTCCTTGGCCAGTACGGGAGCTTTTATTGCTGCAGATCAAGAAATCATAGATTACTTAAAATACAACTTACGTTCTCAAATGTTTGCCAAGTCATTGCAAATGCAATTGGTGGTTGGTGCTTTGAAACGTTTGGATATGTTGAAAACCATGCCTGAGCTTAAAAACAAGCTTTGGGAGAATGTAAACGCATTACAATCTGGTTTAAGAGACCGTGGTTTTGATTTGGGAACTACACAAAGTTGTGTAACTCCAGTTTACCTTAAAGGAAGTATTCCTGAGGCTATGGCTTTGGTTAAGGATTTACGCGAGAACTACGGAATTTTCTGTTCTATCGTAGTTTATCCTGTAATTCCAAAAGGATTGATTCTTTTAAGAATGATTCCAACGGCTACTCACACTATGGAAGATATCCAAGAAACTTTAGAGGCCTTCTCATCAATCCGTGAGCGTTTGGAGAATGGAACTTATAAAAGACTTTCTGCTGCTGTTGCCGCTGCAATGGAGCAGTAATAGGAAAATAGACAAAATAGAAAAGCCACTTTTTAAAGTGGCTTTTTTTATGCTAGAAATCTTTTCTGTAGGTTCTGCGTCGTTTTGTTATTGGAGATTCAAAGTTTTTCCACAATTGGTGAATGGCTATGTTTTCTTCCAGTTCAGGGGTTCTTATACATCGCTTTACACCATCTTTTCTGAAGGAGTCGTAGAATTCTTTAAAAATTAGAGCAGTAACACCCTTGTTTTGGTATTCAGGATGCACGCCTATTAAATAAAAGACGGCTTCTTCGCTATGTTTTTTAGCCTTCAATAAGTGATAAAATCCAAATGGGAACATTTTTCCTTTAGCCCTTTGTATGGCTTTCGAAAAGGAAGGTAATACTATGGCAAACGCAATGATATTATCTTCTTTATCCAAAATGAATTTGATATAGTTAGGGTTGATCAAAGGGATATACTTCTTTTTAAAATAATCCTTTTGTTCTTCTGAAATAGCCACAAAAGAAGCTAGTTTGGAGTAGGTTTCATTGAACAGGTCAAACATTTTGTCTACATAAGGCAACAGCTCATCAATTTTTGTGAAATTAAGGGAACGTACACCATACCTTCTGGAAATAAGCGGAACCATTCTCTCAAATTGTTCAGTTTTTACCTTATCAACATCAAAATAACCTTCGATATATTCTTTCTGTTTAACGTAACCAAGTTTTTCGAGATGGGTGACGTAGTAAGGATGATTATACCAAGTAACCATTGTACTCAATTGGTCGTAGCCTTCGGTTAACACACCAACCTTATCCAGATTGGAGAATCCCATAGGGCCTTCAATAAATTCAAGGTTATGGGCTTTTCCATATGCAATAACCTTATCCAAAAGTGCCTTGGTAATCTCTATGTCGTCAATCACATCAAACCAACCAAACCGCACTTTTTTGTCTTGGGATTTTACTTCAGTCCAATTGATAATGGCTGCAATTCTTCCAACAATTTCATTGTTTTTGTAAGCTAAAAAATAAGAAGCCTGGGCATGCTTAAAAACGGGGTTTAATTCCGGATTGAAGCTTTCCACTTCATCTTTAATCATGGGAGGTACCCAATATTTATTGTTTTTATAAAGCTTGAAGGGAAATTTAACGAATGCTGTTAGGTCTTTTTTGGAATGTATTTCTTTTACTGTAATCATGTGTCTCCTCGGGCAAAATAATTGTATTTGCCACTGTCATTAAAAATCTGTGTCTATTTTCTTTTTGTTCTTATTGGCACGTTGCTTACGCTTCATTTCGTCTTTGGCCGAATTGTTGTTATCGGGCTCTTTGTCTTTGTGGAAATCAAATCTGTAAGACGCTCCAATATTAAAATTGAATACTGAAGGTGTGTCCTTGGTATTCAAAGTAACGGCTGTATCTAATTGGAAATTTTTGTTCCAAAGATAAGCACCGCCAAATCTAAACAAATTATCGGCGTAAAAGTCGCTTTTGATGCCTTGAGTTTCACCAAACAGTACCCATTGTTCGTTTAAGGACTTGGTTAAGGTGATGATGTACTGAAAATCCGAATACTCAGAGCCTATTCTATCTTTTACAAAATTCAAGACCAATACCCAACCGTTGGAAAAATTGTTTTGGGTGGCAATCATAATTTTTGGGCTAAAGCCTTCTACATCCGGTGCAGTATAGGGATTGTCCTTAGAATCGAAATTGGCACCAACATAGGCCGAAACAGCTGGAATTAACGATTTCCATTGAAATTTTCTGTTAGCATGGTAGCTATAAATATTAGGTTTGTCCTCTTGGTTTTTATAAGGATCATAAATTAAATATTTGGCACCAAGGGTAAAGTTTTTAAAGTTGGAGCGCTTGGTTTCCTCAGAAATGGCAGAGCGGTTATCGGTGAACTTGTCGTTTTGATAAACACCTTCTAAATTGATTTCCAATTGCTCAAAAAACAGACCGTAACGCGCCATAAAATCTACTCCAAAACCAGATACCTCGTATTGAAGAGGCGTGTGCTTTTCCTTCACATAATATGGCCCCATTTCGAATTGCAGCACATTGGTTCCAACAGAAAAAGCACTGCTCGAAACCCCTGGGCGGTTGGAGTTGATAACATCGGTATATTGGGCAAAGGATATGGAAGACGCCAAAAAGGCTAGTAATAATAAATAGGTTTTCATGGGTTTCATTTGGTACATAGCGTTTTAGAGGTTGGGCTTTGTTAGTGTACTGTTTGATTTCAAAACTACATAAATTTTTTCATTCTAATATGATACCCTTAAAACGATGGAATGTCAATTCTATTTTATATTTTTTTTAAGGTTTTATGCGGGTGTTTAAGGAAAGAGAATTGTATTTTTGACAAAAAATAATTCATGTTGCAAACAGCATCTGCGGTGGGCCTTTTAAGAACAATATTAATAATACTGCTGATTTATTACGGATTGAAAATCCTTTCCAGGATTTTTGCGCCGCTTTTGGTGCGTTATATGTCCAAAAAAATGCAGGAACGTTTTGGAGGACAATTTCAACAGCAACAACCATATAGAGAAAAAGAAAAAGAAAAGGTAGGGGAAACGGTCATTGACAAGATGCCCAAAACCGATAACGCTTCAAATAAAACCGTAGGAGAATATATAGATTACGAAGAAATTGATTAATTTTCGCAATCATTCGATAATATATATTCATGCATTTTCCAATTAAAAGAATTCTTCCACACCTATTGGTTTTAGTAGGTTTTATTGTTGTTTCATTAGCATATTTTAGCCCGGTTTTAAAAGGAAAGGAAATCTTCCAAAGTGATATTATGCACTATAAGGGGATGGCCAAACAACAAAACGATTTTAGAGAGGAAACGGGAACAGAAACCTATTGGACCAATAGTGCTTTTGGAGGCATGCCTACATATCAATTAGGGGCCCATTACCCACATAACTACATCAAGAAATTAGATTTGGCACTTCGGTTTTTACCAAGACCAGCCGATTATCTATTTCTATATTTTATAGGGTTTTATATTCTACTATTGGTACTAAAGGTGGACTTTAAGCTGGCAGGTTTAGGTGCTTTAGCCTTTGGTTTTTCAACCTATCTTATTATTATTCTGGGAGTTGGTCATAATGCCAAGGCGCATGCCATTGCTTATATGCCATTGGTTTTGAGTGGAATTTTGCTCACTTTTAGAAAAAAATATATCGGAGGTTTTCTATTAACCGCCGTTGCTTTGGCATTGGAAATCTGTGCTAATCACTTTCAAATGACTTATTATTTACTGTTGTTGGTATTGGTTTTGGGTGTGGCTTATTTGGTGGATGCTTATAGAAAAAAGGAATTACCACATTTTTTTAAATCCGTTGGGATAATGGCTATAGCTGCTATTTTAGCTGTCGGACTGAATGCCACGAACATCATGGCTACTCAGGAATATGTTAAAGAAAGTACCCGTGGTAAAAGTGAATTGACCATTAATGCTGATGGTTCTCCAAAAGAAGTAACCAGTGGCTTAAGTAAAGATTACATCACGGAGTACAGTTATGGATTGTTGGAAACTTTCAACTTGTATATCCCAAGATTTATGGGAGGTGGTAGCCATGAAGATGTTGGGCCAGATTCGGCCATGTATAAATTTTATACCAATATTGGTGCATCTCCGGTTGAGGCTGCGAGAGAAGTGCAGGCCACACCTACGTATTGGGGAGACCAAAGCATTGTGGAAGCACCAGCCTATATTGGCGCGGTGGTATTATTTCTCTTTGTTTTAGCCTTGTTTTTGGTGAAAGGTCGCTTGAAATGGTGGCTTGTGGGAGGCTCTATACTATCTTTATTATTGTCTTATGGAAAGAATTTAGGGTTCCTAACAGATCTATTTATAGACTATGTCCCATTATATAACAAGTTTAGAGCAGTTAGTTCTATTCAGGTGATTTTGGAATTATGTATTCCTGTATTGGCTATTTTGGGACTTACCCAATTATTTAAAAATGAAGACGACAAGGAAACCAAGGAAAAGGCCTTAAAGTATTCGGCGATGATTACGGGTGGTTTGGCTTTAGTTTTCTTATTGTTTAAATCTTCTTTCTTGGATTTTGTGGGAGTTAATGATGGCTATTTTCGTCAGGCTTATGGTGAATATGGGCAAAGTTTTGTAGATGCTTTAAGAGAGGATAGAAAGTCTATGTTTACTGCAGATACCATTAGAACTTTGGTTTTGGTACTATTGGCTTCTGGAACTGTTTTCTTATTCCTTCGCGAGAAATTATCTCAAGGGAAAGTCATTTTGATAATGGCATTATTGATTGCTTTTGACTTGGTTGGTGTGGATAGACGTTATGTGAACAATGATAATTTTGTGTCCTCTTTAAAAGTGAACAATCCTTATCAAGCTTCTGCAGTAGATATGGAAATCATGAAGGATCAATCGCATTACCGTGTGTTCGATTTAACTTCTGGAGGGGCTAGAGCTTCTTATTTCCATAACTCTTTAAGTGGGTATCATGCGGCAAAATTGGGACGTTATAATGAATTGTATGAGTTCCATGTGTCCCGAAACAATATGGAAGTGCTCAATATGCTGAATACAAAGTACATCATAGCGCAAGATGAAAAAGGAAATGTGTTTCCTTACACTAATGAAGAAGCCAATGGTAATGCGTGGTTTGTTTCGGAGTTGAAGACTGTAGAAACCGCTAATGAGGAAATGTTGTTATTGGATAGTTTGAATACCAAAACTACGGCGATTTCTTCTTTGTCAATTGAAGCGAAAAAATTTACTGTAGATTCTTTGGCGACCATCACATTAACAGATTTTAAACCGAATTACTTAAAATATACTTCCAATAACTCAAATGATGGTTTTGTAGTGTTTTCTGAAATTTACTACGGTCATGGTTGGCAGGCCTATGTAGATGGTGCGGCTGCAGACCATACGAGAGTAGATTATGTATTAAGAGGAATGAACGTGCCATCAGGTACGCACACCATAGAGTTTAAGTTTGAACCAAAAGTAATTGCTACTGGTAGCAAGATTTCTTTAGCGAGTTCCATTGTGTTGGTATTGTTGCTTCTTGGAGGCGTATTTTTTGGATATAAAAAAATGAATGAAAGTGCCTAAAAAAGCACTCATTATAACATATTATTGGCCTCCAGCTGGAGGACCTGGGGTGCAACGCTGGTTGAAATTCGTAAAGTATTTGCCACAGTTTGGTGTGGAACCTATCGTGTTTTGTCCGGAGAACCCCAATTATCCCATTGTGGACCAAAATATGTTGAATGAAGTTCCGGAAGGCACCACGGTTTTAAAACTTCCCATTAAGGAACCGTATCGTTTTGCCAATTTCATTTCCAAGAACAAAGCCAGTGAGATTAGCTCTGGTGTGATTCCAAAAGCCAAAAAGCAATCCTTTTTACAAAAGCTATTGCTGTATGTACGTGGTAACTTTTTTATTCCGGATGCTCGCAAAAACTGGGTAAGGCCTTCGGTTGAATTTCTTTCAGAATATATTTCTAAGAATGACATTGAAACGATTATAACCACAGGACCGCCACATAGCTTGCATTTAATAGGAATGCAATTGAAGGCTAGGTTAGGAGTGACTTGGATTGCTGATTTCCGGGATCCTTGGACGACGATTGGTTATCACAAGCAACTTAAGCTGTCGAAATCTTCCAAAGAAAAGCACTTGAAATTGGAGCAGCAAGTGTTGCAAACTGCCGACCATATTTTGGTAACCAGCAATAACACCAAATTGGAGTTTGAAACCAAAACGAGTCAGCCCATTACCGTGATCACCAACGGATATGATACTCATAAGGTAGCTAGACCAGAGAAGGATAAAAAGTTTACGATGTCCCATATTGGGTCTTTATTGTCTGAACGTAATCCTGTTGAATTGTGGCAAGCTATTTCTGAGTTGATTGATGAAAATGAAGACTTTCGGAAAGCATTTCAACTGAATTTGACAGGGGTGGTTAGTGACGACGTATTGCAAAGCATTTATAATTATAACCTAAAGGAGTATGTTCACTTGCAGGGATATGTGTCGCATATCGAAGCGATAAAAGCTCAAATGCAATCGCAAGTGTTGTTGCTAATTGAAATAGATTCTGAAGATACCAAAGTGATCATTCCAGGGAAATTATTTGAGTATATGATTTCCAACACACCAATCATTGCAATTGGGCCTATGCAATCCGATGTGGAGCGCATCATTAAGGAAACCAACACAGGACACTATTTTTACTATGATGAAAAGCAACGTATAAAGTCGCAAATATTATTGTATTTTGAAGCTTACAAAACAAATTCATTGGTGACTCAGCCTATTGGCTTACAACAATACAGTAGAAAATCATTGACTGAAAAACTGTCCAAACTAATTTAAATCAACCTGAACTTCTATGGGAATTGTCATTAAACAATCCTTTAAAAACACCGTCAGTACGTATCTAGGATTTGGTATTGGGGCCATCAATACCTTGTTTTTGTATACCAATTTCATTTCTGATGAGTATTATGGTTTGGTTGGTTTTATATTGTCTGCTGCCAATATAATGATGCCTTTAATGGCTTTTGGGGTGCAAAACACCATGATTAAGTTTTATTCTACCTATAAAACCAAAAATAGCATCAACAGCTTTTTAACCTTAATGTTGTTTTTGCCTTTGGCAATGGCCATTCCAATAGGGATTATAGGATTTTTTGCCCATGATTTTATTTCCAATTGGCTAGGTGCCGAAAATGAAATCGTGAAAGGCTACGTGTGGCATATTTTTATCACAGCTGTTGCCATGGCCTATTTTGAAGTGTTTTTTGCTTGGGCCAAAGTACAGATGCAAACGGTTTTTGGAAATTTCATGAAGGAAGTCTTCCACCGAATAGCAATTATGATCCTCCTATTTGCCGTTTATTTCAATTGGCTTACCGTAGAACAGTTTATAAATGCTTTGGTGGGTGTATATGTGTTAAGAATGGTGGTGATGAAACTATATGCTTACAATGTGCGTTGGCCCGTAATTCGATTTAATAAAATTGAAAATCTGAGCGCTATTTTAAAGTATTCGTCACTTATCATCATAGCAGGTTCTATAGCGACGCTTATTTTGGATATCGATAAGTTCATGCTGGGGAAATTACGCCCCGATATTGAAGAAGTGGCTTATTACAGTGTGGCCATTTTTATTGCAACGGTTATTGCGGTGCCTCAAAGGGCGATGCACCAAATTATGATGCCTTTAACCGCAAAGTTGTTAAATGATAAAAACATGGTGGAGCTAAAGGGACTTTACCAAAGGTCATCTCTAAACCTCTACGTAGTAAGTGGCTTGATTTTTTTGTTGATTGTTTTGAATATCAATGAACTATATTTAATAATTCCAAAGGAATTTAGAGAAGGGTTATTGGTAGTGTTTTTGATAAGTGCTGCGAAATTATATGATAATGTAATGGGGAACAATAACGCCATTTTATTCAATAGTGATTATTATAGAATGGTCTTGTTTTTTGGAGTTTTGTTGACCATTTTAATTGTATTTTTGAATTTAGCCTTCATCCCTAAGTATGGAATGAATGGTGCTGCCATAGCTACTTTTATTGCAATATTTATTTATAACTCTATAAAAATTTACTTTGTAAAACTGAAATTCGGGATGTGGCCCTTCTCCAAAGAGAGTCTGGTATTAAGTTTGGTAATTCTAGTTGGGTTTGCAGTCTTCTATTTTTGGGACTTTCCATTTCATCCCTTAATCAATATGACCTTAAAGTCTTTGTTGATTGTGTTAGGCTATGGTCTATTAGTTTTCAAGCTTCACATTTCGGAGGACATTAATAGTGTCGTAAAAAAGTTTCTTACCAAAATCTAAATAAGGTATAAAATAAGAAAACCCCGTGAGGTGCTTTGAGGCATACTTCTCACAGGGGATTTCTAACTAACCAACCAAAAAGTCGTCTATATGTTATCTTCTTCCAGAACTTCTTTGAGAAGCATTGCTGCTTGCTCTTTTGTTTGAAGAAGTAGTCTTTCTACTTTGTGTTACTTGAGCAGATCTATTGTTAGTTTGTCTGCTAGTATATGTACGTTCATTAGATCGATTTGGTTGTTTCGATTCTAATTTTTTTCTTCTTTCTGTAGAAGTACTAACGGTTTGTCTAGAATTGGTCGTTCTAGTTGTTTGTGTTCTAGAATTTTGACTTCTACTGTTGTTATTTGAAAAATTTGCAGTTCTTCGCTCGTTGGTATTCACTTGAGAGCGGTTTGTGCTTCTATTATTGCTGTTATTGGTCCTAGTTACCTGTCTTTGCGGAACAGCTTCTTGTCTATATCGCTCGTGAGTTCGGGTTTGTTGCGCATTGGTTCGTCTAGAATTGTTGGCAACAGCATTTCTGTGTCCATTTACATTCACATGTCTTACATTATTATGGTAAGGTCTGTAATAAGTATGTCTTACCGGTGTATAATATCTTCTATAAGGTTGCGGACTTACCATGCAATAATTGTAGGTTGGAACTACATAATATTTATGCCAAGGGCGGTATACATAGGCTCTATTGTACACGTTAATGTAACCAGTACAGTGGGTATAAGTTCTGTAATTGTTGTAGTGAACATATAAACCACCTATTCTCGCAATGCGACCAAAATTGTTGTAAAATATGTTTACGTTTCCTGCACGTACAATTCTTCCATAGTAATCATAGAAAATTGGCACATGTTCAATTTGAATGATGGCTCCAAAATCGTCATACTGAATATATGGGCTGTAGTTGTATCCAGAATTGAAACTAATGGAGAAGTTTGGAGAAGAGAAAGCTACATTTACATCGGGGCCATATTTTGGAACATAAAAATCAAATTGTCCATCTGGAAATACCGAAAATTCAATGCCGTCCTCCATAAAGATAAAAGAATTGCCATAACCTCCCACATACGTATGGGAAACTGTTGTATTGTTAAAAGTAGATGTTGCGTTTACAGATACCCCTGCTAGAAGTAAACTCGTAAATAATAAAATAATCTTTTTCATATTAGAAGATTTTAAGGGTTCGGTTTATACAAAACAAACAGCGTGCCAAATCTGATTCGATATTGAAATGAATTAGTGAAAATTATTTTAAAACATTCGATTTTATTTGGCTATAGCCTTGTTTATTAGATGGATATTTATTGAATTGTATACTGAGTGATACCAGTTAAAATCCATATAATTAAAAAAAAGTATCACATAATTTATAATTATGTAACTTTAGAATAGCTAACTGCACTTCTGTGCTTTTTAACCAATCATGATCTGTAGATGTTTGATAGTAGATGATGAACCTCCTTCAATTAAAATTTTGAAGGACCATATTGCATCTATTGAACAAATGGAAGTAGTGGGGGTATTTAGTTGTGCCCAACAGTCTTTTGGTGCATTTGAAGGAGAGCAGGTAGATTTGCTGTTTTTGGATGTGGGCTGTTTAGGTTTACCCGTTATGGAATTTATGAAAATTCATAAAAATACACCTAAGGTTATCTACATGTCTTCCCATAAAAACAAACCAATAGAGGCCTTTCAGTTGGAAGCATTGGATTATTTGTCCAAACCCATTTCTTACGATAGGTTTTTGGAGGCCGTAAAAAAGTACACCAATGGTTATTATTTTGACCTTTCAGCAGAAGGAGCTTTAAACAAGGAATTTTTGTATTTCAGGGCACAACGAAAAACGGTTAAGGTAATTTTGAAAAGCATTCTTTATATAGAGAGTTTCAAGGATTATATCATCATCCATCGTGAAGATCATCCTGAGCTCAAAGTGAAGCAGTCCATAAGCGTCACCGAAGCCATTTTGCCAAAACACTTATTTATTCGGACACATCGCTCGTATATTTTGGCGATTAAAAAAATTACGGCGTTCACCAATTACGATATTGAAATAGGGAATGTGTCCATTCCCGTGGGAAGTAGTTATGGCCACGTTATAGATCAATTGTATGAAGGAAGGGTGTAGCTTTTTCATTTTGTCTTTTAAAAACATGTTTCTATCCACCAAACCATTTCCTTTATCTATCACAACAATTTCCTCTTTTTAAATTACCTATTTTTATGTAGTAATGCAGTTGTTATCCCTAAACTGAAATTTTCTCTCTAAGGTATTCTGAAAAATAGTAGGCAGAGTCATAAGCTCTTTGAAGAGTTTATGCCAGCATATACTTGAGCAATATTATTATTATTATTATTATTATTATTAATTCTAATACCAATAATCATGAAAAAACGTTGCAGTTGTGCTACTGTATATCTGTGGATATTTGTGGCTTTTTTGATGTATTCCTGTTCTACTCAGGAAACAGATTTAATTGAAGAATCCGTTGTGTCAATACCAACGGAAAATGTTCCATCAGCCAAGCGAGAGGCTGATAAATTACTAGTGTTTAAAGGCCCTCAGGTTGCTTTTGGAATTGGGAAGGTGAGATCTTGGGTAAGTGTGGATGACAATGATTTTCCTGTGGCATTCGGCATTGAAATTACCCCTGAAGCATTGGGAGATTTAGAAAGTTTGCCAGAAGATGATGCAATTACTTCAATTCCTCTTCATTTAAAGGCCAAACAATTGACGGCCTATGAGCATATTACCCTTAATTGGGAACCAATGGGGCACGCACCGGCCTATTGGATTCCTCATTTTGATGTTCATTTTTTTGAGATTCCTGAAGAAGAACGCTTGCAAATCCTTCCGTATGATGACAATAATCAAGCCATTGTAGATGCTGTAAATGTGTTCCCCGATGTGAATAAAATGCCTGTGGGCTTTTTAAAATTACCAGGACAATTGGGGTATTACCCTTATGCTGGAAAGCATTGGTTGCCTTTTGATTTCTTAGCAGTAAACAATGACTTTGACACAGGAATCATACATGGATCTTATAATCAAAAACATGTGTTTGTAGAAACAAAGTTTGCGTTAGATTTTTTGCAAACCGCTACAGAGTTTACTTCAGATTTTACCCAGCCCTTGCAGTTTGAAAACCCAGGAAGCAACTATCCAACGAAATACAATATGGAAATAGATAGTAAAACTGGACATATCTTTATTTTCTTAAGTGATTTTGTGGCTAGGTAAGATTCAATGAAAATATGAATTTGGAAAGACCTTATTTAAGGTCTTTTTTATGCGGTTAATTTAATTTGTGGTTTAGTCATTTTAATCCATGCGTTTAAATATGTAGTAAAATTCTTTTTTATTACTTTTAACTTATTAACCGCCAAATTATAGCAGATGAGTGAATCTGAGATTACTTGTAAAAATTGCGAAAACGAATTTGATGCCAATTTTGAGTTTTGTCCGTTTTGCGGTCAAAAGGTAGATGAGCAGTTAACTTTAGGAGTCTTGTTCTACAATACCATTAGTAATTATTTTTCTTTCGATGCTCGGTTTTTCAAGAGTTTCATTCCATTAATGACAAGACCTGGCTATTTGGCGAGTAAATTTATAGGAGGGAAGCGCTTATTGTATTTACATCCAGCACAGATGTATCTGTTTATTTCCGTGATTTTTTTCTTTGTGTTCTCATTTGTGACTCGTGAACAAACACAAAAATTGGATACCGTTTTAAAAACGGAATTTGAACATAAACAAGAATATATAGATTCCATCAAGCAAGCTGTTTCAGATTCGGTGAAAGTGGCGGAGGTGAATCAGAAGTTAAAGGATTCCAAGGTGGGCTTTCAACTGGATGAATCTGGATTTAAAGTGTTGGATTCCATAAAATCTTCAGAAGACAAAAAGGTAGTGAAAACAGGATTTAATTTTAATCAGGAAGCCATAGATTCATTAATTGCTTCGGGAGCCTCAGATGAGGAGATTTACAAAGAAATGGGTATGGACGACGATAACAGTGCTTTTTCGAGACGTTTGTACCATCAAGCATTAAAATTTTATAAGAACAGAAGCGGAGGGTCTATCCTTCAGGCTTTCTATGATAGTATCCCCATTTCCATGTTCATTTTGCTTCCAATTTTTGCTTTGATTCTAAAAGTGTTTTTCTACAGAAAAGGGAAGTATGCGCACCATTTGGTGTTTACCTTTTATTTCTTTTCGTTCTTATTTATGGTGTTTAGCATTTTGGTAATCTGCAATCTAATTTGGAAGGGATTTCCTGGTTGGATCAACAGTGTCATTATGTTTTCTACATTCTTTTATCTGTGGATAGCCATTAAAAGATTTTATGGGCAAGGATGGTTTGTATGTTTTTTGAAGAGCAGCACTATCTCTTTTGCTTTCTTATTGTTTGTAATTCCGTTGGCAGTGATAGTAATGGGACTTACAGCATTTCTATTTTACTGAAAAAGCTTGCCTCAAACTAATGAGACAAGCTTCCTGCTATATGTAGATTAATAAATTAAAGGGGTTTCAATAACGTTGCTCTTTCTTTTAAAGAGGGCTGCAAGATACTGTATTTTAGAGGAATAAAAAGTCTAATAATTGTTAAAATCGATTAAAGTTTTTCTTTGAGAAATTTACCTGTAATCGAGTTTTCGTTTCTTACAATTTCTTCAGGAGTCCCCACAGCTACTAGTTGTCCGCCTTGCTTTCCGCCTTCAGGACCTAAGTCAATAATAAAATCGGCACATTTTATAAGATCCAAATTGTGTTCAATAACAATTATGGAATGGCCTTTGGCAATAAGTGCCTGAAATGACTTGAGCAGTTTTTGAATGTCGTGGAAATGCAGCCCGGTGGTGGGTTCGTCAAAAATAAATAGGGCATTATCACTTTTACTTCCTTTTCCCAAGAAAGAAGCCAACTTAATACGTTGAGCTTCTCCACCGGAAAGGGTAGATGAACTTTGTCCCAAGGTTACGTAGCCTAAACCAACATCTTGGAGAGGTTGCAGCTTCGATTGGATTCTGGTTTCTTTATGTTGGGTGAAAAATGCAATGGCCTCATCAATGGTAAGGTTTAAAATGTCGTCGATACTTTTGCCTTCAAACGTCACTTCCAAAATATCCTTTTTAAAGCGCTTTCCGTTACAGGTTTCACAGGTTAGGTGCACATCGGCCATAAACTGCATTTCAATAGTCACTTCACCTTCACCTTTACAGGTTTCACATCGGCCACCATCTACATTGAAACTAAAGTGTTTAGCTTGATAGTTACGAATCTTGCTCAGCTTTTGTGAAGCAAACAACGCCCTGATATCATCATATGCCTTAACATAAGTAACTGGGTTGGAGCGTGACGACCTTCCAATTGGGTTCTGATCAACAAACTCCACATGTTTGATATTTTTAAAGTTGCCCTGAAGCTCTGTAAACTGGCCTGGTTTCTCACTAAAATCGGTTAGTTTCTTTTGAATGGCGGGATAGAGGATCTTTTTGATCAAGGTACTTTTTCCACTACCAGAAACCCCGGTAATTACCGTGAGCATTTCCAAAGGAAATCTTACGTCGATATTTTGAAGGTTGTTTTCTCTAGCTCCAAGAATATCGATATGGTATTTTGACGTGCGTCTTTTTTGTGGGACTTCAATTTCCAATTGTCCATTAAGGTATTGGGCCGTTAATGAATTGGACGCTAGGATATCCTTGTAAGTACCTGTAGCCACAACTTCACCTCCAAAAGTTCCCGCTTCGGGGCCTATATCAATGATTTCATCTGCGGCGTTCATGATATCTTCATCATGTTCTACCACAATCACCGTATTGCCCAAATCACGAAGGGCTTCCAAAACTTTAATAAGCTTTTGGGTGTCTTTTGGATGGAGCCCTATACTAGGTTCATCTAAAATATACATGGAACCTACCAAACTGCTTCCAAGAGATGTAGCAAGGTTAATACGTTGGCTTTCTCCTCCAGACAAGGTGTTGGAACGTCTATTTAAGGTTAAATACTCAAGTCCTACATTTTTTAGGAAGGATAAGCGATTGGTGATTTCCTTCAGCAATCGTTCGGCAATTTTTGTGTCGTATTCGTTTAGTTCAAGAGTATCAAAAAAATCAGCTAATTGATTTAATGGCAATTCTACTAAATCCGTTATGGTTGCTCCTCCAATTTTTACATAATTCGCTTCAGGTCTTAAGCGTTTTCCGTGACAAGTACTGCATTTGGTTTTGCCTCGATAACGGGATAACATGACCCTGTTTTGGATTTTATAAGCTTTGGCTTCCAGTTCTTCAAAAAAGGAATTCAAGCCTTCAAAATAGCTATTGCCTTCCCAAACCAATTGTTTTTGCGCGTCGGATAATTGGTAATAAGGTTTATGAATAGGAAAATCGAATTTATGTGAGTTGTTCACCAATTGATCCCTGTACCAACTCATGCTTTCTCCTCTCCATGGGAAAATGGCATTTTCATAAATGGATAAGCCTGTATTTGGGATGACCAAATCTTCATCAAGACCAATAACATCTCCATAGCCTTCGCATTTAGGACAGGCACCGTAAGGATTGTTAAAGCTGAACAAATGGACGTTAGGCTCCAAAAAGGTCATGTCGTCCAGTTCAAATTTGTTATTGTAGGAACGTTGTTCTTCGTTGGAAAGGGATTCTACTGTACAGGCACCTTTCCCTTCAAAAAAGGCAGTTTCAATGGCATCGGCCAATCGGTTAAAGAAGTCCTCTTCATGTCTTACAATAACGCGATCCACAACCAAAACAATATCCGAAGTCAATCCTTTTTGAAGGGCATCTTCAATTCTAAGGACCTCGTCTTGATATTTTACTCTAGCATACCCTTGTTGCTGTAATACTTTAAGTTTATTCTCCATCGTGCGGCCCTCTTCAAGAATAATAGGAGAGAGAAGCAACAATTTTGCGCCATCTTCAAATTGTTTAATATACTCCAAAACATCCTGTGTGGTATGTTTCTTTACCTCATTTCCGGAAATGGGAGAATAGGTCTTACCTATGCGGGCAAACAAGAGTTTTAAATAGTCGTAAATTTCGGTGGTGGTTCCTACCGTAGAGCGCGGATTTGTAGAGTTTACTTTTTGTTCTATGGCAATGGCAGGGGCAATTCCCTTGATATAATCTACTTTTGGTTTATTGAGCCTTCCTAAAAACTGGCGTGCATAACTGGACAGACTTTCTACATAGCGTCTTTGCCCTTCGGCGTAAAGCGTGTCAAACGCCAAACTGGATTTTCCAGAACCAGACAGCCCTGTGATTACCACTAATTTATTCCGTGGAATAACAACATCAATATTTTTTAAGTTGTGAAGTTTTGCACCTTTAATGATGATATTCTCTTTTGGATTTACTTCGGAAATATTAATGTTCATAATGCCTTTTGCTAATAGATTTGCAAAGATACTACAAGTATTTTATCTGAATAAATTAATTTGATATTGATAAAGTTGAACGGAAAATCCTAAAATATTTCCGGTAAAAATTGTGCAAGCTTTATATTGGTTTTCCTCTTTTAGTATAAATAAAATGTTAAAGTTTGTTGTTAAATTTTGCTTTTTTGTCTTTATAGTTGTTATATTTGGTCATTAATCAGTCTAAAACCACTTGCCTATAGCATAATATTACTTTAAAAAAATTAACCCCAAGCTAGGAAGTTTTACTTCGAGCCATTAAAGTAATTATTATGAAAAACGAACTTATCACTGATGCTGTTTTAGTAAGGAATTATATTAACGGAGATGAGAGCGCTCTTTCCGTACTTATTTATAGGCACAAACAAAAAATTTACAGTTTTATCTACTCCAAAGTCTTGGATAGAGATGTTACCGAAGATATTTTTCAGGATACCTTCATTAAGGTTATACGTACCTTGAAGTTGAAAAAATACAACGAAGAAGGGAAGTTTTTGCCTTGGGTGATGCGTATTGCCCACAATTTGGTCATTGATTATTTTAGGAAGAACAACAGAATGCCCAAATTTGATAATGCAGGGGAATTCAGTATTTTCTCTGTATTGGGAGATGATAACTTAAATGCCGAAAAGCAGCTTATAAAAGATCAGGTAGAAAGCGATCTTAGACGGTTGATTGAAGAGTTGCCTGATGACCAAAAAGAGGTTTTGGTAATGCGTATGTATAAGGATATGAGTTTTAAGGAAATCTCTGATATTACGGGAGTGAGTATTAATACAGCTTTAGGTAGAATGCGCTATGCCTTGATCAATTTGCGAAAGGTGATTGAAAAAAATAATATAATTTTAACAAATTGATATAATAAAGTGATTTTTTGTACGTTATTGAAATTATAAGAACCTAAAAATTTAATAATGGCAAAACTTTACTCAGAATGCACACCCCCAAAGAAAGACAATCTGAATCCTAAAAAGGAGACCATAGAGTTTCTTTTAAATTATTCGAAGGCTTTAAGTGTTATACATTGTAATAAATTGAAGTTTGAAGCACTTCTAAACTAGACTTTGTAAGCCCTGAGACATCAGGGCTTTTTCATTTTGTAATAGTCATTAATTACTGTTGTTCTTCCAATAGTTTTGGTGATGATATCTTTATCAAGATCCCAACCTCTGGCTGGAGAATATTCTCTTCCGTACCAAATAATCTGTAAATGAAGATCGTTCCATAATTCTTCTGGGAACAATCGTTTCGCATCCTTTTCGGTTTGGACTACATTTTTTCCGTTGCTTAAATTCCAACGGTACATTAAGCGGTGAATATGCGTATCCACAGGAAATGCGGGAATGCCAAAGGCTTGTGATAGCACTACTGCGGCTGTTTTGTGGCCTACGGCAGGCAATGCTTCTAGTTCTTCGTAGGTTTGCGGGACCTCGCCATTATGTTTTTCAATCAATATTTCAGATAATCCATGAATCCCTTTACTCTTCATTGGAGAAAGGCCAACTGGCTTAATGATTTCCCTAATTTCTTCCACCGAAAGTTTCACCATGTCATACGGATTGTCTGCTCTCTCGAACAGTAGAGGCGTAATTTGGTTCACTCTAACATCGGTACTTTGTGCAGACATCAAGACTGCTATCAATAAGGTATAAGGATCTTTATGGTCTAAAGGAATTGGAATGGTTGGGTATAGTTCCTTTAAAGTGGTAATTACGAAATCCACTTTTTCTTGCTTGGTCATAAATTGTATTTTTGTACAAAATTCAAAGTTAATAATTATGACTCAATTAAAGGTAGGAGATAAGGCTCCAGATTTTACGGCAAAAGACGAACAAGGAAACACAGTATCACTTACAGACTATAAAGGAAGAAAGCTGGTTCTTTTCTTTTATCCAAAGGCAAGTACACCTGGTTGTACGGCTGAAGCTTGCGATTTAAGTGATAATTATGAACGTTTCCAAAGCATGGGATACGATATTTTAGGCGTAAGTGCCGATTCGGAAAAGCGTCAATCCAATTTTAAGAAGAAATATGGCTTTCCTTATCCTTTATTGGCAGATGAAGACAAAGAAGTCATCAATGCCTATGGTGTTTGGGGGCCTAAGAAATTTATGGGTCGTGAGTTTGACGGTATCCATAGAACTACTTTTGTTATTGATGAACATGGGATTATTCAGGATATTATCCTTAAAGTGAAAACCAAAGCGCACGCCGATCAAATTTTGGCATAAAAGAAAAGCCCTTTTGAAGTTCTCAAAAGGGCTTTTTTATAATATATCGTTTCACGAACTATTCTTCGTGGTAAACTTCTTCAGTTTCAAAACCAAACAAGTTCTCTTCCTTAATTAATTTCGCAACTCCTTCAGGTAGGAGGTTTTCCCAACCATTTTTGCTGTTGGAAATCATTTTTAATACGGTTCTAGAGAAAATGTTTAAAACACTTGGATCATAATCGGTGATATCTACCACTTTTCCATTGTATTTAAAGAATTTATACAATTCTTTCATACGTGGGTGTACCTTAAGGTTTTCACTGTTTACCAACGTACCATCTTTGGTAACCATTGGATAAAGATATACGCGAAGATCCTTAAAGAACAATTTTCCGAAGGCCTCCAAAATACCTCCACTTAGGTGACGGTAATATTTCTCGTCGAAAATATCTACCAGGTTATTTACTCCCATGGCCAATCCCATTCTGTTTTTAGAATATTGAGAGAAATACTCCACCAAACGGTAATACTCCTGGAAATTGGAAATCAAAACCGTTTGTCCCAAAGAACACAATAATTTGGCGCGGTCCATAAAGTCCTGCTCATTGATTTCTCCTTCAGCACGTAAGTTGGAAAGCGTGATTTCAAACACCACTTGAGTGTTTTTAGGATCTACTTTATTCTCCTTAACAAACATGTCGTAAGACTTATGGAACATGTCCATATTTACTTTGGTTACCGGTCTAAAACTTCCACGGAATGCCAAAATGTTCTTTTTGTACAACACTCTCGCAGGAAGTACGTTGTTTCCATCTGGTGCGAACATTACCGCATCGGTCATGCCGTTTTTTACCAATTGTAAACTCATTAAGCGGTTGTCAACCTCACTAAAGATAGGACCACTAAAGTTGATAGTATCAATTTCCAATTGGTCTTTGTCCAAGTGGTCATATAGATATCTTAAAAGCTTTTTTGGTTCGTTGTATTTATAGAATGCCCCATAAATCAAGTTGGTACCAAGTACCCCCAAAGTTTCCTGCTGCAGTCTTGCGTCGTTTTCTTTAAAACGCAAGTGAAGGATAATTTCGTTGTATTCTTGCTCTGGATCTACTTGATATTTAATACCTACCCAACCATGTCCTTTATAGTTCTTTGCAAAATCTATGGTAGCCACAGTGTTGGCATACGAAAAGAACAATTTGTGTGGGTGTTTATCTCTAGGAAGTCGTTTTTCTATTAAGTTAACCTCGTGGTTAAGCATTTTACGCAAACGGGCTTCGGTTACGTAACGTTTGTCGTCTTCAATACCATAGATGGCATCACTAAAGTCTTTGTCATAGGCAGACATGGCCTTAGCGATGGTCCCAGAAGCGCCTCCTGCTCTAAAGAACTGGCGTACAGTTTCCTGTCCAGCGCCAATTTCAGCAAAAGTTCCATAAATATTCTCATTAAGGTTGATTCGAAGTGCTTTCGACTTTAACGAAGGAACATCATCGAATTCTTTATCTCCCTTTAAGGTTATTTCCATCTTTTAAATCCGGGTTTTAAGTACTGCACAAAGGTATTAAAATACCATGGTAAACAAAAAAATAACATTATTTTTGTTCCAAACTCAGATGATTTGAAAGTTACGTTTTTAGGCACAGGAACATCCCAAGGAATCCCCATTATAGGTAGTACACATCCCGTGTGCCTGAGTAAAAACCCTAAAGACAAAAGGTTACGAGTATCTGTTTTGGTAGAGTGGGATGACCATGCTTATGTTGTAGATTGTGGTCCAGATTTCAGACAGCAAATGCTACGAGCAGAATGTACAAAACTGGATGGTATTTTGTTTACCCACGAGCATGCAGATCACACCGCTGGACTTGACGATATTAGACCTTTCAATTTTATGCAAGGTGATATGCCCATCTATGCACATAAAAGAGTCATTGGGGAATTGCAAAGGCGTTTCGATTATATTTTTGAAACCGAAAACAAATATCCAGGGGCGCCAGGCGTAATATCTAATGTTATCACTAGCAAACCTTTTACTTTGGGAGGTTTAGAAATCATCCCTGTGAATTTAATGCACCACGAACTCCAGGTTTTTGGATACCGTTTTGGTGATTTTGCCTATTTAACGGATATGAAGACCATAGAAGAAGAGGAGATGGAGAAGTTGAAGAATTTAAAAGTTTTGGTGGTTAATGCCCTGCGTATAGAGCCACATATGTCACACCTTAATTTAGAAGAAGCCCTGAATTTTATAGAAAAAGTGAAGCCAGAGAAAGCGTATCTAACGCATATAAGCCATCTTTTGGGATTTCACGACGAAGTACAACAAAAATTACCAAGCAATGTTTTCTTGGCGTATGATAACCTACAAATTTCAATTTAAATTATGAAGAGCAGAATTTTTATGTACCTGTTTATTTTTTCGGTATTGTTAATCGTTTTCCAATATGCGAATTCTAAAAACATTTTGGATTCCTATGAAAAGGATATCAAGCAGCTAAAGGAAAAATTGGAAAAGGACAAAGTAGAAATTGAAGCGTTGCATGATGAAAATTTGGAGTTGATGTACTTTGATATTGAAACAGATGAAGATGCCCTTTCTTATTTTGAAAACAAAGGTTACGATGTTGAAGAATTGATTCCTTTTATTAAGGACGAAATTTACAAGTTGAATGTTTACGAAGGTGACGACCATCCATTAGTACCTTATGCCTCAATGACCGACGGAAAGATGATGGTCAATAAAATTAAATTATTGAACCATAAATGGATCATTGCCGATTTTAGTGATGGGAAATACTGGGGGCAGATTTTTATGACCTATGAAATTTCAGAAACAGAGGAGCTGAAATTTAAAGTGGTGGAGTACTTTATGTATCCACCACCTTCAATCTAAATGCGTTCAGATAACCATTTTCTGAATTCGTAGAAGTTCTGTGGGGCAACGCCATGCCCTACAGGAAATTCAGAATAGGCGTGTTTGATATTGTGTGCGCTTAAGAATTTAGGAATTTTGCGAGCCCATTCCACAGGAATTACTTGATCGACACTGCCGTGGGATGCATAAATGTCCAATGAGCTAAAATCTTTACTATCTAAGTTTTCTGGCAAAATTTCTTCATTGATATAACCACTCAAAGCAATGACATTCTTTACTTTTTCTGGGTAAGTCATTGCTACGGCATAGCTCAAAATACTTCCTTGGCTAAACCCTAAAAGTGTAACATTATCTTTGTTTACTGGATAAGTGTCGCAGGCTTGATCGATAAAGGTTGCAATTAAATCACGAGATTGCGCAGCTTGCACATTGTCGTTCCATTTGTTCATTTCTGCATCAAAATTGATGGCATACCAAGCGTTGCCGTAAGGCTGCATAGGGTAGGGTGCCCTTACAGAGATGATAAATAGTTCTTCTGGTAATTCCGAAGCAAAGGAATACAAGTCGTTTTCATCACTGCCATAGCCATGAAACATAATCAATAACGGTGCATTTTCTTTTAAAGACGAAGGTCTGGTAATATGGTATAGAGCTAAATTTGTCATTTGGGATTAGTTAATGTTACGAAACCAGTCTTGAAAATATTCACCCACTACAGGAATTGGTTTGTCCGAACCTTGAATGGCATTATACAAACCGAACAACCAAGACACAAAAGTGATGGTCCAAAGCACAGTTCCCAGCCAACTATTGATATATTGTTCGGAAACATTGGAAACCAATAGCATTAAAATTAACCCCAACATCTGGCGGATATGGAAGCTGGTAAAAGGGTTTTTCTTTTCCAAATTCATGATAATGGCTATAATCAAGCCAACAAACGTCATGTAGCTTACAATCGCCAATGTTTTGCCTTCTTTTATCGTCTGTTCTGTCATTATTTTATTACCAATTGATTATTTGCAAAAATCCCGTAGGCTTTTCCTTTTAACTCATGGTCAACGAAGCAGCTGTTTTTGGAAGTCGCTATAATGTCTTCAGAAGCAAATTTATAAGATTCATCAGGGTTGAATAAAGTGATGCAAGCCGTTTCGCCAACTTTTATTGGATGCTTTTCTATGCCAAAACGGTCTTTACCCTTCGTGAGCAATTCTACCGCTTTTTTAGTAGTGAAGGTTGAGTTTAAGGCACCAAAGGCACTTTCCAAACCGGTGGTTCCATAAGAGGCGTGATCAAACTCCACTTTTTTATGTTC
Organism: Mangrovimonas sp. sgz306409; assembly: GCF_059735265.1. Classification (NCBI taxonomy): domain Bacteria; kingdom Pseudomonadati; phylum Bacteroidota; class Flavobacteriia; order Flavobacteriales; family Flavobacteriaceae; genus Mangrovimonas; species Mangrovimonas sp. sgz306409. The sequence continues at coordinate 151,400 of NZ_JCAPEU010000004.1, forward strand.
TATATCCATCGGGTTGTGGTCGCTTGTAACCATATCTATCGTGCCATCTTTCAAGCCTTCAATTAGGGCATCGATATCTTCTTGAGTTCTCAAAGGAGGTAATACTTTGAAATTGGTGTCAAAACCTACCAAGCTTTCATCTGAAAACACGAGATTATGTACAGCCACGCTACAAGTCACATTTAAACTCTTTGCTTTTGCCTTTCTAATAAGGTCTACAGATTTGGCAGTAGAGATGGTAGGAATGTGTAGTTTTCCTTCAGTGTATTCCAAAATAAAAAGGTCACGAGCTATTTGCAGTTCTTCCGCAAGGGCAGGATTTCCTTTTAAACCAAGGGAAGTGCTTGTTATGTGTTCGTTCATGACTCCAAGCCCGGTAATTTTTGATTCCTGAGGGAATGACAATACCAAACCTCCAAAGTTACCTGCATATTGCAGCGCAATTTTTACAAGGTTAGGGTTGGAGATAGGTTTTTGGTAATCATAGAAAGCAACAGCACCTGCATTTTGCATATCATATAATTCCGCCAAATCAATACCTTCGCTGTTTCTTGTCAAAGCGCCCACAGGGTAAAGGTTTACTGCATTTCCAAAAGATTTTGCCTTAAGGAATGAAATGTCCGTATTACAATCTATTACAGGGTGCGTGTTAGAATTTACAGCCACATCCGTAAAGCCTGAAAGTGCCGCTGTTTTTAATCCGTTTGCAATCGTTTCGCGGTCTTCGTATCCTGGCTCTCCAAAACTTACACTGCTATCGAACCATCCTTGGGAAACGTGCAGGTTTTCCAAAGTTAATTCTTCGTAGTTTTTGGTGTTTTCAATGGTTTCGGAAATTTGGGAGATTTTCCCGTCTTCAATTAAAATATCAACAGTTTGATTGTGAAAATCGCTTTTGGAATCAACTATTGTTGCAGATTTTATAAGTAAGGTCATTTTAGGAATTTTAAGATAAGCATTTCAATGATTAAAAAAGCTACTGCAAAAATAACAAACCATTTCCATAGCTCATTAACATTAGAGGCACTTTTTATCTCGTTAATCATGGAGGAAACACTGTTACTGCTTGAAATTCCATCAAGGGATGCAAGGTTGTGGTAAGTTAATTGGCTTTCGCTTCTATCGTAGTTGAAACTTAACTTTTTGAGCGCCTTGTCTTTATTCATAACCGTGATGATTCCAGCGGTTTCAGGAAATTCATTGGTTTTCAATTCCACCTTGTTCATGTAGGTTTGTTGCAGAGGAATCACAGATTGCTCATCACTTTTTAGGGAAAGGATATCATCCTGCTGCAGTTGGGTATTGATATCAATCGTGTTTTCCTTGCCTATAGTGTAGTACAATTGCGGTAATTTCAAACTTTGCTTGCCAATATTATAAACTACGGGAACAATTAAAGGCGAGTTTTTAAAATTGGAATTGTCGTCATTCAAGGCCGCCGAAAAGACAAATACATGTTGGTATTGTGATAGAAATGAAGAGCCATCTTCAAATTTCAAAACGGCTGAAGGATTGGGAGCTTGTAACGTGAAATAAGAATTGGTTTTTGGGTATTGAAAATTGTTTACTTTTTTGTCGAATACATTGGTGAAAAGGGGGTGGTCAAAATTAATATTGGTAATATTCTTTTCGCTTTCAATGAAGTTGTTGAATGAGCTTGTGTTTAAATTTGTAAATAATTGATTTAATGTGTTTAAGTTTGTGTTATTTGAAGGGATAATTAAAACAAATCCACCATTGTCACTATAAGCTTTTAAGGCTGTGGTTAGTGACATTGGAATGTCTTTCAACTCATTGACGATAATTAAATTTTGGTCTTCAATTGTATTGTAATCCAAAGATTTGAATTGAGATGAAGTATATACAAATTCATCATTGGTAAATATTTTACTTAAAAAAGTATCGTCTACTTCATTTATAGACAGCACTTTGATTTTATCCTGTTGGTTTAGGTTAAAATAAAGTGTGTTATCATAAAGAAGGTTGGGATCATCAATAAGCAATTTACCATCTATTTCCTGATTGATTGGAAGAGTGAAAACGGCTGTGTTACTTTCTTCAAAAGCAACAGAATTTTTAGCAACTAAATTATCATTGTTGAAAAGTGAAACTGATTGATTTGCAATATTTTGATTGTGATTGTTTAAAGTTATAGTTAGCTCTAGATTTTCAACATCCTTTTTAGAAATGTAGGCGTTGTCAATACTCACGTTCCGGGTGTTGACAGGTTCCAATTGCACTGTATTTAAATGAAAAGTACTGTCTGCCATAAAGGTGAAAGGAGTTCCCTTTTCCTGAAAATCTGATATCATTACCAAATTTTTAGTAGAACTTTTGTCATTGGAAAATGCCTTTCTTCCTTTTAGCACAGCTGCCTCATAGGTTAATTGATTGGATGATGTTTTTAAGCGAATCAATTCATTTCTTAATGCTTTTATCGTGGTATTTGGGTGATAAGAATCGTTAGTAAAAAAGGTAATCTGGTCATTTTCTGGAACTGTTTCCAAAAGATCCTGTACAGCCGTATTCAATAAGGTCCCGTTTTTCCCTTTGGCTTCCATACTAAAGGAATTGTCCAAATAAATAACGGTTTCTGTGCTGCTAATAAAGCTATTAGATTTTGTAATATAGGGTTGTGCAAATGCAATGATAATGGCTGCAAGCAACAATAATCTTGTAATTAGGGTAAGCCATTTTTTAATTTGGGAACTTTTGCGGGTTTGAAGTGTCACATTCTTCAAAAACTGCACATTGGTAAAAGGCACTTTTTCAAAACGTCTTAATTGAAACAAATGGACAATTATAGGGATGATAAGTAGGAAAAGTGCGTAAAGAAGTTCCGGGTATTTAAACTGCATTCGTGTTGATTAAATGTACAAGTATTCAAATATAGAAAATGATAGAGGATTATACTCTTTGGCTTTTAAGAATTTTAACAAAAGAAATAGTAATCCTCTATGGACTTCATACCTAATGACTGTAAGTGATGCACGATTTTGGTTTGCTCATCAGGATTTGCAACGGTGATGATGCATTGTGGTTGCTTAAAAGTCTTTAAATGTTCAAAACTGTGAAGCTCCTGACCGTAAATATGCTTTCCAATTTTCTTTTCATTATTACACAACCATGTAAAGGGAATTCTATTTGCTATCAGTCTTCGGGCAACCATTTTTCCTTTATATCCAGCTCCCCAAAGTGCTAAAGGCCTTTTGTTGTCGTAATCCAGTTTGAGGAAATAACGAATTTTTAAAGGAATGAAATGGTTTTTGGAGTAGTGTTCGTCTGTTCTGGAAGCTCTATCGGGGTAATCCCGCCATTGATGCAATACTTTATTGGTAGGGATGCATTTCAATTGCCCTTTATAAAATCTAAAAGCTAAGTCGTAATCCTCAGGATAACGTTCAGGTTGAAAGGCTTTGCAGGCCTCCAAATCAGTCCTGTAAACCATCCAGCAAGGAGAGGGGATGGCACACTCTTTATAGATTTCCTTAAAATTATCGCCTTTTATGGTAAGTTTGTTGAGCCAAGTTTCGTAGCGCTGAAATCCATTGCCTAAGTGTCCAGAATTGGAAAAATATTGAACCAACCCCAAAGCAATATGGCCTTTTCCATGAACTTTAAGGTCATGAAGCATGGATTGTAGTTTATCAGGACTCATGATATCGTCACTGTCCATTCGAGTAATAAATGCTCCCTTACTTTCGTTAAAGGCTAGGCGAAGTGCCGAAATGATTCCTGTTCCATTGTTTTTGAAAAGTTTAATCCGTGGGTCTTTTTCAGCATAGGAATTGACGATTTCGTAACTATTGTCGGTAGAATTGTCATCTACTATAATTAGTTCCCAAAACGTATGAGTTTGGCTTTGAATAGACTTGATACAGGCGGGCAAAAAACCGGCTGTATTTTTAAATGGTGTTAACACACTTATGAGGGCTTGTTGCATGGTACTAAGGTACATACAAAAATATTTTAACAAAACCTTTACTGAAAAAACGCATCCGATTGCGTAGATTTGCCCCTCGTTTTAAAAAAATGAGCTTATGAAGAGAGTAATGGCCCTAATAGGGTTTGGAATGATGATGTTATCCTGTGGTTCCTCCCCAAGAACTTCTAATGAATTAGCAGTTTCAAACCCAATTGAATCCTCCATGGACTTAACCGCTGTTGTGAATGATAAGGTGCCCGTAACCATTAATCCGGGACGTTTTATCCAAGATACCGTAACCTACAGATTGCCTCGCGTAGTACAAGGGACTTACGATATCAGTGATTTTGGTGCCTTTGTTGATGATTTTAAAGCCTTGGATTATGATGGTAAGGCACTTCCCGTAGAAAAAGTGGATAAAAACACTTGGGTAATCACCAATGCTACCCAATTGGATAAATTGACGTATTGGGTTAACGATTCTTTTGATGTTGAAAGCAACCCCAACTATCCTAATTTGTTTTCTCCAGGAGGAACCAATATCGAGCCTAACAACTATGTGTTGAATCTTCATGGATTTATAGGGTATTTCGATAGCTTGAAAAACAGCCAGTATACATTGGATGTAGTGTCTCCTGCTAATTTTGAAAGAACTTCAGCATTACAAAAGGTTGCGGAAAGCGCTAGTGCCAATGGCGAAAAAATGACAACTAGCTATTTTGCGCCACGTTATTTTGATATAACTGACAATCCAATGATGTATGGGAAATTGGATGTTGAAGAGTTTATGGTTGGGGATGTCAAGATTGTATTAAGCGTGTATTCTCCAAACAAAAAGCACACTGCTGAAAGTTTAAAAGAAACCATGTACAAAATGATAGAAGCTCAGAAAAACTATTTGGGATCCATCAACAGTACGTCTAGATATGACATTTATCTGTATTTATCAGATGGTAGTGCCAAAGCGCCAAAAGGTTTTGGAGCCTTAGAGCATCATACGTCTACAGTGGTTGTATTAAGAGAATGGGATACCAAAGAATCTCTTGCCCAATCTATGGTGGATATCGTATCTCATGAGTTTTTCCATATCGTGACGCCGCTTACAGTGCATTCTGAAGACATTCATTATTTCGATTATAACAATCCAACATTCTCCAAGCATTTATGGATGTATGAAGGTGTAACGGAATACTTTGCACAACATTTCCAAGTGTATGAAGGTTTGGTGACGCCAAGGGAATTTTTTGCAACTATGGATAAAAAGATTGATCATGCCAGCTATTTTAATGATGCTTTAAGCTTTACGGAAATGAGCGAAAACATCACGGATGAGCCTTATGCTTACAATTATGTAAACGTATATCAAAAAGGAGCATTGATTGGGATGTGTATGGATATCTTGATGAGAGAAGAAAGTGACGGAACACGAAGTATGTTGTCTTTAATCAAAGAATTATCTTCAAAATATGGTAAGGACAAACCTTTTGAGGATGATAGCATCATTGATGAAATTTCAAATATGACCTATCCGTCGGTGGCAGCTTTTTTGCAAAACCATGTAGTGGGTAGTGAGCCAATCAATTATGGTGAGTTTTTTGAAAAAGTAGGTTTGTATTATGAAGAAACAAAAGTAGCAACCAATTATGTTCAGGCTGCAAACGGTTTGGTGATGGACAGAAATAAGGAAACCGAAGAAATGTTCTTTACGGATAATGTAGAAGATAATTCTTTCTGGAAGGAACAAGGGGTACAGCCAGGAGACAAGTTGGTTGGCATTAATGGCTTCAATATTTCAGATATGAATATCAAATTTGTGGTAAGCCAGATTTTTGCTTGGGAAACTGGTAAGGAAGTAGATGTTACTTTGGATAGAAATGGAGAAACAATTGAAATCAAAACAACACTGACTCCTGCATTTACCACAAGTAGAACTTTGGTTGAAAATCCAAACGCTACTAAAAAGCAGATTGCTTTAAGAAATGCATGGTTGAATCAAAGCGAGAATATGTAAAAGCTAAATAGTTATAAATGAAAAGAGCCCGATTTATTTCGGGCTCTTTTTTGTTTGAGGAAAACGTTTCCTAGTATTTGGCAGCTTTTCCGTTGGACAGGGAAGCCTTTATAAAGGTTCTAAGGTCTTCGTTGGCAGTTTTTAAGTCTTCCTGTCTCAAATACATCATATGTCCGCTTCTGTAGCCTTTAAAGCTAAAACGGTCTTTCATTTTGCCACTCGGATCAATTTGCCACATGGTATATTTAGCGTTGAAATAGGTGGTGGCGCCATCATAATATCCAGATTGGAAAAACACCTTTAGATAAGGGTTTTGGGCCATTGCCATTCTTAAGCCTTCACGAGTGTTGTCATTTTGGCGGTCCCAAGGATGTACATTGGCCAACATGTGATAAGGCACATCGGTTTCGAATTTCAATTCATTTTTAATGTACATGTTGATTGGAGGCGTGAAGGAATGCAACCAAGAATCCAATTCAGGGTTATAGCTTGGGCTGTCAGCCGCATCGTCGTAATCAATCCCTAAATATCTGGAATCTAGTCTTCCAATAATCATGCCTTTATCTCTTAATAATTCTTTCCAAAAGAAGCTTGAAGGTACTCTCAAATTATTTTTCAGGATGATATCCTCGCTTAGCCCTGAATAACTGGCCAATTGTTTGGCAATAGCTGCTTTTTCTTCTGCAGAAACAAAACCTCCTCTTGAAATGGCAGGCAAATAGGTGTTGATGGCAAAATTTTCAGCTTCAGGAAGGATGTCTTCAAGATCTTTGCTTTGCAAATGGGAAGGCAACATTTTGTGGTACCATGCTGTTGCAGTGTAATAGGGTACATGAACCGCATCCGATATTGGATTTCCAGAGGTCAATACTTTATAATCGGCAGGGGAAACCATAATCACACCGTTTAAATACATGTTTTGTGCATTCTGTAATTCATGCGATAATCCCATCACACGTGTACCGCCATAGCTTTCGCCAACTATGTATTTAGGCGATTGCCAGCGGTTATGTCTGGTTACAAAGGTGTTCATCCAAGACGCCAAATATTTGATATCAGCATTAATTCCGAAGAACAGGTTGTTGTCTGGCAGTTTTCCGTCTTTGTTAGCGATACTTCTGGAATACCCCGTGTTTACAGGGTCCACAAAGACAATATCAGCCACATCAATGATGGAATAAGGGTTATCCTTAACGCCGTATGGTTGCAAAGGGTAGCCTTCTTCGTCAATATTCAACATTTTTGGTCCGGTATAGGCAATGTGCATCCAAACTGAAGCAGAACCTGGTCCTCCATTAAACGAAAAAATAATCGGGCGGTTATCGTCCTTAATGTTTTTGCGTTTGTAGTAGGTAAAAGAAAGGGAGGCTACCAATTCTCCTTTGTCATCCCAAACCGGCTGCATTCCAAAGGTGGCATCATAATCAATTTTTTGTCCTTTAACCTCAATAGAATGTGCCGTCGTGATTAACGTGTCCGAAGGAATTGTTCGGTTTTGTGAAAATCCGCTAATTGCAGAGAGTAAGAATAGTGTTAGTAATTTGATTTTCATTATGTAATGTTTAATAAATATGGTTAAAGATAGGTCTTCTTTTTAGAATTTTTCAAAAACCCCTAATCCAAATAATGCGTAGTCATATTTTACTGGATCTGTGGGGTCCATGGAGCGTAATGCGGTGTCCAATTCAGCCAAAGCCTTACCATCATTTTGAGTTCTTTTTAGGATGCCTAATTTTCTTGCCACGTTGCCCGAATGCACATCCAATGGGCAGGAGAGTTGAGCGGGGGATAAGGATTTCCAGATGCCAAAATCTACACCAGCATTGTCATTTCTCACCATCCAGCGTAAATACATGTTGATGCGTTTGGCGGCTGAATTTTTCAAGGGATCACTGATGTGTTTTTTGGTGCGCGGCAGATGCTCAATTTCAAAAAAGACATTTTTAAATTGATGGATGGCATTTTGCATACTGGCTGGAGAAGCGTGTTTATGAAACAGATTTTCCAATCCTTCGTGCTTTTGGTAAATATGACGTAATGCCTTGATAAACGTGATAAGATCTATGCCGTTGAAAGTTCGGTGGACAAAGGAATTTAATGGTTCCAAATCTTGCTCTTGGTGATTCATTACAAAATCATAAGGTGCATTTTCCAAGAACGCCATAATTTTTTTAGCATTATTGATAATGCTTTTTCTGTTGCCCCAAGCAATGGTTGCTGTCAGAAATCCTGCTATTTCAACATCTTCTTTTAAGGAAAAACTATGAGGAATTTGAATTGGGTCGCTTTCAATGAACTTAGGATTGTTATAAAGGATGGTCTTTTCATTGAGGAACTCTGTAAGTTCTTCAGGAGTAAGCTGCTGCATTTTATTTGTTTATTTAGAACTTTTTTGTGGATTGAAACATTATTTTGCTGTCGCGATATTAATACATTTGCAAGTGTTTTGATAGCTGATTAAAAAAGCTATCTTTATACACATATTGAATATATGAATACACTTTTACCTTTTATATTAACTGTTTTTACGGGCTTTTTTGCAATTATGAATCCCATTGCAAATGTACCAATATTTTCATCTTTGGTACAGGATGCTGATGAAGCTACCAAAAAGAAAATCAGTAAAAATGCAACCATTATCGCCTTTCTTATTGTGGTAGTGTTTGTGGTATTGGGTAAGTTTATTTTTGAATTGTTCGGCATTACCATTCCTGCCTTTAAGATTACAGGGGGGATTTTGATATTTTTTGTTGGATTTGAAATGCTTCAGTCCAAAAAATCAAGTGTGAAGCACTTAAAGGAAAATGCGGTAATCGATGAGAACATTGCGGTGTCTCCTTTGGCTATCCCAATTCTTTCAGGGCCAGGAACTATTGTAACAGCCATGAACTTCGTATCTAAAGGCGATTTAACCGAAATAGCCATTGTAATTGTGGTATTTGGAGTTATCTGTTATCTAACCTACCTAGCCTTTAACATTAGCGACTTTATTGTTAGGAAATTGGGTAATAACGTTATTACAGTAATCAGTAAAATAATGGGATTAATCATTGCCATTATCGGTACAAGCATGATCATTCAAGGGATTAAAGTAGCGTTTGAAATTTAGATTATCCCACAATATTTCCATCTACCATCGTTAATTTTCTGTCCGCCATATTGGCCAAGTCTTCGTTGTGGGTTACAATGACAAAAGTTTGTCCAAATTCGTCACGAAGCCTAAAGAACAATTTGTGAAGGTTTTCGGCAGATTCACTGTCTAAATTTCCTGAAGGTTCATCAGCAAAAATCAAGTCTGGATTATTCACCAAAGCTCTGGCTACAGCTACACGTTGTTGCTCACCACCGGAAAGTTCACTAGGTTTGTGATTGTAACGTTTACTCAGTCCTAGAAAATCCAACAACTCTTTAGCGCGTTTTTCGGCTTGTGGTTTTGGGGTGTTTTTAATAAAAGCAGGAAGACACACATTTTCCAAAGCCGTAAATTCAGGAAGCAATTGATGAAACTGAAAAATAAAACCAATATGCTCATTTCTGAATTTAGCCAAAGCTTTATCATTCAGCTTTAAAATATCCGTGCCATTGATCAGTAAGCTATTGGTTTCTTTTTGTGACGCCTTATCCAAAGTTCCTAAAATCTGCAGCAATGTGGTTTTTCCGGCGCCTGAAGCACCTACAATGGATACAATCTCGCTTTTGGAAATTGAGAGGTCTACACCCTTTAAAACATGTAAGTTATTGTAATATTTATGGATGTTTTTCGCCTCTATCATATTGTTGTGAATCATAGGGTGAAAATACTATTTTAAGGTGTGATGCACAATTAGAAATTCATATAAAAAGGAGGGGAGCTGATGTATTATAAAAACAGAGGCGTTTAAATGAGTGAAAGCTATCGTGTTTGAATGGTTTAACTCGGTAAATTTGTTTATTTTTAAGGAAGTAAACTTATTATTAACATCATGCCTTACGAAAAATTTGAAGAGTACAACATCCAAATTACCGATGATATTAAAGCTCGGTATAATGGAATTATTGAAGAATTGGGGGAGGATGTTACAAGGGATGGTCTATTGAAAACACCTGAACGCGCAGCAAAGGCCATGTTGTATTTAACCCAAGGCTACTCTCAAGATGCCGCAGAAATTCTGAAAAGCGCCATGTTTAAGGAATCTTACAACGAAATGGTTATTGTTAAGGATATTGAATTGTATTCCTTATGCGAACATCATATTTTACCGTTTTTTGGGAAGGCGCATGTAGCTTATATTCCAAATGGCTATATCGTCGGGCTGAGTAAAATTCCTAGAATTGTGGATGTATTTGCGAGACGGCTTCAGGTGCAAGAGCGCCTAACAGAGCAAATATTGGATTGTATTAACGATACTCTAAAACCTCAAGGGGTGGCAGTGGTTATTGAAGCGTCCCATATGTGTATGATGATGCGTGGAGTGCAAAAGCAAAATTCGGTGACGACCACTTCTGGGTTTCGAGGTCAGTTTGAAAAAATAGAAACCCGGAATGAGTTTTTGAAGCTTATAAGTGAAAAATTGTCATAGTTTTCTTTTGGTATGCTTCTTGCTTTCAGATGATTAATATTTAAAAATGAAATATAAAAGTAATAAACCCTATGGTAAGTTGGCCCTTAGTGTGCTTTTGGATGCTATGGGATATGTAAGTTTTGCCATTCCTGGGATTGGTGAATTTTCAGATATCATTTGGGCGCCAGTTTCTGCCTGGATCATGACCAAAATGTATAAAGGCCAAAAAGGGAATATAGCTGCGGGCATTTCATTTGTAGAAGAGGCTATGCCCGGTTTAGATGTCATTCCAACCTTTACCATCATGTGGTTGTACACCTATGTTTTTAGCAAGAAAAAAGAAACCATTATCGAAGTTTAATAAATGAAAAGAGCGGCTTAAATAGCCGCTCTTTTTTGTAATTGTTGTTAAGTTTAGATCTTATAACTTAGACCAAGAGTTATGTTTCGCCCCATATTGTAAATACCATCAGACTTTAGTCTGGAAAGATGGTTGATATAAGTGGCATTGGTTAAATTAGTCCCTGAAAGGCTAATGTCTAATTGGCGATTATTCTTCATTTTTAAAGTGCCACCTAATCCTGCACTTAATAAATTATATCCATCAGTAGGTGTTTCAAAATCACTGACATTATTTTGCTTAAAGATAGATTGAAGTTTCACAAAAGCATAGTTGTTCTGCATTGAAAAGCTAGGTGAGTTGTCACGCTTCTTTGTGTTGCTAAATTCCACTCTAATGGTGTTGTTCAAGGAATTTGCCGGGATTAAAGGCAGGTAATCACTATTATCCTGCTTCCCTGTAACTGTTTCAAAACTACTCTCAAAATGCAACCAATCTAATGGGTGAGGGTGTAGGTGGAATCCAAATTCACCTCCGTAAAGATTGGCATTTTCCTGCACGTAATGGTAAACAGGCGTATTGTCTATTTCTGTACCGTCTGGAGCTAAATAAATATAATCGCTGATAATATTGTAGAACCCATTGGCAAAAATTTCGATGTGCTCATTTTTAAATTCCAAAGCCAAATCGGTTTGGAAGTTCTGTTCATTGTTCAAGTTTGCATTTCCAATTTCATAGCGGTTGGAACCATGGTGAATCCCATCCGAGGTAAGCTCGGCCAGGTTTGGTGCCCTGAATCCAGAAGCGAAGTTTAAACGTGCCGTAATCTTTTTGAAAATGTTTGTTTTAAACCCTAAAGCCCCGTTGAAACTATTAAAATCCTTAGTGAATTGGTTGTTCACATCAATGGATCTATTGTCGTATCTAGCACCCAATTGAATATCTAAAGCTTCCAAATGCACATGAGAAGTCGCTAAGATTCCAATGTCATTGGTAGTGGCATCAGGAATTAACTGTTCTTCTCCGTAGTTAGTGTTTTTTTGGTGCATTCCTTGGGCGCCAATGATGGTCTCAAATTTTCCCATTTTTGGCAAATGGTATTTGATATCGTAGTTAAAGGTTTTTAATTTCATGTGTAAAGCAGGGTGCTCCAACTCATGTTCATCATGTCCCTCTTCATGGTCGTCTTCATCCTCGTGTTCGTCGTCATGATGGTCATGATCATGTTCTTCTTCAAATTCTTTACGATCGTTGTAGATAAAACCAAGATTGACGTCAAGTTTGGAATCTTCAAAATAAACCGTAGATCTAGAACTTAAAATGTGGTTCGTTAGATCTTGATATGGTAGCAAAGGTGCTTTATTGGTAGATTGCAGACCAATTTCTTCAGGCAAACCTAATTTAGAATGGTTAACGTTATAACGTAATTCGGTTATTAATTGGGTGGATTGATAGCCTATTCCAGCTTTGAAATCCTGCTCCCTGAATCTGGAGTTGGTAACACGATAATCTTCGGTGTTGTAATCACTGTGCTCAGTCAAGCTTCCTCTAAAAAGGAATTTAAAATGTTCTCCAGATGATTTATATCCTGCATTGGTGCTGTAACCTTGGGTGTTACTGAAATAATTTCCGTTGAAATCGGCTGCAACTTGATCGGGCTGAGCAAATTTTTCAGGGTTTAAGTACAAGACGCCCCCAATAGCGTCGCTTCCATAAAGCAGTGAAGCTGGGCCTTTAATGACTTCTACGCTCTCAACACCGGCATCATTGAGGCCAAGTCCATGTTCTCCTCCAAATTGCTGATTTTCCAATCTTACACCTTGAGTATACACCAAAACCCGATTGGAGCTAAGCCCTCGTATAACAGGTTTTCCAATGCTCAAACCTGTTGTTATACTTTCAACTCCAGGTATGTCCTTGATGCCATCAGCTAGAGTGACTGCTCCATTTGTTTTTAATTCGGCAACCTTTTTTTGCTCTACTTTCATGACATTTTCACTTTGCAGCTTATGGAAAGGTGTAGATACAATTACTACTTCCATTTCAATCGCGGTAGGATTCAAAGCAATGGTTAAATTGGTTTGGCTAGGGACTTCAATGGTTTGTGAATAGGTTTCATAGCCTACGTAAGAAATCACAAGTTTATGACTCCCATTGGGTATTCGGCTAAATGTGAATTTCCCATTTTCATCGGTTGCAGCACCTTTTTCCAGTTCAGGAAGATAAATGTTGGCGTAAATAATAGGTTCCTGGGTATTGCGGTCAATGACAATACCAGAAAGGGTATTTTGACAAAAAGAATATGTCGTTGCCAGCAATAGCAAGACATTTATAATTATTTTCATGAATTATATGTTATAGTTAATAATATTTTGTGTGAAGTCTAACTCCACATTTTTAAGGTATTAACTATATGTAGGTGGTCCCCGGAGGGAAAAATGTAATCTTTGGTACTCGCTAACAAACTGATATTGGGATGTTAGGATTTTATGATTATCTGTAGGGGTGAATAATTCGAAATCGTATAGTTCAAAAGTGAAGGTTTGATTTATTTTGAACTGGTAGAAGCTACAGTCTTGGTCTAAACTGTGGAGGTGTGTTTGGCTTTCTCCCTTGCAAACTTCGTGGTGGTGATGGGTGAAAACGTGAGTTAACTTGGTAATAAAAGGAAGCAACAAGGCAACCACTAAAAGAGCAGTGGCTAGCTTAAAAACGGTATGTTGTTGCTTTTTGCGTTGCATTTGTTAAAGCTCTAATCTACCAACTTTCCCAGTCCAAATCTGCGAAGCATTTTCTTTTCGAATTCCCAAAAGAATTGAAATTGCCCCAGCAACCAACCAAAGGTTACCAAGAGGATTTGGTAGAAAATGAGGCCAATGATAATGAATAATACCCAATACAGCGCAGGATTTAAGTTTTCTTTAGTAATTCCTGCCCATGCAATCAAGGGTCTTCCCACAAAAACAGAAGAGGAACCGGTTATGGCAAACACAATAAAAATACGGATCATTTCCCATTTATATGTGACTACCCATTTATGCTCCAATTTTTTGAAAATCCACAACGTAAGTTTTATGAGTGCATAAAAAATCACTAAGGTTACAGGGGTAATATAGAGTAGTGTAGGGCTTTGAAAAAATAGGTTTGCTAATTTATAACTGCTGTAGAGTAGGGCTATAACTCCGAAAAGGGGAAATATCAATTGCCAATTGCGCTGTATTTCCCATTTTGTTTTGAATTTTTCCATAGACAAAAATAATCTGCGCAAATATACTTTAAATTCTAGGAATAAAGCCTGTTAATTGTTGTCGGTAAGTCAATTGAAAGTAAATGAAATAATTGTAGAGTTTATAGTTGACCTCGTAGCCATAATCAATATTGGAATCATAGTTTATTTGCATGCCATATAAATTGGGATCATAAACTTGAGGTTGGAGCACTCTTTGGTTCCAGGCAACCACGTATTGGTAGTTTCTACTTTCCATAAACTGTTGGGAATAGTAGCCTTCAGGTCTTGCCATGCTTCTTAGCCATGTGCTGAATCCCGGATCAAAAATGATAATTTCATATTCCAATTCGTCATTGGCAATCCTTACCGTGTCAGTTTCCGATATTTTTGCGTCGTCAGTAGTGCTGGCCACTTTTTGAGTACTGTGGCAGCTGTAGAGTAGAATAACGAACAATATTGCAGAAACAAAGGTTCTCATGGCTTGAATTTCTATTAAAGATACGAAAAATGCCTGTAATTACCTTACAAATCCTTTTGCAGCAAAAAGGCCAAGAGATTGTCTTGGCCTTTAGAATTTAAAAAGAAAGGTGGTTAGGTGTTTCCTTTCAGAATGTCTCCAAGCATTCCACCTAAGCCTCCCTTTGTTTTGTTGTTTCCTAAAACCATACCGGCAATGTCATCTATAGCGCTGCCATCTCCATCGGCATCTAAAATGGAGGTTAAGAAATCCTGTTGTTTATGTGCTGAACTTCCTCCCAGCAAGCCTCCAAGCATGTCTGTAAGGTCTGAGGAGCCCGAAACATTGCTTTGTCTGGATTGTTTCGCTAAATACCCCATAAGGATAGGAGCGGCAACCTTTAGGATATTAGCTATAGTACCAGAATCAATTCCCGATTGGTGCCCTAGAACATTGGTAACATTTTGTTGTTTGTTACCTAATACATGGCCCAGTATTTTTTCGCCATCTGCTAGAACATTTTGGTCCACACCGCCCTTGAACAATCCTTCCAAATCATCTAAAAGTCCTGTGTCATGATGGTTATTTAAAGCATTTAAAAGTCCTTCGGCGCCTTGTGGTGATTGTGCATTGTTTTTCATGGCCTGAGTCATTATGGGTAGTGCCATGGTGAGAATGTCCTGTGTTTTGTCATGAGGTTGATTGGTTTGTTGGGACACTCCGTTAATGATGGATTTGCCTAAATCCGTATTGAATAAATCTAAAATTCAGTCCATTGTAATGTGCTTTTGATTGAGACTATAATGTACGAAAAAAAGCCTGTAAAAAATTGATTTACAGGCTTTTGTTAGTAAGTTTTAGATTTGTAAAACCTTATCCTCTAAGGAGTTGTATTATTTGGGAAGCCAATTCGGTTCCAATTCTGTCTTGAGCTTCATTGGTCGCTGCTCCTGTATGAGGCGTCAACGATAGGGAAGGGTTCATAAGTAATTGAATTTCCGGTTTTGGTTCGTTTTCAAAAACGTCTAGAGCGGCTCTTGCAACTTTTCCGGTACCAATGGCTTCTACAAGGGCAACCTCGTCGATAACGCCACCACGAGCAGCATTTACCAAAATCACGCCGTCCTTCATTTCGTCAAATTCCTTTTTACCAATCACATACTCTTTTTGAGCAGGGACGTGTAGGGTAATAAAGTCTGATTGCTTTAAAACGTCATCTTTTGAAATGGTATTGATTTCAAAATTCAATTTTTGACCATCAAAGAAATCTAATTCCAAGTTTACGGTTTCCATAAATGGATCGTAGGCAACCACTTTCATTCCTAAGCCAATAGCAACTTTAGCGGTAGCTTGCCCGATTCTTCCAAATCCTAGAATTCCGATAGTTTTACCTTTTAATTCAATTCCTTTGGAGTAGCTTTTCTTTAAATCCTTGAAACGCGTATCTCCATCAAGTGGCATATCACGATTGGAATTGTGTAAAAAGCGCGCCAAACCTAATAAATGGGCAAATACCAATTCTGCCACAGAGTGAGAGGAAGCAGCAGGTGTATTGATTACGTGGATATCTTTACTGCGAGCATAGTCTACATCGATATTGTCCATACCAACACCACCACGGCCAATGATTTTTATACTTGGGCAGGCATCTATGATATCCTGTCTTACTTTTGTAGCGCTTCTAACCAACAATACATCTACTTCATTCTCATTGATGTAATTGATCAATTGTTCTTGTGCAACGGTAGTGGTGCTTACCTCGAAACCGGCCTTTTCCAAGGCTTCAATTCCACTTTTAGAAATTCCGTCGTTAGCTAATACTTTCATGTTCTTATTTTAAAATATTAAAGCTTATGTTTTACAGTTGCAACCTATGTTGGTTGCTCCAAATTATATCTTGATTTATTGGTGATGTTTTAAGCTTTGCGCTCAAGTTCACTCATTACTTCAACAAGCGTCGCCACACTCTCCAAGGAAAGTGCGTTGTACATAGAGGCTCTATAGCCGCCTACGCTTCGGTGACCATTAAGCCCATTAATACCTGCGTCTTTCACCATAGTGTCAAAAGTTTCCTTTAAATCTTCATTTGTAAGGTTAAAGGTGGCGTTCATTATAGAACGGTCACTGTTGCTGGCGAAACCTTTGAACAATGGGTTTAAATCTATTTCAGAATAAATAAGCTGTGCTTTTTTCTCGTTTATCTTTTCAATCTCTGAAATGCCTCCAAGATTTTTAAGCCATTCCAATGTCAACATAGATGTGTATACCGCAAATACAGGAGGCGTATTGTACATACTGCTTTTGTCGATATGTTGCTTGTAGTCCATCATGGAAGGAATTTTACGGGAAACTTTCCCTAAAATATCTTCCTTAACAACAACCAAAGTGGTTCCTGCAGGTCCCATGTTTTTTTGAGCACCCGCATAAATTAAATCGAATTTGCTAAAATCCAATGTGCGAGAGAAAATATCACTACTCATGTCGCAAACCATCGGTATCGGACAGTCTGGAAATTCCTTTATCTGTGTTCCGAAAATGGTATTGTTTGATGTACAATGGAAATAATCGTAATCTGTCGGGATATCGTATCCTTTCGGGATATAATTATAGTTGGCATCTTTTGAGGACGCTACTTCATAGATGTCATCGTAAATTTTAGCTTCCTTGATGGCTTTATCGGCCCAAGTTCCCGTGTTAAGGTAACCAGCGCGCTTTTCAAGTAAATTTAAAGCTACCATTAAAAACTGTGTACTGGCGCCACCTTGCAAAAACAATGCTTTGTAACCTTTGCCTTCAAGACCTAAAAGCTCCAATGCTAAAGCTCTGGCATTCTCCATGACATCAACAAAGGCTTTGCTACGGTGGGATATTTCAATAAGTGACAGGCCGTTATCAAAATCCAATAGCGCTTCAGATGCTTTTTGGATTACTTCACGCGGCAATACGCATGGCCCTGCACTAAAATTGTGTCTTTTCATTTTTGAATATAATTATAATTGTGTTTGTTAGAATGTATGATCGACAATGTAGTTTTAATAAGTTGTTTGATAGATTTTTGTCCTAAAAACAGTTTTATTGATTAATTTGTTTGTGTTGACCGCAAAGTTGATAAATTATATTAAAAAAGGCGTTAATAAATTAATAATTTATCAGCTAAATCGTTAGCAAAAATTCAATAGTATCTACGTTATCGGCATAATCCCAAAGTTGCGGGTTTTGAGTTTGTCCGAAAGGGATTTCATTGATGATAACATTTTTAGAAACAACACATTGAATGTCTTCTTTGTCGTTTTCTAATTTGTTTTTTAAGTCTTCAATGGAATCATAATATTCGTAAAAAACCGTCGCTATTGGTGAGCTATAATTTGGGTCTTCCTTGATCATCAAAAAGCCGTTTTCTAAAATGTCAAACTCACTCATTAAATACACCGCTTTGTTATAATCGTAGTTATTGGCATATTTAGCTTCATTAATAATAGGATTCCAATCATACATGGCTTGAAAGAAGTGATTGAAATCATAGTCTTTAGGAATGAATATTTTGGAAACATTTCTACAGCCCAATCCGTAATATCTGAATATGTCATTGGAGAGCTCTTTGAGTTCTTCTTCGGTTTCGTTTCCTGTGAGAACTGCTACGGAATTGCGGTTTTTTCTAATAATGGAAGGTTTGTCCTTGAAGTAGTATTCAAAATAGCGCGCAGTATTGTCACTTCCGGTGGCAATTACGGCATCAAAATTCTCTAGTTTTGCTTCCGTAAAACTTATTTTTCCTTTGAAACCAGGTTCAACGAATTCTAAATATTTGGCCAAAAAGGGAAGTAGCTGCTTATCGTTGCTGGATTGCTTTACCATAACATCGTGACCAGAAATAAGCACGGAAACAAAGTCATGAAATCCTACCAAAGGAATGTTTCCAGCCATAATAATGGCTACTTTTTTAGGAGATTCGTTGTTAAAGTGGTACTTTAAGAGCCACTTTTCAATGTTGTTTTTTGTCAATGAGTTAGACCATCCGTTCAGCGCGTAAACAATATTTTCTTTTGTGAACCAGCCATTGTGTTCATTGGCCAAATTAATTTGATGTTTAAAGCCGTCAAAGAATAGGTCGTTATGAGGGATATGTTCCTTTTTAATAAAATTATCTTGTGCAAACTGACTTAAAAAATCACCTAATTTTACAAATGCATCAATTCTTTGTGGTAAATTCATTCTGTGTTTGGTTATGAATGGTTTTGGCTTTATTTTTGTACAAAGTTAGAAAATTTAAACGCTGAAATAGAAAAAATGCTATGGCAATAATTATAACAGATGAATGCATAAATTGTGGAGCCTGTGAACCGGAATGCCCTAATACAGCTATATATGAAGGCGCCGATGATTGGAGGTACAATGATGGAACCAGTTTGAGTGGGGACGTTATTTTGCCAGACGGTAAATCGGTGAATGCTGATGAGGCACAGGAACCATTAAGTGATGAAATATATTATATAGTTCCTGATAAATGTACCGAGTGTAAAGGATTCCATGAAGAACCTCAATGTGCTGCGGTATGTCCGGTGGATTGTTGTGTTCCAGATGATGACCATGTGGAAACGGAAGATGAATTGTTAGGAAAACAACGCTTTATGCACCCTGAAGATTAATTCAGAGGCAATTTTTACAACACATCATTAAATCCTGAGTAAACACTCGGGATTTTTTGTTTAAAACATCGTATAAATGGTTAACTTTGCCACCGCATTTCCACGGCGGTGGAACATAACGTAATGAACTAATACTAAAATATGAAAGCAGGAATTGTAGGATTGCCTAATGTGGGTAAATCAACCTTATTCAATTGTTTGTCCAATGCTAAGGCGCAAAGTGCAAACTTTCCATTTTGTACCATAGAACCTAATGTTGGGGTGGTAAACGTACCAGATCCTAGATTGCAAAAATTGGAGGAATTAGTAAAGCCTGAGCGCGTATTGCCAGCAACGGTAGAGATTGTGGATATTGCAGGTTTGGTAAAAGGAGCTAGTAAAGGTGAAGGATTAGGGAATCAATTCTTGGCAAATATTCGTGAAACTGATGCGATTCTTCATGTTTTGCGTTGTTTTGAGAACGACAATATTGTGCACGTAGATGGTAACGTGAACCCGATTAGAGATAAAGAAACCATCGATATGGAGTTGCAGTTGAAAGACTTGGAGACCGTTGATAAAAAGCTGGAAAAAGTTAAGCGAGCTGCAAAAACCGGGAACAAAGAAGCTCAAAAAGAGGAGGCTGTTTTGTTGACTATAAAAAATGGTTTGGAAGCAGGTATTTCTGTAAGAGCTTTGGAGTTTAGTGAGGATGATTACAATGATTTTGTAAAGCCTTCCCAATTCATTACAGACAAGCCGGTAATGTACGTTTGTAATGTAGATGAAGGATCTGCGGTATCTGGAAACAAATATGTGGAACAGGTTCGCGAAGCTGTTAAGGATGAAAATGCCGAAGTTTTGGTATTGGCAGTTGCTACAGAAGCAGATATTAATGAATTAGACGATTATGAAGAACGTCAAATGTTTTTACAGGACGTTGGCTTGGAGGAGCCAGGGTCTTCAAAATTGATCCGTTCGGCTTACAAATTATTGAACCAACAAACTTATTTCACTGCAGGAGTAAAGGAAGTAAGAGCTTGGACCGTGAATATAGGAGCGACAGCACCTCAAGCAGCAGGAGTAATCCATACCGATTTTGAAAAAGGTTTCATTAGAGCTGAAGTAATCGGTTATGAAGATTATGTGAACTTCGGTAGTGAAGCAAAAGTAAAAGAAGCTGGAAAAATGCGAGTGGAAGGAAAGAATTATATTGTAAAAGATGGAGACGTTATGCATTTCTTGTTTAACGTATAAAACTACTTTTCCTACAAATCTAAAAGCCAATATCCTATGGGATGTTGGCTTTTTTATGTGTAATTTGTATCCGTTTATTTCGCATTTTTGTGCCGAAATATTATATTAGCATCTAACTCAAAAAAATAAATGCATAGGCTTGTTATATGATTGAACAAACCAATTACACCGAAGACAATATTCGCTCACTCGATTGGAAAGAACACATCAGGATGCGTCCTGGTATGTATATCGGGAAGCTTGGTGACGGTTCTTCCCCAGATGATGGTATTTATATCCTATTGAAGGAAGTTTTAGACAACTCTATTGATGAGTATGTCATGGGAGCTGGAAAGACCATCGAAATTTCCATTCAGGGAAATAAGGTGATTGTACGTGACTATGGTCGTGGTATCCCTTTAGGGAAGGTTGTGGATGTTGTTTCAAAAATGAACACAGGGGGGAAGTACGATTCCCGGGCCTTTAAAAAATCGGTGGGATTAAATGGGGTTGGTACCAAGGCAGTAAATGCCTTGTCCGTTTATTTCAGGGTAGAGTCCACTAGAGATGGAAAGTCGGCTTCGGCAGAATTCCACCAAGGAAACCTTACCAATCAAGAAATGTTGGAGGATACCTCTAGACGCAAGGGGACCAAAGTGTCCTTTGTACCTGATGATACCATTTTCAAAAACTATAAGTATAGAAGTGAGTATGTAGAGAAAATGCTCCGAAATTATGTGTATCTCAACCCGGGATTGACCATAGTTTTCAATGGTGAAAAATTCTATAGTGAAAATGGTTTGAAGGATTTATTGGGAGATAATACCAATGAGTCTGATTTGGCATATCCAATCATCCATTTAAGGGGAGATGATATAGAGGTTGCGTTAACTCACAGTAAAACACAATATAGCGAGGAGTACCACTCATTCGTAAACGGACAAAATACAACACAAGGAGGAACACATTTAGCGGCCTTTAGAGAGGCGCTGGTGAAAACTCTTAGAGAATTCTTCGGAAAAAACTATGATGCCTCCGATGTGCGAAAATCTGTGGTGTCCGCCATTTCCATTAAGGTTATGGAGCCTGTTTTTGAAAGTCAGACCAAAACCAAACTGGGATCCACTGATATGGGAGGGGATTTGCCAACGGTAAGAACCTACGTAAACGACTTTTTAAAAACACATTTAGATAATTATCTGCACAAAAATCCTGAAACTGCGGACAAGATCCAAAGAAAGATCCTTCAAGCAGAACGCGAACGTAAGGAGCTTTCTGGAATCCGTAAATTGGCGAAAGACAGAGCTAAAAAAGCCAATCTTCACAATAAAAAGTTACGTGATTGCAGGATTCATTTTGGGGATACAAAGAATGAGCGAAATCTAGAAACCACGATATTTATAACCGAGGGGGATTCGGCATCTGGAAGTATCACAAAATCCAGAGATGTGAACACGCAGGCGGTATTCAGTTTAAAAGGAAAGCCATTGAACTGTTATGGCTTAACCAAAAAGATTGTTTACGAGAACGAAGAGTTCAATCTGTTGCAAGCAGCTTTAAATATTGAAGAATCACTTGAAGATTTGCGTTATAACAATATTGTAATAGCAACCGATGCCGACGTGGATGGAATGCACATTAGACTATTGCTGATCACGTTCTTTTTACAATTTTTCCCTGAGGTAATTAAAGAAGGGCATTTATATATATTGCAGACGCCTTTGTTTAGGGTTCGTAATAAAAAAGAAACCATCTATTGTTATTCCGACGAAGAACGGCATTATGCCATTGATAAATTAAAACCAAAGCCGGAAATCACACGATTTAAGGGATTAGGTGAAATCTCTCCCGATGAGTTCAGACATTTTATAGGCGAGGACATCCGTTTGGATCCTGTAATGTTGGATAAAGATAAGTCCATTGAAGAGCTTTTGGAGTTCTATATGGGGAAAAATACGCCAACCAGACAAGAATTCATCATTAACAATCTTAAGGTAGAGTTAGACGTACTGGAAGAAAAGTAGGGGATCTATGAGAACCAATAATGCTAAAGTAAAGAATGTTATCATTTCGGTATATTTTATACTGATTGTTTTGGCTATACTTTTAGCTACGGTTTTTAGTGCTTTTTCAGATGTGAGCGATAATCCATTTATCACCTTTACTTTGGTTACTGGAGGTTTTATAGTGCTTTTTTCTATTGTTTACTATATTTCCAGATATTTTGAATATGATAGCGATGGTGTAAAAGTAGTGGTCATTAATAGAGGGCTATTGTTGGCAGACTATTTTAATTACAGGGAGCATAAAGCTGAATTTACCAAAGAACAGTTGGTAAGATTTAGAATCAACAATTTTATAGTTTACAAATCCTTGGTGCTTTATATAAAAGACAAGCGTGGCAACGTAAACAAAGAAAGCTTTAACATCACTTTGGTATCTCGAAGAAAACGGAAATATGTTAAACAGTCTTTGAGTAAAATGATTAAACTAAATAGAAAATCTAAATAATTAATGACAGAAGATAACGACGATTTGCTCAATAATGAACGAGACGATCAACAGGAAACCATTACTCGTGTTACGGGGATGTACAAAGATTGGTTTCTGGATTATGCCTCGTATGTAATTCTAGAACGGGCCGTGCCTGCCATAGAAGACGGCTTCAAACCCGTGCAGCGAAGAATCATGCATTCCATGAAAGATTTGGATGATGGTCGTTATAATAAAGTAGCTAATATCGTTGGACACACCATGCAGTATCACCCACACGGGGATGCCAGTATTGGAGATGCTATGGTACAAATTGGCCAAAAGGATTTATTGATTGACACCCAAGGAAACTGGGGGAATATTTTAACGGGTGATGGTGCTGCAGCTTCGCGTTATATTGAAGCCCGTTTGTCTAAATTTGCTTTGGATGTAGTCTATAATCCTAAAATTACAGAATGGCAGGCTTCTTATGATGGAAGGAGAAAGGAGCCTATAAACCTTCCGGTAATGTTCCCATTGTTATTGGCCCAGGGTGCAGAAGGTATTGCAGTAGGATTGTCTACTAAAATTTTACCTCACAACTTTATCGAACTCATCGATGCTTCCGTAAAGCATTTAAATGGGAAACGTTTCACTATTTTTCCAGACTTTCCAACAGCGGGAATTGCAGATGTTACCAACTATAATGATGGTAACCGTGGTGGACGCGTTAGGGTAAGGGCTAAAATTTCTCAATACGACAAAAACACACTGGTTATTACCGAGATACCATTCGGAACCAATACATCTACTTTAATAGATTCTATTCTTAAAGCCAATGATAAAGGCAAGATTAAAATCAAAAAAATAGAAGATAATACAGCTGCGGAAGTTGAAATTTTGGTGCATTTACCAGCAGGAATTTCTCCTGATAAAACCATTGATGCGCTATATGCATTCACAAATTGTGAAATGTCTGTTTCGCCATTGGGCTGTGTTATTGAAGACAACAAACCACTCTTTATAGGGGTGTCGGAAATGTTAAGACGTTCTACTGATAATACGGTTGAATTGTTGAGACAGGATCTTCAAATCAAGTTGGAAGAATTTGAAGAGCAGTGGCACTTTGCATCTTTGGAACGCATATTTATTGAAAACAGAATTTATCGCGATATTGAGGAAGAAGAAACTTGGGAAGGTGTCATTCAAGCAATTGACAAAGGACTGGAACCTCATGTAAAGCATTTAAAGAGAGCTGTAACTGAGGAAGATATTGTGCGTTTGACAGAAATACGAATCAAACGTATTTCTAAATTCGATATTGATAAAGCACTTCAAAAAATAGAAGCTCTTGAAGGTCAAATTGCAGAAGTAAAGCATCATCTAGCCAATATTATAGACTACGCGATAGCTTATTTTGAAAGACTGAAAAAAGAGTACGGTCCAGGAAAAGAACGTAAAACCGAAATCCGTGTGTTTGATGATGTAGATGCAACAAAAGTGGTGATTAGAAACACTAAGTTGTACGTAAATCGAGCAGAAGGATTTATTGGTACGTCTCTGAGAAAGGATGAATATGTTTGCGATTGTAGTGATATTGATGATATTATCGTATTCACAGCCGATGGTAAAATGATGATTACCAAGGTGGATTCCAAGACTTTTATAGGGAAGGATATCATCCATGTGGCTGTATTCAAGAAGAAGGATAAGCGCACCATTTATAACATGATGTACCGAGATGGTAAGGGTGGCCCTACCTATGTAAAGCGCTTTAACGTTACAGCCATTACGCGCGACAGGGAATATGACCTTACCAACGGCGCAAAAAATTCTGCAGTGTTATATTTTTCGGCCAATCCAAATGGGGAAGCCGAAGTGGTAACGGTGTTGTTACGTCAAGTGGGCAGTATCAAGAAATTAAAATGGGATTTGGATTTTGCCGAAATCCTGATAAAAGGGCGTGCTTCCAAAGGTAATTTGGTAACCAAATATTCTGTGAAGCGTATCGAGCTTAAAGAGAAAGGGGTATCTACTTTGAAGCCTAGAAAAATTTGGTTTGATGACGCTGTACAACGTTTAAATGTTGACGGAAGAGGCGAGTTACTAGGGGAATTTAGAGGCGAGGATCGCATCTTGATCATTAATCAAGCAGGTGTAGCAAAAACCATTACTCCTGAATTGACAGCACATTTTGGAAATGACATGGTTGTCATGGAAAAATGGATTCCTAAAAAACCAATTTCTGCCATCTATTACAATGGTGAAAAGGAACTGTATTATGTGAAGCGATTTTTTATAGAAAACGAAAGTAGGGAAGAAAGCTTTATTCCGGACCATCCAAATTCACAACTTGAAATAGTTTCTACCGATTGGAAACCTATGGCCGAAGTGGAGTTTACGAAGGAGCGGGGTAAAGACAGGAAAGAGAATCTCTTGGTGAACCTTGAAGAATTTATTGGTGTAAAAGGAATTTCGGCTCTAGGAAATCAGTTGACCAAATACAAAGTCAACCAAATAGGCTTGTTGGATCCTTTGCCTTATGAAGCTCCGGAAGAAGTTCATGCCGATGATTTGGAAGTGGTAGACGAAACTGATGTTACAGAGAAAAATGAAGCTTCCGAAGAAAATGTTTCTCAACAAGACAATTCGGAATTAGAGGATGATGATCAAGGGCAAACTACCTTGTTCTAATTTCTACAACAAATAATTTTTAAAAGGTCAAATCAATTTTTAGCATTTGACCTTTTTTTGTACGAAAAATCAAGATTTATCTTCATCGCTATACTTTGCGTATTCAGTACATCGGTAAAGAAAAAATTAAATACGCGAATTATGAGCAAGTAGGAAAATTTGCTCATTTTGATTTTTTAAGGTGATTTTTATTTGAAGTGAAATTATTTTGGACTTACCGTTTTTTGGAAGTTTTAAAATTCAATAATTCCACGAAAAGTGAAAAGGCGATTGCAAAATATAAGTAGCCTTTTGGAATAGCACCAATGGTTTGATCAAAAATAGAAGTGTGCGATAAATGCGCCGCTTCGGTGATTAGCATAAAACCGATAAGGATAATAAATGCCAATCCCAAAACTTGCATACTGGGGTGGTTGTCTATAAATCTTCTTACGGGATTTGCAAAAGCAATCATAATTCCTATGGAAATTACCACCGCAATAATCATCAATATTAAAGCATAATTATGGTTGGGGTGTAGGCCGTTGGTCATTCCAACTGCCGTAAGGATTGAATCGATGGAAAAAATAAAATCAATAATCAATATTTGAACAAGGGCTTGAGCCAGTGATTTTATTTTTTTTGACTTTACGGAGTGTTCATCATGGGTAGGATTCTCAACTTTTTCTCGAATTTCAGAAGTGCTCTTGTAAATTAAAAACAGGCCTCCAGAGAACAAAATTATGGCTTGCCAACTGATGCCAATGTGCAGCCAAGAGGTATCAATGGTGTAAAAAGGATCGTCCAAACCAATTAAAAACGACACAAAAAACAATAATACAATACGCTGAAACATAGCCAAGAGAAGCCCTATAGTAGTTGCTTTTGAGCGTTGGGTTTCAGGAAGTTTGTTGGCAGCTATGGAAATGAATACAATGTTGTCAATACCAAGGATGACCTCAAGAAATGTGAGGGTGAGTAGTGCCATAATAGCTTCCCCGGACAACAAAAATTCAAGCATGGACTAATCTACTTTTTTGGCGGTGCCTTTAACGACTCTGTTGGGGCGGTTGCTTTCCTTTACGGCATATTTATATTCAAAGGTATACGTATCTTCGGTAGTACTGATGATTTTCATGTGAATGGCCCTTTTTTCCTGATTGGATTTAGGGTTTAAGTTGGTTAAGATGAACTCACAATCATTGATCCATCGTACGGAAGAAGAGTCTATTTTACCATCAAAATAGTCAATGCTGTAAGCTTCGGTACGTACAAATTTCCCTGTTTTCTCAATGCCATCTTCTAGGTAATTAAATTGAAAAGTACCTGTTTTATAGTCGGCGCAATTGCGATCTATATTAAAGCAGCTGGTCAATATCAAACAGCCAAAAAGGGCAAAAATTATCTTCATCGTTATAGTTTGAAGCAAAATTAAGAAAGAATTTTATTCTTTTTGATATTCTTTAAAAGTTCCATCAGTGTAAAAAATGACGATGCGTTCAATAGCCTTGTCAAGGGGTTTTTCTAAGACGGAAGGGGGGAGTTTTGGAGCTTGTTTTAGGGGGTCTTCACGCTCAACAATAGGAAGGGACGTTTGCCCAGAAAAGAGTTCCCTACCAGCAGGAAAAGTTCCTTTACCATTCAATAGCCAATACAATTCTACTTCAGGAAAAGCCTGAAGTATTTTAAGAACAAAGTCCAAACTAGGCTTGTTTCTTCCTGAGAGGATATGGGATATACTAGAACGTTGTACTCCCATCTTTTCAGCAAAGGAAGAGGCGCTTTCACTATAGTAATCCATCACTTTTTGTAGCCGTTTAACAAAGTCATCGTTGTTTATCATTGTAAACAAAGTGTTAGTTAGGTTGTTGTTACAAATGTAAAACAATATTGGTTACATTGGTGAAATAACTGAAAAATAGTTCAATATATGCTTAATTTTAGCTTTAAATAAATATTATTAAGTCTCTAGAAAACAGATATTTAAGTTTTATTTGATGTGTGCATTGAATTATTCGTAATACCAACTAATAAACAGCTTTTTAGCTATGATTAAAATGTTACAAACGTATACTAAAAGCCTCGATTTTATTGTTTACAGTTGTAAATATCTCTTTGTTTACCTTTGTAACTTAAAATTTCACAATGACTATAGACAGCCTATCTCGAGACTATGATTTGATTTGCGAAAAATCACTTCAGCATAGATACATTACCAATACTTCAATAGAGCCCTTGCTTAAACAGCTGCCTTCATTTTTTAAGCTGGATGTTATCGGTACTTCTGTTAAAGGACAAAACATATATTCCATAACATTTGGTAATGGGCCTAAAAAACTTCTTTTATGGTCTCAAATGCACGGAAACGAGAGTACGACCACTAAGGCTCTTTTTGATGTATTTAACTTCTTTAAACAGCCTTCAGAAATTAGTAGACAATTACTGGAGAATTGTACATATAAAGTAATTGCTATTCTAAGTCCGGATGGAGCTGAAGCCTACACAAGGGTAAATGCGAACGAAGTAGATCTTAACAGGGATGCCCAAAACCTTACGCAACCAGAAAGTAAGGTGCTTAAAAATTGTTTTGAAACGTTTCAACCGGATTATTGCTATAATTTGCATGGACAACGTACCATATTTAGTGCAGGAGCTAGCGATAATTCTGCCATAGTATCTTTTTTGTCGCCATCTCAGGATGAGGAGCGGTCGTTAACACCCAATAGAAAGGTCGCTATGGAGATCATAGCCGAGATGAACAAACACTTACAAACCGTTATCCCAAATCAAGTGGGGATATATGACGATAGTTTTAATATTAACTGTGTAGGGGATACGTTTCAGCATTTGGGAGTGCCTACCATATTATTTGAGGCTGGTCACTATCCGAATGATTATGCAAGAGAGGAGACCAGAAAGCTTATTTACTATGCTTTAATGCTGTCTTTTCAATATATCGCTAATAATGATATAAAAGGTGATAATTATGAGCCATATTTCACGATTCCGGAAAATCAAAAACTCTTTCATGACATCATTATAAGAGATGCTTTAGTGAATGGAAAAATTTGTGATGTTTGTGTGCAGTATGAAGAGCTACTTGAAAAATTAAGTGTTAAATTTACACCTAAAATTGAGCGCTTTTCGAAACAAGGGGAATTGCATGCTCATAAAGTGTATAACGCTAAGAAACAGAGGGTGTTAACTACTGAAAATACAGAGCTTAAGGAGGGTAGCGAAATCGATTTCGTTTTCATTGAAAATCATAAAATATCATTAATAATGTAAAAAAAATGTGATATACTGTATTATCTTCAAAGAAAATCTATTATTTTTGTTTTAAATTTAACAGAACTTAAATATGGCTAAATTCAAATTAGACGAAATCGATCACCAAATTTTGGATATGTTGATCGATAATACTAGGATTCCCTTTACAGACATTGCAAAAAAATTGGTTATTTCCGCAGGAACTGTTCACGTGAGAGTTAAAAAAATGGAGGAAGCAGGGATTATCCAAGGGTCTTCATTAACATTGGATTACAAAAAGCTGGGATACTCCTTTATTGCATATGTTGGGGTTTTCCTTCAAAACACTTCACAAACAAAATTTGTTTTGGAGCGTATCAACCAAATTCCATATGTAACTGTAGCGCATATTACAACTGGTAAGTTTAATATTTTCTGTAAAATTAGAGCTAAAAACACGGACCATGCCAAGGATGTTATTTTTATGCTGGATGATATAGATGGTGTTTACAGAACAGAAACGATGATTTCTTTGGAAGAAAGTATCAACGACAAAAAGCGTTTAATGCATACAATCTTTAATGAATTGTAATAGATTAATAACGTTACGTTTTTCAAAAAGGGCTATTAATGTAATAGTCCTTTTTTTATAGAATAAAGAAGTATTATTCTGGGTAATGAAAATTATCACTGTGAAATCATAAAGGCTCGTTACTTATAACAACTTTTATAATATTCGAAAGCTTTTATGATGAGTTGGTTATCAACAACACAATCAATTTTAGGTATGCCTATAGTTTCTAAAAGCACAAAGTTGATATTACCGTGCTCATTCTTTTTGTCGTATTTTAAAAGCTCTATAATACTTTCAAAATCGGCTTCTTCAATCTCTACATATTCATAGATTTTACTAATTACGTTTTGAATTTCCTCTAGATCTTTTTTGGACAATCCTGTAAGTTCAGATGAAATATAACATTCCAAAATCATCCCAACTGCAACCGCTTCACCGTGTAGTAATTCAGGTTTTTCAGGATGGTTCAAGAAATACGATTCAATGGCATGGCCTAACGTGTGCCCGAAATTTAAAGTTTTTCGCACATTGTTTTCAAAGGGATCCTTTTCTACAATATCGTTTTTAATAAGAACCGATTCGTAAATTAAATCGTCTAGGTCGTGCAATGTTAGATGGGCTAAATCTTTCATTTTGTCCCAATAGGCCCTGTTGTAAATAAGCCCGTGTTTCAACATTTCTGCCAAACCAGATTTTAGTTGGTTTTTGGGAAGTGTATTGATAAAGGAAGTGTCTATCAAGACCATTTCACCCGAACTAATTACTCCAATTTGATTTTTTAAGGCTCCAAGGTCTACTCCAGTTTTACCTCCAACAGAAGCGTCTACCATGGCCAAGAGGGTAGTGGGGATATTGATGTACTTAATCCCTCTTTTAAAAGTGCACGCCACAAAACCTCCCAAATCCGTTACAACACCGCCACCAAGGTTTAGTAGTAGACTTTTTCTATCAGCCCCCAATTCCGAAAGGACGTTCCAAACTCCAGAACAGGTTTCAATGGTTTTGTGTTGTTCTCCAGGTTCAATTTCAATAATCTCAATTTCCACATCTGTTTCAACTTTTGGTAAGAACTGAGAGAGGCACAATCCGTGGGTATTTGAATCTACCAGCACAAAAATTTTGGAGAACCTATTTTTCGATAAATAATGATTTAATTCTGTATAAGCTTCGTCATTAAAGTGAACTTTGGAAGATGTTGATATAATGGATTTCATTGTGCAAAAAAAGTTAATAATATGATGTGAAAATAAGCAGTTTTTAGGATAAAATTAGGGGACGAATAAATATATTTGCATTATTTTTTTCAAATGACAACAAAACAATTATTTGACAACACAAAAGTTGCTTTTGAGTTAAAAAGTGACTCCGAATTAGAACGCGCCTATTTTTTGTTTAAAATGATTTCCCATGAGCCTTTGGTGAGGATCGGGACTGCGGCAACTAACTTTGCTTTGAAGGCGCATTTACCGGTTGAAGGATTGATAAGGGCAACTGTTTTTGATCATTTTTGTGGAGGTGTAAATGAAGAGGATTGTTTGAATGTCATTGACAAGATGTATAGCAAAGGTGTGTGCTCTGTTTTGGATTTTTCTGTCGAAGGAAAAGAAACCGAAGCCCATTTCGACGGAGCTATGGAAACCACTTTGAAAATCATCCGCTTTGCAGATGAAAGGAAGGCAATGCCAATTGCTGTTTTCAAACCAACAGGATTTGGAAGATTTCATTTATATCAAAAACTGGGAGAAGGAAAAACACTTACTGATTCAGAGCAAAAGGAGTGGGACCGTGTTGTAGAACGTTTTGATACCGTATGTAAACTTGCGAAAGAAAGAGATGTTGAGATTTTGATTGACGCAGAAGAAAGCTGGATGCAAAATGCAGCAGATGCCTTGGTTGAAGAAATGATGCGCCGTTACAATACAGAAAAACCTATAGTTTACAATACGCTTCAGACTTACCGATGGGATCGCTTAGATTTCCTAAAAGAGTTGCATCAACATGCTAAAAAGGATGGATTTAAAATTGGTGTAAAGATTGTAAGAGGAGCCTATATGGAAAAGGAGCGCGAGAGAGCAGAAGATAAAGGATATCCATCACCAATTTGTGAAACCAAGGAGTTGACAGACAAAACCTTTAATGACACATTGACTTATTGTCTGGAAAATTTAAATGATATAGCTGTGTTTATAGGTACCCATAATGAATATAGTTGCTACTTAGCTATGGATCTTATGGACCAGTATAAGATTGAAAGAGATGACAATCGTGTGTGGTTTGGGCAATTATATGGAATGAGTGATCACATTAGCTTCAATCTTGCCAAAGAAGGTTATAACGTTGCTAAATACGTGCCATTTGGTCCTGTTAAGGATGTTATGCCATATTTAATCAGAAGGGCAGAGGAGAACACTTCTGTAGCAGGGCAAACCACTAGGGAGCTCAATTTGTTATCAAAAGAGCGTTCAAGAAGAAAATTAGAATAGTTTAAAAGAATTATTTGACACTATCCCGAAAAGTGTGTAAGTTATAAATCGAGGGTTTGGCTTTTTAAAGCTGAACCCTTTTTTCAAATATAGTCAAAAACTGGTTTAAAATAATGCCCCAGTTTCTAATGGGCATCGACCATTTTTTGGTAGCCTCTCTAAGGGCTAAAAAAGTGGACTTCATTACGGCTTCGTCCGTTGGGAACGAGAGCTTGTTCTTGGTGTATTTCCTGATTTTTCCATTGAGGTTTTCAATAAGATTGGTGGTGTAAATGATTTTTCTGATTTCCAAAGGAAATTCGTAAAAAGCGGTAAGCTCCTCCCAGTTATCCCTCCAGCTTTTAATCGCGTAAGAGTACTTGTGTTCCCATTTTTGTGCAAAGTCATCCAGAGCTGCTTTTGCAGCGCTTTTGGTAGGTGCATCGTAGATGCTTTTCATGTCCTTTGTAAATTCCTTTTTGTCCTTCCATACCACGTATCTACAGGCGTTTCTAATTTGGTGCACCACGCAGATTTGGGTCTTGGATTCGGGAAAAACGTTTTTGATGGTGTCGGTAAAACCGTTGAGATTGTCTGTGGCCGTTATAAGCAGATCCTGCACACCTCTGGCCTTTATATCGGTCAGGACACTCATCCAAAAGGCTGCCGATTCATTCTTGCCCAGCCAAAGTCCCAGGACTTCCTTTTTGCCGTCCCTGCGCAGTCCTACGGCAATGTACATGGTTTTGTTGATGACCTTGGAGTTCTCCCGAACCTTGAACACAATACCATCCATCCAAGTGATCAGATATACGGACTCCAATGGTCTGTTCTGCCAGGCAACAATATCATTGGTAACTTTATCTGTGATGCGTGATATGGTGGATGTAGACACATCAAAATCATAGACCTCTCGGATCTGCTCTTCTATATCGGAGTTACTCATGCCCTTGGCATATAAACTGATGATCACATTTTCGATACCATCGACCATATTGGTTCGCTTAGGGACAAGCATAGGGTTAAAAGAGGCTTCACGGTCTCTGGGAACTTTAATGTTGGTCTCTCCCAGAGCTGTTTTTATCTTTTTGGAAGCATAGCCGTTACGGGTATTGCTGTTATCGGATTGTTGGTGCCTATCATAATCCAGATGCGCATCAAGCTCGCCTTCGAGCATTTTTTCAATCCCCCGTTTTTGGATGGATTTCAGAAAGGAGGTCAGTTCGTCTCCTGTTTTGAACTGTTTTAAAAAGTCGTCGTTTAGAAAATCTTCTTTCTTCATAAGTGTGTAAATTTTAAAATTAAACAAAAAAATATCGAGAGCTCTTAACCCTCGATATTTAAACTTTACACACTTAGTGAGATACTACCAATTATTTCTTGAAATTATACCATTTCTTTTTGTTTGGATTTTTGCCGTAACCATATCCATAACTGTAGCCGTAGCCATTTTTGGATAGGGTGCCATTTAGTATAACAGCCATATTAGGTAGTCTTCCTTCTTTATACAGGGTTTGAGCTATGTGTAATTGGCGTTTGTCTACATTGTCTGCGCTTACAACATAAAGAAACATATCTGCATATTGACTAATTAAATGAGTGTCTGTTACTAGTCCAACCGCAGCGGTATCTACAATGATGTAATCATACACTTTTTTGACTTCATTAAATAGGTCACCTACACGTTCGCTCATGAGTAGCTCTGCAGGGTTTGGAGGTATAGTTCCAGAAGGAATAAAAAATAAGTTATCATTCCCTTTCATGGCTACTGTTATATCATTGATTTTTAATTCGGAATCACTTATAAAATCTGTAAGACCTTTATGCGTTTTAATATTAAGGTAGTCATCTACTTTTGGCACCCTAATATCGGTTTCTACAATTAAGCACTTTTGTCCAGAAAAGGATATGGATGAAGCTAGATTTACACAGGTATGTGATTTGCCTTCTTGACTAGTTGTAGAGGTTACAAAAATTGTTTTACCCTTTTCCTTCTTATTTTTTAATAAAAAATTAATGTTTGTCCTTAATATTCTAAAAGCCTCGGCTTTTGGAGAATAGTCAATCTTTTTAATCAATTTATTTTTGGAACGAATTGACTTTGGAATATGCCCAATATATGGTGCGCTTAGTATTCGTTGTACGTCATCTTTGTCATGCACTTTATTATCTAAGAGGTCTTTTACGTATATGAAGCCAATAGGAACAGCCAAACCTAGCAGAAATGCTGCAAGATAAATAATTTTTTTCTTTGGAGAAACAGGAGTTGATTGGGAATAGGCTTGATCTATAACTTTAGCATTTGGCGCTGACATTCCCAATGTTATTGCAGTTTCCTCTCTTTTTTGAAGTAAATAAAGGTATAGTGATTCTTTGATATCTTGCTGTCTTTTAATATCACGGAATTGGCGTTCTTTGGTTGGGGCAGAATATATTTGAGCATTTATTCTTGCCTCTTCATTATTAAGGTTGTTAAGGGTGATTTTATTGGTGTTTTCTATATTTTGTAGACTCTGTTTTAAATTTTCTTTGAGCGCCGATATTTGATTGTTTAAATTGATAACAGTAGGGTTCTTTTCACTAGAATTTTTGAGAATTCTATTTCTTTGAAGGACCAATTCATTGTGGCTTTTAGTGATTTGACCCACAGAATTGTCTGAAATACCAATATCGGCTGGAAGTAGATCCGAATTGCTACTATGATCATCCAAATGGTCTTGCATATAATCGATAAGCTCTAATTGGTTTGAGGTTTCGATTATTCTTGACTCTGTCTCTTTTTCACTTTGCAAATAGATGTTAGCCTGAGAAGTAAGAGCGGTTAACTTATTGGATTTCTGTAAGCTTTCAGCCGTAAAATCAACCTCTTCCAATTCCCTTGAAACCATATCCAACCTATTGGTAATAAAAGCCGAGGTTGTTTCTATGATTTGTTCTTTATCATTGATGACATCTTGATTGTATTTTTCAATTAGCTTATTTAAGACGACGACCGATTTTTCAGGGATTTCTTCGGTAACCGATACCTTAATGACATTGGATTCCTTGCTGCTTTCTATTTTTATTTTACCAAGATACCCTTCGATTACATTATCTAAAGGAGTAATTCTTATTTCAACATAGGAATCTACTGCTGTTCCATAAACTCCAATATTTGGTGTAAGGATGAATTCTCCGTAATTCCAAGACACTTTGTCCCCAAAATTATAAATCTCAGAAGGATCGCCCTTTAATTTAAATAGCTTGTAGTTATCTGTATAGGAAAGCTCAAACTGCTGAGGGGAAAGGACTTTTATGAATAAAGATTTTCCAACCTTGTCGATGATGCTATCGCTTTCAAGAAAATTAATAGTAAATGGGGGTGCTGTGTAAGCTTCTCCATCCAAAATTTTACCACTTACATATTGTTTAATATTCAGTTTAAGGTCTTTTACAACTGCAGCAATAATTGTACGGGATTTAATTATCTCTATCTCATCATTTACATTGGAAAAGTTATTTGAAAACATCCCGTAATTTTGCAAAGTAGAGATTTCTGCAAGTTTGTTTGAATTTTTATCTTCTTTAATTTTTAAACTTGCTGTAGCTTGGTACATAGGAGCAGTATACCTTATTTTTAAAAATGCTATGATAAATGCCGCAATCAAACAAGCCACAATTAGTTTCCATCGGGACAAATAAGTTCCTACAATACTGTTGACTAATTCTTTGGTATTAACATTTTGGTTTTCCATGGCTGTTTATTTAACTACAAAAATTGCTGTAATTGTAGCTAGGGTAGAAATGGCCGAAATAATTACTGCTGTGTTGGGATTGTATGTAGAAGCATTTCTTCTGGCTCTATTGGGTTCAACAACCAGCACATCATTTTGTGCCATATAATAAAGTTGAGAATTGACTAAATTGACAGAGGTAAGATCCAATCTTGCAAATCGTTTTTCTCCTCCAGATTCTCTTATTAAAAACACATTGGTTCGTTTGCCATTATTGGTTAAATCGCCTGCAAGTCCCAAAGCTTCACTTACGGATATCCTTTCATCTTGAATGGTGTAGGTTCCGGGCCTATTGACTTCACCTAGAACGGTAATGGTAAAATTAGCAAGTCGAATGTTGACAATTGGATCCTTGATGTATTCGGAAAGGCGCTCTTTAAGATAAGCGGTAGCTTCTGTTCGCGTTAATCCTCCTAGTTTGATGGTTCCCAACACGGGAAATTCGATGTTTCCATTAATATCGATTAGGTAGGTCTGCATTTTTAATTGTCCCTGGGCTCCAATAACTGTAGGGGAGTAGGATACTACCGGAAGATTAAATGGCCTTGAAGCTTCGGGATCTAATGAGGACACATCAATTGTTAATAGGTCGTCGGTTCCGTAAACCAATTCCGTATTTACAAGGCTAATGTCTTCTTTTTTAACGGGCTCATCCTGGAAATAAACAAAGTCTTTTCTGCTGGCACATGAAACGGTAACCAAAGCAAGAAGAATAAGTAGTTTTACGGCGTTTTTGTGCGCATAAAATTTTCTAAACATTATGAAGTTCATAAAAACGGGACTTTTAAGGTTAGTTTTTTATATCTAAAACTTCAAACTTTGAATTATTGGACAGATATTCGGGAATAATCTCCTTGATCTGAGATACAATTTCTAAATTTTGAACTTTAGAGTAAATGTTACATAAGTTAATAATTTTACAGCTAACATCCTCTATATCTATAGGTTTTATTAAGGCAATCATTATTTTTTCGTGGTAGGTAGGCTTTGTTTTTTCGCCATCTGCCAGTAACTCTTCATATATCTTTTCTCCAGGCCTTAATCCTGTTATTTTAATAGCAATGTCTTCGGGATATCTCAAACCGGAAAGCGCAATCATATTCTTGGCTAAATCAAATATTTTAACCGAAGAGCCCATGTCGAAAACAAATATTTCCCCTCCTTGACCCATAGTTGCTGCTTCAAGCACTAATTGACAGGCTTCTGAAATAGTC
The DNA here is from genome assembly GCF_059735265.1 of Mangrovimonas sp. sgz306409. Lineage (NCBI taxonomy): Bacteria > Pseudomonadati > Bacteroidota > Flavobacteriia > Flavobacteriales > Flavobacteriaceae > Mangrovimonas > Mangrovimonas sp. sgz306409. Next base: position 188,181 of record NZ_JCAPEU010000004.1, read on the forward strand.
ATGAAAAACCTAGTAATTTCCTTGTGGGTTACTGTTATCGGCCCTCCTTCTTCAATTTGCTTCTTAAACAGAGGGATTACGGAACCATTGGAACCTAAGACGTTACCAAAGCGAGTTGTTATAAATTTGGTGTGCCCTGGTCCATTTTGAAGACAGTTTATATAAAGTTCTGCAATCCGTTTTGTTGCTCCCATCACATTTGTTGGGTTAACAGCCTTATCGGTAGAAATGAGAATGAATTTATCTACAGAATACTTAACGGAAAGATTTGCTATGTTTTTGGTGCCGGCAATATTAACACCTACAGCTTCGTAAGGATTGTTTTCCATTAAAGGAACATGTTTGTAGGCGGCAGCATGAAATATGATTTTAGGTTTCGTCCTGTTGAAAATTTCATCCATTCTGTATTCATCCCTAACATCAGCCACTATAGCTGTAAATCGTTGGATGCCTTTCCTAATAAACTCTTGTTGAATATCATATAAAGCAGATTCCGCAATGTCTACAAGAATTAACTTTTTATATTCATATTGGGTTATTTTGCGAGCTATTTCACTACCTATGGAACCTGCTGCGCCCGTAATCAAAATAATTTCGTCGCTATATTGTTCTTCTAATTCAGGATTTACGATAGTAATAGGTTCTCTCCCCAATAAATCTTCAATTTTGACATCTTTAATTTGCCCTATGCTCAAATCTCCATCAATCCACTGTTGCACAGGAGGGACAATTTTCACTTTTAATTTTAACTCCAACAAATACCCTGTAATATTCATAAGTCGGGTAGGGTCTATGCTTTGTATGGAGATAATTACTTCGTCAACCTTATTTTTGGAGACGAATTCTTGATTTATTTTAATGAGACTATATACGTAGAGGAGGTCTATTTTCTTTCCTACTTTTCTTTCGTTATCATCAATAAATCCAACAACATTATGATTGGTTTTTGGATCATTTGTAATGGCATCGTAGGTAATCATTCCAGAACTTCCTGCTCCATATATTAAGACATTGGTAATAGGTTTTAAATCTTGAATTAAACTATTGTAGATGGATTTGATAAAAAGTTTTGAACCTATCAAAAAAAGGATATTCAGCATTAAATGAATGTAGATTACTGAACCAGAGATGTTGAATATGCTTTCGTAGTTATATTTTCTGCTAAAAAAAGTAGTTATTATTAAAATGGTGGCTAATAAATTAACACCAATAATAATGTTGATAATGTCTTTGTAACCGGTATATCTAACAACTCCTTTATGTGATCCCACTGCTAAAAAACTTAGGGTCGCCGCCAAAATAACAAAAGGCAATTGTTTTAATACCAGCAAAACTTCAAAATCAAACTTAAAATTAAACCGGATTAAATAAGCTAGGAGGAAAGTAAAAACAACCACACATAAATCAAAGATAAGCACCAACCATTTGGAGGCGTATCTTTGGGTTAGTTTATTTACAAATTCCAAATTCATACTCTAAAATACATTTTTATTGCCAATATCACTCTATTTAATTCATTTTCAGTTAAATTGGATCCGCTTGGTATGCAGAGACCTCGCTTAAAAAGATCTTCGGACACTCCATTAATATACGCAGGGCATTTTTGATACACAGGTTGTAAGTGCATAGGTTTCCAAAGTGGACGTGATTCAATGTTTTGTTCTGCCAAATACATTCTTAAGCCCTCCCTAGTTGCTTCAGAATCTGTTAAAAAGCAGGTCAACCAACGATTGCTTAGGTAGTTTGTTGGTTCCTCTAGAAAACTTAACTGGTTTATACCCTTTAATGCACTGTTGTATAAATGATAATTATTTCTTCTTAGTGCGATTCGCTCTTCCAATACTTCCATTTGTCCTCTACCAATTCCTGCAAGCACATTAGACATTCTATAGTTGTAGCCAATTGAAGTATGGTGATATTCTGGAGCACTATCTCTGGCTTGAGTGGCCAAAAATAAAGCCTTTTCATTCAAGGATCGTGTTTTGCTAATAAGTGCGCCACCACCAGAGGTTGTAATAATTTTATTACCGTTAAAAGACAGAATTGAAATGGTTCCAAAGGTACCGCATTTTTGATTTTTGCAAGAACTTCCTAATGCTTCAGCACTATCTTCAATGATTGGAATCTCATAACGAGAGCCTATCCCGTGAATTTCATCAACCTTATAGGGCATGCCATAAAGATGCACGGTAACGATTGCCTTTGGTCGTTTTCCTTTTGCAATACGATCTTTAATGGCTTCTTCCAGAAGTTCAGGAGAGAGGTTCCATGTTTCCGTTTCACTATCCACAAAAATAGGAGATGCACCAAGGTATGTGATGGGATTGGCAGAAGCTGCAAAAGTTTTACTTTGGCAAATCACTTCGTCTCCCGGGCCAACATTAAGCAACATAAGTCCCAGGTGAAGGGCAGCTGTCCCTGAACTAACCGCAGTAGCATGGCTGTTTTGTCCTAAATAGGATTCAATATCAGCTTCAAAACTAGTTACATTTGGCCCTAAGGGTGCAATCCAATTAGATTTAAAAGCTTCATTAATATACCGTTGCTCATTTCCGCCCATATGAGGCGAGGAAAGCCATATTTTAGGGTTCATCCGGTTGCTTTGTTGGTTAATACAGTGTCATCTCGTTTCTTCAAATCGATTATCAAATTTACGGACTAAATGAGGGCTGAAAAACAAATACTTCGTATTTTTTTAGTTTTCAACCTTAAATATCAATCAATCGGGTGACTCATTTGAAATAAAACCGATAAATGGATTGTTTTTTACGATTTCAATGTTAAGTAATTGTTTGTCAATGCAATGTTGTTTAAAATTTATTATTTTAGAATAGAATTATTGATAAGCCTTTAATTTTATTGCGTCATGAAAAGCCCATTTACCTCGAGTACTTTCGTCCATTTATGGTCTAAATATTTCAATCATAATAAAAAATCGGTAAACTTTGACTTTCTAACGAATGTGAGTTTTTTTAAAAGATCTTGGGAGCCGTTCTGCACCAATGTTGGAAAAAATTTAACCAAAGGAATTTATTATGAGCTTAATTATAAAGCTACCGACTTTAAAAACAAGGTGTTTTTGATATATGATATTCCGGAATTTTTTAAAGTCCCCAATTTAGATCCATCAAAGACCGATTTGCGCTGTAAGTCAATTTATCAATATGATGGGTTTTTGTTGGATTTTGAAAATTATAAAACCTCTCAGGATTACATAAAGAGTAGGATTAGCTCAAAAAATATCCGCGGCTATAAATCCAGAAAGAGACGATTGGAAGACTGTTTTAATATTTCATACAAATTTCATTCTGACGATTTAGACCGGTCATCATTTGAAATTCTCTTTAAGCAGTTTCATGGTTTGTTAACTAAACGGTTTGCAGACAAGCAGTTTAACTATCACCATTTAAGATCTGATAAATGGGCATTCTACCGGGAATACGTTTTTGAGATGCTTCAGAAAAAGCAGGCCACCTTATTTGTGATTTACAACGATGACATCCCCATAGCTATAACTTTAAACATTAACTCGGATACTGTGGTGTTTGTGTCTATAACAGTTTTTGATACGGATTACTATAAATTCAATATTGGGAAAATTTCAATAATAAAGATTATAGAATGGTGTTATGAAAATAATATGAAAATAGCTGATTTTTCGAAGGGCTATTTTGATTTTAAAGAAGAGTGGGGGAACGTGCAATATCATTTTGACTATCACATTCTATATGATTCAAAGTCCTTATTTGCAAAAACCATAGCATGGAAATTAGGGGTGTTTTTCAAATTCAAACGCTATTTGAGAGAAAAGAACGTGAACATACTATACAGACGTTTACTTTTTCAATTAAAGTCGAGGAGGGATCGTTTGTATAATTCCAAGATAAAAATTGAAACTATTGACAATTTTCAATTAGATCAAAGCTTTGCCAAGGTAGATTTAAACGATTATAAATCTGATTTTTACAGAAAATTTGTTTATTCCTTTCTATTTGCCTACCCAGAACCTATTGAGAATATTAAGGTTTATAAAAAAATTAATGGAGATACTCTTATTATCAATGGTGCAGAAAAATCTCAAAGGATTATTCTCAATTGATACGTAATAATCTGTCGCATTTAGAGCACATTACATTGGGTTTGTAATTTATAAATTGAGAAATATTTTTATGGCCTTGAAGCCATTCTATATACATAGCCGAAGTGTTAACCCCTGCTTCATGTGAAAAAGGGTAACCTCCACCAAATCTAGGGTTTAATTCTAGCACGTAAAGTTTGTCTTTCACTTGAAAAACATCACAATCTAGGTTGCCGATATGTCCCAATTTCTCTGAAATTTTTTTTCCACACTCCTCAAATTTAGGGTCTATTATGGAGACGGCTTTATCTGTTTCGCCAGATCTCATATTCATTTTTTTTCTAACAAAAGTTCCTACATAATTGCCTTCAAAATCATTAACAATGTCCATTCCATACTCCTGTCCCGGAATTTTTTCCTGAATGATTAATTCATTAAAGGTAGATGGAATTTTAGCTTCTTTTAGGAGGTCGTTTATTTTTAGAGTTTGGAGCTTTAATATTAGCTCAAGTTCTTCCATATTGTTGGCAAATTCTAAACCTAATGATGCGCTTCCCCAACGAGGCTTAATGACCAATGGGAAATTTAACTCTTCGCTGTTTAAGGCATTTTTTACGGTTTCTAAATTAGTGTAAGTGGCTGGAGAATTTAAACCTATGGATTCTATAAAACTGTGCGTTTTCATTTTGTCGTACGACAAGTCAATGACTCTTTCACTGGAAATAATAACTTTTGTTCCCGTAGTTTCTAGCTCCAATTTGTGTTTGGCTAAAAGCGGTAGCTCTAAATCATTTAAGGATATTACTGCATTTATATTGTACTTAACAATAGCTAATTTCAGTTCGGTTATATAATTAGAATCATAAATACTAGGGAAAACTATGGCTCTATCAGCCTCAACCAAGGCAGGAGCAGTAGGGCTTAAATCCCCAGCGAAAACTAAACCTTTGCCATTTAAGGCTTCCTTAAAGTAATTTATTAGGTAGGTGCGCCTACCTGCACAAGTGAATAATATATTGAGCATAGTTTAATAGCTGTTTTCTTTTTGTAATGTGCCTGTAAAATCTTGTACAATATCATTTTCAGGAGAATAAATTCCTTCCTTTTTAAATATTTTTAAAAAGGTACCAATTAGTATTTTTAGATCTAACCAGAGTGAAATGTTACGAACATACCAAACGTCATAATTGAATTTTTTTTCCCAAGAAATGGAATTGCGTCCATTTATTTGAGCCCAACCTGTAATGCCGGGTTTTACGTCATGTCTGTGCTTTTGAAAATCATTATACAACGGTAAATATCTTACATGAAGAGGCCTTGGTCCTATAAGGCTCATATCTCCCTTGATGACATTTATAAGTTGAGGGATTTCGTCTAAAGAATATTTACGAAGGAACATACCTGTTTTTGTCAATCTTTCTATGGGAGGGAGCAGTTGACCTTGTGCATCTGTTTTATCATTCATGGTTTTGAATTTGATGATTTTAAAAATCCGTTCATTCTTGCCCGGGCGATCCTGGTAAAAGAACACTTTGCCTTTATTGCAAAACCAAAGAAGGATTAGAATAACAAAAAAAACAGGTGATAGCATTAAGACGCCAAATACAGCCAAAACCACGTCAATTATGGTTTTGATAAATTTACTGTATAGTAATTGCGTTTTTACCATGTTAACATATTATCTAAATACACATCGTTTTACTGACTCATTGTTTTTACGATATATGGGGAAATATTCAGTTGTATTTTTTTCTTTATCAGAAACTTCAACATTATATATGTTGCATAAATTGTCATAAATCTGTTTGTTCACAATTTTCCTTCCGGTATAATAAATAACATCTGTATCATGAGGGAAAAATGATTTTTTATAGTTATACAAACTGTCATAATCCTCTCTGCCTCCGCCTAATATATAATATTCCATATCATTTTTTCTTGCCCAGTTAAGCACTTCTATCTTTAAAAAATCGTTCGGTCTTAAACTAAAATAATCCGACAATGTGCCTCCTAGATACGAATACAGTGATGTGCCTGAAATCAATATTAATTCGGCGGAAATGGCGATGTCTTCAAAATACACAAAAGCAATTAAGCATTTACGTTGACTTAATTTGATAACATTTTTCAAGCAATTAGTTGAGTAGAAGTATTCCTCTTCAGCATGTATTCTTGCCATTGTTCTAATGTAAATGGAATGAAATAATTGAATTGTCGAGTCATCGATGTCTTCAAAAGCAATTTCAATTTTTAAATTGTTGTTGATTCCTCTTCTGTAATTGTTTCTGACTTTCTGTTTAAAATTGCTCCATTGAACATGGGAATCAATTATAGCGCCCTTTACGTTAATGAGTGTAGGGATTAAAGTTCCTGAGTAAAAATCATAGTTATTGCACAGATTGAATCTAACAAACTCCGAAACAACATTGTTTTTTCTATACCACTCATCTACCAGCTCCCAAAATAAAATAAGATATCCTCTTGATAAATTTTGATTAAATAGAGGGCCGCTATAACCATAAGGAGAAATGACATCATAATATTGGTACTTTTGATTAATGTATTGTATTTTTCTCAATAAAAAAGGCATTACAATGAGGTTATCCTCATCTTGGTTTTGCATGATAAAATACCTCAGGTTTCCATCTTTTAACTCATTGAGGTTTGCGTCAATAATTCTATAAAATGGATTATTGACCTTAAAAGATTCTACAATTTTTAGATAGTTGTTGAAATCAAGTTCACTTTGTATTTTTTCTACCAATAATTTCATTTAGGACTAATTATAGTTTTTCATCTCACTTTTAACTTTATGTAATCTTAAACACTTAATTCGTATACTTCCTCCTTATCTGTTGTTTTGAAATCATTATTTCCTCTTTTTGCCAATAAAAAATTTCCTATTACCAAATAATCTAGCCCTGTTGAGAAAAAGCATCTAATTGCATCTTGAGGGGATTCTACAATAGGTTCTCCTTGAATGTTGAAACTTGTGTTTAGTACAACAGGTACACCTGTGCGGTCACCTAATTTTTTGATTAAATCATAATATCTTGGGTGCAACTCTTTTTGAACGGTTTGAAGCCTAGCACTCCCATCAACGTGAGTTACGGCTGGTATTATGGCCTGTTTGTCTTTAAGTACATTACATACCTTTAGCATAAATGGGGCTTCTACCTCAAGGTCGAAGAAATCATTTTTAGATTCAACAATAGCTGAGGGCGCAAATGGCCTGTAAGCTTCTCTAAATTTAACCTCACTATTTATTTTGTCTTTCATGTCAGGGAACGCAGGATTGGCGAGGATACTTCTACTTCCAAGGGCCCTAGGGCCAATTTCCATAGCCTCTTGAAACCAGCCAATAATATATCCTTGTTCCAAAAGATCAGCTGCTGTGCTAGTAATGTCTTCATGGTTTTCATAATTCAATTTAGCCCCCTTTAAGACCTTTTCGATATCCTTATTGGAGTATTTTGTGCCTACATAAGGATTTAAGTGGACAAAATTTCTAGGCTGGTTTAATATGTGATTATACAAATAGTACGCGGCGCCTATAGCAGTGCCGTTATCTCCAGCGGCCGGCATCACGTAAACATCTCTAAATTTACTTTCTCGTACTATTCGGCCATTCATGACGCTGTTTAAAGAAACGCCACCAGAAATAACAAGGTATTCTGCTTTGGTTTTTTCATAAAGAAAGGCACAAATTTCTAAAACCCTATTTTCCAACACACGCTGAAATGCCGCAGCCACATCCATATGGTGCTTTTGAAATGGTTCATCTTTCTGTCTAGGTTGGCCAAATACTTCAAAAAACTTTTCAGAGCAACGCTTCCAGCTCATATTTTGGAAGTTGAAGTAACTCAAATCAAATTCAATTTGCCCTCTAGAAGTAACCTTAACAATTTTATCTACTTCTTTAAGAAACACATTAGGGTCTCCCATAGGAGCTAATCCCATGGTTTTACCTTCATCATAGCTTGTTCTAAAGCCACAAAATTGTGTAACAGCTTCGTAAAACGATCCTAATGAATGTGGAAAGTAAGACTGACTTAGACAGCTTATTGCATTCCCTTTTCCGTGGCCTAACCAGGTAGTTGCCCACTCACCTGAGCCGTCAATCCCCAATAGAGCTGCTTCGTTAAATGGAGATACGTAAAAACTGCCTGCTGCGTGGCTTAAATGATGCTGAATGAAATGTACTTTTGGTCCTGACTTCTTGTGCTTCCAATGGTAATTAAACCAATTCCAAAAGCTTTTTTGTTTGTTGTATCCATGCACTAACTCATGATTAATTATTTGCTTAGCAGCTTTTAAATGAGTTAGTGTATAGCCTATTTTTTTTCCAAAATTATGAAGTGGTTTAATGGATACAGCAATGAAATCGATGTCCTCGTAGCTCACCTCTGCAATTTTCAAACATCTTTCAACAGCAAGTGCAGGAAAGCTTCTTGTGTGCTTATCCCTATTGAGTCGTTCCTCTTCGATAGCGGCTATTAATTGTCCGTTTTTGATAATGCAAGCCGTTGAATCGTGGAAATAATAATTTAATCCTAGTATAATCATAAAGTTGGTGTATTTAATAATAGCCTTGCTACATGAATTATAGTATTTATTGTTTAGGTTATTTTATATTTCTGGTAAACAGAAACATTCATAAATCATAAATCCGCTTTACTGATCAAAAAACAACGAATTTTGAGTTCCCATAAACTCTGGTGTTATATCGTTTTCAACAGAATAAACTCCTTCCTTTTGTAGGACTTTCTTAAAACTTAAACACAAAATTTTTACATCGAGTAATAAGGAAACATTTTCTACGTACCATAAATCATATTCAAATTTTTGCTCCCAGCTCAAGGTGTTTCTTCCATTTACTTGTGCCCAGCCGGTAAGCCCTGGCCTGATATCATGTCGATGTTTTTGTTTGTCATTATATCTGGGTAAATAGCGAGGCAGTAGGGGGCGAGGTCCAATTAAGCTCATTTCTCCTTTTATGATATTCCATAATTGAGGAAGCTCATCTAAAGAAGTTTTTCTCAAAAATTTGCCAATTGTGGTTAATCTTTGAGATTCTGGGAAAAGGTTACCATAGTCATCTTTATCATCGGTCATGGTCTTAAATTTTATAATAGTAAATATGTGTTCATTTTTTCCAGGACGTTTTTGATAGTAAAAAGGTTTCCCCTTGTTAACAAACAATAGTGGGACTGTAATAACAACAAAAACAGGAAGTGCTATAACGGCACCTGTTATTGCTATAATTAAATCCAACATTCGCTTAAAAAATGACTTGTACATCTTTACGATTATTCTAAACTCTTATAAAACTTCAACAATTCGTCCCAAACCAAACTTTGCTTGTATTTATCAACGATATTCTGTCTTGCTCCTTCAGACATTTTAATCCTATTTTTAGGGTTTTCCATCATAAATTTCATGGCTTTCAGTAACGCTTTAACATCTTTAGGAGGGATAATTATTCCATTTTCTCCGTCAGATATAATTTCGTTACAACCATTGATGTCGGTTACAATACAGGGCAATCCCATGCAACTTGCTTGCAACACCACATTAGGAAAGCCTTCGCGATAACTAGGAAAAGCCAAAACATCCGAAATGGCTACAAATGGTCGAATGTCGGATTGTGCTCCAGGTACAATTATTTGGCTATTGTTAGTTATTATGATTTCTGATTCTTGAGAAATAGGATCTAAATCATCTTCTCGAGGTCCAACAATCAAAAGCTTACTGTTTTGGAATTCTTTTGAAAGTTGATCAAATGCCGAAACCAATTCGTTGATTCCTTTGTCTTTAACTATCCTTCCCAGATAAATAAACACAACATCCTCATTTTTAATATTTAATTTATTCCGAAGGAGCTCCTTTTGTTCTTTTGAAACTTTGTTGGCATCGTAATGCAGCTCATCAATACCGTTTGAACTTCCATTGGCGATTACTTTAAGTTTTTCATTAGAGGTAAATTTCAATTTTTCAATTGTCCGCTTCAATTCAAAAGAATTAGGCAAGACATGAGTGCAACAAGCATATGTTAATTTTTCTACATTATCCAGTAACTGTCGCTTAACACCTTGGGCTTCCAATAGGGGAAGTCCCGCTATAGTATGGACTCTATGAGGTACACCTGCCATTTTTGCTGCCAACATACCCAATGTTCCAGCTTTGGGGGTATGCGTATGCACTATAAAAGGTTGCTCTTTCTTAAACAGTTTATATAACCGATAGGTAGCAATTAAGTCTTGAAAAGGAGTAATGCTTCTGGTCATTTCCACGGCATGCACCCTAGCATCTTCGTTTTTCCGAACTAGCTCCAGACTTTCTCCCTGACCTGACACTCCTATCATTTCGTAAAATTGCCCCATAAACTTCAACTGGCCTTTTAATAAATAACACAAAGAGTTTGATATGGTAGTAATACGTATTATTTTTTTCAATGCTCGTAGGTTATAACTTTTGAATTAATGATGTCGATAACGATGTCTTACTCCTTGTTCATCATAATAATGACAAACACAATCTTTGCCATAAAGACCCAAATTATGGAGTTTTCGTTTTACAAATTCATTGGCTTTCATTTTAATATTGTCAGTAAATGAAAACCCAAAATTATTGGAGCTAATGGATATTTCAAGACCATAAACACAATGCCACCATAGCTTAGGAATAAAGAGCATTTGTTTCGGCTTTAAAATAGCATAAGATATTTTTGCATGTTTTTTAAAAAGAGGGAACTTTGTTTCATCAAAATTTCTCATATCTATTTGACTTAGTTTGGATCCCGGTTCGTACTTGTCACTTGGATACATGTACTTTGTCTGATTGGGGTGGGCGAGTAATACTAATTTACTTCCTTCAATTTGCGCCAAAATATTGTCTGCTAATCTATCGGTATGCCACCCTGTCAAGGTGCCTTTAGGTCCAATCCACAAAGACAATGAATCCCTTACTTTATAATTGGAAATTAATGAGAAGTCCACATCTTCCTGTAGCTCAGGAAAGAGATGGAGGATGGATAAGTTCATTAAATACCCGCCTTGAGAAGAATAATCAGACTGTTCAATTTTATTGATTGAATCCAAAAAATTCCCATATTCCCACTTCGTGTTTTCTTGAAAATTATTGCCTTTGGAAACAAATGTAGTTTTATCCTTTCCTATGGTTTTAAAATAATCAAGTGACCATGTTTTTGAGGCTTCCCAATTGTCCATCATTTCCGTCATGACAACTGGCTTGTTCGGTTTCATGTAGTTTTCATAGAACTCCGAATGATTAATGCTTTTTATGGAGTTCACTTCCTCTAAGGTGTGGTCTAGGTAAGATTGTATTTTTGTTAGTAGGTCAACATTCATAAGCAAACTAGATATCTCAATTAAACTCACTCAAAACCTAAAATTAAGCACTGGTATAATAAATTTTAAAACAAAATATCAGCACATAATGAAACTAATAAACCTCAAAAAATGTTAAAGAAATATAGAGAGCTTTTTGATGGCAATAAGGAGTTTCATAAGACAGGTTTTATATCTCTAATTTACTAAATATTAGATAATAACCTGTTTTTATTTGAAAAAATAATACTTTAAAAAGTTTTGATTTTTAAATATTAAAAAACAGTGTGAAGCTTTAATTATTGGACAAAATATTTATCATGAATTGCGAAATATCCCTTTCCTTTAAATAGTCTCCAAAAAAGCGTCTATTTTCTTTGTTATCAAAATTGGATAGGCCCAACGAAATGGCAGCGGTTAAACTATTTTGATTGTTTGTTTCAGAAGTAATGATGCCAGGTATGTTTTCTATTCCTCCAGCACATTTTGTGGAAACAACATTATTGTTTTGAGACATCATTTGAAGTAAAACATTAGGAAATCCTTCCAGCCGGGATGAAACTACACAAACTTTAGCATGTCGAAAATATGGATAAACATTATTTACAAAACCTGCAAAAACAACATCTTTGGTAACATTTAATTCCGAAACCAACATTTTTAAGGAATCCTTTAGAGGTCCCTCTCCTAAAATAACAAGTTTCAAGTTGGGGTATTCCTTTTTTATCTCTGAAAATGACTTTATTAGTATATCGAATCCTTTTTCGTTTATGAACCTACCAGCAGAAACAATATATCCTTTAGGGAATATAAAGTCTAATTCTGATTTTCCTAAGTGTGTTATCTTATTCAAGTCTATTGGGTTTGGTATAGTTTTGACTAAGGTTCTTTTATCAAGGTAGGGAACTTTTGATAAAAGTTGGGATTTCATTTGATTGGTTTGGCAAATCAACACATCCATATTTCTGTAACCTAATTTGTAGGCCAACTTATAAGTTAAGAGTTTAAATCCGTGGTAGCGGGGAAATACAGATGTTGATTCTCTAGCAATAAACTTTTTAGTCTTTATAATGTTCAGGCTAATTAAACCTCCGACAATGGCATTGATATAGAGATGGGAAGAGAAAATATAATCAAAAGTAGTACGGTTATGTAATGCAAATGCTAAAAATTTAAAACCACCTTCTCCAAAACTTCTTTTTGATAAATGAACTAGTTTAATGTTATTTTTCAAATCTTCCCAATGACCGGTATTTGAGGCTTTTAGAAAGTAGACAATGACGTTGCTATCTTTAAAATAATTCGCTACCATTTTAAGATACTGTTCTGCGCCACCCAAAGTGTCATTTGGCATTACAATGAGAATATTTGACATATTTCTATGATTTTGAAAGGCTTAAAAACAAATCTTCATATTTATTTATAATAAGATTCTTATTATATTTTTTTTCTACAGAATATATTATTTGTTGCGGAGACCAGTTGGTTTTAAATAAGCTCAGGGATAGTTTTTCTATAAATTCATTTTCATCCTCTACCATAAAACCATTAATACCATTCTCAATAATCTCCCTCGTGCCTCCAGGGGCATTAAATGCAATAACAGGTGTGCCTACTGCACAGCTTTCCAAAAGCGCATTAGGGAACCCTTCTACATAAGATCCCTGGATAAAAATATCGTTAGTAAGTAAAAACTGACCAATCTCTTTTGTATGCGCAATGAATTTTATTTTGTTTAATATATCCAATTTCTCACCTAATTCCATAATACAAGCCTTTTCATTGCCTGTTCCAATTATGGTGTATTCAAAATCGAATTTAACTTTAGACAAAGCAGATAAAATGCGTTTATGCCCTTTTTCTTTACTTAATCGCCCAATAGTAATTAGTTTCTTTTTTTGACTAACATTAGTCACAATGGTTTTGTGCGGTAAACCTTCCGTTATAGGATTATTAATTACATGAATTTTTCTTTCCGGCAAATTATAGTTTACTATCAAATCATTAGCCATATCCCTGGACTGGCAAATTATTGCATCCAAGTATTTATGGTAATTTCTAAAAAAAGGAATGTTTATTTTGCCCTTGGTGTCTGCAAACGTTCTCATGATACTAGATACACTTGCTTCACGACCAACAAGTTTAATTTTTGGTATCACATAACAAAGGCCTGCCAATATTCTGTTGACATGGGATATAGAGCCAACAATAATATTTGGTCTATTTTTTAAAATGTAAGTGAACAAAAAGGGAATTCCATGTAACACCCTTTCTTTTTCCAAAAACAAAACATTTAAATTGTCAGTAGGGTACACAGAATCCTTAAAACTACCTATTACTATTAGGGTTGGGTGAAATTTGTCCTTGCTTAAATTGGATGCAATAAAACTGATAACTCTTTCGGCTCCACCAGCTTTTAATGAGGGCAAAACAAACAATATGTCAATTTTGAAATTATTCATTATTTAATAGAAATCCCTTTGCCATTATCACTTAACCATTGTTTTAAAACCAGTAGAGACCATATCATTGGGTACCTGTTCCAAGACCCATCCATATGTTGTTGGATTATTTCTTGTGTTTCCTTGACATTAAGGTTAGGAATTGCTTTCAAACCATTCTCGTTAAGCTCGTCCAAAACATAATCTTTCAAACTGTTCCTAAACCAATGAGAAAATGGCATTGTAAACCCAGATTTAGGTCTGTTAAAAATTTCTTTAGGCAAATCCTCATATAATAAATCCTTTAAAATATGTTTTTTGTTTCCATTTTTATATTTAAAAGCTACCGGAAGAGATTTGGCAAATTCAACAATTCTGTAATCAAGAAATGGCGACCTTACTTCTAAGGAATATGCCATGGAAGCTCTATCTACTTTGGTATTAATATCCCAATTTAAATAGGTTTTAAGGTCAAAGTCTGAAATGCGCTCTAACAGCGGTTTATTTTTATTAAAAATATATTTTTCTTCTTCTATCCTAATTGGGGAGTGGTTGAATGATACAGGTAAGCTTGTTTGAGTCATTGAGTTCAAATAGGCAGTATTAACATTAGGTAGCTTTAGGTAATTAGAAAGGATTTTAAATCTATAGTTAGGAACAATGGCCAGCATATCTGCAGCGAAACGTCTAAAAAAGTAAGGGAAATGCATTGCCATTTCTCCATATTTGGCCCAGTCATACCTTTGATACCCTAAGAAACTTTCATCACCGGCATCACCTGATAGAGCTACGGTAACATTTTGTTTGGTGTATTTGGCTAATAACATAGAGGGTATGGCCGATGAATCCGCAAAGGGTTCATCATAATAATAGTTGAAATTTTGGATCATGTCCTGCCCTTCATAAAAACTACATTCTATTTCGGTATGGTTTGTTCCCAAACGTTCTGCTACTTTTAGTGCATATTTGCTTTCGTCAAAACTAATTTCATTAAATTTTACTGAAAAAGTATTGATTTTTGAATCGCAAACTTTTGTGGCCAAAGTTGTTATCAAGGAAGAATCTATACCGCCGGACAAGAAAACCCCAAGGGGTACATCTGCAAATAATCTAAGTTTTACTGCATCCATTAAAAGCAACGAGAGTTGTTCTTTAGCCTCTTTATAGGAACCAGTGAATAAATTGTTTGACTTCTGAGGAATATCCCAATATTGTTTAACCTTAAAGCTGCCAGAATGTATATTGTATACAAATGAAAACCCTGCCTTAAGCTTTTTAATCTCATTAAAAATAGAGTATGGATCAGGTATATTTCCCAATCGAAAATAAAGATTTATAGACTCTAATGAAATGGATAAGTTTTTATGGAAAAGTTGGATCGAGGAAATTTGACTGGCAAATTCAAAATCCTTGCCATTATGATAATAATATAGCGGTTTTTGGCCTAATCGATCTCTCGCTCCAAATAATAATTGAGTTTTTTCATCATATATTACAAAAGCAAACATGCCATTAAAATGAGAAACACAATCTTCTCCATATTCCAAATACGCAGCGCAAATAACTTCCGTGTCACTGGTTGTTTTGAATTCATATCCTTTTCGAGATAATTGTAACTTGAGAGATTGGAAATTATAGATTTCTCCATTGAAAACAATATGTAGCCGATTAAGGTAAGTGAATGGCTGATTGGATCTGGCATCCAGATCTATAATTGACAACCTATTGTGGCCTAGGGTTAGGAGAGAGCCTTCAAATTTGTATACTTCAATTCCCATTTTATCCGGTCCTCGAAATTGTGTTCTCAGTAGTTTCTGCTCAATTTGAGCTCTTGAGTAATCAATAGTTGCCCCGTATATACCACACATATTTAACTGGAATTATCTAACAGATCTATAAACATCAAAATGCTTATTATGAACACTTTCAATGCTAAAGATAGTTTTAATTTCCTTATAAAGAAGCTCAGATTTGCTTAAAGCTTCACTATAATTTTTCATAACATGAATCATGGCCTCAGAAAATGATTCCAAGTTCGAAACATATGCGTTATGCTCGTTTAAAAAGTCGGGGACGCTGCCTACAGGTGTAGCTATTACTGGGAGCTTATTTGCTGCAGCTTCTATTACGGCCATTGGCATTCCTTCCCATAGAGATGGAAGAATCAAGCTTTGTGAATGCTCTAAAAATTGTTTAACATCCTTTTGAAAACCAAATAATTTAAAATGCTCTTTCAAATGGTTTTTTGATATTTCTTCCCAAAGTTGCTCCCTTAAACTGCCTTCACCAATTACGTGAATGATAAAATTAAAAAAACCATTTTCTTTTAATTTTTCAGCAAAATAAGGTAAAGCTAAAGGGTTTTTTGGGGGGCTCAACCTCCCTAAAAATAAAAACACAAAAGGTTGGCTAGAATCATATTTTCGTTGCTTATTTAATGATAGGAGTTTAAAATCCACTCCATTCGGAATAATCTCATTGTTTTTTAAATACCACTTTTTAGAATTCTCGCTAAATATGATATCCCTTTTTCTTAGGGGTTTAGAGACATATAAACATGCTCTTCTGACAAAAGATGATACTTGGTTGGTGTGCATTGTGTAAACAATTGGAATTCTTGAATACCAAATATTGTATAGCATACCAAAGAGTCCCCCATGAAATTGATGACAGTGAAACACAACATCGGGCAAGCCATTCACTATATCATGTGTTTTTTTTAACCCCAGGAACAATGTACGGTTTTTGAAAGAAGTTATGTTTAAAAAATGGACTTCAATATTCTCATCGTTGAATTTATGCTCTAATGTGTTGACTTTGGAAATTGAAATTACCACAGTTTTTGTAATTGCATTGCTTTGTTTCGCTAATTGGAATACCATTTGCTCAGCACCGCCACCTCCTAAACTGCTTGATATGTGTACTATTGTCATGTAATATTTAGGTTTAGATTCCCTTATCTTGCATTATTTTGACGAACAATTTTATGTCGTTTTCCAAGTTATAACTTCTTTAATTTCATTTTGATTTTCAGCAATTGAAACTTCATTTAGTTTTACTAAGAGCCAAACAGAAATAAACAGAAGAAGATAATTATTGAAATAATTGTGGATTACCATTAGAAAGGTTAAAAGCGTAAGGGCGATCATAATTTTGTAAACATTTGTTTTAAAACTAGAAAAACTTCTTTTTACCATGTAAATATAAATGCCAAGGATAAGTAAAAACGGGATAATTCCAGACTCTCCAATAACCATTAAATACGTGTTGTGAACCCCTTGTTTTACTCCAGTAACACCTTTAAAGCTTTGGTGTCCGTTGCCAAATATGGGGTTATCAAAAATATCCCCTAAATAAGCAGACCATTGCTCAGTCCTAGAGTGTTCCGTAAATGCGGTTGTTTGAATTTTACGTTCAAATAAATTTTCTACAATTGAAAATCTTGCGGTGTTGAACTGTAATATGGATGCAACACTAATAAGAACTACCAATGAACCAAGTCCCATAAGAATACCTTGGGAATTCCTAACATTCGAAAAAATGGCAATAAGACTTGTGATTAACCACATTATAAAGAAATAGCGAGAGAAGGTAATAGCACCTGAGAACGTAAAAATAAATAACAAAATCAATTTAAGACTGTTGTTTGATAGTTGATAAGCTAAGCAATATCCAATTAAACTCACAAAACCTGCAGCATTTGGATCTAAGTAAAATCCGCTGTATCTACCATAGTTGTCAGTAAAAAAGATGGCATGAGCCAAAATACTGGTTGCCCCAACTAATAGAAAAGCTATTAAATCTTTTAGAGAAGTATTTCTGGCAACTTCTGCACCGCAAACAATGAATATGACATATTTTATAAAATCATTGATAAAGGATTTTGAGTCAGGAACATCAATGGCTCCTGAAATTAAAAAATATAATATTCCAAGAAAGATAAACGGGAATATTAGTTTCCCTTTTTTGCTCAACAAATAATATAGTAGGAGTAAAACGTTAGATATGTGACTTGAAAGAGCTCCTACAGTTTCTCCAAATGCAACTAAAAGGAAGCTAGGGAGTCCCCAAACTATAAATGCTAATATTACAAATCTTAATACCTTCATATTCCCCTTTTTAAGAGTCGTTTGGGTAAAACTACAATCGAAATCAAGCCAGAAAGCAATGCTTTACTAGTACTTAGCTTATGTTTTTTATCCTTAAAAAATAGGCTTGATTTCCAATAGTTAAATGCCAAGTTTCTATAATATCCATGCTTAATCATCTCTTTGAGGGATACATCTTTCAATCCAAAATAAGATCCCAAATAATAAATTGCTGCAGTTTGTTTTCTACTTTTTTTAGATGCTATTAGACCGTCATCCGAATAGTAGTAAAATCTATGCGATTTATTAACGCAGAGAAAATCGTATTTTTTGTTAATGGCATTCCAAGTATGGCTTTCTTGGACATGACAGGTTTTGGCGGTATACATTTTTTGTTTTACGAGAACAGAGGTTTTCCAGCAAGCCCATTTTTCACCTTTAATATTATGATGTAATACTCTATCTTTGAAGCCAACCTGCCAATAGTCCATTGGGAATTTATCTCCAATAATGTTTCCCTTAACATCCATAGTTAGCGTCCAAATAGAAGCAATCTTATCCTGTTCCTGTTTTGGTATCGCTTCCCAAATACCTTTAAGTTCAGAAAGAGTTTCAGGAACAAATGAGTCGTCACTATCGGCTACAATCGTATAAGGATATTTACATAATTCTAATCCGTAATTTACAGCCGATGACTTCCCTTTGTTTTCGTTTAACTTTTCATAAACAATTAGCAATTCATTTGCTGTTTTCCATTCATCAACGAGATCTTTGGTGTCATCCGTACTGCAATCATCAATTATAAACCATATAAAATCTTTGAAAGTTTGATTTTTCAAAGATTCATAAACCCTGTTAAGGGTGTGGCTTCGATTATATGTGGGAGTGATAATATTAAACATTGTGTTTGTTCAAATGTATAATGTATTTATATAAAATTATGGAATTTACTATTGACACCAAAGAAGTTGCCAGTGCTAAACCATAAACGCCCATTGTCTTAATAAGAACATAATTGAGAATTATATTGAGTCCTAAACTTATTGCCGAAGTAAATACCATAAAATTATTTTTATTGATAGCAGTCAAAAACTTCACCATAACAATTCCCATTACATATGACGGAATTTGAAGGAGATACATTTGCTGAATTTCTGATACTATTAAGCTATCTGAACTCTGAAATGCATTTCGTTCAAAAACTAATCGTACAATTGGTGTTGAAAGTACAATTCCTAAAACCGTAATGGTAATACTTGCTAAGAGTGAATATTTTATAATTCTTTTTAAGAGATTAAAGGAACCTTTCAAATTGTCAATAGCCTTTTTAGAAAAAAAGGGTAAAAGCACATTTCCTAATGCTATACTTACAATTCCTATAAAGAAAGTTGGAAGCTTGATTCCATAATTGAGGGCCGAAATGGCGCCAACAAAAAGTTGTGCTGAAAAATATTGGTCAACTAAAGGATTAATTCCATTAAGAAGACTTGAAGACAGTTTAGCCGGAAGTTGTTTGTAAAGAACTTTTACACTTTCAGAATAAAATTGAGGAATCTCAAGATGAATAATCTTTCGCTTTAATGCTACAATAAGAATAAATAGAAAACTGGTAATACTCCCTATTAAGGTTCCAACAGCCATGACTAGAACTCCTAATTCTTCTTTAAAGAATATCAAACAGGCTATGATAGATAAAGGTGTAAAAAATCCACTTATCGAAGTTAAACGAAATTCATTCTCAATATTTAACAAGCCATTAATTAAAGAGGATCCACCCCAAAACAAAATACTTGGAGCCACGTAAAAAAATTGAATTTTCACTAAGCTGTAATATCTTTCAGAATGCCCCGAAAAAAATGTTTCCAAATATACATCGGTAAATAGATAAGCTAATATTAAGATAAACAAAGTGACCGCAGAAGTAATTAAAAAACACGCAGATTGAAAGGCTCCAATGTTATTCCCGTTCTTTTGCTCATTAACATAATTAGGAATAAATACACTTTTAAATGAACTTGAAAAAATGTTGTTAACCAAAGAAGGAAAAAGAATAGCAATGTAAAACGTATCCAAAACTTCTGAAAGACCGAAATTATCTGCAATAATAATTTCCTTTAGAAAACTGAGACACTTCACGAAAAGTGTAATAATACCAACTATGAGAACATTACCAAAAGTTGGGTTTCTTAAAGTCTTTTTTAAAACGTTCTTAAAGTTAGATGTTGGGATCAAAGTGTCTGTTTATCAGTTAAATTTAAATATTTTTATCCAATTTTTGATTTTAAATCAAATTTGTATTTCTAGTAATATTAGAATGCTGTACATCTAATTGAAAATTTAATATGACTATGCTTATATTTTGTAGTTGAATACTTTAAAAACGTACTTTGAAATTTCTCACATGTGTTAAACTTTGATAGAAAAACATCTAATGATGTAAACCGTTCGTAATTAAATAGATAATATTGCAAGCCTTTCTTTAGCAGAGGTGATCTGCTAAGTAGGAAGTTTTATGTTTTTTTGATAAATTGTAAGAATAAACGTTCTTGCTATAGCATATTGTCGAATATAATTTACTGTTAACCGTTTTTTTAATATAATTACATTTAATGACTGTACACTAAGTACGCCCCAAAAATTAATAGCATATGAAGACCCCAAATTTTAACTGCCATGGACATGGTACGCACAAACTTTTTGTAAATTTTTTATCTTTTTCTTTCCTATTTTTCTTTTCATTTTTTTCCTTTTCTCAACAAATTGCATTTCCTTCTGCTGAAGGATTTGGAAAATATGCCTCTGGAGGTAGAGGTGGAACCGTTATTAAAGTAACCAATTTAAATGACAGTGGATCTGGAAGTTTAAGGGCTGCTCTTACGGCCTCAGGGACGAGAACTGTTGTTTTTGAAGTAGGGGGGACTATCACCTTAAATTCAAATATTTATGTTACAAGTGGTAATTTGACTATTGCAGGGCAAACTGCTCCAGGAGGTGGAATTCTTATTAAAGGAGGGATGGTCCAATTTGAAGCATCCAATATCATAGTGAGGCATATTCGTTTTAGATCTGGGCCAAGCGCAGGGTCTGGAACAGATTCTGTTAGTATAACAGCTTGGAGCGGAAATACTGTTGAAAATGTCATCTTTGATCATTGCTCTATTAGTTGGGGAGATGATGAGAACTTTAACATTCGAGGTGTTGGTAGTGGAGTTGTTCGTAAAGTAACTCTTCAGAACTCAATTATTTCTGAATCTGGATATGGAGTTTTAGGAAGTGCAAATACTTACAATCTATCATTCTATAAAAATCTCTTTGCTCACAATAGCGAGAGAAATATTAGAACAAACTATCCTGTTTCAGGAACTATGGATTTTGAAATGGTCAACAATTTGATCTACGGATTTCGATATGCAACCATGCCTAGTTTAGGAGCAAAATTCACTGTTCTAAATAATAAATATAAAAAGTCAAGTCAAGTTTCAATGTCTAGTGGAGCGGCCGTGGAAGGAACAAGTAGTGGGGCTGGTGATGCTTCGCAAACCTATGCCTACATCAACGGAAATATTTTAGCTCAAGGAGCTTCTCAAAATAATACAGCATTGAATGCATATTTGGAGTCTTCACCGTTTAGCTCTACAGGAATTGAGGCAGTAGGTGCAAGCAGTTTAGAGGGGCAAATATTACAAACTGTTGGTGCAAATTTACCAAGTAGGGATGCTGTTGATACAAGAATTATAAATCAATATAATGCGGGAAATGGTACTTTGGCTTCTTCTGGAGTTTATCCATCAATAGCTAACGGTACAGCTCCGATTGATTCTGATAACGACGGAATGCCAAACTCGTGGGAAATTGCAAATGGTTTAAATCCTAACGATGCATCTGATAGAAACATTGTTCAGGCGGACGGCTATACAAATTTAGAGTATTACTTAAACGGAATGACCTTGGGAAACGGTAATGAAACCATTACCGCCAATGCAGGAGAAGATCAAACAATTTGTGAAGGGGAAACAGTTACCTTAACTGCTACTGGAGGTGCGACATATGAATGGAGTAACGGAGAAACTACTGCAAGTATTGAAGTATCTCCAGAGGAAACCACAACTTATACAGTAACGGCTTATAGCAGCACAGGAAGTAACTCTGACACAGATGAAGTAACAGTTACGGTAAATGCACTACCAACTGCAAATGCGGGGAATGACGTAAGTATCTGTCAAGGAAACAGTGTAACTCTTAGTGCTACTGGAGGAAGTAGTTACCTCTGGAATACTGGAGCAACTACTCAAAGTATTACGGTAAGCCCTAACTCAACAACTACATATTCTGTTGAAGTAACCTCTAATTCTTGTTCGGACTCAGATGAAGTCACTGTAACAGTAAATGAATTATCACAAGTTAATGCTGGAAATGATGTTACTATCGGGTATGGAGAAAGTGTGACTCTTACAGCTTCAGGTGCTAACACCTATAGTTGGAGTACAGGCGCTACTACTCAAAGTATAACAGTGAGTCCTGCACAAACAACAACATATGAAGTTACAGGGTATAGTAATGGTTGTGAAACCACAGATACTGTCACAGTTTTTTTGGTAGATAACAGCGTAATCGCCGACGCTGGCCAAAATCAGGAAATTTGTCAAGGTGAATCTGTAACTCTTACAGCTACAGGAGGAAGTACTTATGAATGGAGCAATGGAGCAACTACAGAGAGTATTACAGTATCTCCGGAAGAGACTACAACTTATACGGTGACTGCTTATAGTAGTACAGGAAGTAACTCTGACACTGACCAAGTAACCGTAACAGTAAATGCACTGCCAACTGCAGATGCAGGAAATGATGTAAGCATCTGTCAGGGCGAATCAATAACCTTGACTGCTTCTGGTGGAGGAAGTTATCTGTGGAATACAGGAGCAACATCCCAAAGTATTACTGTAAGTCCTAATTCTACAACCACATATTCAGTTGAAGTAACATCTAATTCTTGTGCTGCTACAGATCAAGTAACCGTAACCGTAACCGAATTGCCTACAGTGGATGCAGGCACCAACGTAACTATTACCGAAGGGGAGAGCGTAACGCTTACTGCAACCGGAGGAAACACTTATGTATGGAATACGGGAGCTACAGCCGCTACAATCACTGTAAGCCCAGCTGTAACCACGACTTATGAAGTGACTGGATTTGTAAACGGATGTGAGGCTACCGATACGGTGACCGTAACCGTTGAAGAGGACACTACTGTAATCGTTAATGCCAATGCCGGCGAGGACCAAACCATCTGTCAGGGAAGTACAGTGACATTGACTGCTACTGGAGGTGATACTTATCTATGGAGCACAGGGGAGACTAATGCTAGTATCACCGTGAGCCCAGAAGCAACTACAACTTATTCGGTTACCGCTTATATAGGAGAAAATGAAGGAACGGACGAAGTAACCGTAACCGTAAATGAATTGCCTACAGTGGATGCAGGAACCAATGTAACCATCACCGAAGGGGAGAGCGTAACGCTTACTGCAACCGGAGGAAACACTTATGTATGGAATACGGGAGCTACATCGACTACAATTACTGTAAGCCCTGCTGTAACCACGACTTATGAAGTGACTGGATTTGTAAACGGGTGTGAGGCTACCGATACGGTGACCGTAACCGTTGAAGAGGATAATACTGTAATCGTTAATGCCAATGCAGGTGAGGATCAAACTATCTGTCAGGGAAGTACAGTGACATTGACTGCTACCGGAGGTGACACTTATCTATGGAACACAGGTGAGACTACCGCTAGCATCACCGTGAGCCCAGAAGCAACTACAACTTATTCGGTAACCGCTTATATAGGAGAAAATGAAGGAACGGACGACGTTACCGTAACTGTAAACGAATTGCCTACAGTGGATGCAGGCACCAATGTAACAATCACCGAAGGGGAGAGCGTAACGCTTACTGCAACCGGAGGAAACACTTATTTATGGAATACGGGAGCTACAGCCGCTACAATCACTGTAAGCCCTGCTGTAACCACTACTTATGAAGTGACTGGATTCGTAAACGGATGTGAGGCTACCGATACGGTGACCGTAACCGTTGAAGAGGATACCATTGTAATCGTTAATGCCAATGCAGGCGAGGACCAAACCATCTGCCAGGGAAGCAACGTGATACTGACTGCAACAGGAGGTGACACTTACTTATGGAACACAGGTGAGACTACCGCTAGCATCACTGTAAGTCCAGAAGGAACTACAACTTATTCGGTAACCGCTTATATAGGAGAAAATGAAGGAACGGACGACGTTACCGTAACTGTAAACGAATTGCCTGTAGTGGATGCGGGAGCCAATGTAACAATCACCGAAGGGGAGAGTGTAACGCTTACCGCAACCGGAGGAAACACTTATGTATGGAATACGGGAGCTACAGCCGCTACAATCACTGTAAGCCCTGCTGTAACCACCACTTATGAAGTGACTGGATTTGTAAACGGATGTGAGGCTACCGATACGGTGACCGTAACCGTTGAGGAGGATACCACTGTAATCGTTAATGTCAATGCAGGCGAGGACCAAACCATCTGCCAGGGAAGCAACGTGATACTGACTGCAACAGGAGGTGACACTTACTTATGGAACACAGGTGAGACTACCGCTAGCATCACCGTGAGCCCAGAAGCAACTACAACTTATTCGGTAACCGCTTATATAGGAGAGAATGAAGGAACGGACGAAGTAACAGTAATCGTAAATGAATTGCCTACAGTGGATGCAGGCACCAACGTAACTATTACCGAAGGGGAGAGCGTAACGCTTACTGCAACCGGAGGAAACACTTATGTATGGAATACGGGAGCTACCGCCGCTACAATCACTGTAAGCCCTGCTGTAACCACCACTTATGAAGTGACTGGATTCGTAAACGGATGTGAGGCTACCGATACGGTGACCGTAACCGTTGAGGAGGATACCATTGTAATCGTTAATGCCAATGCAGGCGAGGACCAAACCATCTGTGAGGGAAGTAACGTAACATTGACAGCAACAGGAGGTGACACCTACCTATGGAACACAGGTGAAACTACTGCTAGCATCACTGTAAATCCAGAAGCAACCACAACTTATTCGGTAACCGCTTATATAGGAGAGAATGAAGGAACGGACGAAGTTACCGTAACCGTAAACGAATTGCCTGTAGTGGATGCGGGAGCCAACGTAACTATTACCGAAGGGGAGAGCGTAACGCTTACCGCAACCGGAGGAAACACTTATGTATGGAATACGGGAGCTACAGCCGCTACAATCACTGTAAGCCCAGCTGTAACCACCACTTATGAAGTGACTGGATTTGTAAACGGATGTGAGGCTACCGATATAGTGACCGTAACCGTTGAGGAGGGCACTACTGTAATCGTTGATGCCAATGCCGGCGAGGACCAAACCATCTGTCAGGGAAGTACAGTGACATTGACTGCTACCGGAGGTGATACTTACCTATGGAACACAGGTGAGACTACCGCCAGTATCACTGTAAGCCCAGAAGCAACTACAACTTATTCGGTAACTGCTTTTGTTGGAGATAGCCAGGATAGTGATGATGTAATTGTTACTGTAAATCCGCTTCCAAGTGTAAGTATAACAAATGGTGAAGTAGTCACTATTCTTTTAGGAGATTATGTAACCTTATCTGTAACAGGGGCAAGTAACTACATTTGGAGCAATGGTGCTACCGAACCAAATATTGCCGTAAGTCCTGGTGTGACTACAGTTTATGAAGTAACTGGATTTGTGAATGGATGTGAGGCTACTCAACAAGTAACTGTAAAAGTTATTGAGCCAGTTTCTGCTGAAATAGTAGCTGAAAGTTTGGAAGTGTGTTTAGGCGAGAGTGTTGTATTAACAGCTTCTGGAGGTGATGAGTACCTTTGGAGTACAGGCGAAACAACGCAAAGTATCACCGTTTCTCCTGAAGAAGCTACAGAATATACCGTAACTGTTTATAATGAATTGGACGAGGATCAAGCTTCCGTTACCATCAATGTTACTGATTGTAGTGCGATTGTTGGACCTGAGATTACCATTGGTGAGTTTAGCTTCTATTTTGATAAACATTCTGATATATTGACATTAAATTTATCGGGATATCAAAGTGTTCAAAGTATTGCTATCTATGACATGCAAGGGAATTTAGTGTATCAAATTGATCTAAATCAACTTTTGGAAGGTGAAGATTTCAGTTTAGAGGTTGATACATCAACTTTCAAAAATGGAGCATTTATCATCAAAGTAGTTTGTAATGGTAATGAGATAATCACCAAGAAAACCGTTTTCAATTAAAAGTTATAACTTGAAAAGAGTATAAAAAAAGCGCGACGTAATTGTCGCGCTTTTTTATTTTATATAATGACTTTAGTTTTAAATAGAAAAGACTATTTAAAATGCAACAAAACTATTGTAGCCAGAGAATCGCAATTTTCAACATCGATAACAACTTCTTTGCTTTCCAAAGAATTCTCAATCACGTAAGTTTTACAATCTTCAGGCTTCGTGTTGCTCTTCGAGAAATTCACATTTCCAGACCATATAAGGTTAGAAACAGCAGTTGTATCCAAATCATGTAATTGCATAGTTGCCAATGCTTCCTTAGAATAGACTTTCTTTTTTAGTGCTATATTTTTTATAGTTCGGGCATTGGGCCCATAATCACAAGAAGTGTTTTTTCCCCGAAGGAAAAAGGCTAAAAATATTAATCCAATGGAAAAACCACCTAAGTAGTATCCAATACGTTGTATTAATTTCATATAATATTTAAAAAATTAGAAGATTTACATCACTGTAACTCAAACTGAACCAATCTGCAACAGATTTATTAGTTAGAATTCCGTGGTAAAAATACAACCCATTTTTTAAACCGCGATCATATCTGATGGCATCTTCAATGCCTCCATCTTCACCTATCTGCAATAAATAAGGTGTAAAGATGTTACTTATGGTCACAGAAGCCGATCTAGAATAGCGTGCGGGAATATTTGGAACACAATAATGAGTGACTCCATTGTAATCAAAAGTGGGCTTGTCGTGATTGGTGACTTCACTAGTCTCAAAACAACCGCCCATATCAATGCTCACATCAATAATTACGGAGCCAGACTTCATACAGCTCACCATATCTTCAGTAACAATTACGGGTGCTCTATTCGATCCTCTTACAGCACCAATAGCAATATCACATCGTTTTAAGGCCTTTATAAGATTTTTGGGTTGAATTGTAGATGTATAAATTGTTTGGCCCAAGTTAAATTGGACATTTCTTAGCTTGGAAATGGAGTTGTCGAACATCTTAACGTTTGCCCCCAAACCAATCGCTGAACGTGCCGCAAATTCACCCACTGTACCAGCTCCAATAATCACTACTTCTGTAGGAGGTACTCCAGTGATGTTACCAAACATCAAACCATTTCCTCCATTAATATTAGACAACAATTCTGAAGCAATTAAAATAGAAGCGGTTCCGGCAATTTCACTTAGGGATCTTACAACGGGGTACGCACCATCTTCGTCTTTAATAAATTCAAAAGCCAGAGCTGTAATTCGTTTGGCTGCTAGAGCTTCAAAATATTTCTTTTGTTGTGTTTTAAGCTGTAATGCTGAAATAAGTAATGTGTGGGGATTGATGAGCTTAATCTCATCAAGAGAAGGTGGTTCTACCTTTAAAATAATAGGATTTGCAAAAACTTTTGCGGTATCTCTGGTAACTTCAGCGCCTGCATCACTATAACTTTTGTCTCTAAAATTGGCTCCTTCCCCAGCGCCAGATTCCACCATTACTTTATGGCCATTTGAAACTAAGGCCGAAACGGCATCTGGTGTTAGACATACCCTTTTTTCTTGAAAATGGGTTTCTTTGGGAATTCCTATGAAAAGTTCACCTTTCTTTTTGTATACTTCTAAAGTCTCTTCTAGGGGTAAAAGCTGTGCCTTTGTAAAAGGAGATAAGGGTTTGCTCATTTAAGTCAAATTAAAAACTCAAATTACAAATAAATTTTTGATATAAAATTGGATTTAGTACTAAAAGTAATCTTTCAGTCTTTCCTTAAAATTTTTAGGAGCACTAATCTTAAATTCATCTTCCAATTCCTGCATGGTTTTATCAGCTTCATTAATTTTGTCAAACATCCTAGCTCTAATTAAATAAATGGAAGGAATGACAATAGCCATAACAGGCAGCATATAAATAAACTGAAATTCGTCCATAAATCTAGTTTCTGTACTATAGGTTACTATTATTTGAAAGATGTACATTATTATTGGAACTAATAAAGAATGGTACCACCAATGTTTACAAGTAAAAAACCAAATTAAAAGCAAAAGAAGAGGGATTAATTTACTAGTGAAAACCCACATGGCGTATTCAGCATCTTCCCAAAAATTACTGTCATATGTAAATAAAAAAGTGTTCCACACTTTTGTTTGTGGAACACTTTCATGTAAAGAATATAAAAAGGGCGTTAAAGCAATAATAGTAGCTATAATGCTTCCTGAAATTACCCTTCTTGTAACTTTCTTATCCGTTAGGAATAAGTGGTCTTGGTTTCTTCTCGATTTCAGTTTTAATTTGATCATTTAGGTCGATTAAATTTGTAGCCTGAGCTGCAAACAACACTCCACCAAAAATAGCAATCGCTAATACATACTTTTTAGTTTTCATAATTTCAAGGGATTTAATTAATTAATTTGATTCAAATTTATACGTAACAGCTTACAAAAACTGTTAAAGAAATGTTAAAATCTTTTTTATAAATCCCGAGTATGTTACGGTTTTTCCGTAGTCTTTAGCGATGGCAAGGTGGGAAAACACTTAAATTTTTACAAAAAATTTTGAGGCTTCATGTTGTCTTGTCCAGTTAGTTTTATGTTTTGTGTTAATTTCAAAGTTCTCTGGCCATTTTCATCAGTTACAATTTCTATACAAACGGCTTCTTCTGGCAATAATGATGGAATTTTTTCAGGCCATTCCATCAAAAGCCATTCATCACTGAATAGGTATTCTTCCAAACCAAAATTAAGAGCTTCTTCTTCATCTTCTATTCTGTAAAAGTCGAAATGATAGATACTGCCTTTTTCAAGTTTGTATTCATTAACAATTGAAAATGTAGGACTACTCACTGTATCGTTGCTGCCTAAAGCCTTTACCAAAGCTTTTATTAAAGTTGTTTTTCCAACACCCATGTCACCATAAAACAAAATGGTTTTTGAGTTGATTTCATTTAAAACCTTATTAGCAACGTTTTCAATATCATGTATTTGGTAGGCGATTTCCAATCAATATGTATTAAATAATTATAATTACAATAATAGGAATAAAAATATGAAATTCCTAAAAAAACAAGTATTTCGTCGGATATTTTTGTATTACATGGATTATTTTGGCTGTAGAACCACAAATGGGATAATCATTTCTTCCAATGAAATTCCCCCATGTTGATAGGTGTTACGGTAATAACTTACGTAATGATTATAATTATTTGGATACGCCAAAAACGCATCTCCCTTAGCAAAAATGAAAGAACTAGTCATATTTATAGAAGGTAGATTAACCGATTTAGGATCTTTAATTGCGTAAACATCCTTGTTTTCATAAGTCAAACTTCTACCTGTTTTGTATCTTAAATTCAAGCTTGTATCTCTATCACCAATAACTTTTGAAGGGTTTTTGACATTAATAGTGCCATGATCTGTGGTCAATATTAATTTAAATCCTAAAAGCTGAGCTTGCTGGATCATTTCCAAAAGTGGCGAGTTTTTAAACCAACTTTGTGTTAATGATCTGTAGGCTTTGTCGTTTGATGCCAATTCTTTTACTACTTCCATTTCCGTTTTGGAGTGGGAGAGCATGTCTACAAAATTATAGACCACTACCGTAAGATCATTATTTTTTAAAGCCTTAAAATTATCGACCAGTTTTTTTCCGGATTTAAGATTTGTGATTTTGTGATATTCGAATTTTAGGTCTCTAAGCCCCAATCGTTTCAACTGATGTTCCAAAAATTCTTCTTCATGCAAATTTTTACCACCTTCGTCAGTGTCATTTTTCCATAGATCTGGATGCAATTTTTCCATATCACCGGGCATTAATCCAGAGAAGATAGCATTCCTTGCATATTGTGTAGCTGTTGGTAGAATGCTGAAATACGGCTCCTCTGAAGCTTTTTTATAATAATTGCTTACAAATGGCTCGAAGGATTTCCATTGGTCATAACGTAAATTGTCAATAACCACCAATAACGTGGGCTGCTCTTTGCTCAGTTCTGGGACTACTTTTTCCTTAAATAGTCTATGCGACATAACCGGAGCATCTTCAACATCGTTAAACCAAGAAGCGTAATTCTTTTCTACAAATTTGCCAAATTGTAGGTTAGCTTCATTCTTTTGAGATTCCAATATTTCAGTCATTCCCACATCTTCAATATCCTCTAACTGTAGCTCCCAGTAAAGTAGTTTTTGGTAAAGATCTTCCCATTCTTCAAAACTGTTTACCATGGTTAAATCCATGGCAATCTTGCGAAACTCTTGTTGGTAATTGGAAGTGGTCTTTTCAGATATTAATCGCGAATGGTCCAAATTCTTCTTTAAACTCAGTAATATTTGATTCGGGTTCACGGGTTTTATTAAATAATCGGCAATTTTACTACCAATCGCTTCCTCCATAATATATTCCTCTTCACTCTTTGTAATCATTACCACAGGAAGATTTGCCCGTTTTTCCTTTATCTCTGTTAAAGTTTCCAAACCTGTAAGCCCTGGCATGTTTTCATCAAGAAAAACGATGTCAAAATTTGAGTTATTGATGACCTCAAGAGCTTCCGTACCACTTTGGCAAGTGGTTACATTATATTGTTTTTTCTCTAAAAATAGTATGTGAGGCTTAAGTAAGTCGATTTCATCATCAACCCAAAGAATATTTATTTGGTTCATATTTTGTTTATGTGTTTATTAACAGATTTAAGTGGCTGATTCTGTGTTGTTTAAGTGGTAAAAAAGCAATTGTGTATAAGTAATCATCCCGACATTCCACCGACAGATTCTTTTTTTTATTATAAATACGATAAAATACGGTAATTTTATATTCTTCATACTTGGTTCATGTATATTTGTTTAAATTAATGTAATAGCTCAAGTTTGGAAAATAAGGTAAACAAACTCAAAATATTTAACGACCCAATTTACGGATTTATTACTATTCCCAATTCGTTGATTTTTGATTTGATTGAACACAAGTATTTTCAGCGCCTAAGAAGAATTACACAAATGGGGATGTCCTATTTAGTATATCCAGGGGCACACCATACACGATTCCATCACGCTATTGGGTGTATGCATTTAATGCAAAAAGCCTTGAATGTACTAAGGTTTAAAGGCGTTGAGATTTCCGAAGAGGAAGAAAATGCGTTGTATATTGCCATTCTATTACACGATATTGGCCACGGGCCATTTTCGCATGCCATGGAACATAGTATTGTAAATGGAGTTTCCCACGAGGCCATTTCTCTCTTATTTATGGAGCGTCTGAATGAAGAATTTAACGGAAGTTTAACGCTTGCTCTAAACATTTTCAAAGGAAATTACCACCGTCAATTCATGTGCCAATTAATTTCGAGCCAATTGGATATGGATCGTTCAGATTACCTTAAACGAGACAGTTTTTATACAGGTGTTGCGGAAGGTAATGTGAATAGTGAGCGCTTAATTACCATGTTTAACGTGGTGAATGATCAATTGGTGGTAGAGGAGAAGGCCATTTACAGTGTAGAGAAGTTTTTGATTGCCCGTAGGTTCATGTATTGGCAGGTATATTTACATAAAACAGGATTGGTGGCTGAGCAATTGTTAACTCGTGTATTGAAGCGGGCTAAGGAACTTAC
The DNA here is from genome assembly GCF_059735265.1 of Mangrovimonas sp. sgz306409. Taxonomy (NCBI): domain Bacteria; kingdom Pseudomonadati; phylum Bacteroidota; class Flavobacteriia; order Flavobacteriales; family Flavobacteriaceae; genus Mangrovimonas; species Mangrovimonas sp. sgz306409. The sequence goes on from NZ_JCAPEU010000004.1 coordinate 220,061, forward strand.
TAGTTCTGGAATTTATTTGAACGCTAGCAAACCTCTTTCTTATTTCTTGGAACGTGAAGTAACCGTTGAAAATTTTAGTGAAGAGGATTTGGAATTGTTTTCTAGGTTGGATGATAACGACATTATCTCAGCAATGAAGGAATGGCAATATCATGATGACTTTGTGTTGAGTAATTTAAGCAGTATGATCATTAATAGAAGCCTCCTGAAAATAAAGTTGAAAGAGAAAAAAGTTAAACAAGACGAGATTGAAAAGCAATTACAGGTCTTGAGGGACATGTATGGAATTTCAGAATATGAGGCCTCATATTTTGTGTTTGCTGGAGATATTTCCAATCAAGCCTACAATCATAAGTATCAACCTATTCAAATTTTAAAGAAAACTGGCAAAATTGTAAAAATAGGAAAGGCTAGTGGTCAATTCCATATTAAAGCACTGTCCAAACCCGTGACTAAATATTATATATGTTATCCTAAAGATAAAATGTGATACATTTTTTCTATTTTTGCCACTGATGAAATTTACAGCAATACAAATAGCAGAAATTTTAGAGGGAGACGTCGTTGGAAATCCAGACGTAGAGGTCTATAAACTCTCTAAAATAGAGGAAGGAACGCAAGGTTCCCTTACCTTTTTGGCGAATCCAAAATACAAACCTTATATTTATTCAACACAGGCATCCATAACAATTGTTAACCATAATTTTGTTGTGGATGAACCTATCAATACGACTTTGATTAAAGTAGAGGATGCCTACAAATCGTTCTCTAAGTTGTTGGAATATTACAATCATATTAAATTAAACAAAAGCGGTATTGAACAACCATCTTTTGTATCGGAAACGGCTAAATATGGTGAAAATATTTATGTAGGTGCTTTTTCCTATCTTGGTGAAAATGTTAAGATTGGAGATAATGTGAAGATCTATCCAAGTGCTTATATTGGAGACAATGTAACTATTGGAGATAACACGATCGTATTTGCAGGAGCAAAGGTGTATTCAGACTGCGTGATTGGCAGTCATTGTGTGATAAATTCAGGGGCCATTATTGGCGCCGATGGTTTTGGATTTGCACCTAATGAAAATGGTGAATATTCCAAAGTTCCTCAAATAGGAAATGTAATCATTGAAGATTACGTAGATATTGGAGCTACAACCACTATTGACAGAGCAACTTTAGGCTCTACAATAATTAGAAAAGGGGTAAAGCTGGACAACCAAATCCAAATTGCCCATAACGTTGAAGTTGGAAAAAATACAGTGATTGCAGCTCAAACCGGAGTTGCAGGATCTACCAAAATAGGCCAAAATTGTCAGATTGGAGGACAGGTAGGAATTGCAGGCCATTTAAGCATTGGAAATAACGTTAAAATACAGGCACAATCTGGAATTGGAAGAAATATTAAGGATAATGAAGTGCTTCAGGGATCTCCAGCATTAGGCTACGGTGAGTATAACAAATCCTATGTGCACTTTAAAAATCTTCCAAAGATTGTAAAAGATATAAACGAAATCGAAAAAAAGGTAAATGGCAATAATTAAAACAGACATTAGACAAAAGACCATAGAAAAAGAAGTGTCTTTAACAGGTGTTGGATTGCACACGGGCAAGGATGTAACCCTTACGTTTAAACCTGCTCCAGTAAACAATGGGTTTACGTTTGAAAGAGTAGACTTGGAAGGAAATCCGGTTATTGAAGCTGACGTTACTTACGTTACGAATACACAAAGAGGGACCTGTCTAGAGAAAAATGGAGTTAAAATCCAAACTTCAGAGCACGTATTGGCGGCTTTGGTAGGCTTGGACTTGGACAATGTCACTATTGAATTGAACGCCTCAGAACCACCAATTATGGACGGTTCTTCTAAGTACTTTATAGAAGCTTTGGAAAAAGCGGGCATTGTAGAACAGGACGATTTTAGAGAAGAATACGTAGTTACTGAGATTGTTTCGTACACCGATGAAGAATCTGGTAGTGAAATTATCGTAATGCCTGCAAAGGAGTACCAAGTGACTACTATGGTTGATTTTGGAACCAAAGTATTGGGAACTCAAAATGCAACCCTCAACCATATTTCCGATTTTAAAGAAGAAATATCCGATTGTCGTACATTCAGCTTTTTGCATGAATTGGAAATGCTTTTGGACCATGGTTTAATCAAAGGCGGGGATTTGAACAACGCCATTGTATATGTTGACAAGGAATTGTCTCCACAAACATTGGAAAAGTTAAAAGTAGCCTTCGATAAAGATGATCTTACCATCAAGCCTAACGGCATCTTGAATAATTTAACCTTGAACCATCCAAACGAAGCCGCAAGACATAAGCTTTTGGATGTAATAGGGGATTTGGCTTTGGTAGGTACTCATATTAAAGGAAAAATCATCGCCAATAAGCCTGGACACTTTGTAAACACTCAGTTTGCTAAGCAAATGTCTAAACTCATAAAGAACGAAAGACGAAATAACGTTCCTACTATAGATTTAAATCAAACACCTTTAATGGATGTCAACCAAATTATGGCCATGTTGCCACATAGACAACCATTTTTGTTGATTGATAAAATCTTTGAATTGTCTGATAGCTGCGTGGTCGGTATGAAAAACGTGACTATGAACGAGCCGTTCTTTGCCGGACATTTCCCAGGAGCACCAGTAATGCCAGGAGTTCTAATTGTAGAGGCTATGGCACAAACGGGAGGTATTTTGGTCTTAAGCACCGTACCAGACCCAGAAAACTACTTGACATATTTCATGAAGATTGATAAAGTGAAATTCAAACACAAAGTAGTGCCAGGGGATACGCTTATTTTTAAATGTGACTTGATCACACCTATCAGAAGAGGCATCTGCCATATGCAGGGATATGCCTATGCAAACGGTAAACTATGTGCCGAAGCTGAATTGATGGCACAAATTTCGAAGATTAAATAATCTAAAATCTAGATTGAAAACTCAATTGGAAAATGGATTTTAAAACAATAAAAATCATAAAATGAACCAACCTTTAGCATATGTGCATCCTGGCGCCAAAATAGCCAAAAATGTGGTTATTGAGCCTTTTGCGACCATCCATAACAATGTTACTATTGGAGAAGGAACTTGGATTGGCAGTAATGTAACCATTATGGAAGGTGCTAGAATTGGCAAAAACTGTAATATTTTCCCAGGTGCCGTAATTTCTGCGGTTCCTCAGGATTTGAAATATAAAGATGAAGATACCCTTACCATTATTGGTGATAATGTTACCATTAGAGAATGTGTAACCATCAACAGAGGGACTTCAGATAGAATGAAAACGGTAGTTGGAAACAACTGTTTGATCATGGCATATTGCCACATTGCCCACGACTGTATCGTGGGAGACAACTGTATCTTCTCCAACAACTCTACTTTGGCAGGTCATATTACGGTTGGAGATTACGTGGTGTTGGCAGGAATGACTGCAGTACACCAATTTTGTTCTATTGGTAACCATGCCTTCGTAACCGGAGGATCTTTGGTAAGAAAAGATGTGCCTCCGTTTGTAAAAGCTGCAAGGGAGCCTCTTTCTTATGTTGGAATCAACTCTGTAGGATTGAGACGCAGAGGGTTTTCAACAGAAAAAATTAGGGAGGTACAGGACATCTACCGAATTTTATATCAAAAAAATTACAATAACACACAAGCTGCAGAAATCATCGAAGCAGAGATGGAGGCGACTCCAGAACGAGATGAGATACTTCAATTTATTAAGGATTCTCAGCGAGGAATAATGAAAGGATATTTTAAATCAAATTAAATTTATGGCAACTACATCAGATATCAGAAACGGATTATGTATCAGATATAATAACGATATATATAAAATCATTGAGTTTTTACACGTAAAACCAGGTAAAGGTCCAGCTTTCGTGAGAACCAAAATGAAAAGTGTAACTTCAGGAAAAGTGTTGGACAATACGTTTTCTGCTGGACACAAAATTGAAGATGTACGTGTTGAAACACACAAATTTCAATTTTTATACAACGATGGTGAGTACTACCACTTCATGAATACAGAGGATTATACACAAATTCAATTGAATGAAGGTGCTTTGGATAGACCTGATTTAATGAAAGAAGGAGAAGTAGTAACGGTAATCATCAACGCTGAAGATAACATGCCATTGTCAGTAGAAATGCCTGCTAGTGTTATCTTGGAAGTTACCCATACAGAACCAGGTGTTAAAGGAAACACAGCGACAAACGCGACTAAGCCTGCAACTGTAGAAACTGGTGCGGAAATCAATGTACCTTTGTTTATCAACGAAGGTGACAAGATTAAAATTGAGACTGAAAAAGGAACTTACAAAGAGCGTATTAAAGAATAGCTTTCATTGAAATTTCCAAAAACATACAAGCTTAAAGAAATCGCAGCCTTGATTGGCTGTGATTTTGTTGGTTCAGACGATTTTCCAGTTCTGGGGATGAATGAAATTCATGTTGTAGAACCAGGGGATATTGTGTTTGTGGACCATCCAAAATATTATGACAAGGCGCTGAACTCGGCCGCTACCACTGTCCTAATCAACAAAGAAGTGGAATGTCCTGAAGGAAAAGCACTTTTAGTAAGTGACGATCCATTTAGAGATTTCAACAAATTGACCCATCATTTTAAGCCTTTCCTAGCTTCCAATGTTGCCATTGCTCCAACAGCTAAAATAGGAGAGAATACTATTATTCAACCCAACTGCTTTATTGGGAACAATGTAACTATTGGTGACAACTGTATTATTCATTCCAATGTAAGTATTTATGATGATGCTGTGATTGGTAATAATGTAACCATTCATGCGGGAACGGTATTGGGAGCCAATGCCTTTTACTACAAAAAACGTCCGGAAGGTTTTGATCAATTGCTATCTGGAGGTCGTGTAGTAATCAAGGACAATGTAGATATCGGCGCTGCCTGTACTATTGACCGCGGCGTAACTGGCGATACCATCATTGGCGAAGGCTCCAAATTGGATAACCAGATTCAAATTGGTCATGATACAGTTGTTGGTAAAAAATGTTTGATTGCCTCCCAAGCGGGTATTGCCGGATGTGTGGTCATTGAGGATGAAGTAACCATTTGGGGACAAGTTGGAAGCACTAGTGGTATCACCATAGGTGAGAAGGCGGTAATCTTAGCGCAATCTGGGGTAAGCAAATCGTTAGAAGGGCATAAAACCTATTTTGGCTATCCTGCGGAAGAATCCAGACAAAAGTTGAAGGAAATGGCCATGATCAAGCAAATACCTAAAATTTTGGACGACATCAAAAACATAAAGCAATGACACCAAAAGAATTTGTAACTAGTTTTTATAATTCAGATTTCGGGAACGAAGCCTTTAATCCTTCGGAATTTTTTCATGAAGACTGTCAGTTAAACTGGAATAGCAGTACTGGTTTTAAGCAGTTAAACTATTCGGACATTGTCTTGTTGTTTAAAAACTTTGGTAAAGCCTACGCTTCGGCAAGAAATCAAGTCAGCCATATGCTTCAAGATGGTAACTTCATAACCATTCGTTATACCATGTATGTCCATCCAATTGAATCTCCCGATGAGGAAGAGCCTATGGCTCATTTCATAACTATTTGGGAGCTGAAAGATGGCAAACTTTACAGAGGCCACGAGATAAGCCAATTGGCCGATGAAAGCCATCCTAGTCTTAAATCATTTTTGGAAATAAAACTTTAAAAAAACTTTTAAATAGGTGTTAAAAGTTTACTTTTGTTCGAACTTAATTAAAAATAAAAAACTAAATATAAATGAGTGTTTTAGTAAATAAAGATTCAAAAATCATTGTTCAAGGGTTTACCGGTAGTGAAGGTACTTTTCACGCAGGACAAATGATTGAATATGGAACAAATGTAGTAGGAGGTGTAACTCCAGGAAAAGGTGGTCAAACACACTTGGACAAGCCTGTTTTCAATACAGTTGCAGAGGCTGTTAAGGAAGTAGGAGCAGATACTACCATCATTTTCGTTCCACCAGCATTTGCAGCAGACGCCATTATGGAAGCCGCTGATGCCGGGATTAAAGTGATCATTACAATTACTGAAGGAATTCCTGTTGCAGACATGATTTTGGCTGCAGATTATATTAAAGATAAAGATTGTAGATTAATAGGACCTAACTGTCCAGGAATCATCACTCCAGGTGAGGCAAAAGTTGGTATCATGCCAGGTTTTGTATTCAAAAAAGGAAAAGTTGGTATCGTTTCTAAATCTGGAACGTTGACTTATGAAGCAGCTGACCAAGTTGTAAAACAAGGTTTAGGAATTACTACTGCAATTGGTATTGGAGGAGATCCAATTATAGGAACTACTACAAAGGAAGCTGTTGAACTTTTGATCAATGATCCAGAAACTGAAGCCGTTGTAATGATTGGTGAAATTGGAGGGCAATTGGAAGCAGATGCTGCAAACTGGTACAAAGCTAGTGGAAGCAAAAAACCTGTTGTAGGATTCATTGCTGGAGAAACTGCTCCTGCTGGACGTACTATGGGTCACGCTGGTGCCATTGTTGGGGGAAGCGATGATACGGCGCAGGCTAAAAAGAAAATCATGAGAGAATGTGGCATCCATGTTGTGGATTCACCGGCAGAAATTGGTAAAAAAGTAGCCGAAGTTTTAGCATAAAAACTGTTAAAATAAATATAAAACAAACTCGTTATCATTCCGTTGGCTTATTTTAGTCAACGGAATTTTTTTTTTTTTATATCACCAATACTAATCAAATCAAAAGCATGAGAAAATTTAATCCTCTTTACCTTTTGGTCTTCTTTCTGCTGGCGTATAGCTGTAAGACGGACAAGGAATCAGAAGTGGCTTATGCCATCGAAACCCACAGTGACCCTAGCGGTTTAACCTATGAAACCGTAGCTAATGACCCAACAGGTTTACGACTTTACACTTTGGAAAATGGGCTAAAGGTTTATTTAAGTAAAAACAACGACGAGCCTAAAATCCAAACTTATATTGCTGTAAGAGCCGGGTCTAATTATGACCCAAAAGAATCTACTGGTCTCGCACACTATTTGGAGCACATGGTATTTAAAGGTACCGACCAAATAAGTTCCTTAGACTGGGAGAAGGAGAAAGTGTATTTGGAGCAAATTTCCGATTTATACGAACAACACAGAGCAGAAACCGATCCTGAAAAGAAAAAGGAAATCTATAAAAAGATAGACGAAGTTTCTTTGGAAGCTTCCAACTATTGTGTTGCTAACGAGTATGACAAAATGGTAAGTTCTTTAGGGGCTACGGGAACCAATGCACATACTTGGTTTGAAGAAACTGTTTATAAAAACATGATTCCTGCCAATGAATTGGATAAGTGGTTAGCCTTAGAAAGTGAGCGTTTTAGCCAATTGGTTCTACGTTTGTTTCACACGGAATTGGAAGCTGTGTTTGAAGAATTCAACAGAGGCCAGGATAGCGATTTTAGAAAATCTTATTTCGCTATGTTGGATGGTCTGTTTCCAAACCACCCATACGGACAACAAACAACTATCGGTACAGGAGAGCACTTAAAAAATCCTTCCATGGTAGATATCCACAATTATTTCAATAAATACTATGTGCCTAACAATATGGCGGTAGTGTTGGTTGGAGATTTGGATTTTGATGCTACAATTAAAAAAGTAAATGAAACTTTTGGTAAAATGGAGCGTAAGGAAGTCGTACACCCAGAATTGCCAAAAGAAGAGCCTATTGCTGCACCTGTGGTAAAAGAGGTATTCGGGCCACAATCTGAGAGTATTTCAATTGCTTTCCGTTCAAAAGGAGTGAATACTGAAGAAGAGAAATTAGTCACTTTATGTGATATGATTTTAGCCAACGGAAACGCAGGTCTTATCGACTTAAACCTGAACCAACAACAAGTTGTACAATATGCCGGTTGTAGCCCAACCTTCTTGAATGACTATGGATACCATGTGTTCAACGGTAGTCCAAAGGCAGGGCAATCTTTGGATGAAGTGAAAGAGTTGCTATTGGCGCAAATTGAAAAATTAAAAAAAGGAGAGTTTGAAGATTGGATGATCGATGCTGTTGTAAACGACCTTAAGTTAAATCAGACACAACAATACGAAAACAGTACTGCTTTGGCCTCTATGTACTACAATGCCTTTATTCACCATGAAAATTGGCAAGATAAAGTGAAATTCTTGGAGGATTTAAAAGGCTACACTAAACAACAAGTTGTAGACTTCGCCAATCAGTTTTATAAAGACAATTATGTAGTGACCTATAAGCGTCAAGGTGAAGATAGCTCTATTGTAAAGGTTGAGAACCCAGGAATTACACCTGTAAACCTTAACAGAGACAAGAGCTCTGAATATTTAATCAACTTCAACAAAATCGAGCCACAGCCATTGCAGCCTTTGTTCGTGGATTATAATAAAGCTATAAAAGAAGTGTCTACTTCAAATGGCCTAAAAGTGTCCTACATCGAGAATGAATTGAACGATTTATTCAACCTAAACATCATTTTTGATATGGGGAGCGACAATGATAAAAAACTAGGATTAGCCGTTGGATATTTGGAATATTTGGGAACTGACACCTATTCTGCAGAAGACCTTAAAAAGGAGTTCTATAAGTTGGGAATCAATTACTATGTGAGTACTGGTTATGACAAATCTTATGTGGGATTGAGCGGTTTGAAAGAAAACCTACCTAAAGGATTGGAGTTGTTGGAAAATTTATGGAGCAATGCGGTAGCTGACCAAGAATCTTACGACAAGTATGTGGATAAAATCCTTAAGGGAAGAGAAGATGGTAAAACCCAAAAAGGGAATATCCTTCAAAACGGCTTGATGAACTACGGAAAATATGGAGAAAACTCCCGTTTAAGAAACATCATGCAGGCCGAGGAGTTGAAAGCTCAAGATCCTAATGAATTGGTGGAATTGGTAAAAGATTTGAGAAACTTTAACCAACGTATTTTCTACTACGGGAAAGATGTGGATGCAGCAGTAGCGGCACTTAACAGCTATCATACCATTCCTTCCGAATTGAAGGATTACCCTGAAGAAACTACCTATATCGAACAAGAAACAGGAGGAAACGTATACTTTGTTGATTTTGATATGGTACAATCTGAAATGTTATTCTTAGCAAAAGGAGCACCTTTCAAGCCAGAAAACATGGCGGCTTCAACATTGTTCAATTCATATTTTGGAAGTGGATTGTCTTCTATTGTTTTCCAAGAAATAAGAGAATCTAAGTCTTTGGCTTACTCGGCTTGGGCAAATTACAGCGATGCTTCTGAAAAAGACAAGTCCAACTATGTAAGAGCTTACATTGGGACTCAAGCCAACAAAATGCCACAAGCTGTAGATGCCATGATGGAATTGATGACCAACATGCCAGAAGCAGAAGAGCAATTTAATGCGGCAAAAGAAGCTGCCTTAAAGAAAATAGCTGCTGATCGTATCACCAAATCCAGCATTTTCTGGAATTATGAGCGTTTGAAGAAAAGAGGCATCGATTATGATAACAGAGAGGAAATATACAATTCTATCCAAACCATGACTATGGAGGATTTACGTAAGTTCTTCAACGAAAACATCAAAGGAGAAAACTATAACGTTATGGTAATTGGTAACAAAAAAGACATCGATTTTAAAGCCCTGTCCAAATTGGGAGAAGTGCAGGAAATGGACATCGATTACCTATTCAATTACGAAAAACCAGAAGAAGTTAAGTTGTAATAACGACAACTCACTGTTTAAAAACCTCACAACAATTTGTGAGGTTTTTTTATTTCTTGCAACTTGTAATTGCTATATTTGACATTAATAAAATAGTGTAAACAATTATTGCTGGTTAGAAATAATTAGCAACCAATCGTGAAAATAGAAATGAAATTACTAGAAGGAAAAACAGCCATTATTACAGGGGCTAGCCGAGGAATAGGAAAAGGAATTGCCGAAATATTCGCGCAACAAGGTGCAAACGTTGCATTTACTTATAGTTCTTCTGTAGAGGCTGCCAACGCTTTGGAAGAAGAATTGATCGCAATGGGCGTAAAAGCCAAAGGTTACCAAAGCAACGCTGCCGATTTTAACCAAGCACAGGAATTGGTGGATGACGTAGTTAAAGAATTTGGAAGCATCGATATTTTGGTGAACAATGCAGGGATTACCAAGGACAACTTGTTAATGCGTATTAGCGAAGAAGACTTTGATAAAGTAATAGAAGTGAACCTTAAGTCCGTATTCAACATGACCAAGGCGGTACAACGCACTATGTTGAAACAACGCCATGGGTCTATCATCAATATGAGTTCTGTTGTAGGTGTTAAAGGAAATGCGGGACAAACCAATTATGCGGCTTCAAAGGCCGGAATCATTGGATTCTCTAAATCTGTAGCCTTGGAATTGGGGTCTAGAAACATTAGATGTAATGTGGTGGCTCCTGGGTTCATCGAAACCGAAATGACTGCCAAATTGGATGAAAACACAGTGAAAGGTTGGAGAGATGCTATTCCTTTAAAACGAGGAGGTACTCCAGAAGATATCGCCAATGTATGTGTGTTCTTAGCTAGCGACATGAGTGCTTATGTTACAGGACAAACACTTCACGTGGATGGTGGAATGCTAACCTAGGAGTTAGTGTTTCTACACAACCTTTAAACACATCAATCAAAACCAATTGTTAATGAATGACATAACAATCTTATATATCATAATTGCTGGAATAATAGCGCTACTAGTAGCGCTTTTTCAGTATATATATAAATCCAAAAAACGCACAAAAACCAGTATATTCTTGGCATTTTTAAGGTTTGTTACTGTGTTTACGGTTTTGTTGTTGCTCATTAACCCTAAGTTTGAAAAGGTCTCCTATTACAATGAAAAGCCCAATTTGGTGGTGGCCATCGATAATTCAGAATCGGTTTCGTATTTAAAACAAACCGAAACGGTTGAGGACATCATAAGTTCATTAAAATCCAATGAAGCCATAAATTCCAATTTCAATGTAGCATATTACACCTTTGGAAAGCAATTACAGCCTTTGGATTCTCTGAGTTTTGACGAAAAGCAATCAGACATGTCCTTGGCATTTAAAAGACTATCTGAGGTGTATGGAAATACCATAGCTCCAACTGTGTTTATTACAGACGGTAATCAAACCTATGGCAATGATTACGAATATGCCACCAACAGTGTATATAAGCAGCCTATTTACCCAATTATTCTTGGAGATACCACCAAATACACAGATCTTAAAATACAGCAGTTAAACGTCAATAAATATGCCTATTTAAAAAATAAGTTTCCTGTTGAAATTATTGCTGTTTATGAAGGCACGGATAAAGTTAGTACACAGCTAAAAATAACCTCAGGCAATTCGGTGATGCATTCACAGAATCTTGAATTTGACACCCAAAACACTTCTAAAATTGTTCAAATTACCTTACCTGCCAATAAAGAGGGCGTCAACAACTATAAAGCCGAATTATTCCCTTTGCAAGGCGAAAAAAACACGGTAAACAATTATAAAAATTTCGCCGTTGAAGTGATTGACCAAAAGACCAATGTAGCAATTATTTCGGATTTGGTTCACCCAGATCTGGGAGCTTTAAAAAAGGCCATTGAAAGTAATGAACAACGTTCTGGAACCATCTTAACCACAAAAGAGTATTTGAGTTCAGAACAAGATTTTCAATCGGTTATTCTATATCAACCTAACAATAGCTTTAAATTGGTTTATGACGACATTGAAAAAAGAAAACTCAACAGTTTTGTCATTTTGGGCTCGAAAACCAATTGGACATTTTTAAATGCTGCCCAACCATTTTACCAACAAAAAATAACGAGACAAACAGAAGAGTTCCAACCGGCATTAAATCCCAATTATGCCACCTTTATAGTGGAGGATTTAGGTTTTCATGACTTTCCTCCAATTGAATCGGAATTTGGCCCTCTTATCTTTACGGTACCAGTAGAACCTATTTTATTCAAAACCATCAATGGTACTCAATTGGAAGAACCACTTTTGGCCACTTTTGAAACCGGAAACCAACGACAGGCTGTTTTAGTGGGTGAAGGCATTTGGAGATGGCGTGCAAAATCGTTTTTGGAGGAACAATCATTTCAAAAGTTTGATGACTTTATCGGAAAATTGATTCAGTACCTAAGTAGCAACCAGCACAAAAGTCGTTTGAATGTTGATTACGAATCCTTTTACAACGGAAATGACGATTTGAAAATCACTGCCCAATTTTTCAACAAAAATTACGAGTTTGATGCCAATGTGTCTATCAATATTTCCTTGAAAAATCAAAACACAGAAGAAACCTATAACTTTCCTTTTGTTCTAAAAAACACCAACTATCAAGTAGACTTGAGCGGCTTGGCACCTGGACAGTACAGCTTTACCGTTTCGGTTGAAAATGAAAATATTTCAAAGCAAGGTGCTTTGCAAGTATTGGAATATAATGTGGAACAGCAATTTTTAAATGCCAATGCCAAAAAGCTTCAGCAAGTGGCTTCACTTAGCGATGGTACATCTTTGTTTTCCTCCAAATTTGAAGATTTATTTTCCTTGCTTGAAAACGATCCTAGGTATCAAACATTACAAAAAAGCACAAAAAAAATCGTACCTTTAATAGACTGGAAATTTTTACTTGGCCTTATCGCGTTAAGTCTTTCCCTTGAATGGTTTATTAGAAAATACAAAGGTTTAATTTAATATTATTTATGGAAAAAATGCCCAAAATCGCATTGCCTTTCGTGGCTTTGCTCGTTGTTTTAATTATCGTAATTACAAAATCAGCAATAACCATCGATTCAGGTGAAGCTGGCGTTCTCTACAGAACATTTGGAGGCGGAGTAGTAACAGATGAACCTCCTTTATCAGAAGGATTTCACGTTGTAGCCCCCTGGAACAAAGTTTTCATTTACGAAGTAAGACAACAGGAAGTCCTGGAGAAAATGAATGTGCTATCCTCCAATGGATTGGACATAAAATTGGAAGCTTCGGTTTGGTTCCAGCCCAAATACGAAAGTTTAGGAAAATTACACCAAGAAAAAAGTGATAAGTACCGTGAACGCGTATTGTTGCCGGCTATCAGATCTGCAGCGAGAAGTGTCGTAGGACGCTATACACCAGAACAATTGTATTCCAGTAAACGTGATGCAATTCAACAGGAAATATTTGAGGAAACCAAAAAGATAGTGGATGACCAATACATCCAGTTGAACGAAGTATTGGTAAGGGATGTAACGCTTCCGCCAACCATAAAAGATGCCATTGAGCGTAAGCTGAAGCAAGAACAGGAATCTTTGGAATATGAATTTCGCTTGGTAACGGCCCAAAAAGAAGCAGAACGCCAAATAATTGAAGCCCAAGGAAAGGCTGACGCCAATAAAATTCTGAGTGCTTCACTTACAGATAAAATCCTTCAAGACAAAGGAATTGAAGCAACCATACAACTTTCGGAATCTCCAAACAGTAAAGTCATTGTAATTGGTTCGGGAGACAGTGGTATGCCTATTATTTTAGGAAATCAATAATAATAAAATGATGTGACAAGGTTTGGTTTCATACTGATGATGCTACTATTGATGATGTCCTGCGGACCATCTATGACATCAAATTGGCTTAAACCAAACCTTGAACTTCCAAAATATTATGGCCGAATAGCCGTGATTGCCGTGAGCTCCGATTTAGAATTAAAGGAAATTCTTGAAAAACATATCGGCCAGAAATTCGAAAAACATGGCATGGACAATGTGGTTTATGGTTCGGAACTATTTAAGGAAAATATCACCCAAGGCAATTGGAATGAAACTTACATTACTAAAACCCTTAAACAAAATAGGGTAGATGGTGCCATTATTGTGAGTTATTTAGGCGATTTGGACGTTCCGGAATATAGCACTGAAGTGTTGTATGGAGCCCCTGTCAATCAACGCTTGGAACAGCATGTTAATTTGCGCTATACCGAAGTGCTAGATCCAGATTATTACACCTCCGGTAACAAAAAGTATTGGTTTGAAGCCTTTCTGTATGATTTAAGTTCAATGCAGTCCAAAGAAGAGTCTTTAATTTGGAAAGGACAATCCTCTGTATCTTCACCTTCTAGTGTTAAAAAGGGAGCGAAACGTTTTTCTAAAGTGTTGGTGGACCATCTTTATAAAAAAGAAATTCTAAAATAGATTTTAAATTATTTGGATATCTAAAATTAATTCACAAATATTTGTACTTCAAATCATTAAAAAGAAATGACTTTTATTCAATTACATCATCATTTTCATACTTGCACTCAGGCGAGATGAAGATGTGTTGAATAAATCCAAATACTATCTAAAACCCGTTTGAGTAAATCAAACGGGTTTTTTGCTTTCATGCCCCAGATTTACTCAAACATCAAAAAGCATAATATGAGTAAATTAAAAATTGCAGTTCAAAAAACAGGTCGCCTTCACGACGATTCCATGAGAATCTTAAATGACATTGGGGTATCCATAGACAATGGCAAGGATCAGTTGAAAGTTGCCGCCCGGAATTTCCCTTTAGAAGTCTTTTATTTAAGAAATGGAGACATTCCACAATATTTAAAAGACGGTGTAGTGGATGCTGCTATCATTGGGGAAAATGTCTTAATTGAAAAGGGAGGAAATCTCACCATTGTAGAAAAATTGGGATTTTCAAGATGTAAAGTCTCTGTTGCCATTCCAAAAAGTTCGAAATTCAAAAGTATTCAGGATCTTGAAGGCAAGCGCATTGCAACCTCTTACCCAAACACTGTGAATCAATATCTTAACAAACACAATATCAATGCCAATTTACACATTATCAATGGTTCTGTTGAAATTGCACCAAACATTGGCCTAGCCGATGCTATTGTAGATATTGTTTCCAGTGGAAGCACTTTGTTTAAAAACAATTTGAAGGAGGTGGAAGTCATTTTAAAATCCGAAGCGGTTTTGGCGGCTTCACCACTTATTGGAAAGGAGCAACAGGAAATTTTAGACCGACTTCAATTTAGACTGCAATCCGTTTTAAAAGGAAGGCAATCCAAATACGTGCTTCTCAATGCGCCAAACGATAAAATTGAAGACATCATTAAAATCCTTCCTGGCATGAAAAGTCCAACTGTATTGCCCTTGGCAGAAGAGGGCTGGAGCTCGGTGCACTCAGTTATCAATAAACATGAATTCTGGGACATTATCGACGAATTAAAACGCGTGGGAGCGCAAGGTATTTTGGTGTGTCCTATCGAGAACATGGTGCTGTAAACAATTAAATAAAAGTGATTATGAATATTATTGAAACTCCAGATAGATCTCAGTGGGAACTGCTATTGAAACGTCCCACAAAAAGTTTGGCCACTATAGAGCACACCGTTGAACAAATATTTGAAGATGTACAGCGCAATAGCGATGAAGCCATAAAAAAATACACATCACTCTTCGATGGTGTGACTCTAGAGTCTAATTTAGTCTCTAAACAGGAAATAGGATCTGCTTGCAATTTAGTTTCTGACAAACTAAAAACGGCTATTAATGTAGCAAAGACCAATATCGAAGCCTTTCACAAAGCTCAAAAAACAACAAAGGTATCTGTCGAGACTTTGCCCGGTGTAAACTGTTGGCAAGAAAAAAGGCCAATTGAAAAAATTGGGTTGTATATTCCTGGAGGAACAGCGCCTTTATTTTCAACAGTGCTCATGCTGGCCGTTCCTGCGCAAATTGCAGGTTGTAAAGAATTAGTATTATGCACGCCACCAAACAAATCTGGAACAATCGCTAACGAAATACTTTATACAGCCAATCTATGCGGGATTGATAAGATAATCAAAATAGGGGGCATACAAGCTATTGCAGGAATGACCTTTGGTACAGATACAATTCCCCAGGTTTATAAAATATTTGGTCCAGGAAACCAATATGTCACTGTAGCCAAACAATTATCAACTAAATATGGCATGGCAATAGACATGCCCGCTGGCCCCAGTGAATTATTGGTAGTGGCAGATGACACAGCCAATGCTACTTATGTGGCTTCGGACCTGTTGAGTCAAGCCGAACACGGTACGGATAGCCAAGTAATTCTAGTGTCCACTTCAAAATCTTTTATCAATAAAGTAATCAAAGAAGTAGAAAGTCAACTTGAGCAATTACCGAGAAAAAGTATTGCAGAAAAGGCCATAGCCAACTCCAAATGCTTTCTTATGAAAACTGATGAAGAAGCTATGGATTTAATCAACATATATGCGCCTGAGCACTTAATCATTTGTTCCGAAAACGAAGATTTTTATGTCAACGGCATCAATAATGCAGGTTCAGTATTTATTGGCAATTACACCCCTGAAAGTGCAGGTGATTATGCTTCTGGAACTAACCACACGTTACCCACTAACGGTTTTAGTAAAGCGTATTCTGGCGTGAATTTGGACAGTTTCACTAAAAGCATCACCTATCAGAGGATTACTCCTGAGGGATTGTTAGGTATTGGGGAATCCGTAGAGCTCATGGCAGAAGCAGAAGGCTTACGAGCCCATAAGAATGCGGTCTCCATTCGTTTGAATGACATCCAGAAAAAAGCTAAAACAGCATGAAAACAATGATTGATATAAAAAAACTGGCACGCCCTAATGTCATGGCATTAAAGCCTTATACTTCTGCAAGAGATGATTTTAAAGAAATGAATGCCAACTATGTGTTTTTGGATGCTAACGAAAACCCTTTCAATAATGGTTTAAATCGTTATCCAGATCCCCAACAAAACAAACTAAAAGAGATCTTATCGGAACTTAAACAAGTGTCTAAGGAACAAATCCTTTTAGGAAATGGAAGCGATGAAGTCTTGGATTTGATTTTTAGGGTCTTTTGTGAACCCAACAAGGATAGCATTGTCATTTTGCCACCAACATATGGGATGTATGAAGTTTTGGCCAATGTCAATGCGGTCAAGACTATAAAAATCTTGCTTACGGAAGATTTTCAGCCCAATGTAGAAGATATTTTAAACACTGTAGACAATACTGCTAAACTGTTGTTTTTATGCTCGCCAAACAATCCTACCGGGAACAGTTTTAAGGCATCAGTCATTGAAGAGTTGATTCAATCATTTCAAGGATTGGTAATTATAGATGAAGCTTATATAGACTTTTCTACCCAGGAAAGTTGGCTCAGCCGATTGGAGGATTTTCCAAACCTTATCGTCACTCAAACCTTGTCCAAAGCTTACGGATTGGCAGGAATACGATTGGGAATTTGCTATGCTTCCAAAGAAATCATTGCCTTGCTCAACAAGATCAAACCTCCTTACAATATCAATGAATTAACCCAACAAAAAGCTTTAAGTCAACTACAGGAAGTTGCTCAGGTTCAAGACGAAGTGTTCAGCATTTTGGAACAACGAGAACTGCTTCAAAAAGAACTTGAGAACATTTCATATATTGAAAAAATATATCCTTCAGATGCCAACTTTTTGCTTTTAAAAGTTGACGATGCCAATAAACGATATGAGCAACTTGTGGCAAAAGGCATTGTGGTTCGTAATAGGAGCAAAGAGCCCTTATGTGCCAATTGCCTGCGTATTACAGTTGGGAATCCCAAAGAAAATCAAATACTCATCCGAACCCTAAAAAATCTAGAAACCTCGTTATGAAAAAAGTATTATTTATAGACCGTGACGGTACCCTGATAAAAGAACCAGAAGATGAACAAATAGATGCATTTGAGAAATTGCAGTTCTACCCAAAAGTGTTTCAATATTTAAGCAAAATTGCAAGGGAATTAGATTTTGAATTGGTGATGATCACTAACCAAGACGGTTTGGGAACAGAAGTATTCCCGGAAAATACGTTTTGGCCCGTGCACAATTTCATTATTGAAACCTTTCAGCAGGAAGATGTCCTGTTCTCTGAACAGTTTATAGATCGTACCTTTGCCCATGACAATGCGCCCACGAGAAAGCCCAACACAGGTCTGTTGACCAAGTATTTTTCAGAAGCATATGATTTGACCCAATCCTTTGTGATAGGTGATCGGTTAACCGATGTGGAATTGGCCAAAAACTTAAATTCCAAAGCCATTTACATTAACAATCACACTAATCTGGGGACTTCTGAAATCTCTATCAAAGAAGAAGAACTGCAACCCTATATTGCACTGGAAACCGATAGTTGGGAGGAGATTTACAAGTACCTAAAGGCTAAGGACCGTGTAGCACAACTCTCTCGAAATACCAATGAAACTAAAATAGCCATAGAACTGAATTTGGATGGCACAGGAAAAAGCTCTATTGATACAGGCCTAAAATTCTTTGACCATATGTTGGACCAATTGGCACGCCACGGACAATTGGATTTAAAGATCAAGGTTAATGGCGATTTGGAAGTGGATGAGCACCATACCATTGAAGATACCGCCATTGCTTTAGGCGAGACATTTGCCAAAGCTTTAAGTGATAAACGCGGTATGGAACGTTATGGTTTCTGTTTGCCAATGGATGACTGTTTAGCTCAAGTAGCCATTGATTTTGGAGGACGGAATTGGTTGGTTTGGGATGTGGATTTCAAACGGGAAATGATTGGGCAAATGCCAACCGAAATGTTTTTCCACTTCTTTAAATCCTTTACAGATGGCGCTAAATGCAATTTGAACATCAAAGCAGAAGGCATCAATGAACATCACAAGATAGAAGCCATTTTCAAAGCCTTGGCAAAAGCCATTAAAATGGCCGTGAAACGCGATATTGAAAAAATGGTGTTACCATCTACCAAAGGAGTCTTATAAATCAAATAGAAGAAATGAAACTTGTAATTATTGATTATGGCGCAGGAAACATTAAAAGCATTCAGTTTGCTTTTGGAAGGTTAGGGGTGGAAACTACATTATCTTCCAATAAAGAGACTATTATGGCTGCAGACAGAGTTATTTTTCCAGGTGTAGGAGAGGCTAGCTCTGCCATGAATATGTTGCGCAGCCATGAATTAAACACCATAATTCCAAAACTCAAACAACCTGTTTTGGGGATTTGTTTGGGCATGCAGTTATTGTGTCAGCATACAGAGGAAGGTAATACAGATGGCTTAGGAATCTTTCAAACCAAGGTGAAACGATTTGCAACGGAACAAAATATAAAAGTACCTCAAATTGGGTGGAATACCGTGGAAAATATAACATCCAATTTGTTTAAAGGAATCCATGAAATGGCCTTTATGTATTTGGTACATAGTTATTATGCCGAAATGTGTCCAGAAACCATAGCAACCACAACCTATGGCACTTCTTATGCTTCGGCATTGCAACACAACAACTTTTACGGTGTCCAGTTTCACCCAGAAAAAAGTGGTGAAGTTGGCAGTAAACTATTAGCTAATTTTTTAGAGCTTTAAAATTATAGAAACATGAGAATAATTCCAGCCATAGATATTATAGAAGGTAAATGTGTTCGACTTACAAAAGGCGATTACAGTACCAAAAAAATATATAACGAAGACCCTTTGGAAGTTGCTAAATCTTTTGAAGGTGCAGGGGTTGAATATCTGCACTTAGTAGATTTGGATGGTGCGAAAAGCAAGCACATTGTCAATTATAAAATTTTGGAACAGATTGCCTCTAAAACCAACCTGAAAATTGACTTTGGGGGAGGTTTAAAAACGAATGAAGATTTGCACGTCGCATTTAATTCGGGTGCATCACAGATTACTGGAGGAAGCATTGCTGTTAAAAATCCTGAAATATTTGAAGCTTGGCTCAGCAAATATGGAAGTGACAAAATCCTTTTGGGCGCAGATTGCAAAGATGAAAAAATCGCCACATCAGGCTGGCAGGAAGAAAGTGATTTGAATATCATGCCGTTTATCAAATCGTATCAAGAAAAGGGAATACAGTATGTTATTTGTACCGATATCAGTAAAGATGGGATGCTAGAAGGCCCCGCAATAGAACTTTACAAGAAAATCCTTGCTCAATGCAAGGATGGTCCCCAAAGCTTAAAACTTATTGCATCTGGAGGCATTTGTAACTTGGACGATATTGATAAATTGGAAGCCATTGGTTGTGAAGGGGCCATCGTTGGAAAAGCTATTTATGAAGGTCGAATTCAAATGAAGGATCTTGAAAAAAGACTAATTTAAAATTATGTTTACGAAACGTATCATCCCTTGTTTGGATATTAAAAATGGGCGCACGGTTAAAGGCGTTAACTTTGTCAATTTATTGGACGCTGGCGACCCTGTGGAATTGGCCCAACAATACGCCAAAAAAGGCGCTGACGAGCTGGTTTTTTTGGATATTTCAGCCACTCAGGAAGCTCGAAAAACCACTTTGGAGCTCGTACTTCATGTGGCGGAACAAGTCAATATTCCGTTTACTGTTGGAGGAGGAATTGGGTCTATTGAAGATGTCGATGCCCTGTTAAAGTGTGGTGCCGACAAAGTATCGATTAATTCCTCGGCGGTGAAAAGACCGGATTTGATCAATCAGTTATCGGCTAAATTTGGAAATCAATGTATCGTGGTAGCTATAGATGCTAAACAGATTGATGGCATTTGGAAGGTTCATTTGGCAGGTGGCAGTATTCCCACAGACCTTGACCTTTTTGAATGGGCCAAGGAAGCTCAGGATAGGGGTGCAGGGGAAATCCTCTTTACTTCCATGAATCACGATGGCACCAAAAATGGTTTTGCCAATGGGGCTTTGGCGCAATTATCCAAAGAGCTTCATATCCCCATTATTGCATCGGGAGGCGCAGGAAGCATAGCACATTTTGAAGAAGCCTTCACCAAAGGAAATGCCGATGCTGCTCTTGCCGCCAGTGTATTTCATTATGGTGAAATTGAAATCAAAACATTAAAACAGAAATTGAAAGAAAAAGGCATTGCCGTCAGATTATAGAAAGCGGTGCCCAATTCATCTTTAAACTTGAAAGAGAATGCAAATAAACTTCGATAAAAACAAAAATGGCTTAGTTCCTGCCATCATACAGGATGCTGAAACTAAAAACGTCCTCATGTTGGGCTATATGAACGAAGAGGCCCTAGAAAAAACGAAAGTATCCGGCTTGGTAACCTTCTATAGCAGAAGCAAACAGCGTCTTTGGACCAAGGGGGAAGAAAGTGGAAATGTACTAAGACTTGTAGATATAAAGATTGATTGCGATGGTGATACCCTATTGATTCAGGCTACACCTTTTGGCCCGACCTGTCACAAAGGAAGTGATACCTGCTGGAACATGCCTAACCGCCTTAATTTTGGATTTCTAACAACTTTAGAAGACATTATTCAAAACCGAAAAGAGAATTTTAAACCGTCGGAATCTTATGTAGCATCCCTATTTGAAAAGGGCATCAATAAAATTGCACAAAAAGTAGGGGAAGAGGCCGTTGAAGTGGTCATAGAGGCCAAAGATGACAATGAAGAATTGTTTTTAAACGAAAGCGCCGATTTGCTATTCCATTATTTAATTTTGCTCCAAGCTAAAGGTTACACTTTAAAGGATGTGGTTGGCATACTAAAAACACGGCACTAAATTTTGCGATACCCCTAAAAATTAGCGTACTTGCCGCCATGTTTCAAGAAAGATTTTACTACGTTTTTAAGATACAGTATTTAGGATACCGTTTTCACGGTTGGCAAAAACAGCCCAAGCTAAAAACTCTTCATTTAATGATAGATAGGACCTTCAAATTTGTATTGGAGGGCAAACAATTCAAAACTCTGGCGGCAGGAAGAACCGATGCTATGGTATCTGCCAATGAGGCGGCTTTTGAACTGTTTCTCTATCATGAAATTGAAAATGAAACCGAGTTTTTGGAATGGTTCAATTACAATTTACCTCAGGATATTAGAGCCCTTTCTATGCAAAAGGTTGATGAAAATTTCAATGTCATCCAACACTCCAAAGTAAAGGAATACCTTTACCTTTTCACCCACGGACAAAAATGCCATCCGTTTTGTGCGCCAATATTAACAACAATTTTAGATCCCTTAAATATCGAGTTAATGAAAGAAGGGGCAAAATTGTTTCAGGGCTCACATAACTTTAAAACATACTGTTACAAAGCGTCAGACACTGGTGTGTTTGACAGAACCATCATACACAGTGAAATTGTAGAAAACACCATGTTTACGGCCAATTTTTTTCCCGAAGAAACCTTTGCGTTTAAGGTGAAGGGGCAAGGCTTTGGAAGAAATCAAATTCGGATGATGATGGGCGCCTTAATCAAACTTGGAAAAGGAGAAATTTCACTGGAATTCATCAAGGAATCTTTATTGCCAGGAAGTGAACACGTGGTGGAGTATATAGCACCTCCATCTGGATTGATCTTAAATTCTATAGAATTCCACGAATAAAAAAAGGTATCAGAAACTGATACCTCTATGTGAAAAGTTGTAATGATAGCTTAAGAAATCCAATGGTTCGCAATTGACTTTTTTGAGAACCATAAAAATAAAAGTGAAAAAACAATAATCATCCCTGTCATAATAACTGCAAAGGGACCGTAAATGTCAACAGATTTTACTAAAAACAGATTGTGGATCATTTGAACCACTACACCTATTAAAGAAATGAGAAAGAGGGGATAAGCCGCTTTTTTTCTTAAAACCAGAGCAATGCTGGCCAAGATGCCTCCAAAAACGGCAGTGGCAAATGCAGCAATCGCCCAAGCTGGTGTATTAGAGATAATTTCAAGTTGTTCATTGGTGTACTGAGATTTAAAACTCTCAGTTTGGTAGGTCTGCCCAAGATATTGCAAAACCCCCATAGCATTCCATACCAAGGCAACAACACTTACAATCCAAAACCAAATAGGCGGTTTTGTTTTAAAAGTCGTGTTCATAAAATTTCTATAGATTAATTGGTTAATATTCGCGAATGTAAGTACAATTTTAGGAAAACTGCTACAGTACAATTTAGGAAATTATTGGTAACCTATAAATTTTATGAAGAAAAAAATGAAAAGAAGTGATTAGTGATCGGCAATATGTACTATGGGTTCTTTGTTCACCCATTTCCCATTTTTGGACTCTCCCAAGATGATAATATCCTTAACACGTTCATATTCCTTAATGGTTCTTAACATTTTGGCTTTTGTATCTCTGTATAGCTTGATACCGTCTTTTGCCCCTCTATTTCTTATTTCTAAGTAAAACCCATCTTTGAGTTTTGCAGGCTTTGTTGCTGGTCTGCCCATGTCTTTGTGTCAATTAATTTAATTGCAGTTTAAAAAAAAAATAAACAATACACAAGTAAAATGTAATTTATTGTTTATTAAGTAGTTGCTTTTTATTATTAAAAGTAAAACATAAGCTCAAGCAATCCCTAGTAAAACCAAGCATACTGTTAATTTACGCCAATGATATGTACAATTATTCTTATAAATTATGTTAATTCAATAGAAGGTTTGTTAAAGATGTTAAAGGAGTATTCTGTCAAATATAGAAACCGTAATTTTTATTGAGAGTTTTAGGGTTTCAACCAAAATAATTAGTAGCTAAGACTTTTATTGTACCTTTAGTAAAACTAGGTTGATACCTAAACACATTTTCTAACCTTTAAAATAAGTATTATGAAAAAAGTATTTTTAGCCATTGTATTGTTGTTTTCATTGTCTGCTACTGTTACAAGTTGTAGAGAGAAAAAGTCTACCAGTGAAAAAATTGAGGATGCCATAGATGATGCAGGCGATGCTATTGAAGACGCTGCAGATGATGTGAAAGATGAAGTAGAGGATGTACTTGATAAAGATTAATTCAGTACTATAACATATCTAAGAAAGTCCCTCTAAAAAAGGGACTTTTTTGTACTTTTAAATCTCAATAAAATCTAAAAACCATGGCAACATCCTTTTCACCCGAAGTATTTAATTTTCTAAGTCAGTTAAAAGAGAATAATGATAGGGATTGGTTCAATACTCATAAAAAAAAATTTAATACGGTTGAAAAGGAAGTGAAATCAGCCTATAACCACATGCTGGAATTGTTAAAAAGCCATGACGAATTAGATAATTTGAAACTTTTTAGAATTTACCGTGATGTAAGGTTTTCTAAAGATAAATCGCCTTATAAAACCCATTTTGGAGGTTCATTTCACAGACAGAAACCACAGCTTCGTGGAGGCTATTATTTGCATATATCCCCAAACAACGAATCTTTTATTGCTACAGGATTTTGGGAGCCCAACAAAGAGGATCTCTTCCGTATGCGAAAGGAATTTGAAATGGATGCCAGTATCATGCGCAACATTATTAACGCACCAAGTTTTAAGTCCGTTTGGGGCCAATTAAAAGGTGATGAACTAAAAAGTGCGCCACGCGACTTCAATAAAGAAGATCCTGCTATAGATCTTATCAAGAAAAAGCAATACATCTTTGTGAAAAATTACACCGATAAAGAAGTGCTCTCCAACAGCTTTTTGGAAGATGTCAATGAGGCATTTAAAGCAGTTCGCCCATATTTTGACTATATGAGCGAAGTACTTACTACCAACCTAAATGGTGAATCTATTATCTAGCTAATGCTCTTTATGGTATAGGTCGTGTTGTTGAACGTCACGGAGTCACCTACAACTTTATTTTTCAAAAGCGCACCTATTGGAGAGTTTAGCGAGATTACTAAATAAGGTGAATTGTCTACGTCTATTTTGCCAATACTAGTAGCCATATAAAAGGTGGCTGTATTGGTAGTTACAAGACTTCCCAACACTACACTGTCATGTTTTAAATTGGGGTTAATCAATTTAAGGGTTTCCAAAGCTTTGGAAGCATCGGCCATATGCTGGCTGTTTTTCTCCAAATCATCAAACAGCTTTCCGCTTCCCGAGTCATCTTCGTCATCACCGCCTTTATCATTGGATTCTATGGCTTCCTTAATTAGTTCTATTTCATTTTTGTAACTAACAATGCGCTTATTGACATGTTCCAAACATGCCGATAACAGTTCGTGTTTTAAATTCATAAATCAAGCCACTTTGGGCTCTAATAACTGTATATAATCAATTAATCGTTCCTTGACCAGTCCCATCATGCGTTTGTTCAATGCTGAAGAATTTTGAATGTAGATCTCGTATTCTTCAACCGTAAATTGACCAATTACCATTCCTTTAAGGGAGTTCCGAAACTTCATATCCTTATGGATGGCATTCTCGATGTAGTCTAGTTGCTTGGACAAAGATAATTCATAAAATACATTTTTATGTTTATCTACATAATTTTTAAACACAGCAACAAACAGTTCCCCTTGAAGCTTGATAATGGGTCTTAAGGTTTGATTTTGGAAGTGCTCATCGCGAGTCATGTTCTCATAAATTAAAGCGGAAGAGATTACAGGACGAATCTGTAACAAGTCTAAAGATCGTGACATGGCTATTGTTTTTCTTAAAGTTATAAATTAAAAAAGCCGTTTTGGTTGCCCAAACCATTTGTTGTTAACTAGTTTATCAACAGTATTAACTGTTTGAATACACGTATTGCCCTTTTATATCCCATTTGCATAGGACAAATTTTCATAATACCGTATCTTTGAAAGACACTTTTTGAAAACCACATTTTTATGAAATTTGGAAGCGTTCCTAATCCCGAAGGCATAGATTTCACCATTCCACAAGACCATATAGACACCCTTCGTGTCTTGAATTCGGTGAAAGATGATAACGTACCTGAAATTTACGTGGGATGTGCCAAATGGAACAAAGCTGATCTCAAAGGATTTTACCCAAGAGGCACCAAAGATGAATTAAGCTATTACTCCCGTCAGTTCAATGCCATTGAGCTCAACGCTACCTTTTATAGGATTTTCCCTGCGGAACAATTTTCGGCCTGGTACGACAAAACCCCTGAAGGTTTTAAATTCTTCCCAAAATTGAATCAGGAAATTAGTCATTGGAAACGCCTTAATGAAGTACAGTCTGTGGTGGAAGATTACCTATTTAATGCTTCCAACCTAAAGGAAAAACTAGGGACCATCTTCCTGCAAATGCACAATAATTTTGCGCCCAAGGATTTTGACCGTGTAGTATCTTTCGTAGAACGCTGGCCCAAGGAAATACCACTGGCCATAGAGTTTAGACACACCGACTGGTATAATGACACTGTCATTTCTGATCAACTATATGATCTTTTGGAGAAGAATAATATCACCAACGTCCTAGTGGATAGTGCAGGAAGAAGAGATATCATGCACATGCGATTAACAACGCCCAAAGCCTTTGTAAGATATGTTGGAGCCAATCATGCCACAGACTATAATCGTTTGGAAGGCTGGGTAGAAAGATTGAAACATTGGCAAGATCAAGGCATTAAGGAAATCAACTTCTTTGTACATCAAAACATTGAGAAAGAATCGCCTTTGTTGTCTGCACATTTTATAGAAAAACTTAATGGTGCTTTGGGCTGCCAACTAAAAATTCCAAACAAAGACAATACACAACAAACCTTATTATAAAACCTATGAGATTTCATACTAGAAAATGGGTAAAACCCGAAGACCTAAATCCTAACGGAACCCTATTTGGAGGGCAATTATTGGCTTGGATAGATGAAGAAGTGGCACTGTATACGGTAATTCAGTTAGAGAATTCCAGAGTGGTGACCAAATACATTTCAGAAATCAACTTTACCAGCTCTGCCAAAAAAGGCGATATCATCGAAATTGGTATTGAAGTTACCAAGTTTGGAAAAAGCTCCTTAACCCTAAAATGTGAAGCCAGGAACAAAATGACCAGAGAAACCATCCTTACGGTCGATAATATTGTCATGGTGAATTTAGGTCCCGATGGCAAGCCCCAAGCACATGGTAAAACAGAAATTGAATTTGTAAAGGATAGATTGCAAAACTAATTAATTCACGGTCAACAGCTTATCAATTTTTTTGTATCTTTAAGCAACTTAAACCATTAATTATGAAAGCATTAACCGTCGCACTCCTAGGGTGCTTATTTTTGTTAAGTTGTGGCTCATCATCTTCTACGGCCGATAAAACCAACGAGCGAACCCTCAAGGGAACGTGGACTGTTGAAGATATTGATTTCATTGGTGAAGAAGGGCTTTACAAAGCCTATATGTTCGATAACACCGATTCTGCTTGTTTGCGAGGTAGTGAGTGGGTTTTTATTCCCAACAACAACACGGGACGCTTTACTACTAATGCCAGTAATTCTACCTGCCAAGTAACTAGCAGCCGTATGATTTGGTCCTTTTATGAAACCGAGGGTGCTCGTTACTTTCAATTCAAATATGCGGATGAGAAAAACCATCCCTTGGACAAATCCAAAACGGGATACCGTTCTAAAATTGAAAGTTTAAGTGCTTCCAATATGGTATTGCGTGTACCATCTACCTATGAAGGAAAATCTTTCGATGTGCTTCTAAAGTTTTCTAAAGTTTCGGACGACATTAACTTATAAAAACCAATAAATCATGAAAATACAATTAAAATACACGCTTGTTATAATGATTTCGGCCCTAATGATTAGTTGTAGTGCCATACAAAATTCAAATAAAACCCAAAGAGGAGCTGCGGCAGGGGCAGCAGGTGGTGCTTTGGTTGGGGGCTTGATAGGGGGAGACCTTAAAGGCGCCTTAATTGGAGCTGCCGTAGGTGGGGCCTCCGGAGCCATTATTGGGAATGTTATGGATAAGCAGGCCAAGAAAATTGAACAAGCGGTACCAGGAGCCGAAGTGGAACGTATTGGAGAGGGGATTCACTTATCTTTTGATGATAGAAGTGGCGTCACCTTTACCATCAACAAATCAGATTTAACGCCAGAAGCAAAAAGCAATTTGGATGCACTTTCAGAAGTGTTTATAGAATTTCCAGACACTAACCTGTTGGTTGAAGGGCATACAGACTCTTCGGGAGATGAAGCCTACAATATGTCATTATCCAAAAAAAGAGCGCAGTCTGTAGTAGATTATTTAGTGGCCAAAGGAGTTTCCAGAGGACGCTTCTCTGTAGAGGGTTATGGAGAAACCAAACCGCGTTTTGACAATTCCACCGAAGAAGGAAGAATTAAAAATAGACGCGTTGAAATAGGAATCGTTGCCAATCAGGAAATGATTGATGAAGCCAAGGCAAAAGCCAATTAGTACACCAAATTATTATTAAGAAACCTAAACTTTAGTTCTTGCTAAGGTTTAGGTTTCCATTTATTACCTCGAACACTTCCAGCCCAAAGTAGGGAACCGCTGCAAGCATATGATCAAAAATATCTGAAATGATATATTCATAATTCTCCCAACGCTTGTCACTACTAAATGCATAAATTTCTAAAGGAATACCATGTGCTGTAGCCTCCAATTGGCGCGTCATGATCATCATATCCTTATTAATGGCTGAATGGTTTTCAATATAAGTCTGTATATACTTTCTAAACACACCCAAATTAGTCAGGTTTCTACCGTTTATAAGCAAAGACTTATCAATATTATGGTTGCTATTGTAGTTGTCAATATCTTTTTGACGTGTCGTAAGATAATTGTTAATCAACTGAATCTTTTTAAGGTCTTCCACACCTTGAGGGTCTAAATATTTTACCGAAGACACTTTAATAATTAAGGATCTCTTAATTCGTCGTCCGCCGGAATTGCTCATCCCTCGCCAATTCTTAAAAGATTCCGAAATAAGGGCAGAGGTCGGGATATTGGTAATGGTATTGTCAAAATTTTGTACCTGAACCGTATTCAAATTGATTTCGATTACCGTACCATCCGCTCCAAACTTTTCAATGGTCACCCAATCGCCAATTCTGATGGTGTCGTTTACTGCAACCTGAATACTGGCCACAAACCCCAAAATGGTATCCTTGAAAATCAACAGTAAAACCGCCGAAGCAGCCCCTAATCCTGTTAAAAAT
Organism: Mangrovimonas sp. sgz306409; assembly: GCF_059735265.1. NCBI lineage: Bacteria > Pseudomonadati > Bacteroidota > Flavobacteriia > Flavobacteriales > Flavobacteriaceae > Mangrovimonas > Mangrovimonas sp. sgz306409. The sequence goes on from NZ_JCAPEU010000004.1 coordinate 248,897, forward strand.
CGAACAATGGAAATATTGGTAAGAATTGCAAAACAAAGAATCAAACCAATCCCCCATACAAAAAGCATTACAACCTGTATGTAACTGTCTATAGGCTTGTCCTTAAGGCGAGGCAAGGTTTTAAAATAGGCTTCTAAAGTCTTTAAAACACTTCTTAAAATCCAAATGAAGAGTAGGACTCCATACACTTTAATCAAAGCTTCTACAGGAGCCTCAAAGTTTGGAAAGTCCACAAAAACTACAGGGAAAAGATTTAAGGTGATTAAAAAAGGTACCAAATGCGCCAAATTTCGAGGGGCCTTATGGGAAATTAAAAGGTCGTCGAAATTGGTTTTGGATTTATGGGCAAATTTTTCAAAAGTGCTCACTAATATTTTTTTGGTCACCACATCCGCAACAAGAATGATGATAGCCAAAATGACTAGCAATACTCCCATATTCAAATAGGTGGCTGCCGTTTCCGAAAAGTCTAAAGAAATAAAATAATCGTAAAAATAATGCGAAAATGATTCCACGTTATGCCTCTTGTTTTAATAGTTTTCTGTCTACAACAAAGGTAGCAAAAGGCAGAATTGAGGCAATTAAAACTTTAATAAGAATTTTATTGTTCCACTTTAACCTACTTCCCAAAATAATGGCAAAAATAATATAGGCAATAAACAATAAGCCATGTGGCATGCCCAATAGTTTTACATATTGAGGGTCTTGCCCAAAATATTTAATGGGAACCGCAATAAACAGCAATAAAATATAAGAAATTCCTTCCAAGAAGGCTGTAATACGAAAGATGTTTTTAAGTGAAAGCATATGGTATTTTTATGGAGTCACAAAAATACCATACGCTTTAGGATTGGTCTAATTTTTTACAACTTTTTTAACTAACACAGGTGTGTTCTGACTGTTGTAAAATTTAGCAAGATACATGCCTGTAGAAAGTTGTTCCAAAGATAAATTAGCTGTTTCATGAGCCTGTAGTGTTCTGGACAGCAATTGCTTTCCATCCATACTGAACAATTTCAACTCTAAAGTTTCCGCATAACCATGTTGTACCGTTAATTGGTCATGGAATGGAACTGGATACATTTTTATACTTGGAGTTTGGGCAACTGGGTCCGTAGACAATGTTTCTCCGTTAAAATAGGTTACCGCTTTAGAAAAGGCATCTGGGCCTATTTTTTTTCCAATAACGCGTCCACCAATATCGTCAATAGGAGGGTGGATACCTCCCCAAATTCTTGACAGACTTGTTTGGTCTGAGGCGTCTCTATAGGTAGCCCACTGTAAGGTCATATTCTGTGTAGGACCTTCCTCAAATACCAAAAATTCGTTCTCCACTAAGTCAAAAGTTCCCATTCCTCCTGGGAAAAATTCATCACCTGTCAATAAAGTCATAGTTTCGGAAGCGCCCCTTGAAAAGGTTGAGTGTCCTGATAAATAACCTGCAAATGGAGGCGTCACAAAAGAAGGACGTTGGTAAGGCCACCAATGTGTACCCAAAATCCAATCTACACCAGCAACATCGGTTTCTGGTTCTTCAATATAATCAGGCCCCTTCCAGGCATACACTTTTATTTGACCTACATTTTCATCATTTTCTCCAGCCAATGGATCCCCAGTTTGAATCAATTCAATTCTACCATCTATCAAGGGCAACCCGTGAGGGTCGTAACTAGGTAAGGAGGCATCAGAACTTTGTCCTTTTGAAGCCATATATCGAATAGCTGAAATTGGACGAATATAGTCGTAATACCCTTTGATTCCCCAAGTATTAACCGCACAGTCGTGTACCGTTCCTCCAAGGGCCAAATAGCATTTTACATCCCATTCCAAATCCTCCAAAATCTCGCCTTCACCTCCAAATTTTTTCTCCAAATCGGGATGATCGCTTACATAATTTAAAATAGTAAACCAGTGTCCTGGTGGTGTTTCCGAAGAGGGGCCATCGGCCCAAAATTCTGCCAAAACCCTGGCATAATCTGCACGTTTCACCATTTGCGGTTCATAGGGAAGGTTAGTGGCAGGATTTAAATCGTGTCCTGTGCTGGCATCGCCACCTTCCATAAAATCATAGAATTCCTGATATTCGGCAAAGGTTTCCGGAAAGTTTTCGCTATCAAAATTTCCTATGCTGGCAGGAGAGATATCAATCATGGTCTCATCGGCAGGATCTAAATGCGACGACCAAGAGGCTACCAATGAAAAACTCCACTTATAAGGATCCTCGATACCATCTTCATCCGATTCCTGAATGTACCACGGTGCTCCTGGATCGTTGTAAACATAACAATCAAAGCCATCATTCAAAATATCCAAATCTTCACTTTTTAGGGCAAAAGGCGTTACTTGTCCCCATTCAGGCCCAACAAAAGAAGGGGTTGTCAAAGGAAATACGTTCCCACTTTGATCAATGTAAACATCAAAGGCCAAAGGCTGCCAGCGGTTAGGGTTAATACCACTATTGTCATCATATAAATCCAAAATCAAAGGATCGTTCACAGGTGCATAATAATTGCTAACATAACCAGCGGCTTCATTGGAACCATCCTGTAGCCCAAAAGCAATCATTTGTTCAGCTAAATAATTTCCCAAAGCGGCATAAGACCCACCACTATAATCGGTAGAAACAAATTCTGAATCATAACCATAATCTGTAAAACGGGTTAAAAATGACGCCTCGCTCACGGCACTATTGGGTGCATTTTCAAAGCGATGGCTTAGGAGTCTAAACATGGCATAGCTAATAATTTCATGTCTTGCTGCAGCCACATCGGTTGGAGTAGCGATACCATCAAAAGGGCAATCGTAGCCACCAAAGGTTTTTCCTAAAAATACCGTTTCGGCCACATCGTCAAAAATGGCCCAGGCATCATACATAATTATAGAAGAGTGGAATAGGTTCCGGGCATGTACCGTAGGTCTGGCCAAATCAATACGGATGGCCGATAAAAGCTCTTCATTCCATTCACGGGCCACAGATTGCTGGGACCAACCGTGTAAGGATATGAAAAACAGTAAAAAACAGAGCGTAGTTTTTCTCATAAAAGAATTGGTTGTGTTTAGTTAATTAAATATTGGTTCTTTCAAATGTAACAAAGTTTTCCAACTATCAAAACCTTTCACTTTTTTAACAAAAACTTATGCGAATATGTTATTTTTCAACCAAACAATATAAGGTATTGACAACCAAAACAATATTTTACTTAAATAACTTAATTCCGACTTTTTAAATAGCATAAAAAAAAGACTACTTTGAGGGAAGTAGTCTTTTTTAACAGGATTAATTAAATAACAGGTTATCAGGAGAGCGATTTACTCTTCAGCTGATATTAATGCAAAGAACTTATCCAAGTTTGGAAGGATTAAAATCCTAGTTCTTCTGTTGATAGCTCTATGCTCTGCAGTATCATTGTCGGTTAGAGGCTGGTAAAAACTACGTCCAGCAGCGATAAGTTTTTCTGGAGCTACATCAAAGTCGTTTTGCAATTTTTTCACTACAGAAGCAGCACGCAATACACTTAATTCCCAGTTGTCTGATACTTTTACATTGCTGATAGATTGTGAATCTGTATGCCCTTCAACCATTACTTCAACACTTGGTTCTGAGTTGATAACATCTGCCAATTTTTTCAAAATATGGTCCGCATCATTACTGATATTGAAGCTTCCAGATCTAAACAATAGCTCATCTGCAATGGAAATCATTACAACAGTTCCTTCAATATTCATGCTCACATCTTCGGTTTCATCAATATTGGTAACATTGCTTCTTACATTGTACGAAATAGCAGCGTTCATGGAATCCTTCAAGGTTTTGGCATTGGCCAAATAAGCAGGAGGGACGTTCTTTAACATCTCTCGCATTTGTGCCTTTTGATCTTCAGAAATCACAACCCCGTCAACAGATACCATTTTGGCATCAGATTCTTCAGAAAGGGAGTTAATTCGGGCATTGTATTGATCTACACGGGCTTGAATAGCGGCAAATTGCGCTTCCAATTCTTCGTTTTCAACCTTGGTTTTGGTGAGTTCACTTTTCAACTCTCCATTGTCTTTTTCAAGTGCCAAATATTTCTTTTTGGACACACAGGAGGTCAAAGCAATTGCTGTAAGTATTACAATAGAAAATTTTCTCATAATAGTTATTTAATTAATGTTTCGATGTCTTATGTATATCTACGGATGAACTGCGCTTATAGATTATAAATGATTACATAATTTAAGGAAAATCTATCAGTAAGTATAATTTTCAAACTGTTTACTGTTAAATATGAGGACTTTACACTATATTTAATACATAAAACAATTTTATATGGCAGCTAATAAAACCTATGTATTGGCCATTTTGGCCTTAGGAGGAATCCTTTCTACAAACGCTCAAAATACCTTAACGCCTAAAGAAAAAGAGCGGATGGCCAACAAAGTGGAAGTCTTCACACCAGATGAACGGGATAATATCCAAATGTGGTTTTACGAGCAGACCAACAAATTGGGATTGTCAGAAAGTACCAGAAATACATATGCCAGTATTTTATCCGATCATATTTATGAACTGGGCCGTTTAACAGATAAGGATAAAAATTACGATCAGGCAGAAATTTTATCTAAAATCGAAGAAGACAAAACAAAGGTGAATGCCAAAATAAAACCTTTACTTACCGAAAGCCAATACCAACAGCATCTGGAGCATTACAACAGGGTATTGGATGTGTATATCAGACGTATCAAGGAAAACAAATAATAGAAGTTGAAAAAGGGAATATCAAAATCAGATAATTTCTATTTTACATAATATAAATTATAGTTCAATTATATGTTAATTTCTGTACAGCCGTATTTCACGGCTATTTAGCATAATATCAGATATGATGTCTTAGACTCATATCGTCAGATATTATGTTAAAAGAAATTACGGTAAAAAGTTCTTGTACTTTTCTATTGCTTAAATACAACAAAATTTCCACTTCGCCATATTTTTAAAATTCCGTACCAATGTCAAGAAATTTTCAAATACGCGATTCTCAGCGATGTCATTTTTAGTAAACAAAGTAATTCATCTTAACAAGCTACGAAGCTACAATGGCATCAACTTCAATTTCTATGAGCCAATCTGGATTAATAAAACCGGAAACTTCCATGATAGTATCTACTGGCTTAATACTTTTGAAATACATGGCCCTGATTTCAGCGGCTGCTTTCCAATCATGGATATTGGTTAAAAACATCCGGGTTCTCACCACATCATTCAAACTGGCGTCTGCCTTTTTTAAGGCTATTTCTATAGTTTCCAAACATTGTTTGGTTTGTTGCCTAATATCGCCAACGCCCACGGTATTTCCATGCGCATCCATAGGTGCTGTGCCTCCAATACTAATATGGGCTCCAACACGTACAGCTCTGCTAAATCCAATGATGTCTTCATAAGGACTTCCACTTGATATTAATTCCCGTTTCATAATTTCTTATTTAATCCTCGCTGGTTCTTTTAAGTAATTGTTCGTTGGCTTTCTTGAATATATTGTGTATCACATCACCATTGGAAGGTTCTTCTTCTAAGGTTTCAGGATCCCATTGACTGCGTTCAATGGCAAAAAAATCGCCTCCATAAATATGTAATCCACCTGTAAACCTTTGTAACGGATTGGTAACCGAATGGATGGCATTGGTCTGCAAACTCGCCACGTCGCCCGCAAACAAGCACTTTACGTCTGAGGCTTTCAAGTGTTCTTGGTCTCGTTCCCAAAGAATATTGTCTTCCCTCCCTGTGTAAATTCCAATATTGGCCCACATACAATGATTATGGGGCATTAAATTCATTTGTGGCGTCCACGAAGCCGCAAAAATGGTGAGCTCTTTTGAGCGTAAAAACACCTTTAAACCAGCTTCTTGAGGTTCTCCAATGGCCTTCAGAATGGTTTTTGGATTGGACATTGCCCTTGCCAAAACTTCCCTTACAGCTTCCTGAGGATTTGGTTCCTTTTGGGCCTCAAGGCATTGTTCTATAAATAGCTGCATTCCTGCATAGTCCTTTTCTTCTAAAGGAATAAGTCGTTCTCCATGGTCCAAAGCTTCTTTGGAAATTTCTGTCATTGCCGATGCCATAAAGGAAGGAAGCATGCTAAAACTCAACCCTAGGCTCAAAGTTGAAATCATATGCCTCCTTGACAACACCTGAGGCGATGGGTCTCTTGTAAACTTAGAAGGTCTCATACGCTTTTGTTTTAATTTGAGTTATGATATGCTTTATAAAAACGCTCATTAAAAGGGACTTCCTTTAAAGCATCCTCTATGGCATCTAGAGATTTCAATATGGAAAGATCTTCATCCAACATTTTATAGATAGCTTGCTCACAACTGCCCCAAACATGTTCCAACTCCGGAAGTAACTCGTAAGATTTATGCGTCAATTTGATGTTTTGCTTGCGTTTATCCACGGTATCCCTTTCTGAACAAACATATCCCTTAGCTGTCATCTTTTTTAGCAGTACTACCATAGAAGGATGTGTATAGCCCAACTGTTCAGCCATTTCAGCCATAGTGAGCATCTCGTGTTCTTTTAATAATTTGAACACCAAATGCCAACTAGGTTCCACATCCATAGCTATTTGCTTAAAAAATTTTCTGGTGTCATGGGACATTCTATCGCTGATGCGCTTCAAGCGATTGTCTAACGCCCTATACCCTAGTGCTTTTATAAAATCTCTTTCCATTAATATTGAATATCACCTAAAGATAACAAATAATACTTAGTTGACTACATAGTTTACTAGATATAATTGTATTAAATTGAAGTAATTCAGCTAAATACAATTGTTTGTTCAGAAAAACTCATTTCGAGTGGTAAGTCCCCATCAACCTATCCCAAAAAGTAAAATACAAGCCATAGTTCTTTTTAGACTTAAGGTGATGGTAATCGTGAGCATCTGGAGTGTTCAACAATTTCAATTTTTGCAATTTGGGAATGCTAAATCCCAAATGAATCAAGACATTATAAACCGTTAAAAATGTAATAAAAACTACCAATGCCCATTGATGATGAGGAATAACAAACAATATTATTGGTATGAATCCCAAAGAGATTAAAGCTTCCCAAGGATGAAATGCAAATGCCGCCCAAGGTGTTGGACTTGTAAAACTGTGGTGGACCTTATGGATATGTTTAAAAAATTTTGAATGATGAATTAATCTATGGGTCCAATAGAAATACGTGTCATGAATAAAAACCATTAAAAGTATGCTTGCAACAAAATACGCCAGACCATATTCATGAAGATTATTATAAGACTTGGTATATCCGTTTTCAACCCAAAACACAAATAACCAAAGACTACTGCCATAGATTAAAAATGTTAGTAATGAATACAATACTTCTCGTTTAATTTGCTCCTTAAAAGGAAAATGTTTTTGGATTTTAAACTTAGAAAACCTCGATTTTTTCAAGACATAAAACAGATAAAAAAAGACACCAGCAACCAGTACATAGCGAAGTATGAACAAAAGTGTTCCTATTAACCAAATCTCGGTATGTGAAAACCCATAAAACATGATAGTTGGACTTTAAATTAAAGGATATGTGGGACACCCTTCAGCTTTTAAAACTTCTAAATGGTTTTCATAATTTACATCCAAAACCTTACCTGTTTTCTTGTGACAAAACGGGCAGGCATTCATATCACCATCGCTATCAATGTACATTCCCTTAAGTCCTGCGCTAAAACAACCTTGTCTGCGTTGGTAATACCCATGATAGCTCAGTATGGGAATATCTCTGTAATTTGGACCAAAATTCATTTTCAAAAAGAAATCTTCCAAAATAGCAATATGCGCTTCATCAAGGCCTACCTCCTTTTGCGCATAATGCCCAACAGCTTTAGGCTCCAATAATTGCACAAATGACACCCCTAATATCTTTGCTAATTCCATATATGACATTAAATTAGCATCTGAAATGAATGTTTTTGTTGCACATAAGGATAATGCCGTGACCAACCCTGCATTTTGTGAATTGGTCAAAGCTTGTTCTACCCAATAATAGGCATCCTTAAAATGCCTAAATCTATTGTGTTCTTCTTCTTCATAATGATCCAAACTCACAATAACCCCTTTTAATCCAGCCTTTTTCAAACGTTTGGCATTTTCAAGATTTAATTTAAACCCTGAAGTCACCACCCAAAAATTGGTACTTTTTGTATCGGCACGATGCAGCAACTTTATCAAGGTCTCCATTTGTAATAGTGGCTCCCCTCCTAACAATTGAATTTGACTTACCCCCTGGTCTTGTAACTTCTTAATAATGTCAATTAGTTCGGTATCAGACAAGGTATCCTTCTTGTTCAAATGCTCCCACTCATAGCAATGTTCACATTGCAAGGCACATTTTTTGGTAACAGACAAAAAAACCGTATTAAACCTGTTTACCAAACCTTTTTCTATAGGTTTGAAATCGTGTAATTGGGAGGCTATAAAGCGCTCATAAATATCATTATTCCAACCGGGCGTATATAAGCCCATAAAATATTCACCATTAAAACATGCCATCTTTTGGAGTCTGTAATTGCCCAAAAATCGCTTTCTTAACGCTACTAAATAACGAAGGGAGCGCAGCCAATCCAAAGGATTTCTATAGCAAACCATTGCTACCTTAAGAAGCGTTAATTTTAGCCTAAAATGTACCCATCGCATTCGCAATCCTGAAATCATATAAGATGTAGGAATTATAGTTTGCTTAGTTTCTGCAACCTGTGCTTTTGGTTTTGTATAATCTTGGACCTCAGTAATCATTTCCAAATTCATTTTATTTAGCCACCACATCAAATGACTTTTCATATGTCATTAATGCCTCATATTCATATTTGGAAAAATCTGTAAAAGCTTCCGCTTCCCTAAACAATTTTAGCTTTTGAAAATCAGGTTCCTTATCATAGTGTCTTATATAATTGTAATATCCTCTATTCTTCAAAAAGTAGGTCCGGTTTATGTTACTTTCGTTTAATTGTATGGGAAAACTTACCGTAACCTGGTCTCCTACGTTAGGCTGTATTAAATAATTGCCATCTGCGGTCAATATAGTTTCAGTAACATCCTTGCCCTGTTGATCGATAGCTTTATATGGAGTTATGTGTTCTATGGCTAAATCTACATTTTCTGAATAATCAATCCCTATATAATCCACCTCCCAAAACATAAACCCTGTTTCCAGCCTAACAGCAAGGTGCTCTCCTTCTACCTTACTCATATCTACAGCAACTGCCAAATCTCGATATGCCATAGGTCCTACAGTACGAAGTCGTTCAACCAACTCCCAACCATTTGTAGTCTTCACATATATCGACAATGGGATGTGCTGGGCTTCTATCCAATCCAAACTCTTTCTTTTTGAACTAGTTTGCTGTTGCTTTTGAAACTCTGGATAGTAGGTTCCAAATTGTTCATTAAACTTTCCAAAAACATAGTCCAACCACAAAGAGTTCTTAACACTTAAATAGAGTTTTGCCTGGCTGGTTGTGACCTTTGGTTTCTCAAAAAGAAAGTCCACTCCTCTCACACTCGTATCTGAGTCCAATTCATTATTAAATTGAAATGGGCGACTGTCCTTATCTAAAACCAAATCTAAATCGGTCTTCTCCCCATCAACTACCGCCTGCTTTGGAGCGTGTAGTTTGGAGAATGTTTTGGGATTTCCATTTTGATCCATGAGTACTGAAATATCTGGAGAATGACTAATCTCTACCAATTCTAAAAAATCTGTATGCTGGACTTCTTTCAGTTCATTGGTCACCTTAATGTCATAAGTGTTATTGGTTACTTTCAAATCTGGTAATTTTAAATAGTCATCACATTGCATATTTGGCGTGATAATTCCTGGATACAACTCTCCTGCAAATTGATACTCATTACCGTTCTTGACATAAAGAAATGGACAGGAACTCTTCGTGAGAGCCACAATAATTGCTATCAGGGCAATTGCCCCAATAGTTACTCCAAGGGCACTAGCAACAGTTTTCCCTGTATTTTTATCATTAACTGAGATGGAAGTAATGTCTGACAAAGGAAAACTTACCCTAGTCCCAAATTGTGGGTCTAAGGTAGAATTCACATAAAAATGAAGCTCATTCAAAGGCTTTTGTTCAGTGGTATAACGATGGACTTTATCATCTTCCCGAGGTTTTAAAGGAATATGTGCCTCGTCCAAAGGCGCACATAATCCTGATATGGTCTTATCAGTTTCGTTCAGTACAAAATCATTTAGATGCCAGATATGCCCTTTGGTATGGATGACAACGTAATTGTATGTTTCATTAAAATTTGCAATTTCATTAGAAATAGTGTCTGGTGTGGTAGCTATATCCCTCACGTTGTAATAAGAACAACCTATAATAAGGTTTAAAAAGGCGATTGTCAACATAATTGACAAACTTACCCTTACCTTTATATTTTTATAAAACACGTGTAAGGGCTTGAATTCTGAATTGGAAAAAGCGGTCATGACATGAAAAAATAGCAAGAAAGTCTTGTTTACCTTAGATTTGAGAAGTAAAAACACCTAAGTGTTAGCAATCTATGAAAAAGGAAGAATTATATTAAAGATACACTTTTTTTAAATTTTAGACAAACCTCTCCGTGTCTTCCTTGCTTCGAATAACTTATCAAAAATCCCCATAATTTCCGTTCCTAAAATCCTCTAAAAAACTATCTTCGCGGCCATGTGGATGTATTTAGGATTATTGGCGGCGCTCTTTTTGGGCTTACACAACTTATGTAAAAAACACGCCGTTCAAGGGAATGAAGTGTACCCAGTACTTTTCGGGACGGTGTTCAGTGGATTTGTATTTATTGCAGCCTTTTATGTGTTGGCGCTCATAGACCCTGAAGCTGCTTTAAACAAAGGCTTTCACTTTCAAAACATCCCATGGCAAACCCATGGTTTTATTTTTATCAAATCGGCCATCATGGCCAGTTCCTGGGTCTTGGCCTATCAAGCTCTAAAGCATCTGCCCATCACCATCGTAACCCCCATACGTTCGGCGGGACCATTTTTCACATTCATAGGAGCAATTGTCATTTATAAAGAAAGTCCGAACATGTTCCAATGGATGGGCTTCTTCCTCATCATTTTCTCGGTGATGCTCTATTCCAGAATTGGCAAAAAGGAGGGCATTAATTTTAAGCGCAACAAATGGATCTTTGCCATTATAGCTGCCACTTTTTTAGGAGCTAGTAGTGGACTTTACGATAAATTCCTCATTCAAAGTTTGGAGCTCAATCCACAAACCCTGCAATTTTGGTTCTGCCTCTATACCCTACTCATTTTAAGCATCATTTTAGGTTTCACCTGGTTTCCTTATGCAGCAAAGCGTCAAGCCTTTAAATTTAGATGGTCTATTGTTGGTGTCGGGGTCCTCCTGCAGGCCGCCGATTATTTTTATTTCAAGGCACTTCAAGATCCAGAAGCCCTCATCATGCTGTTATCTGCTATCAAGCGTAGCCAGATACTCATTGCTGTAGTAGTGGGTGGGCTTATCTTTAAGGAAAAAAACAAGCGTAAAAAACTGGTACCTTTAATGGGCATCATGACGGGCGTCTTCCTGATTCTGTATTCATAAAGGACCACAAAGAAAATTTTCTAGTAATTAAAAAATCAATCCTTTTCTTTTGCTTGATGTATACTTTCCCCAAACCGATAGTTTACAGAGAATAAAAATTTCCCGCCCACTTCATCGCTCAAAAGCCCTGGTCCTGAATAGTGTTCCTTAAAAATATACATAAGGCGTACTCCCATATTTTTGGTAATCAAGGTTTCTAAGGATAAATAGCTGGTTTCCAAATTCCAAATATACCCATATCGTAAACTATAATCAGGACTTAAACCAAAACTACTTCCTATACTGGAACGATGGTATATTGTAGGGTATGGAGAAGGAAACAGAAAACCATAATTATAATCAATATCCACATATTTTCTTGGACCAAATCGAGCATGCACTTCGGGCAAAAACACATATTCCTTTTGGGCATCTTCAATATTTGTGGCATCATAAAATTGATGTTTATTTACTCTTAAGCTTCCCAATTGAAAGCCAACCCCTCCTCCTAGCCATTTGCCATCATAAGTCACAAAGGGATTTAGTCCAAACACAAAATCCTTTTCGGTGTTATTGTTTGTCAAATTGGTGCTTTTCACCATCCCCCCATGAACATTGGCGCCTAGCCTAAGCGTTTTGTTATTTTTTTCCTTTATATAGGAATAGCCAAGTCCTCCAACCTGATAGGTTTGTCTGTAATCCTCGGAGTCATAGGTAGTGCCACACTCTCCTTGTTGTGGGTTATACCTAACCGTATTGGCAAAATCACCAAACGAACCTCCCACATCAACCCGATGGTAGGTTTTAATAGTGGTCTTATGGGTTGGGATGGTTTGCGCAAAAACAAATAAGGGCATCAATAACACCACACTTATGGCCATTCTGTAAGGTTTTAACCTGTTTTCTGTATAGAGATAATAAACCGAAAGTACAATGGCAGGGAAAAACTTCACCCAAATTACCAAAAGTTCATAAGTTGAAAACAGGTTCCTAAAGCTATACAGACATACGGAAATGACTACGATATACATAAAATCGGCATGCAGAAACGGAGAATTTTCCCGACCCCTTAGCCAATCGCTACCTTCGTAGCCTTCGTAAACCAACAAGACAATTCCGGCAATCATACCATAAGCCAACATACTCCATTGATAGGACCGCAAGCCAACATAATACAAAGTATTGAACTGTGAGCCAGCAGGATCCCTAAAAAATTCAATGCCAAAGCGCATCATAAAAAACAGGAACAGTCCAAAAAACAAGGCACTTAGGGACTTTTGCCATTGCTTATGGGTTTTCCAAACAAGATACCCTATCAAAACCAACAAGACACTCTCATAAAGTTGCACAGGATACACCGATAAAGACGCCAAGGCTTCTGGAGCAATCTGTCCCGCACTCCAATGGTTAAAATGGGCATGTGTTCCCTTGGCATATTGAACCGACCACATCCCATTGGACGGAATACCATAGCAACAACCATTAAAGAAACACCCCAGCTTAATAATTCCTAAAGCTATGGGGCAAATCCAGGCATATAAATTCAATATAAACCTTCCAAATCCGAAAATTCGTTGCGACACCAACAGTCCCAAAAAACCGAAAAACAGCCCTCCTATGGCCGACCGATTATTAAAATTGGAAGAATGGGAATTAATAGCCCTGATCCAATCTTCAAAAGGAATGGTAAACAACCGTGAGCCTAAAACCGTAAACAACGAAATCGTCGTCATCATTAAAAGAACCGACCGTAAATGAAAACCTCGTTTGATACTTTTATAAAGTACCACACAAAAAATGAGCAAGAATGCTAAAAAATAACAGCACTGAAAAAGCACCCTGGGACTACCTACAAAATTTTCCATGATAAACACAATTAATTAAATAGGTATTTTACGGGAAGAGGGTCAGCTATTATATCAACATGGAAGAAATACTATATTAAATATAAGCATTTTCAGCCATAAAAGGAAGCTAAAAATAATAATAGAAAGCAATTATAAGTGCATCCTCAGGTCCTAGTTTACCTCCAACTTATACCCAACCCCATGAATATTGACCAGTTGGATCCGTTCATCATCCTGAAGTTTTTTACGAAGTTTGGAAATATAGGTGTCCAAACTGCGCCCCACAACCACGCCATGGTCTTCCCAAACCCGTTTGCTCAGTTCATCACGGCTAATCACTTGGTTTGGGCGCTCCACAAACAGTTCCAACAGTTCGCATTCCTTTTTAGAAAGGGCTATTTCGGTGGCAGGCGTTACCAATTTGTGCTGTTCTGGATAAAACATAAAACGCCCCAAAGGTACTTCCTTGGTGGCCGCAAGCTCTGAAACCTCTATTTGTTTTCGCCCAAAAAACCACCAGCCCAAAACGCCTAAAACAACTACAGGGAGTAGCCATAACCAAACCAAATTAGAGTTCGTCCTCTTTCCTTCTATAAACTTCACATGGATTCTATAACAAGATTGGGGCAGCAAACGGCCTTGGCAAGGGACGATCCCCTGCTCCCCCTCAAGCCACATCTCATAGCTATAGGCCACTTCTGCATCTTCACACTGCAGTACTTCTACCAAATAACGCTCAGAAAGTTCTGCACGTTCCAAACTACGCTTCACAATAGCCACCAAACTATCGGGTACAATTTGCAAAGGCTGTTCAAAGGATAGTTCATAAGTAGAAGCGTCCAAAGCTACCACAGGAAGCACTCGGGAACTGGAATCGCCAGATTGTAACAACAATTGGTGCCCTGCCTCTCGTAAGCCAACTTTTATACGTTCAGGAGAATGCTCTTTGACAGATTCGGAACAGGCTACAACTAGTAGACTTAGCAGCAACAATGCCACTTTATAATATAGTTTTGTCATCATGGGTATCATAAGTACCGTAAATAACCAACATTTTCAGGACTTTTTACAAGCATTGACAGTTCTTTGACACTTTTTTGACATTTTTAAGAACTGTCCTCCATAGCTTTAACATAACATTCAAATAACTCCGAACCTTCCGTGTTGAAGGTTCCATTTAAACCAAATTCTTATGAAAACAATTAGTTACTATGTAAAGCCGTATGTCGTTATTCTTGGGATCACACTCACCCTTCTTTTCAACTGTCAATCGGACAAATACCAAAAATCGACAGCGGAAACTTCCCAATTGGCCATGGCTACAACAGAACACCCCATGGGGCCAGTGTTGTTTCCCAGAACTGAGGGCCAAACACAAATAGATGCACTCTATGAAACCTCCATCTATTTGGAAGATTTGGGAAATAACGACTACAACATTATTGTATACATGGGCTTAAAAGAACAATCGTATTACGCTTCTCCAAATTCCTCTCATACCTACATGGGACGTTTTACTTTTGACGTTGAAACCGACGATAAAATAGAATTGTTTGATGCACTCTCTGAAACAACTATTTTAAAAGAAGACATAGAGCCTCACTGCAATGGATATGGTGCTAACTGGATACGACAAAACACGTTCTACAAGCAGTCCTTCCATTTAAACACCACTGAGGATTTTTATATCATGGGATTTATACAATTTACCATTGAACCCCGTTGCACCAAGGAAGTTATCCCATTTGGTATCACCAATAAAGATGGGAATCTAAAGATTGCTATCACAAAATGTTAGTCCTTTAGACATAATATAAAAAAACACCTCCAATGGAAATCTTTGGTCATTTTGAGCCCATTCCAATGGAGGTGTCTTTATTTGATTTTACAATTAAAACTTACCAGACCTTGATCCTATCGGTTTCAGCCTTATAATTTTGGTCCCCTTCTGCTACATCAAAGGCCTCATAAAACGGCGTCATATTCATTAATGGGCCATTCACACGCCATATAGGTGGCGAATGCGGATCGGTTGCTACATAATTGCGTAAATATTCATCGCGTGTTTTTACACGCCAAATACGCGCCACCGACATAAAGAAACGCTGATCTGGAGTATAGCCGTTAATCTTGGTTGTATCCTGCCCTTGAGCTGTCATTTTAAATGCATCGTAAGCAATGGCAACTCCGCCATTATCTGCTGTGTTTTCTCCAACCGTCAAAGCTCCTTTAAGGTGGACACTGTCCAATACGGTAAAAGCATCATACTGCTCAATGATCTGTTGGGTCTTGGCCTTAAACTTGGCATAATCCTCTTCGGTCCACCAGTTTTTCACATTTCCTTCCTTGTCGTATTGCGCTCCTTGATCGTCGAAGGCATGGGTAAATTCATGACCAATGACCATTCCTATACCTCCATAATTCACGGCATCATCAACATTTGGGTCAAAATAAGGAGGCTGTAAAATCCCTGCAGGAAACACAATTTCATTCAAAGACGGATTGTAATAAGCCGTCACGGTAGATGGTGTGGTGTACCATTCATCTCTATTAGGTGCTTTGTTTAATTGAGCTAAATGATAGGCATAGTTGTTTTGATTTAAGGCCAATACATTTTCAAAATAATGCGCCTTGTCAATAGCAACCTCATAGGTTCTCCATACATCCGGATAGCCAATTTTTTTGGTTATGCTGTGTAGTTTTTCTTTGGCCTTTACTTTGGTGCTATCGCTCATCCAATCCAATTGGGTGATGCGTTTTTCCAAAGTCTTATGAAGATTGTTTACCAATTCCAATGCTCGTTTTTTGGCATTTTCATCAAAATAACGCTTTACATATAATTGTCCCAAAGCAAAACCCAATTGGCGGTCTACCTGTTGCACCATGCGCTCAGCCCTAGTTTTTTGAACACTTTGTCCCGAAATCACTTTGGAATAGGCAAACTCCGCATCTTGAAAAGGAGTACTTAATATAGAAGCAAAAGCCGTCAAGGTATTGGCCTTTAAATAGGTTTTCCAATCATCTAAAGGCACTGTTTTCAGCATTGTGTTAAGCGTTTCGAAATAGGCCGGCTGCATCACATCTACAGAGTCTACCTCCATTTCTGAATGCTCCAACATGGACTTCCAACCTATGTTTGCTTGTGTTTTGTCTAGTTCAGAAACGGCCAATTTATGGTAATTTGCTTGGGTATCCCGTAATTCCACTCGGGTTTTATGGGAAGCGGCCATTTGCTTCTCTATGACATACACTTTTTGGGCATTAGTTTCTGAATTGGAATCGCCAATCAATTCAAACAAAGTCGTTAAATAGTTTTGATATGCCTTTTGAATGGCTACCGAGGAAGGATCCGTTTGGAAATAATAATCCCTGTCTGGCAAACCCAATCCTGTTTGTCCAAAATGGGCAATGTTCAAAGCGCTATTCTCTTGATCTGGATAAATAGACACATTGATTAAGGAATAATTCCCAACTTTCATTTGATCGGCTACAAAAGCCATTAAACCCGCAGAACTATCTAAAGCATCAATTTGTTCCAGAATTGGCTTTACTGGTTCAAAGCCACGCTGATCAATGCTTAGGGTATCCATCCCTGAGGCATAAAAATCGCCTAATTTCTGTTCAATACTACCTTTAGGATAGTCTCCTACAGAGACCTCTTCCAAAATGGTCTGCAACAATTTTTTCTGTGGAATATTTAAAAATCTATAGGAGCCCACCCCTACTTGATCATCGGCAATTACGGCTTGGTTATACCAAGTTTTGTTAACATGGCCAAAGAAATTATCCCCCGGCTTAATTGAAGGGTCAATCCCCTCAAAAATAAGAGCAGATTCCTGTGCTGCGTCATCGCTCACAGGCTGCTTTGAATCCTCTTTACAGCCCACCAATAAAACGGCTGCAAAAGAGATATAAAGAACTGGTTTCATAATGAATGGTTTGTGATAGTATCAAAAGTAAGTATTTTAAACCTAAATTTCATGATAGACATTTGAATGCCTAGGCTCACTGGCATTTGGAAATATCTAGGTCTCCCCGCTCTCAACTTCCTCCCAAAACCGTTATCTTTGGCCTCAAATATTACCTTATGTCAATAGCTATTCGGCATGTCAATGTCATGCGTTACATCACCCCTTTAAGAGAAGGCGGTTCCCTCCCAGCCATTGCTGAAGCAGATGATGGATTTAATTATGTGGTGAAGTTTAGAGGGGCCGGCCATGGCGTAAAAGGACTCATAGCCGAATATTTGGGCTGTGAAATTGCCCGAAAATTGGGGCTATTGATACCAGAGGTGGTCTTTGCTGAATTGGATGAAGCTTTTGGTCGCACCGAAGGGGATGAAGAAATACAGGACCTCCTTAAATGGAGCCAGGGATTAAATATCGGGTTGCACTACCTCTCCGGAGCTGTAAACTATGATCCTGTGGTATTGACGCCAAATCCGCTTTTGGCCTCCAAAATTGTGTGGTTGGATGCTTTTATCACCAATATCGATCGCACCACCCGTAACACCAACATGCTTATTTGGAACAAAAACCTATGGTTGATAGACCATGGAGCGTCCTTCTACTTTCACCATTCCTGGAAAGACATACCTACTGCTGCCATAACGCCTTTCAACCTTATCAAAGACCATGTGCTATTGGCTCAAGCTAGTGAATTGGAGCGGGTGCATCAAGAGTTCAAAGCCTTGTTGACCGAAGAGGTCATCAGTGATATCGTGAACAACCTTCCGGACACTTGGTTGCAATGGGAAGGCTATCCCTATACCGAACAGGACTTAAAAAATGGCTATCTTGAGTTTTTAAACACAAGATTGGCCAATTCTGAAATTTTTACAAACCAAGCCATACATGCCAGAAAAGATCTTATATGAGTACGCCATAATTCGCTACGTCCCTAAAGTGGAACGTGAAGAATTTATAAATGTAGGCATTGTCTTGTATGCCAAACAACACAACAGTATTCACCTGCACTATCATGTAGACCAAGCTCGTATTGCAGCTTTTAGTCCAGAAGCGGATATAGAAGCTTTAAATGCGCATTTGGAATCATTTAAACGCATTGCAGCGGGCGACAAAGCCTGTGGTTTGATAGCCCAAATGGATACCGCTTCCAGATTTAGATGGCTGACCGCTGTGCGCAGTTCAGTCATTCAAACTTCTAGACCGCACCCTGGTTTTAGTACGAATTTGGAAGCCACTGCACAAAAACTGTTTGAAGAGGTAGTATTGTAAAACAGTACTTTAACGTTATAACGATGCCATATCAATTACAAAGCGGTAATGTACATCACTTTTGAGCATGCGTTCATAAGCCGTATTGATATCCTGTATGTTAATCACTTCAATATCTGAGGTGATGTTATGTTTCCCGCAAAAATCCAGAAGTTCTTGGGTTTCGGCAATACCTCCAATCAAGGAGCCTGCAACCTTTTTACGCCCCATGATCATGGGCACCGAATTTAACATAGGGTCCAATGGCCCTAAATAGCCAACCAACACCAAAGTACCGTTGGTACTTAAAGTGCCAATATAAGGGTTCACATCATGCACATAAGGCACTGTATCAATAATGACATCAAACTGTCCCTGTACGGCTGCCATCTCATCTTCATTCGTAGAGATGACTACAGCATCGGCTCCTAAATCCATGGCGTCTTGTATTTTGTTTTTGGAGCGAGAAAACAAGGTCACATGAGCGCCAAGGGCATCCGCCAATTTAATGGCCATATGTCCTAATCCTCCAAGGCCCACAACGGCCACCTTACTATCTTTTCCTACATTCCAATGACGCAATGGTGACCATGTGGTAATACCGGCACACAGTATGGGAGCCACGCCTGCCAAATCAAGATTTTCAGGTACGCTTAATACAAAATGTTCATCTACCACAATACTTTCGGAATAACCACCATAGGTAGGCATATCCAAATGTTTGTCATGGCCTCCATAGGTTCCAACCCATTCAGGGCAATACTGCTCCAAGTCATTTTCACAATTGTTACAGGTACGGCATGAATCTACCAAACACCCTACTGCCACAATATCTCCTGGCTTATATTTACTAACACTTCCTCCCACCGCTTTTACCTTCCCTACTATTTCATGACCCGGAACCACGGGATATACACTAAAGCCCCAATCGTTGCGCGCAAAGTGCAAATCGGAATGGCATACTCCACAATACAAAATATCAATTTCTACATCCTTATCGGTTACTTTTCGTCTCTTAATATCCATTTCCCCTAGGGCTGCATCCGCGGCTTCTGTGCCAAATGCCTTAATACTTGTTGTGTCCATGACTTGCTTCACTTCTTTTAATTAATTTAATATCAACACCTTAAAGTTACGTAAATATTATGAGTCAGCGGAGTGCTTTCACCTCTTGATTACTCCTTTGTGATAATAGAAAAAAGAAACATGACAATATTTCAGATTTTGTCATTTGGCGTAGTTTATGGACTCGAAAGCTTAACCTACAAAAGTGCAAGGTGTAAAAGTTATACCATGCTTTGTAGACTAATAAAAAACTACGTTTATGAGCCAAGTAAAAGACAACAACACTGTAAAGGTGCACTACACTGGAAAACTAACCGATGGACAAATCTTTGACACCTCGGAAGGACGTGAACCTTTAGAGTTTACTTTAGGACAAGGAATGATGATCCCAGGATTTGAGAAGGGATTAATTGATATGAAACTAAACGAAAAGAAAACCATCAGCCTTACAAAGGATGAAGCCTATGGTGATGCGCACCCAGAATTGATACAGGAAGTTCAAAAAAGCCAATTACCTGAAGAATTGACACCCGAAGTGGGAATGTCATTAATTTCCACAGCTCCAGATGGTAGAGAACACCAATTATTGGTTATTGAGGTAAAAGAAGATAGTATTGTAGTGGATGCCAACCATCCTCTTGCTGGTAAAGACCTTATTTTTGATTTGGAAGTGGTTGATATTAAATAAATCCCTTTAGGAAAGAACTATAAAGCCTGATAGCAATTAAAACTATCAGGCTTTTTCTTTACACAACTAATAATAATTGGTTGAGCCAATTTTGGGGAATTATAAGTCTGTTTGTTGAGAATTCAACACCAAGTCTCTATGGGCTACAAATAAGCCACCTTCCTGTTCCAAATTAAGCATGCCCTGAAACTCTTGTTTATTCAATTTCTTTTTGCAACGGTTGGTCATTAATGGATCATCACTAAACACAAAGGCATCCAATTTATAGGCTTCCTCTCCAGGCGCCATCACAATAGGATGGATATGCTTCAAACCTCTTCGTCTAGGAAAGGCATTTGACGCATAACTCGCTCCGGGTACGAAGGTGTAAAAGGTATAATTTCCATTGGCGTCGGTTTTTACCCAAGCACGGTGGTACACATATTTTTTGTCATTTTGTTTTCTATTATCATACTCCCCATCTTCATTGGGTTGGTAAATGAATAAAATAACATCTTTGGCAGGGGTTACGCCATCACTTTGATAAATAGTTCCTGTAATCTTTAGTTTTTCGGCTTGCGCTGCATATCCAGGAATGGTATCTACAGAGCTTAAAGTAGCTTCTGTATAATCGTAAATAGGACTCCTATTTTTATAATCTTCTGAAACAGTATCCTGTACATTTTGGGAATACACAACTCCCATCAAAAAAGCGGCACAAAAGAAGGCGAGTAGATTTTTCATAAGACATTTATTTTTAAACACTTCAAAATTAGAGAAGTATGTGTTTTTCTAATTAAAAATCTTATGAACGTAGTAATTTTACGATGTAATACCCGCAATTCATACCAACGTAAAAAATCATCGGTAAATGACAAAACGGTTCATCTTGGAAATGTGCAGTTTAGCCAATACACTGTCAAAATGAACCGATGAATTCTCTTTGGAACTGGCCTGAATTTAAAAAACAGAAGTCAAAAGCCATGTCCCAAAAAATGTGAACCTGAGCTTGCCGCAACAAAAACTGTACTATCACAAATTGACAAGCTCAGTATAAAATTAAGACGATTGCTCTACTTTAGCAGAAGCATAATCTGTATAGCCCTTTTCTCCAGGGGTATAAAACGTATCTTGGTCCCATTGGGCCCATTCTATATCCTGTTCAATACGCTCCACCAAATCGGGGTTGGAAATAAACGGTTTTCCAAAAGCTACCAAATCGGCATCACCGGACGAAATGACCTCATGTCCTGTTTCCGCCGTAAATTTGTTGTTGATCATTAAGGTACCATGGTACAACGGCCTGAAGTGTTTGGCTATATCTGTAACGGCATAAGGCACTTCCGATACATCTGTAAACGGTTCAGATAAATGTACATAGGCCAAATTGTAGTCGTTCAACTTCTTAATAATATACTCAAAGGTTGGAATGGTATCCTTATCCAAGGTGATTCCAAACAAATTGTGCAAAGACGGATTGAAACGCACCCCTATTTTTTCCTGAGGAATCACTTCGCTCATGGCATCCAATACTTCAAAAAAGAATCTAGCCCTATTTTCAATTGAACCGCCATATTCATCGGTACGCACATTAGAAGTTCCATTAAAAAATTGATGGAACAAATATCCGTTGGAAGAATGGATTTCTACGCCATCAAAGCCCGCTTCCATGGCATTCGTGGCAGCATTCATAAAATCATTGATGGTATCTTCAATCTCAAATTTGGTCATTTCTTTTGGCGTTACCGTATCCTTGAAGCCCTCAGGAGTAAAAGATTGTGAATTTGGATTGATGGCCGAAGGTGCCAAAGGCAATTCACCACGATGAAAATCAGGATGCGACATACGGCCCACATGCCATAACTGGATAAAGATCTTCCCTCCTTTATCATGGACACGTTTGGTCACCAATTTCCATCCTTCTACCTGAGCTTTGGAATAGATGCCTGGCGTATTAACATAGCCTACAGCGGCCTCAGAAACTTGAGAGCCTTCCGTAATGATCAATCCCGCCGAAGCACGTTGTTCATAATACAAGCCTTGAAGGTCATTGGTAGGAACTCGTTCTTCATTAACAGCCCTACTGCGGGTCATAGGAGCCATGACAATTCGGTTTTTAAGACTTAAATTCTTAGAGTGGTAAGGTTGTAATAATGCGTTGTCTTTCATAATAATTAGGCTTTAGGTGAAACATTAAGCCCCCTACAATCATTTTGTTTTCGGATTGTAGAGGGCTTTTTCAAAACTTAAAATAATCTTTTTGGTTATGCCAATTCTGTTACAAACTCTTCTTTTGGAGTTCTCACTTTCTTCATATCTACCAGCCAATCCTTTTCGGTATCTCTATAGCCTAGAGCTAAAATCAAGTTGCTCTTAAGTCCTTGGGATTTTAAATCCAATAATTCGTCCAATTGGTCTGGAATAAAGCCTTCCATTGGGGTAGCATCTACTTTTTGTTCAGCAGCCGCTGCAATGGCCATAGCAAAGGCAATATATGCCTGTTTAGCCGCATGGTTGGCATGCCACTCCTCTCCTAACGGTTCATACATTCCCCAAAGGCGCGTTTTGTAATCGTCCATAGTTTCTACAGGCAAATTACGCTCATTCATGGTTTTATTGAAAACCTCTTCAATACGCTCCAAAGAATAGTTATCCCAGGCAGCAAATACCAATAAGTGGGAAGCATCTGTAATTTGTGGCTGATCAAAAGCAATAGGTCTTATTTTTTCTTTTAACTCTTGGTTAGTAATCACAAACACTTTATAAGGTTGCAACCCTGAAGACGAAGGCGATAATCTAGTGGCCTCCAATATATAATCGATTTTATCCTGCGGTACAGTAGCGCCGTTCATAGCCTTTGCAGCATAGCGCCAATTTAAATTCTCTACTAAACTCATAATCTTATACTTATTAAATTCTCGACAAATTTACATATATTTGCTAAACTAAAGTAAGTACTTAACAAAAGTATAGTACTATACAAGAGTATAGTAACTTATATTAAATGAATTATTATGGGATTACAGGAACAATTGGAACTCATCGATAAGGCCAAAACAAGTGAAAAGGCGCACAATACCTGCCTAGGTATTATTCAACCCGTACAAGACGCCCTCTATGTATTAAGCGGTAAATGGAAACTTCCCATCATTATTTCTTTGACCTTTGGTAACAAGCGCTTTAGTGAAATTGCCAAGGAAATTCCTAAAATAAGTGACCGCATGCTTTCCAAGGAATTAAGGGAATTGGAAATGAACCATTTGGTAAAACGCAAAGTTTACGACAGTATTCCCGTAGTGGTAGAATACACCCTAACCGATTACGGTAAAACCTTGGACACTGCAATTGAAGAATTGTATAAATGGGGAAAGGAACACAGAAAGCGCATCACCGGAAAAACCGACTAAGACGCCTTTTGACGCTCTTTGTAGAGAATATTAAGAATCAAACCTCCAATGATCAACAGAATGCCTACAAAGCTCCAAACTGTGTAAATATCCTGGAACCATAACAAGCCAATAATTAAGGTAAAAACCACTTCCATATATTTCATAGGTGCTACTAGGGCTGTAGCTGCCGTTTGAAATGCTTTGGTCATATATACTTGTCCAAAATACCCAAACACTCCCAATAACATCAACAAGCCCCATTCAATACCTTGAGGCGTTTGCCAATCTTTTATGGATAGAACACCTCCAACAATTGTGGCAATAATCATAAAATAATTGACCACCACTACCGGATGGTCCTTTGTGCCAATTTTACTGATTAATGTATACACTACCCCACTAAAAACCGCTGCAATTAACACCAACATCAAGCCATAAGTGTTGAGTTGGGTATCCAAACCTTTCAAAACCAATACTCCTAAAAAGGACATGGAAAAGAACAACCATTGCAATGGTTTGATACGCTCTTTTAATAACAATACAGCAAAAATTGCGGCGAATATAGGTGCAATATAACGTAAGGAAACTGCGGTGGCTACAGGTAAATATTTCATGGACATAAAGAAGAATGTCATAGAAGTTACTCCTGCCAATCCTCTAAGAACCAACAGCTTTTTTTGATTTCCCAAAATGGGAATACGTTTTTTCAGAAGGAACCCAAAGGTGAAGAACAAACTGCTCAACGACCTAAAAAACACCAACTGAAAAGCATTGATGTTTGAGAGGTATTTAACCGTCACATTCATAAGCGCAAACGCAAAAGTGCTGACGATCATGAATGTGATGGTTTTCTTTAAAGCCATAGGCTATTTTGAGTTATTTTGGAATTTGTTGACTCAGGCAATGCAAGGTTCCAAAGCCCCAGATTAAATCAATGGCGCTAATACCTATAACCTCTCTATTAAGGAAACAGCCCGCAATAATGTTTAAGGCTTCCCTGTCTTTAGCATCGTTAAACGTAGGAACCAACACACAATTGTTTAAAATCAAGAAATTGGCATAACTTGCCGGAAGCGTCAAGTCTTCAAACAAAATTGGACTTGGCATTGGCAAAGTGACAATATTGGGAGTCTTCCCATTTTCCAATACAGCATTCTGCAAACGCTTTAAATTGTCCTGAAGAGCATGATAGTTAGGATCCTCGGTATTGGATTCCACAACAGTGATGATGGTGTCCTCGTTTACAAACCGGCATAGGTCATCTATGTGGCCGTGGGTATCATCCCCTACAATACCATCCCCCAACCAAATAACGTTAGTAACTCCCAAATACTCCTTAAAAACAGCTTCATAATCCTCCTTGGTAAAGCCTTCATTGCGCACTTGGATATTAGGGTCCATCAAACATTCTTCTGAAGTCAACAAGGTGCCTTTTCCATTGACATCAATGGCGCCACCTTCCAAAATCACAGGTTTCCCTTTATAAGTAACTTGGCTAAGTGGCATGTCTAGGGTATCGCTTACTTTTTGCGGCACATGCCTATCCAAAAGGTAATTCTTGTACTTAGCCCAACCGTTGAAGTTAAAATTGAGTCCTTCACGTTTCCCTTCGTTATAAACTACAATAGGCCCTGAATCGCGCATCCAACTTCTATTGGTTTTATGGATGATAAAAGTAATCTGCTCCAAATTGACATGAGCCATAGTCAACATGCCTTCTACCTTTTCCTTTAAAGGCTCATCAGCAACTACCAAAAACACTTCTTCGTAGGTAGCCACTTTTTTAATGAACTCTACAAATGCCCATTGAATGGCTTGGTATTTACCAGGCCAATCATTGCCATTGTGCGGGAAACACAACAAAACGCCCTGTTGGGGCTCCCATTCTGCAGGAAACCTTCTCATTAATCTATTGCTCTTTTAGTAATATCTTCAAAGGCATCGATACGACGGTCTCTGAAAAACGGCCAGTTTTGGCGTACGTTCTCCTGAAGATCCAAATCAACTTCTGCCATTAAAATTTCTTCTTGATCATGTGAAGCCTGCGCCAAAATCTCTCCCTGTGGACCAGCAATAAAGGAAGCTCCCCAGAATTCAATCCCTTCCGTATCAGGTACATATTGCTCCAAACCAATTCTGTTGGCAGCAGCTACATAAACGCCATTGGCAACGGCATGTCCTTTCATAACATTCATCCAAGCTCCATATTGGTTTTCTCCGTATTGCGCCTTTTCATGTGGATGCCACCCAATAGCGGTTGGATAAAACAACACTTCGGCGCCTTTAAGTGCTGTAAGACGCGCTGCTTCCGGATACCATTGGTCCCAACAAATAAGCGTCCCTATATTTCCTTTTTTGGTAGGGTTATTTTTAAACCCAAGATCCCCTGGTGTGAAATAGAATTTTTCATAAAAATGAGGATCGTCTGGGATATGCATTTTACGGTATAAACCTGCTTCGGTACCATCAGTATCGATAATGTAAGCACTGTTGTGATAAATGCCCGCCATACGTTTTTCAAAAAATGGCACTACAATCACTACTCCCAATTTCTTGGCCAATTCACTAAAGGCTATAAACGATGTACTGTACAAAGGTTCTGCCAAGGCAAAATTATCGGTATCCTCACTTTGGCAGAAATAATGACTACTGTAAAGCTCTGGCAAGCAGATAACTTCAGCGCCTTGACCAGCCGCCTTTTCTACCCAACTAAGACATTTTTTAAGGTTGTTTTCAGCCACATCATTAAGGTTGAGCTGAATAACCGCAATGGTATATTTTTTCTTAGACATATTACGATAATTAAAGGGTGTAAAATTACTTATTTTTTAGAACAAAGCGCTTAAAAAACCTTTTCTTTAAAAATGCTTTTATACAACATTATTTACATAAATCGATTTGTAACCCATCCATTTTCAACAGGTTACCTAAACATTGTTTTTTAGAGGCTCTTTAAAAGGAACAATAAATTCGATAAACTGCAAAGCGATAGCATTTTAACTAAAAAACAAGATACTACAACAAACAATTTTGTAGTGAGAGAATTCATTCACTACCTTTTTTTATAGAAATATAAGGTTGCTCAAATCTTATCAAAAACCGAAACGTATGGATACAAATCTTTCGCTGTTCAATCAAATCAACAGTTTGTCCTATTGGTTGCTTATAGAAAGTAACTTTAAGAGCTCCATAGTTTTAGATGCCGAAAAGGACACCTATTACGTGAACATTACAAAAGGAAATCAACCTTTGTATGCCTACTGTATCAACCACTTTAGTAAAAAGAACAAAAACTTTTTAAAGTTTGAACTTATAGGTATTGTCAACAGTTTATTGCACATCAAACAGACCATTACTGAGAAAAAGCGCTACAGCGCCTAGATCAACCAAAGTTTATGAAAGACAGCCTCCTAATGCACTAGAATTAGGAGGCTGTTATCTTTTCTATATGTACAATGTTTGTAATTGACTCAACAATATTTTTGTTTCCCAAGTACTTCTACAGTTAATTAACATTAACACTTTCTAGTCATTAAAATTCAATAAGTTACAAACAGTTCAAAACAATGTAAATATCCAATAGATAATAACAAGAACCGCAAAGACAAAACTAATAGCGAAGTATTTAATAGAGCTATGGACACATTTAAACTTACCATCAATAATCTTGCTCTCGGCATGAATTTGTTGCCCCAGTTGCTCATATAGTTTTTGTTGGCTTCCGCAAATTTCAATTAAATACTGCGTATATTCCTCTATGGAACCAAATTTGTAAACCGCATCGCTAAAGAAAAACACGTTCTTTTCATACCCACGCTCCATCTGTGGTTTAAAGCATTTAAAACAATAAAAAACGGATAGTAGCACAAAAAACATCCAACAAATGATGCCAATCTTGGGAATAATGCCTTCTTCAAACAAATACGACAGGGTTTTGATCCTATCTACAAATATTCCCAAAATCAAACTGTGGAAAGAAAACACCACACCCGCCTTTAATTCGGAGGCACGGATGAGCTTTTCCAAACGTTCCAACTGTTCCCAATAATTGTTAGGATCTTGAATTACCATATGCTATCGATTTAATTGATTGCTTTGAATTACTGGGATGCACAACAAAATACATTTTCATCATCCCTTTATTTTTTACATCTACCTCTCCTCTATATTCACACTCAAACTCATCTTGAATCAGTTGATAAGTGCTAGCCGATATGTTGATTCTGCCTTCTTCTGAATTGGATTCCATTCTAGAAGCAATATTTACAGTATCCCCCCAAACATCGTATGCAAACTTCTTGCTTCCCACGACTCCTGCTACTACAGACCCTGTATGAATCCCCACACGGATGTTGAAATTCTTTTCTGTGTGTTGGTTTTCACTGATTTCCTCCACAAAAGTTACAATTTCGAGCGCAGCTTTCACAATTTTTTTGGTATGGTCTTCAATTTCAAAAGGAAGACCGCCCACGCACATATAGGCATCCCCTATGGTTTTAATCTTCTCAAGCCCATACTTTTCTATGATTTCATCAAATTTTGAAAAATAGAAATCCACCGTTTCCACTAAAGCTTCAGGTGTCAAACTTTCGGAATATTTGGTGAACCCTACAAAATCCGTGAACAACACCGAAACCGATTCAAATCTATGCGAGGTTACTTTTCCGGATTCCTTGAGTTCCTTTGCGGTTTCTTCTGGTAAAATATTCAATAACAATTGATCGGAACGTTGTTTTTCTTTTTCAATAATGCGCTTCGTTTTCTGGATAAAAGCGTTTCTTCTAAAAAGCCCAATGGCCAACAAACCAATTAAAACCAGGGCAATGGTTGTAGCAATAACAATAATTTTTTGAGTCCGTTTTTGTTGATTGAGCAAATCCACTTCCAACTGTTTTTGAGAAACCTCAAAATCTGTACGTAAATCGGCCATATCCTGCACTTTCTGGATGTTGTTCAAACTATCCCGATAGGCCACATGTTTCTTGTATAAATCATAAGCATTTTCAATATCTCCTTGTTGTTCCTTCAATTCTGAAATCAACAAATAAGCATCCCCCATCTGCTCTTTTAGACCATATTCCTCTGCCAATTCTAGGCTTTGCTCAGCGAATTCCTGGGCCTTTTCCATATCCCCTTGCTCCTCATAAATCTGCGACATATAGGTAAGATAAACGGAAATGGGATAATAGTCTTCCAAATCTGTTAAAATAACTATGGCTTTATTTATATGTACTTTTGCTTCTTCATCTTTACCCAAACTGGCATAAACCATCCCTAGATTCCCATAATTATAAGCCATCCCGATGGGATGGTTAACCGTTTTAAATATATCCCTAGAATTTTCAAAATAGTGAAGTGCCTTATCGTAATCCTTGATATTAAAAAACTCATCCCCAGCATTTAACAATGCCGATGCCAACTTAATAGAATCCTTTGTTTTTTGAAGTATGGCTATTCCCTCGTCGTAATATTTTAAGGCATTATCTGAATTTTCCATTATGGAATAGACATCCGCAATGGAAATCAACACTCCTCCCTCTCCTCTTAAATCCTTAAGCTTCTTGGCTAAGTTCAAGCTGTAGAAATAAGCCTCCAAAGCTTCTACATTTTTTCCCAAATCCCTCAGAGCATTCCCCTTTTGTAAATACCCACTGTGAACATAATTTAACGAATCGGCCAAAACAGCTTTAGCTATCAGTAGTTCAGCATATTCCAATTTACTGCTAGGCTGTACTTGGTTTTCTGCAATATCCTTGATGAGCTGCAACTCGTTTTCACCATAGGTTTTTGACGTGTATAATTGCACAAGACTGTCTGCAATTTTCTGGTTTTGAGCAATACCGAAATTGAGAAACAAACAAAATAACCCTATTATACAATAGGGTTTTCTTTTTAAATCATACACTAACAAAACGTTCCTAATTATTTATTTTGAGTTTTGGATCGTCAGAATAGCTTGCGCTGTCTCCATCTATTGTAAATCCAATACTATAAGTCTCCTCGCTACCATTAGTGGCATTAGACGCAACTGTGGCTTGGACATTTCCATTTGCAAAAGTTTGCATATTAGTAAGAAAATCGGAAGGCGAATCAGGCTTTTTGGTTATAGAAATAGAACTAATCCCACTACTGAAATCGGGCACCCAAGTTACATTAGCACCTGGGCTAACGTCTGTTGTCAAATCGTTATCGCCCGAATCTTCCTCGGAATCTTTCAATTTAAGTTTAGGTGTACTGGATTGGGAGTTTTTAAGGCTTACGGTAATAATTACAGCATTACTCATGATAACAAATATTAAATTGATTAAAAAATTAAACTTTGCTAAGAAAGCAGAACCATGAATAAGTAAACCTAAAAGTAAATATGTGGGCTTTTAATTATGCTATCAATCAAAAATCCTAAGTGAATAGATTAAATATACTACAATTGACTGAATTAGACTAATTTATTTCATTTTGAGACTTCAACAAAAAAGCCTCCTGATTAGGAGGCTTTTTTTAAACGAGATTTTAATGTTCCAAGAGCTCATACCCCTGTTCCACACCTTTTTCTATGGCAGGTACACCTTTTTCCATCCAAAGCGGTTTTGGAGCTCCTTTCAGAAAATAATCAAAATACTGTGCCAATCTAATATTGAAATCTTTTTTGTTTTGATATTTCTGCGG
Organism: Mangrovimonas sp. sgz306409; assembly: GCF_059735265.1. Taxonomy (NCBI): domain Bacteria; kingdom Pseudomonadati; phylum Bacteroidota; class Flavobacteriia; order Flavobacteriales; family Flavobacteriaceae; genus Mangrovimonas; species Mangrovimonas sp. sgz306409. Next base: position 279,326 of record NZ_JCAPEU010000004.1, read on the forward strand.
CCAGTGAGGTTCTCCTTCATAATTCAAAAACCAAGATGGCTTACCTAATCTTCTTAAACTTACAAACAGTTCGATCCCTTGATACCAAGGCACATGTCCATCGGCATCGTTATGCATAATCAACAGCGGCGTTTGAATTTTATCGATATTGAAAATAGGCGAGTTTTCAATATAGCGCATCGGGTACTCCCAAGGCGTACCTCCTATTCTACTTTGTCCATGCTCATACTGAAACTGTCTGCTTAAACCTGTCCACCATCTTATTCCTCCATAAGCACTAATCATATTAGGCACAGGTGCTCCTGCTTCAGCAGCTTTAAACATATTCGTTTTGGTCACCAAATAAGCAATCTGGTACCCGCCCCAACTGTGGCCTTGAACGCCAATATTGTCTTTATCAACAAAACCTTTTTCAATTAAAGACGCAACTCCAGGAAGGACACAATTTAAGGAACTTTCTCCTGGATATCCTTCGCGATAGGTAACATCAGGATTGAAAATCAAATACCCTCTACTAGCATAAAAACTGTAGTTGATGGTAGACCTTCCAAACGATGGCGTGTGATGCTTATATAAATTATCTGAACTGCGCTCATAGAAATTCACCAGCATTGGATAGGTTTTGTTTGGATTGAAATTTTCAGGTTTCACCAACATCCCTGTCATAGGTTTACCATCCAAGGAATTCCAATGTACCAACTCAATCGTTCCCCAATTAAATTCCGATTGCTGCGGATTGGCATCACTTAAACGAACATTTGTTTTAAAATAATCTTCTGTCAATCTAAGGTTTGGGAATTCTTCAAAGGATTCACGTGTAAAGACCAATGCTTCGCTATTGCCTGCTTTCTTTGGTTTTCCAAATTTATAAGGTCCATAAACCAATTCTTGTAAATTGTTTGTTTTAGGATTGAATTTAGCAAATCCAGATTCCTTGGTTTCGTCATTAAAAATGGACAGCAACCAAGTTTCATTTGGATCAATCGATTCCTCCTCTTTATCCAATTTAATGTATCTGTAAACCTTTCTGGAGTTTCTTCCATTGGTAAGTTTTGTTCCCTTTCCTGTTTCAGGGTTGAACATCCAAATATCGTAACGATCATAAAGTAACAATGCTTTATCTTCTGCCGTCCACCCAGCACTTCCATAAGCCGAAGAAGGTAATGGTACGTCATTCAACTCATCGGCAAAGACCATTCCTTTGGTCAATTCTATTTTTGTCCCTTTTTTTATGTTGTACACAAACCAGGTGCTATCAACTTCATGATAACCGAACACATAATTCCCTTTAGGGCTTAATTTGGCCGATGGAACAGCACTTAAAACTGGAGTGGTTTTACCATCCTTTGTATTGATAATGGCATAATCCCTTAACCACATTCCAGACCATTGACTTTCCAAAGTATAAGGCTGCTCCGTATAAGCCAAGGTCCACTGTGCATTCCCGTGATCTTCCAATTCAACATTTGGAAATGCTTCCGTAGCCAACGGCACCACTTTTTGACGCTTTAAATCGAATATTGTTGTGTACGACTTGATACTGTCTTTTTTCAATTCCAATTCCTGAACCGTATATAGTCTTGGTTCATCGTATGTCCAAACCTCCACATTCACAATCTCTTCGTCCAAAAGTGTCGTATCCTTTTCCACGGGAGGTTTTCTAAGTCCGAAATACAATTTGGATTCATCTCTCGAGAACATTAAATCTTCATGAGAAGACACCAAATACCCTTTAGGAGCATTAGCATTATCCACTACTTTTGAAGCTTTTTCACTTCCTTCTTTCCATACAAATAACTCATTGGGTCTAGCATGAACTTTAGTAGTATCTTGATCTGCAATGAATCCTAGATATTTCCCCGAATCGCTAAAGTTGATATGTGAATATGTTGCTCTTTTTACATTGTGAACTTTAGTACTTTTTTTACTGTTCAAATCCACTACAAATACACCAGCATTTTCGTTGTTTTCATCTCCTGTAGTTGTGTAAGCCAATCTATTGCCGAACTTAGAAAACGTGTAATTGGTTACATATTTTATGGTATCACCCTGTAAGGAACTCAAGTTCATCAACACCAAATGAAAGCCATTTTTCTTGTTGGTCTTTTTTTCCTTCTTATCCGAAGCCTCTGATGAACCTTCACTGTCCTTGGATTTCTTATTAACTGCATCCAATTCCATCGCTACAAATCCGGACCATTTTTCTGGAGTTTTATACGATTTTAGATTCCCAAACTTGAACAAAGCACGTCGATCCAAATTGAAAATGGCCAAGGAATCTTTTGGCAAATCTTTCGTATCTACTTTCCTGCGTCTCATAGCCAAAATAGAATCTTTGAAAGGATTGATTTCAAAAAGCAAATATTTGGAATCAAAAGTAAACTGCCCTTTTTGGGCATGCTCATGTTCTAAAATTGACGCACCGGATTTGTCCTTAACCTCTAAAGAAGAATTGAAATTTTCAACAGCCAAATCATAGACCACAAATTGTCCGTTTGGTGAAATTTGAGTGTGTTGAATGGTTTTCCAATTTGCTACATCGGCATGGTCCAATATTCTTTTTTGGGAAAACATAGGGAAAGCCAACAAACAAAGTAGGCCAGAAATGTAAATTTTCATTGGGTAGTTTTTAAAAGAGAACAAAGATAATTATTTAGGAAAAAACACTCCAAAATTTAAAAATCATTAACAATCAACATGTAAGCTATTTTTTCTTGCTAACAATCACAACTTAACCATAGCTTAACATTGCCAAAAAAATAGCAGTATTCATTAATTTTATAAAATTCAAAAAATGAAGATTCTTCAAAAATTTTAAATGGAAACACTTGATTGTTAATAAATTGTTGACAAGAACCTAGAAAAGATGACGGTATAAGGCATTTTTTATTAATTTTAATTTTTAAACAAAGCCACAAATAATAGACCTTTTCATGAAAATATTTTACAATGTTTTTATCTTTTTCTTATGCTGTTTCCAACTAGCAAACGCTCAGCAAAACACTATAAAACACAAAGTTAAGAAGGGTGAAAACGTGTATCGTATTGGCTTAAAGTACGGTGTTAGCCCAGAACAAATCTACCAACTCAATCCCGGTAGTTCAGAAAGTATTTACGTAGGGCAAGTGTTAATTATTCCTTCTTCGAAAGAAAATTCTTCCACAACAACCAGTACATCACAAAATAGCAACGGAAGTTTTATACATATTGTTAAGCAAGGAGAAACCAAATTTGGATTGGCCAAACAATTTGGCATCAGTATTGCCGAATTGGAGCATGACAATCCGCAAATTAAAGATGGTTTACAGGTTGGTCACGAACTAACCATCAACAAAGGAACCTCTGGAGTTTCTACATCAGTAAAGCCTTCATATACTACTACCAATCCTTCTACAGTAGATGAAGCAGTGAAAACCTTAAAAAAAGCAAATGGCAAGGTAGAATACTACTCATATAAAATTAAACCAAAGGAAACGCTTTATAGTTTGTCTGTGGACGCAGGTATGAAACCTTCAGAATTCCTAATTTTGAACCCAGAACTTGTTAATGGAGTTAAGGAAGGTGATATAGTTAAAATGCCTAAAACAGAAACAACCAAAGCAAGTTCCTCTATAGAAGAAAACAATAGCACAACAGCAACTATTGCTGCCACTACTTCTAAATACGATAATTTAGTAAGCACACTAGACCGTTCTAAAAATACAGAATTGTTGTTTTTATTCCCTTATTCACAAAAGGAAATGAGCGATCGTCTTCGCAATGTGAACCAATTCTCGGAAGTTCAAGATTCTGTGCTTCGTCAAAATCTGGAATTCTATAGAGGAGCACAATTGGCAATTGACTCATTGAAAAAAATGGGACTTAAATTTGATTTGGATATAGTAAAAATGGAAAGTGAAAAACTTTTGTTGAAGCCTAATCCAAATAAAAATGCCCGTGCGGTTATTTGGCCTTTTAAAAACACAAAAACCGAGGAAGCTACCCTTATGTTTGCAACTCAAGACATTCCGGTAGTGACTTTGGAAAACACTTCCACAAAACCTGGTTTGGTAAATATATATGAAGCAGTACCTTCCCAAACCACACAACGTGAGGCCATCTTAAATTACATAAAGCGCAACTCTAACAACAATGTCATTGTCATCAATGATAAATATAGAAGAGAAAGCAAAAACTTTATCTCTAACTGGTTGCCTGAAGCCCAATTTTTGGATGTAAAAAGCAATGGTACTTTTCAGGACGATGAGTTATTGGGCCTTTTACAAAACAGTAAAAACAATATCATTATTTTTGATACCGATAAAAACAGTACTTATTTGAGTACTACAACTTTGTTGTTAAGTCAAGTGAGCAACTACAACATTCAATTGGCGGTTATCGATTCTGAATTAATCCCAGATGATGCAGAAGTATCTTCCAAAAGATTTAGAATCTTAAAAATGATGTACCCTTCGGCAACGGCTTTAAAACAATCCAATGCTACAAATGCATTCATCAAAAAATACAAATACCAATATAAAAGTACTCCAACCCAAAACGTCATCTATGGATTTGACATTACTTACGATACTTTGCTGAGAATGGCGCAATCGGGTTCCTTTGAAAATGCTGTTAAAAACAATGTCACGGAATATATAAATATCAAGTTTGACTATAGACCAAATGCTAAGGGGAGTTATGACAACAAGGGGGTTTATATCATCCAATATGATGCGGAGAGCTTTTTAAAAGAGCTGAACTGATACAATCCCGTAACATACAATAGCAATCAAATCTGTAGGAAATTGCAATATTTTTTTACATTTGAGAGCACAAATTTGTTACCTAACACTAATGACCAACAACTACCCTATTTATGAGAAAAGGTAAAAACTACGCTATCAGTAAGTACCTTTTGGGCATTTACATAGTTTTATTTGGCGGCCTTTTTAACTCATTTTCACAATGTCCCACGGTGAATGATCCCATTCAGACATTTTGTGATATTGAATCTGTGCTTGTATCCGATTTGGCGGCCCAAGATAATGGAAATGGTATCGTATGGTATGACACTCCAACTTCTACAACCCCATTGGCTAGTACCGATGGCCTTATAAATGGTGAAGATTATTATGCCGATGACAATTCTGGATCCTGTGGCACACGTCAGCAGGTAACCGTCATAATTTATGGAGCTCCAATTGGGTTTAACTTCCAAGGAGTTTGTGTGGAAACTCCAGAAGATGCTACAATATCCGATTTGATTGCCATTGGAAACGATGTGCAATGGTACCTTTCTTTTTCGGGAGGAACCCCTTTGGCAGACACAACAGTGTTAATGGACAATACCATTTATTATGCCGATCAGGCCAATCCTGATACAGGATGTAGAACCTCAAGATTATCTGTTTTAGTAAATGTAGGATTGGTTCCTGTTCCAACAGGAGAAGCTATTCAGGAATTTTGTATTGAATCCAACCCTACAGTTGCCGATTTAAGTGCTTCGGGAACTAATAATTGGTATGCTACATCTTTTTCATTTTTGCCTCTAGATCCATCTACTCCTTTAATTGATGGTGAAAATTATTATGCTACTACCATAGACCCTCCTTGTGAAAGTTTAGGTCGATTTGAAGTTACCGTAGTGATCAATTTAGCCAATGAGGCAGGTGAAGACGGCTCCTTGGAAGTCTGCGAAAATGAAATAATCACAAATCCTCTCGTAAACTTATTTGATTACCTGGAAGGGTCTCCTTCTAATACAGGAACTTGGACTGGTCCAATATCTACTTCCAATGGAAGTACAGGAACTATTGATATGACTGGACTTACTGCTACAGGAAGTCCATATGTATTCACCTATTCAGTAGAGGACACGGCCAATTGCCCTACCGCTACAGCAACAGTTACACTAACCGTAACCGAAAACTCGAATGCAGGTACTGACGGAACCTTAGTACTTTGTAGCAATGGTAACCCTGAAGATTTATTTAATAGTTTAGGAGGTGCACCTGAAATGGGGGGTACCTGGTCACCAGCATTAAATAGTGGAACGGGTATTTTTGACCCTTCTCTGGACTCTGCCGGTGTGTATACCTATACCATCTTAGGAATCCCTCCTTGTGGCGATGTAACCGCAACAGTTACGGTTACCATTATTTCAGAACCTAATGCAGGAAATGATAATACATTTGATATCTGTTCCAATGACTCACCTCAAGATTTATTTGATAGCTTAGGAGGGACTCCTGATATTGGAGGAACTTGGTCTCCTGCCCTTTCCAGTGGTTCAGGAATTTTTGACCCTACAATGGACCCCGCAGGTCTTTATACCTATACTGTATCGGGGACTGCTCCATGTGAAGATGCTTCTGCCATTGTTATTGTGAACATTATTCCTTCCGTTAATGCGGGAATTAATGGTGCTTTGGAAATTTGTGAAGAAGACACCACAACATACGATTTATTTAACTCTCTTGGAGGCTCTCCTGATATGGGTGGAACTTGGTCCCCTGCACTTGCCAGTGACATGGGAATTTTTGACCCTGCCATTGATACAGCTGGGACTTATACTTATACCATTTCTGGAACTGCGCCTTGTAGTGACAGTACAGCTTCTGTAACGGTAACCATCATTCCAAATGCCAATGCAGGAACCGATGGTTCTCTCGAAATTTGTGCTTCTGATACAGCAACCTACGACCTGTTCAATAGTTTGGGAGGCACTCCCGATACAGGTGGAGCTTGGTCTCCTGCCCTTGCCAGTGGTACTGGAGTTTTTGATCCAACCGTGGATTCCGAAGGAACCTACACCTATACCGTTTCTGGAACAGATCCTTGTGGTGATGCTTCTGCTTCCGTAACTGTGACTATTATAGATGAGTCAAATGCTGGAACGGATGGGACCCTAGAAGTTTGTGAAAACGATGGCCCTCAAGATTTATTCGAAAGTCTAGGAGGAACTCCTGATTTAGGCGGAACTTGGTCCCCTGCACTTGCCAGTGGCACGGGAATTTTTGACCCTGCCATTGATGCAGCAGGAACTTATACTTATACTATTTCTGGAACTGCGCCTTGTAACGACAGTTCAGCTTCTGTAACGGTAACCATCATTCCAAATGCGGATGCCGGAACCGATGGGTCTCTAGAAATTTGTGCTTCCGATACAACCACCTATGACCTATTTAATAGTTTAGGAGGCAATCCTGATACAGGTGGAACTTGGACGCCTGCCCTTGCCAGTGGTACGGGAGTTTTTGATCCAACAGTGGATTCCGAAGGAACCTATACTTACTCCTTTTCGGGAACTGATCCTTGTGGTGACGCTACTGCTTCCGTAACCATAACTATTGTAGACGAGCCAAATGCTGGAACGGACGGTACACTGGAAGTATGTGAAAACGATGCCCCTCAAGATTTATTCGAAAGTCTAGGAGGAACTCCTGATATCGGAGGAACCTGGTCTCCTTCCCTTGCTAGCGGCACGGGAATTTTTGACCCGTCTGTGGATTCTGCAGGAACTTATACTTATACCGTTTCTGGAACCGCGCCTTGTAGTGACAGTTCAGCTTCTGTAACCGTAACCATTATTCCAAATGCGAATGCTGGAACCGATGGGTCTCTAGAAATTTGTGCTTCGGACACTGCAGCCTATGACCTGTTTAATACTTTAGGAGGCACTCCTGATGCAGGTGGAACTTGGACGCCAGCACTTGCTAGTGGTACGGGAGTTTTTGATCCAACAGTTGATCCCCAAGGAACCTATACTTATACTGTTTTAGGAACTGATCCTTGTGGTAATGCTTCATCTTTCGTAACAGTGACTATTGTAGACGAACCAAATGCAGGAACGGATGGTACACTGGAAGTTTGCGAAAACGATGCCCCTCAAGATTTATTCGAAAGTCTAGGAGGAACTCCCGATTTAGGCGGAACCTGGTCCCCTGCACTTGCCAGTGGCACGGGAATTTTTGACCCGTCTTTGGATTCTGCAGGAACTTATACTTATACCATTTCTGGAACAGCGCCTTGTAGTGACAGTTCAGCTTCTGTAACGGTAACCATCATTCCAAATACGAATGCCGGAACCGATGGGTCTCTAGAAATTTGTGCTTCCGATACAGCAACCTACGACCTTTTCAATAGTTTGGGAGGCACTCCCGATACAGGTGGAGCTTGGTCTCCTGCCCTTGCCAGTGGTACAGGAGTTTTTGATCCAGCAGTGGATTCCGAAGGAACCTATAACTATACTATTTTAGGAACCAATTCTTGTGCTGATGCTTCTGCTTCCGTGACAGTGACTATTGTAGACGAACCAAATGCTGGAACGGATGGTACACTGGAAGTATGTGAAAACGATGACTCCCAAGATTTATTTGATAGTTTGGGAGGAACTCCCGATTTAGGCGGAACCTGGTCCCCTGCACTTGCCAGTGGCACGGGAATTTTTGACCCGTCTGTGGATTCTGCAGGAACTTATACTTATACCATTTCTGGAACGGCACCTTGTAGCGACAGTTCAGCTTCTGTAACCGTAATCATTATTCCAACTGCCAATGCGGGAACAGATGGTGCTCTAGAAATTTGTGCTTCCGATACAACTACCTATGACCTGTTTAACAGCTTGGGAGGAATTCCAGATACAGGTGGAACTTGGACGCCAGCACTTGCCAGTGGTACAGGAGTTTTTGATCCAACAGTGGATTCCGAAGGAACCTATACTTATACCATTTCTGAAACCGATCCTTGCGGCGATGCTTCTGCATCAGTGACCGTTAGTATTATTGAAGACCCCAATGCAGGAACAGATGGTTCACTGGAAATTTGTGAAAACAATGGCCCTCAAGATTTGTTCGACACCTTAGGTGGAACTCCTGATATGGGAGGAACATGGTCCCCTGCCCTTGCCAGTGGCACGGGGGTTTTTAATCCCACGATAGATCCTGCAGGAGAATATACTTACACCGTTATCAATTCTGGTTGTACTACTGAAGTTTCTTCAATTGTAATTGTCACTGTTGTGAACAGTCCTATTATTTCCGACGCCCGAATACAAGCTGGGATGGTATGTTTGGGCCTTTCAAATAACGCAACAATTACATTAGCGCTTCAAATGGAAGATGGTTTTTACAATATATCCTATGAACTCACAGGTGCTAACAATACTAACAATACAGTCACCACTGAATTTATTGGAGGCGATACAGTATTTACTATTCCTGCAGAAGAATTGACAAATATAGGACAAACCACTATTACCATTACAGGGGTTAGCTTTCCAGATGCTTCCTGCCCTCAGGAAGGAACTCTATTGGTAACCACATTTACTGTCCTTGAAAATCCAACTCCTGAATTATCCGAAAACGGTCATATTTTCTGTGGAGAATTTGAACCAACCATCGCTGAACTTTCTGCCAATATTATTGATTCCAACATCATTATTTGGTATGACGCTCCTGTAGATGGAAATGTTTTAGAAGATTCTCAACCTCTTGAAGATGGAGCCACCTATTATGCTGCCATGATTTCTGACAATGGTTGCGAGAGTGTCATCAGATTGGATGTAACTGTAACTTTAGACCAATGTTTTGTCATTCCTGATGGGTTTTCTCCAAATGATGATGGTATCAACGACACTTTTACCATTGCTAATTTAAGAGATTTATATCCAGATTTTACATTAGAAATTTATAACAGATACGGCAACGTTTTATATAAAGGAGACACCAACACCCCTGATTGGAATGGAGAATCCAAAAAGGGTGTAACTCAGGGGAATGGAGTTTGTCCGGTAGGCGTTTATTTTTACATTTTGAATTTTAATGATGGGGAGACAAAAGCTATTCAGGGACGCGTTTATCTAAGCAGATAGGTCTTATAAAATTAATATATGACACTTAAAAAAATAACATACCGCATCAGTGTTTTGATGTTTTTACTTGGATTGACGGCCCAATCCCAGCAGGATCCCCAGTATACGCAATACATGTTTAATATGAGCGTCATTAACCCTGCTTATGCGACTGACGATCCAAACACGATCAATCTTGGTGGCTTTTACCGCGCCCAATGGGTAGGTTCCGAAGGGGGTCCAACTACGGGTACTTTTTTTGCTCACACTCCCATTGCCAATCGGCTTGAAGGAGGGATTTCGGTGGTACACGACCAAATTGGAGACGTTGTAAAAGAAACCAATGCTTATGTAGATGTGGCTTACATCATCCCAATGAGTGAACACACTAAACTGTCCTTTGGAATTAAGGCTGGCGCGACGTTTTTTAGCACCAACTTTAATGGATTTGTGTATTCAGATCCACTTCCCGACCCTGCCTTTGCTTCCAACTTAAGTGAAACATTTCCCAACATTGGGGCAGGAGCGTTCTATTTTGGCGAAAAATTTTACGCAGGTCTTTCTGTGCCAAATATTTTACGTTCGGAACACCTTAAAAACGATAGCGGTATTGTAACCAGTGGCGCTGAAGAAATCCATTTCTTTTTAACCGGAGGTTATGTATTTCAATTAAATGACAATTTAAAATTGAAGCCTGCCTTTATGACTAAGGCCGTCTCTGGAGCCCCCATGTCTTTGGATCTAACCACCAACGTCCTAATTAATGAAATGGTGGAATTTGGTGTAGGCTATCGCTTTGATGATTCGGTAAGCGGTTTGATCAATTTCAGAATTACAAAATCATTAAGATTTGGATATGCCTACGATTATACGCTTTCCAATTTAGGTAAATTCAATTCGGGTTCGCATGAAGTCATGCTGCTGTTTGACATCAGTAAATTTGGTGTAGGATATGATAAATCCCCAAGATTTTTCTAATAGCTTTTTAATATGAAAAACATTGTTTTACTAATATCGTTTCTTTTAACAGTTTCCTTGGGGTTTGGACAAAAGGCTAGTGCTTCCAAAGCCAGAAAACTGTTTGAAAACAGAGCATATTCGGAAGCTGCCTCAATGTACCAGTCCTTACCTAAAACAAAGGAAAACCTTCAAAATTTAGGCGATTCTTATTTCTTTAATGCCCAAATGTCTAAAGCAAGTAATGCTTACGGACAATTGTTTGCTACTAACGATAGTTTGGCCAAAGACTACTATTTTAGATATGGACAGGCCCTCAAAGCAAGTGGTGATTTCAAAACTGCCGACAGCATTCTTAGTATCTATACTGGCGAGGTCATGGATACTCCAAAATTGAAACGCACTTTAAGCGCCATTGTGCCTTATGTTTATGAATTGAAGCCATTGAAAAATAGTGTTTCTGGTGATTTCGGTATAGGTTGGCATGGTGACAATGTGGTATTTTCAGCCTACAGAAATAATGAAAATCCAACTTATGAATGGAACAACAAACCTTATTTGGATTTGTATGAAGCTTCACTTTCAGAAGAAAAGGATGCCCTGGAAAACATTGAACCTTTTTCTGAGGATATCAATACCAAAACACATGAAAGTAATGCCACTTTCACGTCAGATGGAAAAACTATGTACTTTTCCAGAACCAACGATAAACGCGTAAAAATTGGCGACGATAAAATTGCCACCATTAAATTATACAAAGCAGAATTGGTTGATGGCAAATGGACCAATGTTCAAGTGTTGCCTTTTTGTAGCGACACCTACTCTACACAACATCCATTTTTAAACCCTAGTAATACCAAACTGTTCTTTTCAAGTGACATGCCTGGGTCCTTAGGATCCTTTGATATTTATTCTGTAGACATCACAGCCGATGGTTTTGGGACTCCTGTGAATTTAGGAGAAGTTATCAATACTGCCCATAGAGAACAATTCCCATTTATGGACCAAAGCGAAACCTTATACTTTGCCTCCGACGGACACCAAGGTCTGGGAAATTTGGATATTTTTATGAGTAATGGTTATGCCGGATTTTATTCAAAACCAATCAATTTGGGAGAGACCATCAATTCTGGAATGGACGATTTTGGATATGTTCTTAATGAAGATGTACAAAAAGGATTCATTTCTTCCAACCGAAGTGGTGAAGACCTCATTTATGCATTTTTAAGAATCCCTAACAAAAAACGCTATATCGTTGAAGGGGTTGTGATTGATAAAAACACAAAAGAACTGCTTCCAGGAACCACTGTAACCTTATACGACGATAAAGGAGAACTTGTTGGACAAACTATTGTTGGAGAAGATGCCAAATACGCCTTTAGCACCAAGCCAAACCAACTTTATAAAATTATGGGCCATAGAGATCTCTATGCTTTGGGAGAACAAGAGTTCACCACCAATGATGACGGTAGATTTGAGTTCAACATTGAATTGGAAATTGAATCCTATGACGATGCCGAAGATATTATTGTAACCAAAAATGATGGTTATATGTATATTGAACTGGAAAACATCTATTTTGATTTTGGAAAGTGGGATATCAAACCACAAGCGGCTAGCATTTTGGACATCATGGTAGGTTTATTGAAGAAATACCCGCTAATGGAAGTGCAATTAGGAGCCCATACCGATTCTAGAAGTAGTGAAGAATACAACCTTAACCTTTCCAATAACAGAGCGCAATCTACCTTGGAATACCTTGTGGCTAATGGTATTGAGCGTTCTCGTTTGAGATCTAAAGGATATGGTGAAAGCCAACCTTTGGTTGATTGTAAAGACGACTGTACGGAAGAAGAGCATTCCATAAACAGACGTTGTGAGTTCTTAATTTTGAAATAAACTTGAATTATCTAGAACTAATTCAATAGCAATAAAAAAGCTGTTTCGTCATTGAAACAGCTTTTTTTAATTTATAATCTTCCTTCTACTTCTTTCTAATTTCAAAGTAACCTATCATCTTTTAAATCTGGAAAATATTTCCAAAGTCTTTTTGGTATTGATAAAATACACTCCCGTTAACAATACTGCAGCGGCTACAATGGATTGTGCCGTGATGTGTTCGTTTAAAAAATACCAGCCTAAAACCAAGGCTACTATAGGATTGACATAAGTGGACGTAGCTACCTTTTCTGGAGACACAGTTTTCAATAAATAATTAAAGGATGTGAAAGCCACAATACTTCCCAATAAAATTAAAAGTACCATAGAAACTGTCACAGAGCTCTCCCATTTAGATGGCATCACCCATTGCTCCCGAAAAATCAAACTGGCCAATAACAGCATAATACCTCCTGTTAACATTTGGTAACCGGTATTCACAAAATAGTTTTTGGGTAACTCGGCCTTTCCCACAAACAAACTCCCGTACGCCCAACTCAACATGCAACATAAAATCATGACCATTCCCAAAACAGAACCTTCTTTACTTACAATTTCATTTTGGCTCACCAATAAATAAATCCCGATAACACCCAACACAACTCCAATGACAGACATTGCTTGTATTTTCTTTCCTTGTAGAATTCGCATCAATAAGAGTACAATTAAGGGTTGGGCAGAAATTTCCAAAGCCGCAAAACCGCTATCTACATATTTCAAGGCCCACACCACAACACCATTTCCAAAGGTTAAAAAGAGAAAGCCTGCAAAAATGGTATTCAATAGTTGTCGGGAAGAAATCTTTAATGAAATCCCCATAATTCTGGAGATGATGAAAATCAATATTCCTGCTGTTATGAACCTTACGGAGGCCAACATAAACGGTGGCAATTGTGCCACGGCAATTTTATTCAACAGATATGTGGAGCCCCAAATGACATAGATTGAAAAGAATGCGAGTATGATTAAAGTAGTATTGCGCGATGTGCCCATTGTGATATTTTGAAACCGCAATATTACGCATAATCTACTATAAATCTGTCTTTAAACTTATTTATCAACTGCCCTTAGGTGCAATATTTTGATTTACATGAAATAGATTGTTCGGATCATATTTTTGTTTTATTTCAGTTAACCTCGCATAGTTATGTTTATAACTGGCTTTCACACGTTCCTGTCCTTCATCCATCATGAAATTTGAATACGCTCCACCAGAAGAATACGGATGAAGTGCATTCCAATAGGCCTTGCACCAATCTGTAATTTTCGATGCCTTGGATGGACTTGGGTCTACCCCTACAATGACTCCCGCATATTTGGCATCTCTATAAGCCCAAGGCGTATCTTCTTTACCAGGTTTTGAAGCTGCTCCACTTATGGGGTACATATGCATTTGCGACAAGGGAGTCGGGATTTCAGAACCAAACTTTTTATGCTGAGCAGCTGCTTCAGGTTGTATTTCATTATAAAAATCGGCTCTCCAGTACCACTGAAGCCCAGGAGGCATCATACCATCAAAAAGTGTCTGAATGGCAGGATAAGGCATTTCGCCTACATGTTCAAAAAATGGCTCTTGTTCCCTTACAGGAGCAAACACTTCTTCAAATTTATCAGGATCTCCTGTATAGCACCAAACAATACCGCAAAACTGTTTATTGTGTAAATGCTCAGGAAAAGGAGGCCCTGGTACTACCAAGGTGGCAATAAACCCATTTAAATCTTCTGGAGCTTTATGAATAAAGCTATCGTACCAAGCCATAATGGTTTCTGTTTGCTCAATAGGCCAAAATGTTGGTCCTCCAATAACGGTTTTAAGCGGATGAGCCTGAAATTTAAAGGCTGTAACAATACCATAATTTCCACCTCCACCTCTTATTGCCCAAAATAAATCAGGGTGCTGCGTTGCATTTACCGTTACAAAACTCCCATCTGCTAAAACCATATCAGCTTCCAACATATTATCTATAGTCAAGCCGAATTTTCTGGACAAATATCCAACGCCACCTCCCAACGTCAGTCCACCGACACCAGTGGTAGAAATTATTCCTGCTGGAATAACCAACCCAAAAGGGTGCGTTGCGTGGTCCACCTCTCCCCAAAGATTGCCGCCACCAACCCTTACCGTATTGTTGGAGGTATCCACCCTTACAAATTTAATCCCGGAAAGATCAATTACCAGACCATCATTGCAAAGTCCCAATCCTCCTCCATTATGTCCTCCTCCTCTAACGGCAATTTCTAAACTATTGTCTCTACCAAAATTTACAGCAGCTATAACATCGGCAACATCTACACACATCACAAAAAGACCCGGCTTTTTGTCGATCATCCCGTTATACACCTTCCTAGTCTCATCATAATTGGAACTTGAAGGTAGCAGGACCTTCCCCCGAAGCTTTGACTTTAAATCCTCAATTAAAGAAGGATCTAAATCCTTGATTGTTTTCATAATAAATTAAAATTGATTAACACTTTTAAAATTAACATTATAGAATTCCATTAGGCATAAGAAATCCTCCAAAAATGCTCAGTTTTGGATCATAAAGTAAATTGTAGATAGATGAATTGGGGTTATTTGTTATAAGCCGAAGGAAGAATGCCATAGGCCTCCTGGAAGCATTTTGTAAAGTAGGCCGGACTATTAAAGCCTGTCTCAAAAGCGATTTCAGAAATATTTCCCTTTTTCTTTTCTAGGTATTCACAGGCCTTTTTTAGACGATACTCCTTAATAAAGGAATTCAGAGATTTATTGGTTAAGCCCTGCATTTTTCGGTATAACTGCGATTTACTGAATCCCAAACTCTTACTGAAAGACTCCACGGTTAAATCGGTGTCATTCCAAGACTTTTCAGTATGCTCCATCAAAATAGAAAGAAATTTTTCTTCGGAAGGACTTAAGCTGTGGGTTTGTTCATCAGCAATAAAAACATTCAGGTTTTCACTTTCAAATAAATTCCGAACTTCGGAGGACAACACAATAGGACCTGTCACAAAATCGCACATCCATTCGGCAAACTTCACCGTTTCTTCAAAAATGCCACCTTTTTCATTAAAAGGCACTCCAGTGCATAACCCAATATTGAGCTTTAAATTGGTGTTTTTATGTTCTAAAATGTATTTTTTGAATTTCGCCTGAATATCAATAGCACACATCACGGCATTGGTGACAGATTTAAAAGACACCAATCCATAGTTTTTATTGAGTTTGACAATACTGCCTTCAAAACGGATAATGAGGTCTTTGAAATATTCCTGTAAAGCAATGGTAAAAGAGGAATCTTCAGTAAAGCTTTCGTATTCAAAACCGCTTACCATAATGATTCTGTATGCCGACTCTGAGATTACATTTAGCTCACCACCCCCTTTAAAGTCGGGATCTTTAATCCGCCCCAAAAAAGCTTCTACCACCATGGGATCCACTTCAATAATGGCATGAGGTAAAGCACCATGGGCATGATCGTGCATTTTTTTAAGAGCCTCTTTGTTGGGGGCCTCAATCAAACAAAATGCAGTTCCCTTTACATCATCGCACCAATAGGTCATTCCCTTACAGCCATACAAATGCTGAACCTTTAGGTCCTCTTGATGCATTCTTGCCACGTGCTCCGACGTTATCTCGGCAGGAATGTTGTGACGATCCATATAGATTGGCATATTGGTGGTTTTTATGCAATTTAACAAATTTAAAGTGATTTAACAATTAAAGCACATTTCCTTCAATTTCATTTACTTATATTTAAATAATTCTTTACTGAATATAAAAATGCTATAAAATGAAAAATCTACTACGTGCTTTATTGGCTGGCTTTGGGGCTAAAAAAATTGGAGGAGGAAAATGTGGTTGTATTGGTGTGATTATTGTATTTATTATCCTGTATTGGCTTTTGGGCTATGTCATAAATTAAATTCTATAAAAAAGGGGCAACTGTTTAGTTGCCCCTTTTTTATTTGTAATATTTACTTTACACCATTACCAATTAATCTTCTGGTGGATATCCGTGGATATCCTCGAATACTTTATCAAAATTCTTTCTTAAATACGTTTTTAAACGCATGCGGTAATCCTCATGTAACCATTTCACAAAATTATGGGTACTATTACTGATACATTGGGTATAACGCTCCAAACGGTGGTTGATATCGCCATCCAACAATTTCACCAAAGCCAAAGCATCATAAACATCTTCGCTGTTTTCTACACAAATTTTGGCATGATGCTCTATAGAACGCTCCAACAACACTTTTGAAGATTCTCCATTGTTTACTGAATCGATATAAGCCTGCTTCACATCGAAATAAACATCTTCAGACTTTGCAAATTCAGCTCGGATATCGTCTGGCATTTCGTATCTGAAATTGCTTTCAATATCTTCATCATTGGTGATATTGTCCAAATAGTAATCTGGAGAACTGAATATCTTCTGCCAATCAATATCGGCACCCCAAGGTCCAAATCGATGCAGGTTGTTCCCCAAATCGATAATACTGAATTTACTCTTGTTTTTGAAGATCCTGGAACCACGACCAACCATCTGGTAATACAATGCCAAGGACTTGGTAGCTCTGTTCAAAATAATGGTTTCTACAGAGGGTTCGTCAAAACCAGTGGTCAAGATACTCACCGAAGTTAAAATGGCATCTGGGGTTTCCTTAAACCATTTTAGGATTTGTTTACGTTCCTTTTTAGAAGCCGTATTATCCAAATGCGCCACTGGATAGCCCGCTCTTTTAAACGTATCATAAACATACAAAGATGTATTAATACCATTATTAAAAATCAAGGTCTTTTTCCCTTTAGAATGTGCTTCATAGGCATACAACAGCTTTTTAAGCATGTCCGTATTCGTATACAAGTCTTCCGAAGATTTTACGGTATAATCTCCGTTAGAACCAATTTCCAAAGTGGTCAAACCAACATTATAGGCGTAGGTTTCGGCACGTGCCAAAAACTCATTTTCAATAAGCGATTCAATGGTTTCACCCGTAATCAACTCATTGTAATTCTTTTTCATTGGGAAATCCTTGTTGGAACTAAGCGGTGTAGCCGTAACTCCTAAAATAAAAGACTTCTCAAAGTATTTAAACAATTTGGTAAATGAGTTATAGTGCGCCTCATCAATAATCACCAAACCAACATCAGAAATATCAAGCATGTCCTCCTGTAAACGATTGTTTAAGGTTTCTACCATGGCCACAAAACAGCTATACTCCTTTTGGTCGTCAAGATTGGCCTTACTGTGTATCACTTTGTTGGTAACCTTAAACTCTGTAAGCATTTTAGAAGTTTGCTTACACAACTCGATTCGGTGGGTCAATACCAAAACCTTCTTGTCATGATTTTTTAGGTACTGGCGAACCAATTCCGAAAAAATTACGGTCTTCCCTCCACCTGTTGGCAACTGGTACAAGAGGTGGTAATCATCTGGCGCTTCATCAAATCGCTTGAATACTTTTTCAATCGCTTTTTTCTGGTAACTGTATAAGTCTTTCTCAACGGTATTCTCCTTCACTTCTAAAACGGTAGTATCAGACATTGATATCAATTTATTGTTTAAATATTACACATTAACATGTTGAAATATAATAAATTACAATGAAATAATTTATTAAAAAGAGCTGTAAGATGTTTTACAGTTTACAAATACCAAATGGCTTTGTTCCTGTAACATAAATGGAATAATTACCTCTTCCATCGAGCCTGAAATATAAGCCCTAATGGATTGGAAGAGTTCTGTGAAAAGTGTATTACGGATTCCTAAATCTAATAATGCAAACATCATTTACGCAATTGGGCTGCAAAGGTAAAGTTATTATAGATGTTTTTGGAATTAAAACTCTAAAAGTTATCGTAAATTCGAATTTTAACACTTGTAATGGACTACAAAAAGTTGAAATTACGCTACATTGGATACAACGAAACACCTATACTCTGGAAAGGTGACACTATTTATGGTTTACGGCAGCTGGAATTGCAAAAGCTCCCCTTACAACCCTTCAATGAAGATATTAAAGGTCATTTACGTTTAGGGAAGCTAGCCGAACAATTTGTATTCCATAGTTTTAAAACTCATCAAAACATCCAACTAATTGCTTCAGGAATTCAAATTCAAAAGAACCAAAGGACCCTGGGAGAACTGGACGCCATCATTACATTGGATGATACACCCATACATCTTGAAATTATTTACAAGTTCTATTTATATGACGAACAAACAGGGACGGATGAGCTTGAGCATTGGATAGGCCCTAACAAAAAGGACAGTCTCATTCAAAAATTGGACAAACTGAAAAATAAACAACTTCCATTGTTACATCAACCTGAAAGTCAAAATTTTCTAAAACAGCTATCAATCGAGTCAGAGCTCATGGAGCAATGTGTTCTTTTTAAAGCACAACTCTTTGTACCGTGGAACAAGGAACATATTGAGTTCTCTAAAATCAACCAAGATTGTATTCAAGGATTTTATATTAAGGAAAAGGAATTACCGCATTTCAAAAATTGTAAATGTTACATGCCTCCCAAATTGGACTGGTTCATAATCCCTCATCCAGAAGTAGACTGGCAAACATATACCGCTATTGAACCTTTACTTTTAAACCTTCTAAACCAACAAACCTCCCCACTTGTTTGGGTCAAACATCCCAACGGAATGATTTCAAAATGCTTCCTGGTTTGGTGGTGAGTGTTTATTAAATTTGATAACTCTTACCCGTTTCGTTTTAATTACAATTACGATTTATCTAATTTGTGCAGCTCTTATCATATACTATGAAAAGCACCTTAATTTCCACACTAAAAACCTATTTTGGGTATGACACCTTTAGAAGTGAACAACAACAGATTATAGAAACCGTTGTTTCAGGAAAGGATTGCTTAGTAATTATGCCTACAGGAGGCGGAAAATCTATCTGTTACCAACTACCAGCTTTACTTTTTGAAGGCATCACTTTAGTAGTTTCTCCTTTGATTGCGCTAATGAAAGACCAAGTGGACGGTCTATTGGCCAATGGTATTTCTGCAGCCTTCTTTAATAGTAGTCAAAGCAGCGAGGAACAGCAGCAGATCCTTGAAAAAGTTTACAAAAAGGAACTCAAATTATTATATGTAGCCCCGGAAAGCCTTGCCGGTTTACAGCCAATTTTAACCAAACAGCATTTGAGTTGCATTGCCATAGATGAAGCGCACTGTATTTCAAGTTGGGGACATGATTTTAGACCTTCCTATCAAGCTTTGGGTTTTCTAAAAAACTCATTGCCTAATATCCCAATCATTGCTCTAACGGCAACAGCAGACAAAGCCACACGCGAGGATATTGTCACCCAATTAAACATTCCAACAGCAAAACAATTTATATCCTCCTTTGACCGAAAAAATATAGCACTAGATGTAAGACCTGCCAATAACAGAATAAATCAGATAGTCAAATACGTGACCGACAGGCCGAATCAATCAGGGATTATTTATTGTCTAAGTAGAAAAACTACCGAAAGCATTTCTAAAAAACTTAATGACTTTGGTTTTTCATCTTGCGCCTACCATGCAGGCTTGAGTCACGAGGAACGAGAGAGAGTTCAAGAGGATTTTATCTACGACAATATTAAAATTATTTGTGCCACCATAGCTTTTGGAATGGGAATTGACAAATCCAACGTTCGTTATGTCATCCATTATAATATGCCTAAAAACATAGAGGGCTATTACCAGGAAATTGGTCGTGCAGGAAGGGACGGCCTAGATTCCAATGCCATTTTGTTCCACAGTTATGCAGATGTCATCCAACTGAGGAATTTTGCTCAAGGTGCCAGTAATGAAGAGGTACAGATTGCAAAATTAGATAGGATGAAACAGTTTTCGGAAGCTACCAGTTGCCGCCGAAAAATTTTGTTAAGTTATTTTGGAGAGTTACTTTCTGAGAATTGCAATAATTGTGATGTCTGTAATAATCCACCTCAGTTTTTTGACGGAAGCATCATCGCGCAAAAAGCACTATCAACAATTGCAAGATTGAAAGAAACTGAAGCCATAGGAACTGTAATTGACGTTTTGAGAGGTGCCCAAAACGCTACCGTTTTAGATAAAGGCTATAACCAACTGAAAACTTACGGCATTGGCAGGGACATTCCTTGGAACCATTGGCAAAGTTATATCATCCAACTCATCAACCAAGGCTATTGTGAAATCGCATTTCATGAATTTAACGCTCTTAAGCTTACGGCGTTTTCAAAGAACGTCCTATTTCAAAACGACACCGTTTTGTTAACCAAAGTACAGGAAATCAATTCTAAAAAAGCAGCTAAAAATGTCCCACCCCGAGCAGCTTTTGAAAACAGTGCCTTGTTTGAGCATTTGCGCCAACTGCGTCATCAAATTTCAAAAGCCAAAGGTATTCCTCCCTATCAGGTGTTTAGTGATGCAGCCTTAAAAGATATGGCGCGTCTTGAACCAACTACAGAAACCGATTTTCTTGAGGTAAGTGGTGTCGGACAATACAAGCTCAATGCATATGGCGAAGATTTCATAAATGCCATTATTACTTTTAAGACCCAGAAAAAAAATAGCAAAAAAGATACTTACCTAGCTACTTTCAACCTTTACAAACAAGGAAAATCTGTTGAGGAAATAGCTGAAGAGCGTCAGTTGCATCTCAACACCGTCTTTTCCCATTTGGCAAAATTATATCAAGAAGGCAAAGACATAAATATGTATTATTTTGTTTCCAAAAGTGATGTGGAAGCCGTTAAAATAGCCAAGGACAAACTAAACACTCCCAAAGCTTTAAAACCCTATTTTGAATACTTTAATGAACAAATGGACTATTTTAAAATTAGAATAGCCCTAAGTATATTGGAAAGGGAATCATAGAAATATTACTTTTTCTCACCTTTGTTTTTCATTATAAATAAGAATGAAAAGCTCATAAAATATTACCTTGCGCCTTTATAATTACAAAGCATAAAATTTAACCCGTGAAAGTCTGTATTGCCGAGAAACCCAGTGTAGCCCGTGAAATTGCTTCCGTTTTGGGAGCCAATACAAAGCATGATGGCTATTTTGAAGGCAATGGCTACGCGGTTACTTACACCTTTGGTCATTTGTGCACCCTTATGGAGCCCAACGACTATAAACCCCATTGGAAAAGTTGGGATTTGAACAACCTCCCAATGCTCCCCGATAAGTTTAAAACTAAGGTATCTCCCAACGCAGGAATTCAAAAGCAATTCAAAATTGTAAAAAAACTGTTCGACCAGGCCGATGTAGTGATCAACTGTGGGGATGCCGGTCAAGAAGGAGAGTTAATTCAACGTTGGGTGTTAGATCAAGCCAATTACAAAGGCGAAGTACAGCGTTTGTGGATTTCATCCTTGACCACGGAAGCCATTAAAGAAGGCTTTGATAACTTAAAGCCGTCAACCCAATACGACAACCTTTTTTATGCGGGCTTTTCTAGAGCTATTGGAGATTGGCTTTTAGGTATGAATGCCACAAGGCTTTACACTTTAAAACATGGCGGCTACAAGCAAGTATTATCTATTGGACGAGTACAGACTCCTACCCTTGCCATGGTAGTCAATCGCTTTAAGGAAATCGAGAATTTCCAACCACAACCCTATTGGGAATTACAAACGCTCTATAGAGACACCTTATTTAGCTATGAAGAAGGTC
This sequence comes from Mangrovimonas sp. sgz306409, assembly GCF_059735265.1. NCBI lineage: Bacteria > Pseudomonadati > Bacteroidota > Flavobacteriia > Flavobacteriales > Flavobacteriaceae > Mangrovimonas > Mangrovimonas sp. sgz306409. The sequence continues at coordinate 301,714 of NZ_JCAPEU010000004.1, forward strand.
GTTTTCTGAAAATGGAAGAAGGAGAAGTCTTGGCCAACAAGGTGAAAGAGGATGAATTTGAAATTGAATCCATCACTAAAAAGAAAGGCAAGGAATACGCTCCTAAACTATTCGACTTAACAGGACTTCAGGTTTATTGCAACACCAAATTTGGGTTTTCTGCCGAAGACACGCTTAAAATCGTTCAACGTTTATACGAAATGAAAGTGGTTACCTATCCAAGGGTTGATACTACTTTCTTACCAACAGATATTTACCCAAAGGTACCTGGCATCCTTCAAAAATTGACCAATTACAGCACTTTGGTGCAGCCGTTATTGGGTAAGAAAATTAAAAAGTCTAGTAAGGTATTCAACGATAAAAAAGTTACCGATCACCACGCGATCATTCCTACGGGAATGCAAAGCCAACTGCAATACAACCAACAACAGGTTTACGATATTATTGTAAGGCGTTTTATTGCTGTTTTTTATGATGAATGTGAAGTATCGAATACAACAGTCATAGGAAAAGCGGCCGAGGTTAATTTCAAAACAACCGGAAAGGAAATTCTGAAAAAGGGCTGGCGTGTTGTTTTTGAAAATCCTGATAAACCTGAAAAGGAATCGGATATTCTTCCTGTATTTACCAAAGGTGAAAAAGGCCCACATGAGCCTTCCTTTTTGGAAAAGCAAACCAAACCACCCAATCAGTTTACGGAAGCCACCTTGCTTAGAGCCATGGAAACCGCAGGAAAACAGGTGGATGATGACGAAATGCGGGAATTGATGAAGGAAAATGGTATTGGAAGACCTTCTACCAGGGCAAATATCATTGAAACTTTGTTCAAAAGGCAATACATTAAGCGAAATAAAAAGCAAATCTTACCGACTGTAACGGGCATTGCCTTGATAGATATTATTCAAAATGAACTATTGAAATCTGCCGAACTTACGGGATTATGGGAAAAGCAATTGAAAGACATTGAAAAAGGCAGTTATAGCGCTAGTATGTTTATAAAAAACATGAAACGCATGGTGGACGAGCTGGTCTATGAAGTACGAAGCGAAACCAAGCGTGCCAACCTTTCTCAAGCTGCCGTAGTAAAGCAACGCGCTGTTAAAGCAGTAGCCACCAAAAAGGCCGGGATTACAGCCGAAACATGCCCAAAATGTAAAAAAGGACAGCTCATTAAAGGAAAAACAGCTTACGGTTGCAGTAATTATAAATCGGGGTGTGACTTTGTGCTTCCGTTTAAAGTGTACAACAAAACCATTTCTGAAAAGCAGTTTATCAGATTGCTCCAAAAAGGATCTACCGTAAATTTAAAAGGGTTTAAAGATGGCTCTTCCTCAGTTGAAGGATTGCTTCGTTTTGATGATAACTTCAAATTGGTTTTGGAACCTAAAAAGACCAAGAAGAAGGAAGTCCCGGAGGTATTGACTTGTCCAAAATGTAAAAAAGGAACTATCATAAAAGGCAAAACTGCTTACGGCTGCAGTGCCCATAAAGAAGGTTGTGATTTTAGGATTTCATATGAAGACATCAGAAACAGGGCTAATGGACAACAATTAACTAAGGAATTGGTTTTTAAAATTATAAATGACTCCATCTAAACCAGAACATAAACATTTCAAAATCTACAAACCTTTTGGAATTTTAAGTCAATTTGTTAGCAATGCCAAGCATGAACAAAAGAAAAAGTTCCTTGGCGACTTGCATGATTTCCCCGAAGGCACCATGGCTATTGGACGTTTGGATAAAAACTCTGAAGGCCTCCTACTCTTGACTACAGATGGACAATTGAGCTATGATATTTGCAGTTCAAAAATTGATAAGGAATATTATGTTCAGGTGGATGGTATGATTACCCAAGAAGCGATTATCAAACTTCAAGAAGGTGTTGAAATTGGTTTTAAGGGCATAAAATATATCACAAAACCTTGTGAGGTTACTTTGTTGGAGACACCTCCCAATTTACCGGAGCGCATTCAAAAAATAAGGGACGACAGACATGGCCCAACATCCTGGATATCTGTTATTATTAGTGAAGGGAAATATCGTCAAGTTAGAAAAATGACCTCTGCTATTGGCTTTCCAACCCTACGATTGGTAAGAATTCGTGTGGGAGATTTTACCCTTGACAACATGCAACCGGGTGATGTTATCCCTACAGAAGTGAGTTTATAAAAAGAAGCTGTTACGGGGTTTCTTTAATGACAAGGATACTGGCTTTAACTCCAGTGAGCAAATTCCACTCCTTTGCGGACACCAAAGTACCATTATCATCATACACCTTAAATTCTGCCGTATTTGGTCCAGATTGCCCTTGATTTAAAGCAAGAAATACAATTCTGTTAAACCCTTCTTGTAAAGGAATGTCAAAAGATTTGTAATTTGAAGTCAGCACCAACCTTGGCACTACAATTTCATCGTTTACAAACACCCGAACCATATCTCCATCGGGGTATTCGTGATCACGACACATGATATTGACAAACTTTCCATTACTCCTATAATCTCCCAAAAATTGGTCAGCCATCGCTTCGGGTTTGATACCAGTGTCAGCCGCAGCTTTGTTCCATCGTTGTTCGTAAATGGTTCCTGGATTGATAAGCGTACTATTGTCAATCATGGAGAATTCCTCCTTTAACTCTCTAACCTCTACTTTACTCTTTAAAGGAATACCATTGATATTATCATCGGTTTTGGTCAACGAGGGAGCATCTGAACTAGGCTTTATCTTTAAATCTGTTGGTATAGAATCCTTTTCCTTGGTTTCTTTCGCAGGAATCTTAATGGACTTATTCTCCTTTTTATCTCCTACCTGGGCTTGAGATTGGGAATATGCCATAAACAGAAAAACCATTAAAAACAGAATTTTGGAATTCTTCATAACTCTAAACATTTCTTTTTCTTGTAGGAAATCAAAGACTATACCTTTTTGCCGAAAATAAGGTGTTTTGCGGAAATAAATTTTAAACTTTAGTTAAAACTTCCCATTAAAGCTCAAGCGTAATTTTCTGTTATACTCCTCGTGGAGCCAATCTTTATAGTTGTCCGTACAATTCATAATGCAGTAGGAATATTGCTTGATACGGTAGGCAATATCATCCTGTAAATGTTTAATTAAGGATCGAGCTTCGTAGACATCTTTACTGCTTTCAATACACATTTGGGAATGTTGCTGAATGGAGCGCTCAATGGCCACAATAGACTTCTGCCCCTCCTGAACCGCCTTTTGATATTCAGCTTTCATATCAAAATCGAAGCTTTTTACACCCTTGAATTTTTGTTTGATAAGTTCTGGCATGGTATAGACAAAGTCTCGCTCTATATCTTCGTCATTTCTGATGTTATCCAAATACAGGTCTGGATATTTAAAAATATGCTGCCAGTCTACGCGTTGGTCCCAAGGGCCAAACCTGATGATGTTATTCCCAAGATCCAACACCAAGAAATCCTTTTTATTGCCAAGAACCCTAGAACCTCTTCCTATCATCTGAAAATACAAAGTCAAAGATCTTGTAGCTCGATTTAAAATAACCGATTCTACAGTTGGCTCATCAAACCCCGTCGTCAAAATACTCACAGAAGTTAAAATGCCATCTGACGTATTTTTAAACCATTTTAAAATATCCCGTCGTTCTTGTTTTGAAGCTGTATTATCCAAATGTCTGATATTTTGGTACCCTGCCTTTTTAAAGGAATAATACACTTCTTTGGAAGTATTGATACCATTATTGAAGATCAAGGTCTTTTTGCCCTTAGACATTTCTTCATAAGCATATAGCAGCTTACTCTGCATCACCGAGTTGGTATAAAGGGCTTCGGATGATTTTACCGTATAATCGCCATTCACCCCAATTTTCAGAGTGCTTAATTCTACATCGTAATTATAAATTTCGGCCTTGGCCAAAAAACCATTCTTAATTAAAGTAGAAATATCATCGCCTACTATGAGTTCGTCATAATTGTCCTTCATTGGAAGTTTGATATTGGAACTCAAAGGTGTAGCCGTCACTCCAAGAATAAAACAATCCTTAAAAAACTTAAAGAGCTTTCTAAAGGAATTGTAGTGGGCCTCATCGATAATCACCAAGCCAATATCTTCCAACTTCAACTTATCATCATTTAGCCTGTTGTTTAAGGTCTCTACCATAGCCACGAAACATTCAAATTCATCTTGATCCGGAAGTTCCTTCACTTTACTATTGATGACTTTGTTTTTCACCCCAAAACCGGACAACATTATAGACGTCTGTTTGCACAACTCGATACGGTGGGTTAAAATGACCACTTTTTTCTGATGATGTTTTATGTAACGTCTCACAATCTCAGAGAAAATAACGGTTTTTCCCCCACCTGTTGGCAACTGGTACAATAGATTATAACTATCCGATTGGGTTTGAATCACATCAAAAATCCGATTGAGATCCGCCAATTGATAATCGTATAAACGTTTCTTGTTTTTTAGTTCCTGGGTGAGCTGTAGAGTTTGAGACATAGACATAATTCCTAGAAAAAATTCTAGTAAAGTTAAGATTTTACATGATTTAATGGAATAGTTGTTAAAAACATTTGAAAAAAATAGGGAGGCTTTAACACCTCCCTTTAAATATAATTAATTGTAATCGATATTTAAGAAACCTCAATACGTTTTGCAGGTTTCTGCTTTGCTTCATCCCTTTTTGGAAGATTGACCTCCAAAATTCCATCTTGATAGGTAGCCTTAATTTTATCTGACTCTACGGTATCTGGCAAGGTAAATGTTCTTTTAAATGAAGAATACCCAAATTCCCTTCTAGTGTAATTCTCGTTTTTCTCTTCATCTTGTGTTTTGACCTCTGAGGAAATCGTCAAAATTTTGTTTTCAATGTTGATATCAAAATCTGATTTTTTCATTCCCGGAATAGCCAATTCCAATTGGAAGGCATCATTGGTCTCTTTTATATTTACTGCAGGCGCTGTAATACCAGTGTTAAAATTGGACAAAAACTCTGTACCAAAACTAGGGTCAAATAAATTGTCAACCCAAGATGAAAAACTTGGCAGTGTGGCAACGCTTCTTTTGTTTGAAGTTGTTTTGCCTGGTTTAGGCAATGTTACTAAAGTACTCATGTTGTTCATTTTTTAAGTTAAACAAAAATTCACCTATCACTAAACAAAATAGATACCAAAGCAATGTTTATGTTAAAAAACTGACATTTCTACACTGCACAAGTCATTTTGTCGGGCAAAACTCACGGTAAACCAATACTAAAGAACATTTTGACTGTTAAAATCTGTTAAAAACCAAAACTTCAGTGTTTTAACCGTAACATTTTTTAATTGGGGGCGTCTATAAAGTAAATCATCAATCATTAAAAACGAAATATCATGAGAACTTTAGACACAAATCAATTATCAGAAACCTTACACGGAAGCAAGAGCAATTCTTGGAATAACAAGAGACGATTTAGAATAACATTCTAAAAGCGAAAAGAAAAATTACCAATTACATCATCAATCAAATTTCATCATCAATCAAGAACCAACAGTTAACAATCATTAAAAATCAAAAGCTATGAAAGCGTTATCTAAAATTATTGACAGTACTCACAGTAGAGAAGATGATTTGGAAACGTTGAAGTGACAACAGAATTTTCATCAATCAATCATCAGGAAAATCGGCATAAATCCATTATTTATGCCGATTTTCTTTTTAACAAAATTTTATGGTATCATTTTTGTGAAGGGTTCATTAAACCATAAATCCTTGACATATGAAAACTTCACGACACGCCGCACCCCAAGTAAATGCAGGCTCCATGGCCGATATTGCATTTTTATTGCTCATCTTCTTTTTGGTTACTACCACCATTTCCATGGACTCAGGCTTAAGTAGAAAACTTCCGCCTCCTTGCCCTCCAAACACCGATTGCAATGCAGATATTAAGGAACGAAACATCCTTAGAGTCATGATAAACCCAAACAATGACATTTTGGTGAACGAAAAAATTGTTGCGATTCAAGACCTAAAACAGGTTGTTACAAATTTTATAGACAATAATGGCATAAAAACCTGTGACTACTGTCACGGAAAATCTGAAATCACATCCTCCGAAAATCCTCAAAAAGCAGTGATCTCTTTACAAACTGCAGCGAAGACTAAATATGAGTTTTACATTGAAGTTCAAGATGAAATCACTAAAGCTTATTACGATTTAAGAGCAACCTATGCTAGTGAAATCCTAAGAAAGCCCAGTGATAATTTAACCGAAAAAGAATTAAAGGAAGTAAAAGAGGCCTATCCTTTTATTTTGTCTGAAGCTCAGACGGAATAGAATCAGGTACAATCTCCACCTGATATTTGATTTTCACCTTTTTTCGCCCCCAATTTCTGGCAGAATCCACATCCACTCCCATATAGATATCAATTCTATTGGTCCAGCGGGTGTGCATTTTGTCTTTCACCAAAAATAACCCATCAAAACCTTCAATCATTACAGGCGTATCGTGTTTAAGGCCTTTTTTCAACAAATCCCTAGATACTGCAATATATTTCAATCCTGGTTTCAAACTATCGCCAAAAGCCGTAATGTGAGGATTGGAATTGGTCTGACTTTCAAGAGAATTGTATGCTGTCGCCGTAACCTTCAAAGTTTTCCACTCATGTGTTTTGGGTGGTTCAACTTCCTTTTTGCAAGATACTGCAAACACCAAAAACAGAACTCCCAAAACTTTTATAATACTAGTGTTGGACAGCATAATTTAAATTTTCAACAATGAACGTTACAATCTAATATTCTATCAATTCCTTGAGAGCCTCTTCAAATCTGGCTTTTGCCAAATATTGATTTTCCAATTGCGAAATAAATGGAATCGGGGTTTCCAAACTTGCCACACGCTTTACAGGCGCATCCAAATCCTCAAAACACTCCTCCATAATCATTGCAGACAAGTCGCTAGCAATCCCTCCAAACAAGGAGTCTTCCTGAAGAATTATTACTCTCCCTGTTTTTCTCACCGAAGCAAAGACAGTCTCCGCATCTAAAGGCTGTAAAGTCCTTAAATCGATCAAATCGGCTTTAATATCAGGGTTGGCTTCTAAACTTTCCAAGGCCCAATGTACAGCCGCTCCATAACTAATAATCGTGACATCAGTTCCTTCCTTCAAAAGAGCAGCTTTCCCCAATGGCAAGGTAAAATAATTAGCAGGAACCTCCTGTTTCACACTTCTATACAAAGCTTTATGCTCAAAAAACAACACTGGATTAGGATCGTTTATGGCGGTTGCTAATAAGCCTTTGGCATCATATGGAAATGCTGGGTATACTACTTTTAACCCAGGTGTTTTGGTGAACCAAGCCTCATTCGTTTGCGAATGGAATGGCCCCGCAGCAACACCAGCTCCACAAGGCATTCTCACAACCACATCGGCCTGTTGCCCCCAACGGTAATGCGATTTGGCCAAATAATTAACAATAGGGTTAAAACCTGAACTCACAAAATCCGCAAATTGCATTTCTACAACCGCCTTCATACCTGCAATAGACAGTCCCATCCCTACTTCCACAATGGCCGATTCACAAATTGGGGTATTTCTTACGCGGTCTTTGCCAAAGGCTTCTACAAAGCCTTCAGTGATTTTAAACACACCTCCATATTCGGCAATATCCTGCCCCATAACCACCAGATCCTTATGGCGTTCCATGGACTGTTTTAAACCTTCTGAAACCGCATCTATGAAACGAATTTCAACAACCTCTGAGCCCGCTTCAACATTTTCATATATATAATCTTTATAGACATCTCCCAATTCCTTTTCTATATTTGGTTCTATGGGCGATTCGTCATAAGCCATTTGCAAATGCTCATTGATTTCTTCCGCAATGCTTTCTCTTGCAGCGGCTATTTGCTTATCGGTAATAACATTGGTTTCCTTTAAATATAACTCAAAATTGCTCAAAGGATCTTTTGCTGCCCATTCGTCCATTAATTTTTGTGGAACATATTTGGTTCCACTAGCCTCCTCATGGCCACGCATTCTAAAGGTTTTAAACTCAATAAGAATTGGTCGCGGACGCTTACGGATACTTTCGGCCAATTTTGAAACCTTGGTATACACTTCAATAATGTTATTTCCATCTATAATAAAGGATTCCATGCCATAGCCCTTTCCTCTATCGGCAATATCTTTGCAGTTATACTGCTCGTTAGTTGGTGTTGAAAGTCCATATCCATTGTTTTCCACACAAAAAATAACGGGCAATTGCCACACAGAAGCCACATTGAGCGCTTCGTGAAAATCTCCTTCACTAGTCCCTCCTTCTCCCGTAAACACCGCAGTAACCTGTTTTTTCTTTTTTAACAAACTCGCCAAGGCAATACCATCTGCCACACCCAATTGAGGTCCCAAATGGGAAATCATTCCTATAATATTGTATTCTTGAGTTCCAAAGTGAAAGGAACGATCGCGTCCATTGGTAAAACCACTGGCTTTTCCTTGCCACTGACCGAACAAACGATGCAATGGAATGTCCCTAGAAGTAAATACTCCCAAATTTCTATGCATTGGCAACACATACTCTTCCTTTTGTAAAGCCATGGTCACCCCTACGGAAATAGCCTCCTGACCAATACCTGAAAACCACTTCGAAATTTTCCCTTGACGCAGTAAAATCAACATCTTTTCCTCTATCAAGCGTGGTTTTAGCATCTGCTTGTAGAGTTGGATCAATTTCTTGGAATCTAAATTCTTTTTATCGTAGATAATGTTGCTTTTGATGGACGTTAGCATATGGATATTGTTTCTTTTCTCAGCCAAATTTAATTAAAAATTATATCTGCCTTTCTTAAACTTATTTTTTTTTAGCCAAGACCATTTGTACTAAATTTTAGCTATGTTTTCGTTATTTTTGTATTATTACAACTATAAATACCTTAATAATGAACGCAATACCAAGTGTTGACCTTCAGGATTTTATTTCAGGAGACCCCATTAGAAAACAAAAATTCGTAGATGAAATAGGAAAAGCCTATGAAGATATAGGATTTGTTGCCCTTAAAGGCCATTTCTTGAACGACAAGTTGGTGGAGTCACTTTATTTCGAAGTAAAACGCTTTTTCGATCTTCCCCTAGAAACCAAACAGAAGTATGAAATTCCAGGAATTGGAGGGCAACGCGGTTATGTTTCTTTTGGAAAAGAAAGTGCCAAAGGTAAAAAAGAAGGCGATTTGAAAGAATTTTGGCATTTTGGCCAATATGTTGACGACAACCCCAAATTGGCCGAAACATATCCCGACAATGTTACTGTTGAGGAAGTTCCTGAATTTAATGCCGTTGGAAAAGAGGCCTACAAGATGTTGGAAAAAACGGCTAAATACGTATTGCGCGCTCTAGCCCTAAGACTGGAGCTTCAGGAATCTTATTTTGATAATTATATCCACAACGGTAACTCCATTTTAAGACCCATCCACTACCCTCCTATTAAAGAGGAACCCAAAGAAGCCGTTAGAGCTGCGGCCCATGGCGACATTAATTTGATTACCCTTTTAATGGGAGCACAAGGTCGCGGTTTACAGGTGCAAAATCACAAGGGCGAATGGATTGATGCCATTGCCCAACCTGACGAACTCATGATTAATGTGGGAGACATGCTATCAAGACATACCAATAATAAACTAAAGTCTACTATTCACCGTGTGGTGAATCCTCCAAAGGAACTTTGGGGAACGTCTCGCTATTCCATTCCATTTTTTATGCATCCCGTTTCTGAAATGAAATTGGACGTTTTGGATACTTGCGTAGATGAAGAACATCCCAAATTATACGAAGACACCACCGCAGGGGAATTCCTTCACGAACGTCTAGTAGAACTAGGACTCATTAAACAATAATTACTTTATGGATTTACAGGATCAATTAAAACACCTTTTCCCAGATCACAAGCCTGAACCTGAAACCGAAACTGCCACACCAGAAGATGATATCTGGATGCAGGACGACCCCATTATTTGCAAATACGAAAAGCGTAAAGGAAAACCTATCACCATCCTTGAAGGCTATACAGGTGCTACCGAAGATTTTAAACTCTTGGCCAAAGAACTCAAAACCAAGCTAAGTGTTGGCGGTAGTTTTAAAGACGATAAAATTATCATTCAAGGAGATTACAGAGATAAAATCATGCAGATTCTAAAAGAAAAAGGATTTGCAGTAAAACGCGTAGGAGGATAACTTTATGGAGACGCTTCACATTACAAATGGTGGTCAACTCACCAAAAAATTGTTAGAGTACGATATTACCGGTGACATTCTCACTTGGGACGAAATGCTTTGTGAAGGCCCTACCACCGAAGATATAGACTCCAAGGAGTTCGTTCAATTGCGAAAGGAATTCTTTATGGATATTTACGGTTTGGAATTTGATGAAAAAAAGTTCTACATAGACATCAATAAACTTAATAACCCCGAAAACTATTCGGAAATCATCTTGTGGTTTGAATACGATCTATTTTGCCACATCAATCTTATTGCAGTACTAAGCCTTATTCTTCAAAAGAAAATGAACCTCCCTCTCTACCTCGTTTGCAGTGGGCGTGTGGAAGGCGAAAAAAACCTCAAGGGCCTTTCGGAACTTACCCAAGATCAACTCTTGGAACAATATGATGACAGGATACTCTTGAAAGATTTTGATATTAATATGGCAGATACTTTATGGAGTATTTACTGCGGAAAGGACCACAATCTGCTAAAGCCTTACATTACCACAAATTCTTCTTTTGAATATTTAAGCAATTGCCTAAAAGCACATTTGGAGCGTTTTCCGGATTCTAGAAGCGGATTGAGTGCCTTGGAACAAAATATCTTAATTATTGTTAGGGACAACACCATAAAATCCCGCCATCACCTGTTGGGCTACATTTTGAATTACCAAGGATATTACGGTTTTGGAGATATTCAAATCAACCGATTGATTGAGCATCTTTCCATGTTTTTTGATGAAAGTGAAACCGATATTTCACTGAACAGAAAAGGACATGAAGCCCTTTTAAATCAATCGAATTTTGCCATGGACATCAACAATAATATTTGGTATGGCGGTGTGAACCGCTTGGATTTCCAATTCAGCAAACAGGAGAACAAACTCATCAAAACCCCCATAAATGCCATTTAAAGCTTCGGAACTTATTTTAAATCCAGATGGTTCTATCTACCATCTCAATTTATTACCCGAAAATGTTTCCGAAACCATCATTTTGGTAGGAGATCCAGATAGAGTTGATCAAGTTTCTCAATATTTTGATTCCATTGAATTCAAAAAAAGAAAACGGGAATTCCATACTCAAACTGGCACTTATAAAAACAAACGCATAACAGTAATCTCCACTGGAATTGGAACCGACAACATTGACATTGTACTAAATGAACTGGATGCTTTGGTAAATATTGATTTTTCAAGAAAAGAAATCAAAGAAAACCTTACTTCATTGGATATTATTAGAATTGGAACTTCCGGCTCTTTACAAGAGCACATTCCTGTAGATAGCTTTGTTATTAGCAAACAGGCTATTGGTTTTGATAATCTTTTGACATTTTACAACTGTCAAAATTTAGAAGTATTGGAAGATGTTTCTGAGAGCTTTATGCAACACTCTAATTGGTCCATAGAAAAATCAAAACCCTATGTTATAGGATGTGACACTTCTTTGTTTGAACGTTTAAAATCACCTGAAACCATTGATGGTTTTACAGGTACGAATGTTGGATTTTATGGCCCACAGGGAAGAATATTGAGATTAAGCATTGAAGATCGGGATTTGAACAGTAAATTAGCAACCTTTAAATATAAAGGATTATCGATCACCAATTTGGAAATGGAAACTTCTGCTATTTATGGGTTATCAAAATTACTGAACCACAAAGCGGTATCTATGAATGCCATTATAGCAAATAGAGCTATAGGAAAATTCAGTAACAATCCTAAAGAGACAATTTCGCGTTTAATACGCTATACATTAGATAAATTAACGGAGAATTAAAGATGAAGACCGTAAAAATAGGTGGAGTACCGGAACATTTCAATTTAGCTTGGTATTTGACTTTGAAAAATGGAGAATATAAGGATGCAGGCATCAATCTAAGATGGAAGGATTATTTTGGCGGCACAGGTGAAATGTGCAATGCCTTGCGTGAAGGAGAAATTGATTTGGCCGTAATTTTGACGGAAGGCATCATTAAGGATATTATTGAAGGCAACCCGAGTAAAATAGTACAAACCTTTGTAGCATCGCCACTTATTTGGGGAATTCATGTGGCTCATGATTCCCAATACCAAACTATCGAGGACCTCAAAGGGACTAGAGCTGCCATTAGTCGTTTTGGCTCTGGTTCTCATTTAATGGCCTACATCAATGCGCAAAATAATGGTTGGAACCCTGAAACGGATTTAGAGTTTGAAGTTATAGACAATTTGGATGGTGCAATAGAAGGACTCACCAACAATGTAGCCGATTATTTTATGTGGGAGAAATTCACTACCAAACCCATTGTAGACAACGGTATTTTTAGAAGGGTTGGCAATTGCCCAACACCTTGGCCCTGTTTTGTGATTGCGGTAAGAAATGAATTTTTGGAAACGAACCCAGATACGGTTAAAACCATTTTAGAAATCGTTAATAATACCACCAAAGGTTTTAAAGACATTCCAAATATAGACCAAACTATTTCCAAAAGATATGACCAAAAATTGGAAGATGTTCAGGAATGGTTAAGCTTAACCGAATGGTCACAAGAAAATCTGGACAAGGAAACTGTTGAAGTCGTTCAAAACGAGCTATTTGATTTAAACATTATTAACTCCAAAGTTGACTATGAAGAACTCGTTTCTAAAGTTAATTAGAAGTTAACGATATATAATCAACATTAAATTGGGGTTTATATGAAAATAAAGCCCTAATTTTACGTTAGAATTGACCCAACCACCAACCTATGTTTTTAACCATTGTATATATTCTTGCTTTTTTAGTCGCATTAAATTTTGCGCTACTCTTTTTTAGTTGCAACAAAACCACTAAAAAAACATCTCAAAAGGAAGTTAAACCAATACCGGTAGTAAAGAAAAAAGTTACCACTCAATCGGCTCCTGTCCAGCTTTCTCGAGCAGCAAGTTAGTTTTACTGAAGTGCTTATTTCCAAACCAATACCCTCTGTTGGCACTTAATGGAGATGGATGTCCAGAAATTAATACGTGGTGTTTGGATTGATCTATAAGTTTGATTTTCTTTTTGGCATAACCGCCCCAAAGTAAAAACACAACATTCTCTTTTTGTTCACTAATGCACTTTATGACCTGGTCCGTAAAGGTTTCCCAGCCTTTATTTTGATGGCTGCCCGCTTCATGCGCCCTTACCGTTAAAGTAGCATTTAAAAGCAGTACCCCTTGTTGTGCCCATCGTTCCAAGTTACCCGAAACAGGATATGGCACACCAAGATCGGTTTCAATTTCCTTGAAAATATTGATTAAGGACGGTGGATGTGAAATACCATCGGTTACTGAAAAACAAAGGCCGTTGGCTTGTTTTGGTCCATGGTAGGGATCCTGCCCAATAATAACCACTTTTATGTTTTCAATGGGACACCATTCAAAGGCTGAAAATATTTGCCTTTCTGGAGGGAAACAGATGTGTTGACAATATTCGTTTTTTACAAACTCGGTTAAATTTTCAAAATAAGGTTTACTAAATTCTTCTTCTAAATACGCTTTCCAAGTAGGCTCAAATTGTACGTCCATGTAATGTCTTTCCTTAATTTTGGGTAATATATTTTATTTTTCTTCAGACCCTGAATCCAAAAATTCCAATATTTTGGTGTTCACCATTTCTGCTTGGTCAATGGATAAAAAATGACCTGCATTTGGAATAATTTCAGCGTCAATATGAGGAATATTTTCCTTGGCAACCTCTAAACTTTTTTCGTTATTTATCAAATCATCATCGCCAATCAACACTAAAATAGGCATTCCCAAGGAATGTAACTCTTCTTTGGAATAGGGTTTCATATCCACTACAAACCTATTGATAGAATCCAATTGACTCCCCAAGAAATATTGATCGACATAAGTTTGGTCTATTTTCTTCACATTAGCCGACATCGATTCCAAAACATTCTCCAAACGCTTTTTTTCTGGAGATAAGGCATATATAATATTCGCCAACAAGCCTGTGCTGGGCTGAATCCATTTAAAAGTCTGAGCAGGACTTAATAGAACCATTTTCTTAATTTTAGTTTGGTCATGTAAAGCTATTTTCACCGAAAGCCAACCACCTCGAGAGGCTCCAATAATATTGAACCTCTCTAGTTGCAACTTTTCAAAAATCTCAAAATACCAAGACACAATCGATTCAATGTCCTTCACCTCTCTCGTCAAATCAGATTTTCCTGGTTCAATGAGTAAATCAATTGCAAACACACGATGATTTTTAGACAAAGCTTTAGCATTGGGATACCAACTGGTGGCACTGGCATTCATTCCATGCAACAAAACAGTCGGCTCACCATTTTTTGGACCGCTTACGATTACATGGGCCATACCAAAACTGGTTGGCACATAAAGTTCTTCATAATTCGTCCCCCACAATTTCAAAGCCTTATCGTAAGCTTCAAAATATGGACGCTGTTCCTCATTCATTTGTAAGATATAGGAAGGCTTTGCTTCAAATTCAGCATAATCATTGTAGTTCTTTTGACATTGAATAGTCAAAATCCCAATAGCAAATAGCAATAAAAGTGTCCTGATTTTCATGCCTGTGAATTTATTCTCAAATCTAAGCATTTAAAATTCAATTACTGAGAAAACAATTCACCTCAAAACATGCAACCGCTTTTAAAACATAATACGTAACTTTGCTTTCTTATAAAATTTAGATAGTTTCGTCTGCCCTTTTTATTACAGGAATTCCATGATAAACATTCATAAAAAAACATTACAGGATATAGAGTTCAACGTTGTGCTCTCACAAGTATCTGAACATTGTATTACGGATTTAGGCAAAACTGAAACCTTAAAAATTGTGCCGTTTCCAAATAAGGAGACTTTACACATGGAATTAGGTTTCACCAACGAATATTTGTCCTCCTTTTATAATGAAAACCGTATTCCTAATCATGGTTTCGATTCCATTGCAAAAGAGCTTCAATTTTTGAATTTGGAAGGGGCTTTTTTGGATCCTTATGGCTTCAAAAAAATTGTAAATATCTCTGTGACCACAAACGAAATATTGACGTTTTTAAAGAAGTTCGAGGATTACTACCCAAGTCTTAGTAAAAATGCTGCTTCCATTGAAATTACCAAAATTCTTATCGATAAAATAAACACGATTGTTGATCGATTTGGAGATATTAAGGATGGCGCCAGCGAACACCTTTACGAAATAAGGCAAGCCATTAATTTGATTAGGGGAAAAATAAACCAAAGTTTTGTTACGGCGCTAAACGCCTATGCCAGTCAGGACTTTTTGGATGACATTAGAGAAAGTGTCATTGAAAACAAACGGGTTTTGGCTGTTAAGGCCATGTACCGCCGAAAGATAAAAGGCAGTATTTTGGGAACCAGCAAAACAGGAAGCATCATTTATATCCAACCGGAAGCGACCTTTCATCATGTTCGGGAACTCAATAATTTGGAATTTGATGAAAAAGAAGAAATAGAGCGCATTTTAAAAGCCCTTACGGAATTTACCAGACCCTTTGTAGACTTACTGAAGCAATATCAAGCCTTTCTTGTAAAAATGGACGTTGTTTTTGCTAAAGCAAAATACGCTCAATCTATGAATGCTGTTTTGCCTGAAATAAATGATACCAAAACTTACACGGTTAGAGATGCCTTCCATCCCCTATTGTTGCTTTCAAACAAGAAAAAAGGCCTAAAAACATTTCCGCAAAGCATTGAACTTAATTCTGAAAATAGGATTATAGTAATTTCAGGACCTAATGCCGGAGGAAAAAGTATCACATTGAAAACTATTGGAATCCTTCAGGTTATGCTCCAAAGCGGGATGCTTATCCCTGTGCATGAACGCAGTTCTCTTTGTTTGTTTGACAGAATCCTCACCGATATTGGAGACAATCAATCCATAGAGAATCATTTAAGTACCTACAGTTATAGGTTGAAGCAAATGAATTACTTCCTAAAGAAATGCAATCACAGCACCTTGTTTTTGATTGATGAATTTGGAACAGGAAGTGACCCTGAATTGGGAGGGGCTTTGGCTGAAACATTCTTGGAAGAGTTCTACCATCGGGAAGCTTACGGAATTATCACAACCCACTACTCCAATCTAAAAATATTGGCCAATGAATTGGCATACATGCAAAACGCCAATATGATGTTCGATGAAAAGAGTTTGGAGCCCATGTTTAAATTGGTATTGGGACAAGCAGGAAGCTCCTTTACTTTTGAAGTTGCCCAAAAAAATGGAATCCCGTACAGTTTGATCAATCGAGCGAAGAAGAAAATTGAACGCGGTAAAGTAAGGTTCGACCAAACCATTGCCAAACTTCAAAAGGAACGTTCTAAACTGGAAAAAACCGAAAGGTCCTTAAAGGTCAACGAGCAGAAAAAGCAAAATGAAGCGGAACGATTGGAAGAAATCAATTCCAAAATCCAGAAGAAACTGGAGAGCTATCAAGAATTATACGACAGCAACCAACGTTTAATTTATTTAGGTCAAAAAGTAAATGAATTGTCCGAAGCTTATTTTGAGAACAAAAAGAAGCGCCAACTTATGGACGAATTGTTCAAATTGGTGCAAATAGAAAACTCCAAGCGTAAAAAGGTTTCGGCCAAAAAGAAAAAAGAACAAAAAGCCAAAGAGCAAAAAGTAAAGCAGGAAGCAGAAAAAAAGGTTGAAGAAATCCGACAAAAGAAAAAAGTAGCCAAGGAAAAAGCTGCCCAACAACCAGCGAAACCAAAAGTTGCTTTAAAAATTGGCGACCGCGTGAGAATGCAAGACGGAAAAGCCGTTGGAAGTATTGATAAAATAGAAAAAAACAAGGCTACCGTAAACTATGGTATCTTTACCACGACTGTAAATATTGACCAGTTGGAACTTGTCCAAAGACAAAAATGATAACATTGCCAGCAAATAAGGAATTGATTCTGTTTGATGGAGTTTGCAATCTCTGCAACACTTCCATACAATATGTCATCAAACATGACAAACAGAATAAGTTTGTATTTGCAGCTTTGCAGAGCGACATTGGAAAATCCGTTATTGAAAATCACGGTATAGACACAACCAAAATAGACTCCATTTTACTGCACACACCGAACAACAAAATATACTACAAATCGACTGCAGCTCTTAAAATTGCCTCAAAATTAGGATTTCCAATATCCATTATGAGCATTTTTTTGATTGTACCAACTTTCATTAGAAATTGGGTATACGATTTTATAGCCAAAAATCGCTATAAATGGTTTGGCAAAAAAGAATCGTGCATGATCCCCACACCAGAACTCTCCTCAAAATTTCTTGATTAGCGAAAATTTGGATTAATAAAATTCGCACATTACCCTCATAATTTACTGATTATTAAAATTTTATTGTAATTTTAATTACCACCTAAATTTTACATTCTGGTGGCACCAGAACCATATTATTAATCCATTTTTAACTTCTTATGAAAAATACCTTAAAAATCTTTTCGGTTTTAATGTTGTTTATTGTTGTTACGGGCTGCTCAAGTAGTATCAAAGTGTTGGATTCTTGGAAATCTGATAATGTAGCGCAAATCAAGGACAACAATGTTTTGGTCATTGCCAGAACAGATAATAATCAGGCGCGAATCGCTTTTGAACGCGATATTGCAGACAAACTTATCAGCAATGGAACAAAAGCCACTCCTAGCTATTCTGTGCTACCATCCACCATTAAATTGGAAGAAAAGCACACCGAAGTGGAGCTTGAAAATTTCAAAACCTTTCTAAAAAATGAAGGCTATAATGCTGTTGTTTTAACAGTGATTAAAGACTACCAAGAGGCCTCAAAAACCTACACAGATGGAGGTTACTATGCAGGAGCGACTTATCCAAGCTACTATCCTGGGTATTATGGAGGCTTTTATGGGTACTATATGCACCCTATGTCCTACTCCACCTATGGAAGTTATACACCAATGACCTCCACAACTGTTACCCAAAAAACTTTTATTTTAGAAACTGTGGCTTATGACCTTGACCAACCTGATGGTAAGCAATTAGTTGCGGTGGTTACTACCAAAATTGAAGACCCAGAGAGTGTCACTAAAAATGCCGAGAAATACACAGAGGAAATAGCAAAAGCGCTTAAATGACAAGGCAATTTGTTATTTAATATTCAATAAAAAAGGTCTTGAAATTCATCAAGACCTTTTTTAACAATTAACAACTAATTAAAAACTAATTTAACTCTATAAATTGCTTTTTAATAATGCTTACAACCAACCTCTTGAGTAATAAGGCATTATTCTTTAACCATTTTAAAATTACATATTCCAACTCTTTTTTGTTAAAATTATCGTTTAGTAGCAAAAAAAAATGATTAACATATTAAAAATGCAAATATCCTCCATAAACAACCATTTCTTACACAAACGTCAACCATTTAACTCATCGAAAAAACCATTTCACTAAACAAATTGTAGCCTTAACTCATTTCCTTTTTCTTACTTTCCTATTCCATGATAGTTTTATGACACTTTAAAACTACAATCATGAAATCATACGTTATCTTTTTTCTTTTCCTTACAGCTGTTTGCTTTGCAAACACAAACGAAACAGAGTCTTCGTTAAAGGAAGTCACCGTCTACCTTGATGGTGCCCAAATAACCAGAACTGCCACTGTAAACTTACCTCTTGGAACTTCTGAATATACCTTTTCCAAACTTTCCCCTTATATTCAGGAAAGTAGCATTCAAGTTTCAGGCTTGCAAAGCGCCTCTATTCTCTCAATCAACTATGGGATCAACTATCTTTCCAAACAACCAAAAACCAAAGAAATAGAAGCCCTTCAGGAGCAAATAAAATCCATTTTGGATCAAATTCAATTTGAAGATGATTTAATTGCTGGGTATAAAGAAGAATTGTCTATCATTCAACAAAACCGTCACTTGGGTAGTGACACGCAAGTGGTTTCTTTGGAAAAACTAAAGCAATTTGCCTCATATTACAGACAGCGAATTACCGAAGTGAATACCTTGATATATGAGTCTTACAAAAAGAAAAGGGATTACGAAGACAACATTGCAGACATTAGAAAACAGCTTCAAGAATATAATGTTGAAGAAAAAGTTCAGACTGGGGAAATCAAAGTGAAATTCAACACCGCTAAACCATCCACACTTAATATTACCTTGAAATACAATGTCAGCAATGCTGGATGGTTTCCTACTTACGATTTAAAAGCGAACAGTATCAATGCTCCCATCGACATGCAATATAAAGCACATGTATACCAAAACACGGGTGTAGATTGGAACGATATAAAAGTGATGCTTTCCACCAGTGACCCCAACACCAACAACGAAAAACCAGATCTAGATCCTAAATACCTAAACTTTATATCCCGAAACAGTCATTACGAAAGAACACGGGCCACAAAAAGCTATAATTACAAATACAACCCAATGGTACAAACCGTATCTGGTATTGTAACTTCAGCGGCTGATGGATTACCTCTACCAGGCGTAAATGTTATGGAAAAAGGAACCAACAATGGCGTACAAACCGATTTTGATGGTAAATATACCCTGCGAACCACTGGAGGCAAAGAGCTTGTATTTTCCTTTGTAAGTATGATGACGGAAGAACTCCCTATTCATTCCAGCATTATGAATGTAGCCTTGGAAGAAGATGTTGCAGCCCTTGAGGAAGTCGTGGTTGTTGGTTATGGAGTTCAACCAAAATCTGATAATACTCCTGGTTATCAAAACAAAGTACAGGCCATGATGGATGCCGAAAATTTTGATGATGTTTCATACACGGGAGCAGTTAGTACCATAGAAGGCAAAGTTGCCGGCCTAAATGTAAACATCAGAGGTATTAATTCAATCTCAAATTATAGTGAACCGTTATATGTACTTGACGGAGTCCCTGTCTCCAAAAAGGAATTTGAAAATATTTCACCAAATAGTATTGGTTCTGTTGAAATCTTAAAAGGCAATGAGGCTTCAGGACTCTATGGAAGCAGAGCTTCAGATGGCGTCATTTTGATTTCTACAAAAAAACTTACCGCTACGGGAGAAATCATTGAAGAAGGTGTCACCAACAAGCGTTTCGAAATCCAAAAGGCCTACAGTATGCCCTCCAATGGAGACATCACTGTTATTGAAATTGATAAATTCTCGATTCCTGCAAGCTATTCCTATTATGCGGCACCTATCTTAAATGAAAATGTTTTCCTAACCGCCAAAATTGGCAATTGGGAACAGTACAACTTATTGCCTGCAGAAGCGAATGTCTATTTTGAAGGCAGTTACTCAGGGAAAACCAATATCAACCCTCAAACTACTACAGATACCTTAACCGTATCCCTTGGGGTTGATCCTAACGTGGTGGTGAAACGAAATCAAGTGAATGATTTTAAAAAGACCAATTTTATAGGGAACAATAGGATTATCAACAAAATGTATGAATTGGAACTAAAAAACAACAAACAGACTCCTATCGATATTGTGATCATGGACCGTATTCCAATCAGTCAAAACAAGGATATTAAAGTTGAGGACATCGAAACCGGCACCTCTCAGTACAATGATGAAAAAGGTTTGATGGAATGGAAAACGGTACTTGCTCCTGGCGCTACAGATACTTTCAAATTTTCATTCTCCGTAAAATATCCAAAATACAGGCAAGTCAATCTATAAAAATCCCCAAAATCCCAGCACGATTACATCAACTTAAGCCCGTCTTCCGTTAGGCAGGAACCTCTTAAGTTCCCAAGAGAGACGTGTCTAATCTCCCTTGGGTAGCAAAAAAACTGCTAGAACTATCGTGTTGGGATTTCTTTTTTATCAAAATTTAGACTGGATTTTGAAAGCTGGAAATTAAGCTTCGGTTAATGAACCCCATTCCGTCCAAGAGCCATCATATACCGAAATATTATCATATCCAGACAGTTCCGCGCCCAAAGCCAAAATACAGGCCGTAATGCCTGATCCACAGGAAAACGTAATGCCATCTTCAGGTTTGGCTAAAGTAGAAAATAGATTTTTCAAGGATTCTACATCTTTAAAAACTCCATTTTCTAGCAAGTCTGTATATGGTAAATTCACAGAATTAGGAATAGAACCACTTCGTAAACCTGCTCTTGGCTCCACTTCCAAGCCTTTGAATCTACTTTCCGAACGGGCATCAATGATTGTTTGAGTACCTTCTCTGGATTCCTTCAACATATCCTGAAAAAACTTCATGTATCTTGGATGGTAACTTCCTGTAAAATTCCCTTTAACGCCCGTATAAGCTACCTTAGGCTCCACCATAAAACCAGAATTGATCCATTCTGGAAGTCCGCCGTCCAATACGGCTACATTGTCATATCCAAAAGCTTTAAAAAGCCACCATGCCCTTGCACTTGAATAGATTCCTTGATCGTCATAGACTACAATCGCACTATCGTTGTTGATTCCCAAGTTTTGGGCTTCCAAAACAAACTGCGCTTCCGATGGAAAGGTATTTGGAAATTCCCCAGATGCATCACTGAATTTCTGTTTCAAATCAAAAAATCGCGCTTGAGGAATCTGCACTCCTGATTCCTCTATAGAATCGGCTGCCACAGCTTTTGGAATGGTTGCGTCCAAAACAACCAAATTAGGCGCTTCCAAATGAGCATTTATCCATTTAGCAGACACCAAAGGGCTAGGTATTACAATAGGTTTCATAATTACAATTACATTGATGTTTGTTGCTTGGTGTAGTTATCGTCCCAATTCCTTACATGAGGCTCCCCAAGTTTTCCAACCGATTTGGCAACAATCATGGAAACCGCGGCATCCCCAGTCACATTTACTGTAGTGCGACACATGTCCAAGGGTCTGTCCACTGCAAAAATCAATGCTAAACCAGCTTCAGGAATTCCTGCCTGAGCCAAAACAATCACCAGCATTACCATACCTGCTCCAGGCACTGCCGCACTTCCTATGGAAGCCAAAGTAGCCGTAGCAATAATCCCCAATTGCACCCCAAAACTTAATTCCATACCAAAGGCTTGAGCGATAAAAACAGCGGCAACAGCTTGGTACAAACTGGTACCATCCATGTTAATGGTAGCTCCAATAGGCAAGACAAAACTAGTCACCTCTTCTTCCACACCTAAATGCTCTTCAACCCGTTCCATGGTAACAGGAAGAGTTGCCGCACTACTACTGGTTGAAAACCCCAATAACTGAGCTGGAGCAATTCCGTTTAGGAAGAAAAGTGGCGATTTTTTTGTGAATAAGTATACCAAAATCACATATACCACCATCATGAGCAATAAACCCAAAACCACACAGAACGCATACCATCCCAAAGCCGCAAACAAATCGGTGCTAGGAGATTCTACCACTAAAGCAGCCAAAAGTGCAAATACACCAAAAGGCGCAAATAACATAATCAAATCAATGAGTTTTAGAATGACTTCGTTAAAACTATCGAAGAATAATTTGACAGGTTGTGCTTTTTCCTCAGGAATCAGAATAAGGCCTATACCAAAAATAATAGCAAAGAAAATCACTTGAAGCATATTGCCATTATCACTAGCGGCATTGAAAATATTACTAGGTACAATATCTTCCAAGGCTTGCAAAGGGCCCGCATTTTTCTGCTTTTCAGCAGCAGCAATTTTGGAATCGGCATCGCCTTTATAACTCTCAACAAGTTCCATTCGCGTCGCCTCTGTAATGGAAGCCCCCGGTTTTATGAAATTCACCACCAAAAGCCCAATAGAAACAGCGATGACTGTGGTAAAAATATACAACCCAATGGTGCGACCACCCATTTTGGACAACTTTGAAACGTCCTTTAAATCGGAGACACCTTTAATCAATGAAGCCAAAATTAAAGGCACTGCAATGAGCTTTAGCAAATTGATAAAAATGGTTCCAAAGGGTTTGATCCAATCGGTAATGAAGCCACTGCCCCATTCAAATTTAGCCATTACTAGGGCAAAGACTACCCCTAAAACCATTCCCAAAATTATTTGCCAATGCAATGCCAGTTTCTTCATAGAATCATTGTTCTTTTATTATTGATAAGATTTATTGAGCAACATAAAATCTGCCAAAACCAAGGCAGCCATAGCCTCCACAATTGGTATTGCCCTTGGCACCACACAAGGATCATGACGTCCTTTCCCCTGCATTTCTACAATCTCTCCTTCTGCATTCAACGCTTCATGCTTTTGCATTACTGTTGCCACAGGTTTAAAGGCCACCCTAAAATAGATATCCATACCATTACTGATCCCTCCTTGAATACCTCCCGAGAGGTTTGTTTTGGTAGAACCATCAGAATTGAACAAATCATTATGCTCACTTCCTTTCATTTTGGTTCCGCAAAACCCACTTCCATATTCAAATCCTTTAACAGCATTAATGGACAACATGGCTTTACCCAATTCGGCGTGAAGTTTATCAAATACAGGTTCTCCCAAGCCAACAGGCACATTGTGAATCACACAAGTTACCGTTCCTCCTATGGTATCTCCTTCTTTTCTAATTTCCTTGATTCTGGCAATCATTTGCTCAGCCACTTCAGCATCTGGACAACGCACTGCATTGCTTTCCGTTTTGGAAAAATCAAGTGCTTGGTAAGGCTGTTCCAAATAAATATCACCAACCGAAGAGGTATAAGCGTTTATTGTAATTTCACCAAGGACCTGTTTAGCAATAGCACCTGCAACGACCCGTGACGCTGTTTCACGAGCAGAGCTTCTTCCGCCTCCACGATAGTCTCTGGTGCCATATTTCTGTTGATAGGTGTAATCGGCATGGCTC
Source organism: Mangrovimonas sp. sgz306409 (assembly GCF_059735265.1). Lineage (NCBI taxonomy): Bacteria > Pseudomonadati > Bacteroidota > Flavobacteriia > Flavobacteriales > Flavobacteriaceae > Mangrovimonas > Mangrovimonas sp. sgz306409. The sequence continues at coordinate 325,688 of NZ_JCAPEU010000004.1, forward strand.
GGACGGTACACATCCTTAATATGGCTGTAATCCTTCGACTTTTGATTGGTATTGTGAATGGTAAAACCAATAGGCGTTCCTGTAGTAACACCTTCAAAAATACCCGATAAAAATTCCACAGTATCTGGTTCCTTACGTTGGGTAACAATGTCTGATTGGCCAGGTTTTCTTCTGTCCAATTCCTGTTGAATTGCCTCAAAATCCAATTGAATTCCTGGAGGACAACCATCAATAATTCCCCCAATTGCAATACCATGCGACTCCCCAAAAGTGGTGAGTTTAAATAACGTTCCAAAGGAGTTTCCTGCCATACTACTATTATTTTATGCTAATGTAATTGTATTCTCAGAGAATCAAAAATGTAAACCCACAAAGCTCTTATTTTATTCATTCCTACATAACAATATCTTAACAGAATGCTCACGGTTAATTAATTACATGTTAATCTTTAAGTAATAAAGAAAAGAGTTATTTGTACTAATCAATCTGATAAACTCTTGAAAATTAAAAGAAAAGTAGAAATCGCCGTAATCTCTGATGTCCATCTAGGAACCTATGGATGTCATGCCAAACAATTATTGACCTATTTAAACAGCATTCAACCTAAAAAACTCATTTTGAATGGCGACATTATAGATATTTGGCAATTTAGTAAACGATACTTTCCAAAATCCCACTTAAGAGTTATCAAGAAAATTATGGACATGTCTGCCGATGGTGTGGAAATCATCTATGTTACGGGCAACCATGACGAAATGCTGCGTAAATTTAGCGACATGAGCATTGGGAATATATCTATAGTAGACAAAGCCGTTTTGGAATTGGACGGCAAAAAGGCTTGGATTTTCCATGGAGATGTGTTTGATGTCTCTATTCAGAACGCCAAATGGTTGGCCAAATTGGGCGGATATGGTTATGATTTATTGATTTTACTGAACCGTCTAAGCAATTGGCTTTTGGAGAAATTAGGAAAAGAAAAATACTCCTTGTCCAAAAAAATCAAAAACAGCGTAAAGCGCGCCGTAAAATACATTAGTGACTTTGAACAAGTGGCTTCTGACCTTGCTATTGAAAATGGCTACGACTATGTAATTTGCGGCCACATTCACCAACCCAAAATGGTGATTAAAGAGAATAAATACGGAAAAACCATGTACCTGAATTCTGGGGATTGGGTGGAAAACTTCACAGCCTTGGAATACCAATTCAAACGCTGGAAAGTCTACAGTTATAGTAAAGACAAACTATCACCCTTCTATGCCGATGAAGATATCAAGGACATGGAAGTAAAGGATTTAATTGCCGCAATCACTATAGTAGACCAACATTCCAAACTATAATTTATACCAAAGCCTGTCTCAAAACTGTGATGGGATGTAAGGCCTCTACCGAAGTTCCATCTTTTATCTGGTGCCTACAACTTGTTCCGTTAGCAGAGATAATTACATCCTTCTCAGCATTTCTAACGGCAGGAAATAAAGTTTGCTCACCAATATTCATGCTCACTTCATAATGTTCCTTTTCATAACCAAAACTTCCCGCCATCCCGCAACAACCACTAGGGATTACGGTAACCTTATAGTTTTTAGGAAAATTGAGTACATCAAAACTAGATTTTTGATTGCTCAAGGCCTTTTGGTGACAATGTCCGTGAAATTTAATGGTCTTGGGCTCATGGGTAAACTGCTCTTTTTTAATGTTTCCTAAATTGATTTCATTCTGAAAGAATTCCTCAAACAAAAATGTGTTGGCCGCAATAGATTTGGCTGCTTCCCTATCATCTGCCAACGTAAGATATTCGTCCCTAAAAGTTAAAATTGCGGAAGGTTCGACACCTACCAAAGGCGTTTCTTTTGAGATTTTACTTTTGAACAATTCCACATTCTTATTAGCTACTGCCTTGGCTTGCTCCAACAATCCTTTAGATAGAAAACTCCTTCCAGATTCTACATTCTCCAAAACAATGACTTGGTAATTAAGGCGCTTCATCAATTCCAGAAAATCAACACCTATACTGGTGTCTAAATAGTTAACAAATTCATCATTAAAAAGATAAATTGTTTTTACAGGATTGTATTCAATTAATTGATATTGCACTGATTTAAAAACATCACTTAAACTCTTAGATGAAATCAAAGGAAGTGTTCTTTCTCGAGCTACCTGCATAATATTTTTCAACGCAGAAGCGATTGTTTTGTTAGAAAACATGAAGTTAGTAAGTCGTGGGGACAGACTACCAAACCTGTTCAGGGCATTATTGTAGGCGAACAATTTGGTACGCCAAGAGATGCCGTTTTCTTTTTGGTACTGATATAAGTACTCCGCTTTCAAACGTGCCATATCCACACTACTCGGGCATTCACTGGCACAAGCCTTACAGCTTAAACACAAATCGAAAACCTCTTTTAATTCCTCATGGTTAAATCTATTTGGCTTTTCGCTATTGGTTAAAAATTCCCTTAAGGTATTTGCTCTGGCTCTTGTGGTATCCTTTTCATTTTGGGTTGCCCGATAACTTGGGCACATGGTCCCTCCAAATTCAGGCAGTTTTCTACAATCGCCCGAACCGTTACATTTTTCGGCCTCACGGAGAATACCTTGGGACTCCGAAAAATCCAAAAAGGTTTCTATTTCTGGTTCCTTTCTATCCGCAACATATCGCAAAGATTGGTCCATCGGAAATGCTTCTACTATCTTTCCCGGATTGAATATGCCCTTAGGATCAAAAGCTGTTTTGATACGTTTGAGAATTTGATAATTCTCATCACCAATCATGAATGGTATAAACTCCCCTCTCACAATCCCTTCGCCGTGCTCCCCACTCATGGCTCCATTGTATTTTTTCACTAAATGGGCCACATCAGTCGTGATTTTTCGAAACAGCAATACATCGTCACTTAATTTCAAATTCAAAATGGGACGCAAATGCAACTCTCCAGCACCGGCATGCGCATAATAAATGGCCTTTTGGTCATACCCTTCCATTAACTTTGTGAACTCGCTGATATAGGCATCCAAATCTTCCAGTGCGACAGCTGTATCCTCAATACAAGCAGCCGACTTTTTATCGCCAACCATATTCCCTAATAGTCCTAATCCCGCTTTGCGCAATTCAATGGCCTTATCCATCTCATTCCCATATAATAAGGCATTTGCATAACTTTTGGTTTGTACTTCAATATCTTTCAACAAACGTGAAATCATTTCCTCTACTTCCGTTTTACTGTTTGCCCTCACTTCGCACATCAAAATAGCCTCTGGATCTCCTTCTATAAACTGCCTGTTTTGTTGCTGTGTTTTGTTGTGCTTGGTCAAATCCAGAATGGTTTTATCCATCATTTCGCAACTGTACAAATCGTGCTTCATTACTGGTACAACAGCCTTCATACAGTCGGCTATTGAAGTAAAATGAAGCGCTATCATGATGCTTTCTGTAGGTGGTAAGACATCAAGTTGCAAGGTGATTTCTGTTGAAAAAGCCAAAGTCCCTTCACTGCCCGCCAAAAGCTTACACATATTAAAAGATGTCTCAGTTTCCGAAAAAATTTCAGATTTCAGCAATTCATCTATGGCATAGCCAGTATTTCTTCTGTGAATTTCTGGTTTGGGATAAGTGGAAATGATTCTCTCCTGGACTTCTTTTGATTCCAATTCTTCATAAATCGTCTTGTAAATATGTCCTTCTACATCCTGCTGCTTCATCTTTTCATGAAACTCTTCGCTTGAAATCGATTCAAATAGCACCGTATTTCCATCACTCAGAATGGTTTTTACAGCCAACACCTTATCCCTAGTGACTCCATATTTAATGGAAGTCGATCCCGAAGAATTGTTCCCAACCATTCCTCCAATCATACAACGATTGGATGTGGACGTGTTGGGAGAAAAGAAGAGATCAAAAGGTTTTAGATAGTTGTTTAAGGCGTCCCTAACCACTCCCGGCTGCACAGTTACGGTACGTTCCTTTTCATTGATATTTAGAATCTTTGTAAAATATTTCGAGACATCCACAACAATCCCTGGCCCCACACATTGCCCAGCCAAAGAAGTCCCTGCTGTACGCGGAATCAAGGAAGTGTTATTGCTGCTTGCAAAACTAATAAGAGCTTGAATATCCTTTTCAGATTTTGGATAAGCCACGGCCAAAGGTAACATTCTATACACCGAAGCATCGGTGGCATACATGGCTTTCATTAAATCGTCATAATACAATTCGCCATCCAACTGCGCTTCTAATGTTTGCAAAGCCTTAGTCATTCCCTTACAATATTTTAAGTGATTTATGTCTTTAGAATTTCGACTAAATTAGAATAAGAAATCCAATTTTAACATATTTTCAACGTTATTCTTTACCAAGCCAATTCCAAAAGTTGTAATTTCGATTTAACAAATCTTAAACTTAAATTACTTATGAAAAAATTGTTTTTAATAGCATTAGCCTGTATTGGTTTTTCGTTTGCTTCCCAAGCGCAGATGATTTCTCCAAACGCCATTGGTCTACGCTTAGGTGATAGCGACGGGATTGGTGCTGAAATCTCTTACCAAAGAGCTCTTGGCTTGGACAATCGTTTGGAAATTGACTTTGGTTGGCGTGATGGTAACCACCATGACGGAGTTAAATTAACTGGAATCTACCAATGGGTTTGGAACATTGATGGCGGCTTTAATTGGTATGCAGGACCCGGAGGAGGATTAGCATCCTATTCTTACGATGACTATTACCACAATGACAAATGGCACCATGATGAGCATGACACCTTTATCTTTATTGGTGGAGATGTGGGAATTGAGTACAGTTTCGATTTCCCATTATTGCTTTCTTTGGACCTTAGACCTGAATGGGGCTTTGGAAATGGAGACCACGACAATAATGATTTAGACTTTGATCTGGCCTTTGGGGTGAGATACCAATTCTAGAGCAAACAACATTTTTATAATAAAAAAGCCACCTTTTACGGGTGGTTTTTTATTACAGAACAGAAGTAAATCACTTTAAATGACTACGCTGTTTTTTAAAGTTCTTTCATAAATGGCCTCATACTGCGGCACTATTTCGTGAATGTCAAAATTTGCTGCTTGCGCTTTAGCTTGTTTTTTAAAGAGCTTAAGCGTTGACGGATCTCTTAAAATCGTCAAAGCATTTTTACTCATGCCCTCAACATCCCCCACAGGACTTAAAAATCCAGAGACACCGTTGATGTTCACTTCTGGAATTCCTCCGGAATTACTGGATATAACAGGTACACTAGAAGCCATGGCCTCTAGAGCAGCTAAACCAAAACTTTCAGTTTCCGAGGGCAATAGGAACAAATCTGAAAAACATAGAATCCTATCTATTTCATTACTATTTCCAAAGAATACCACTTTCTCCTGAATGCCAAATTCTTCACACAACCTTTCTGCAGGTTCTTTTTCCGGTCCTTCTCCTACCATCATCAATTTGGCTGGAATTTCCTTTTGAATATTATAGAAAATCTTCACTACATCTGTAATACGCTTCACCTTTCTAAAGTTACTGATATGGGTTATGATGCGTTCCTCTTCATTGGCCATCATACTACGTTGACAATTGGTAAAATTGGTTCTATGTTTATCCATATCAATAAAATTGGTCACCACATCAATATCCTTTTTGATATCGAACAAACGAAGTGTGTCCTGCTTTAAATCTTCAGAAACAGAAGTCACCGCATCGGATTTATTGATGCTAAAAGTAACCGCTGGCTTATAAAAGGGATGACTTCCTACCAAGGTAATATCGGTTCCATGGAGAGTCGTTACTATAGGTACATAAATGCCCTCCTCAATCAACATTTTCTTGGCCATATAGGCTGCATAGGCATGTGGAATGGCATAGTGCACATGCAAAATTTCAATGCCATGTAATTTCACCATATCTACCAATTTGCTGGAAAGTGCCAACTCATATGGTTGATAATGGAATAACGGATATTCAGGCACATTCACCTCGTGAAAATGCACATGGCTTCCCAAAAGCTCTAACCTTACAGGCTGTTTATACGTAATAAAATGAACTTCGTGCCCACGTTTGGACAATTCTATACCTAATTCGGTAGCTACAACCCCACTTCCTCCAAAAGTAGGATAACATACTATACCTATTTTCATGATTTAATCTTCAATGGCCTCGTAAATGAGGCGTTGTATTTCAGTTCGAATATTTTCCCTCAGCAATAGATTCTTTCCTGCCGTTGGGTACGTTCTATTTGCCAAAAATACATATACTATTTCTTCTTCTGGGTCGGCCCAGGCATAAGTTCCCGTAAAACCTGAATGCCCAAAGCTTGTCATGGACAAACAACCACAGGTAGGACCACTATCTCCCAATTGTGGCTTATCGAATCCAACCCCGCGTCTGTTATCGGCATCGCAATAGTAACAGGTGTTGAATTTCTCAATAGTTTCAGGTTTTAGATAGCGCCTACCACCATAAAATCCTTTTTGCAGATACATTTGCATAATCTTGGCCACATCATTGGCATTACTGAATACCCCAGCATGGCCACCCACCCCATTTTCCATGGCTGCCCCCATATCGTGCACATAGCCTTGAATGGTTTGATAGCGGTAATAATCATCCACTTCAGTTGGCACTATTTGTGAATTACTGAACAATTTGGATGGGTTGTATGTGGTATGGTTTGCTCCCAAAGCTTTATAAAAATGTTCCTGAACCAATTCATCCAAAGGTTGGTCGTAAAACTTTTCAATATATTTCTTTAAAATATAATAGGGCATATCACTATAACGGTAACCCGGTTTGGAAAGCAGTTCACTTTCCAAAATTATTTTTTGCATGGTGTCTGGATAATCATACCTTAGATAGACTTCTTCCGCGACCTTAATATTGAACTTTGGGCTCGGTTTTCGTCTGTAATACTCTGGACTTGGCTTTTTCAAGGAATCCAAAGTAGCCGTATAAAAAGGAATCCAAGGCGTTAAACGAGCACAATGCGAGAGCATTTCCTTAATAGTAATGTTCCTTTTATTGGACTCTTTAAACTCTGGAAGAATTTTAGACAATTTAGTGTTCAAACTAATCTCACCACGCTCTTCCAATTCCATCACCAAAGGTAGCGTTGCTAAAATTTTTGTAAGCGATGCCAAATCGTAGATATCATTGGATTTCACCACTTCATCTCCTTCGTAAGTGTGTTTCCCGAAATTTTTATTGTAAATCACCTTTCCTTTTCTGGCAACCAACAATTGAATTCCTGGAGTCATTTCGTTGTAAACGGCATAATTAGCCACAGAATCCAGTTTCTTTAATTTTTCTGAACTCATCCCTACACTTTCTGGCAGACCATAGCCCAACAACTCTATATCGGTATATTCCACCCCATCACCAACCTTAAAATACTCACCTGCCGATACCGGCAAATGTCCTTTTGCAGGCAAAGCTCCAAATAGGATTTGCGCCGATTTTTCCTGAGCAATCTTACTGTTTTGGTAACTAACCACAATACTCTCAATGTTTTCAATAGATTGCAGATCCATTAAGGCATACGGACGTGCAAACACATCCAAAATCACGTTATTGGTCCTGGCTATTTCATATAACCAAACCAATTCTTGATTGGTAAACTGGTACGGTTTCCAAGGAGATGCATTCGATTTATGAAGACCAATGATAACGGTATTGTAATTTTGAAGTTTGGTAAGAAGTTCATCTAATTTATCTGCACTTACTTCGTGCACTTTAGTATATTTTTGAAGCTCATTTAAAAACACCGATCCATCATCATCTCCAAATTTTACATAGGCAATCTTTTTAGTGTCCAAATGTCTAATAGGTAATACCTGCTGCTTGTTACGCACAACAGTAATAGCAGATTCCATCAATTGACTATATAGTAAATCGTCCTTAAGTCTGTTAAGGTCTTCCTCCAAATGTTCGGTCTCAATTGGCACATACTGGTCCAACCCGACTTTGTATTTGGCCATTAAAATTTTCTTTACCGAATGTGACAAACGCTCTTCAGAAATCACTCCTTTGGCATAGGCTTCTCCCAATTTGGATACCCCTGCAGGCACATCTTCAGACATCAACAACACATCATTTCCTGCTAAAAAAGCCGTTAGGTCCACATCGCCAGATTCGCTGTAATTAGACACTCCTTTCATTTCCAAAGCATCTGTAAAAATCAAGCCTTGAAATTGAAGACGTTCACGTAAAATATCGGTAACAATTCTCTCTGACAAAGAAGATGGATAGCCTTGCCTAGGTTCTAAACTAGGAACATTTAAATGTGCCACCATCACACTGGACAAACCTTCCTTAATCAACCTTTTATAAGGGTAAAGCTCTATAGAATCAATACGTCTTTCATCAAACCCAATAGTAGGCAATGTTTTATGCGAATCCCCTTCGGTATCCCCATGACCTGGGAAGTGTTTAGCATTGGCCAAAACACCAGCGCTCTGCATTCCCCTCATAAATGCCAAGGCCTTGACCGTTACATTATCGCGATCTTCTCCAAATGAACGATTTCCAATAATGGGATTGGCCGGATTGGTATTGATATCTACAACAGGTGCAAAATTGAAGTGTACGCCCAAACGCTTACAGTGCTCCCCTACCTGATACCCGGTTTGTTGAACCAAGGCATTATCCTTAATAGCTCCCAAAGTCATATTCCAAGGAAAGGCATAAGTGGAATCCAAACGCATGCTCAAACCCCACTCCGCATCCATACCAATAAGCATTGGAACTTTTGACAGGGCTTGTAGCTCATTGTTGAGTTTAGCCTGCCTTACAGGACCTCCTTTGGAATAAATGATCCCACCAATATGATGTTCTGTAATTAAGTTTTCAATCTTTTCCCTTGTCTTTGCATCTTGACTTGAAAACACCTGCACCATAAACAATTGCCCAAGCTTTTCCTCCAAGGTCATGTCGTTGTAAATACTGTCCACCCATTTTTGTTGGGCCACAGGATTTTCAGCTAATAAGGGATTAATTGGAGTATTGGTTTGCATTGGACTTGATTGTGCCCAAGCGTAGTAAAAACAGGATAAAAGTATGATAGAAGTTAGGGAATATATGTATTTCATAAAGGTATTTAGGCCAAAGAATTAATTATTAGCCAAAATAATACTTTTACAAGGAAGTGTAAAAAACTTTAAGACAGTTTTATAAAGAAGCTACTAACAACTACTCACAAAGCTCTTCATATTTATCAAAAATAGACCTATACATTTCAAGAGAATATTCCAAATCCATTTCGAAATATAAATCTTCGCGTTCTGATTTGGATAGTTTTTTACCTTGAGCTTTTTTACTTTCTACGTGATCTTCAAATTTTACTTTTCCATTTTCCCTAAAACTTCTTGAATTCATAGCTTCCTTTTCTTCTTGTAAGTATTCTATAAATTCGGGACATTCACTACCTGCCAATTCAAAAGCTCGTATAAATTTGTCATCCAATTTTCCAATAGAAAAAATCGTTTTAAGACTTATATCTATTGGTTTATAAGCATATTCGTCATCTGAATTCTTAACATATACTACAGGAAATGCAGAAAGTTGCTTCGGGCTAGAACCACTGCCTTCAAACTTTATCGGTAACGCATATAAGTTAAGTTTACCTTTGCGCAATACTGGAGCCAGAATCTCTCGATCCTTGTAAACAGCGTCCAGTTTATTATTTATATCCTTTATTTTCAAACGCTCAAAACGGGCAGGTGCCGAGTCTCCATTAAAAATTACCAATTCCTTTATGGTATTGGTTTCAATGTCATAGGCCTTTTCAATATCCGAGTCTTTAATCTTTACTTTTTTTCTGGCAAGTGTTGTATTTTCAACATCCATCATATCCGAATTAAATCCCTGGAAAGAATACCTCATAGGATCAAATAGATTTTCAATCAAGACATTTTTAATTGTGCCATCATTAAAAGTAATTTCAGCCGACACAAATTCTTTTTTGTGCAAATAAATGCGGGCAAATGGAAAATCTATAAAATTAGCTTGTGCAAAACCTTTGGAAAAAGTAAAAAGTGTAAAAAATAAAAATACTAGTTGGGTTAAGTTCTTCATGTTGGTTTGTTTTAAAGAACTTAAATATATCATAAAAATCTTGAATGCCAACTATCCTTGGCAGGAACTTCCCAGTTCTCATTAAACTCGGCAATATTAGTCACCAAATTATTGAAGACGATAGTATTTTGGGATACCGCCTTATCCTTCGCCATCTTTTTAAAATCAATCAAACTTTTGTACGCGATAAACTCTCCCTGTTTATAGGACACGTTCATTTTGTCCAACAAATCCACATTATACTCCTTTTCCAATTGTTGAATAAAATTCACCGAAGCATCAATGGAACACCCTGTAGCTTTGTTTAAACTTTGGTTTAAAGCTATTACAATAAAGCGCTTATACACAATTTTGTAACCTGCATGCAAATCACTTCCATGTGCTGTCCAATTATGGATAAATTCATCTAATTTAGTTTCCAATTCCTGAATTTCTGTATCTGTAAAAGTTCTATTGGCCTGGTAGATCCAAACTCTAGATTCTTCTGGTAATGTATCGAAATCAACTAACATAGCTCTTTGTTTTTATGCACACAAAAGTACAACTTTACATCCAATGTCTATCTTCAGATTCCACTTTAAACAATAGAAAATCGACAATTTGCCTAGCCTCATTTTCCTTTATAAATGGAATGGTCAAAGCTTTTGAAGCTGTATAAATTTTCACCGAAGCTATTCCTCTGTATTTTTGAAAAATACTTTGTTTCAACTTCACACCTTGTAGTTTATGAATTTCAGACAAATCGGTATTGATGTCTATTAATCCGCCACTTCCAATAACCACATAATTATCATCAATACTATAATAAGCCTTTTTATAGCTTTGACTTACAACCATTAATGCAAAAACCAACAATGGAATATTCCAAAGTAAATACATATAATAAGTGTTATAAACAATAAAACAGTTTATGACCAAGATGAATACCAATAATTGTAAAGCTTTCACCCTTTTAAAATACGGTTCTGGTTTATGCTTCACTACTCCATTAAGAATATCACTATAAAATTTCTCAACCAGATTGGTAGACTCTGATTTTGACAAACCTATAATGGAGAAATTCTTCAACTGCTTTGCATTTACCATCGCTTGAGTGAAGAACATTTGATAGAGCCCCAAAGCTTTTTTGAATCGGTTGGTAGATATGGTGATTGTTTGAATTCTACTAGTCACTAAGCCTAACGAAACCTTGTTCAATAATCCCTTGGAAATCTCCAAACCTTTGTCGTTTTCTATAACCTTAAGATCAAAATTGATTAGTACTGTTTTAACTAAGGAAATCACAAATGCTAACAACAGTAAAAGAACTGCCAAAACAACATTTAAAATTAAGAATTGAAGCATTTGACTTTCTCCAAACTGATAATAAGATTCTTCATAAGCTTCCAAATCAACATCTCCCAACACATCTTTAAAGTTTCCATAAAGCCCCAAAAAGAAAGCGAAAATAAATACCATACTTTTTAAATGATTCTCAGAAACACCTTCAAGAAACAAACGCTTCATTGATACCTGAAAAATGGTTTTATCGTCTCTTAAAACCTCCATAGTCTCTCGCGATTCATTATTGTTTGAGACTTGTGTGTTATTAGAAATCAACAACGTCTTTAAGGCTTGCGCTGTAGGCTTATCCAAAGCTTTTATTTCAATTTCAGTTTTTTTGTCTCCTGCACTTTCTACCGATAACGATACCACATCAATAATTTGCTGTAAGAGGTTTTGCTTGATGTAGACATTTTGAATTTTAGACTTTGATATAGAGGTTTCCTCCTTCTTTAAAATGCCTTGCTGAAGAACAAGATGATCGTTGACTAAATGGAATTTAAAATTGTAATACTTTAAAATTGAAATGACCAAGACTAACAGAAGTAGCATAAGAATACCAAAACCCAGCCAAAGAACCTTTTCGGAATCTGCCTTTCGTATAAATAGAAAAAGGGACACAAATATTATAGCCATTTGCTGTCTAACCAATTTGTAGACCCGGAAACCAAACAACACTATAATCCCTTTTGCCGACTGCCTTGTAGGAATACTAAAATTAGGACTGCTCATTCAGTTTGTTGGTTAAAAAGGTTTTAAGCGACTGAGCTACTTCCAGCGGTAAGCCTTTAATAGACAAATCGCTACCACTTTGTCCTGCAGAATACAAGTGTAGCGTAGCCAAACCGAATTTTCTAGCCAAAAACGTTCTGGAAATTTCAACATGTTGAATTCTGTTAAAAGGAAGTGTTGTCACCGAATGCACAAAAACACCTTTAGAATACGTTATGTCCTTGTCCCTTAACGCATATTTCCGTTTTTTAAAAGACATACTTGCAAAGGCCAAACTCAACACAAAACCTAAAATCCAAATTACCAGGATACCAAAAAACATGGCTTGAGGAAGCTTTTCGTCCACTACAAAAGTGTTAAGAATTAAAAAGATTGTAATAAATCCTAAAAAAATTAAACTCCAATTTAAAAACAAGATGATTTTATACTTAGAAGCAATATTAGAAAGTTCAAGATTTTCTATTTTAGGAAGATTTTCCAGAGAAATTTGATTGTTTAAAAACACCTAGTGAAATTTAAATATTAAAATGTCATTATTCAGTCTCTTAATTTTTGGTGTATTGATACCGAAACGCCAAAGACATCCATAAAGCATTTCCTAAGAATAAGAAGATAAAATGGCCCAAGGATATAGGTTCATCAATATAAAAACAATATAAAGCTGTAGATCCCGCTATAAATAATCCTCCTAAAAAAACAATTGACAAAATCTTTCTTAAAGGCAGTAATTCTCGTTTCATAATTATTGTTGAATTTTATTTCTAAAATAGATTGCAGAATGTAATTTACCAAGTAAATGGAAGGCCACTGTATAAAATGGATTTAATAAAAAAACTAGCTCACCAAATCTATATGTCTGTCGTGGTAACCCAATAAATACAGAACACCATCCAGACCAATACTTGATATGGAACTTTGGGCATTGTTTTTTACTGTTGGTTTGGCATGGAAGGCAATTCCCAAACCTGCCAAATTCAACATAGGTAAATCATTGGCCCCATCACCCACAGCAATGGTTTGACTAATATTGATTCCCTCTTCTTCTGCTATTTTTTTGAGGTATTCGGCCTTTTTCTCTCCGTCCACAATTTCTCCAAGATAGCCTCCTGTTAAAGCTCCATCTTTAATCTCCAATTGGTTAGCATACACATAGTCTATCCCTAACTCCTTTTGCAAATAGTGACCAAAATAGGTGAAGCCTCCAGATAAAATGGCGGTTTTAAATCCGTAGCTTTTTAAGGTGTCTATCAATCGTCTAGCACCTTTGGTAATCGGTAGATTTACAGCTACAGACTGAAGCACTTCCTCGCTCAACCCCTCAAGGAGTTTCATGCGCTTAGTAAAACTTTCTTTGAATTCTATTTCGCCCTGCATAGCAGATTCTGTAATGGCCTTCACTTGATCGCCAACACCTGCCAATTCAGCCAATTCGTCAATAACTTCAGTTTGTATTAATGTAGAATCCATATCAAAACAAACCAAACGTCTGTTTCTTCTATAAATATTGTCTTCCTGAAAGGCAATGTCCACATCTAAATCATGCGAAATTTCCATAAACTTTTTGGTGAACTCAGATTTATCGTCAATCTGCCCTCTAATGGAAAGTTCAATACAGGCTCTAGGATATTCTTCTTCTTTTGATAAAGAAATACGTCCTGTAAGTCGTTTAATCGCATCGATGTTGAGATTTTTTTCTGAAATAACCGCAGTAACCTTAGCAATCTGCTCGGCCGATAATTTTTCACCTAAAATGGTCACGATATAACGATCCTTTCCCTGTAAATTCACCCAGTTTTCGTAGTTATCTAAGGTGATTGGAGTAAATTTTGCCGTAATCCCTAGCTCATAAGCTTTAAAAAGTAAATCCTTTAATACCGCAGCTGATTTGGCCTTCGACTTAATTTCAAACAAAATCCCCAACGAAAGTGTGTCATGAATATTGGCCTGACCAATATCCAGTACCTTCGCATCATACTCTGCCAATACCGCCGTTAAATTGGACGTTAAACCTGGTTTATCCTGTCCTGAAATGTTTAAAAGAAAAATCTCATTAGCCATACTATCGTTTTTTAAACCTTATAGCTGTAAAATTCATTAATCTATTTGAAAAATAAAAGCTTTGCATTAAACAAAGCTTGATATTTAAAGATTCAGTATGATTTCAAAAGATTTGCTAATCTTTCATCAAAGAAAGTGCTTAAAACAACCTTGAAAAATGAGATTTTTTAACGCCGAATACTTAAAGGTTTTCTGCATTTGCAATCAACTCAGCAACATCGAGCACCTCAATAGAATCTTCCTTCTCTTTAGCTTTCACCCCGTCGGTCATCATGGTATTACAATACGGACATCCGGTTGCAATGATGGTAGGTTGTGTTTCCAAAGCATCTTCGGTTCTTAACACGTTAATGTCTTTGTCTCCTTTTTCTGGTTCTTTAAACATCTGTGCTCCACCAGCTCCACAACATAAAGCAGTTTGCTTATGGCGCTTCATTTCAACCAAATCCACTCCTAAAGCTGTCAACAAGGTTCTTGGCGCCTCGTAAACTTCATTGGCACGCCCTAAATAACAAGGGTCATGAAACGTGATGCGTTTTCCGTTCAAGGTAGAACTGCTTTCTATTTTCAAACGTCCATTGTGCATCAACTCTTCTATAAATTCTGTATGGTGCTGCACTTGATACTGACCACCTAAAGCTGGGTATTCGTTTTTAAGTGTATTATAGGAATGCGGGCAAGCCGTAACAATGCGTTTCACCTCATAGCCATTCAACAATTCTATATTCATCATGGCCTGCATTTGGAAAAGAAACTCGTTACCTGCACGTTTGGCAACATCGCCAGTACAACTCTCTTCTGTTCCCAAAACAGCAAACTCTACTTGCGCTTTGTTTAACAACTTAACAAAAGCTCTGGTTATTTTCTTAGCTCTATCATCATAGCTTCCCGCAGAACCTACCCAAAACAAAATTTCAGGTTCTTTGCCTTCGGCCATATAGTCGGCCATGGTTTTTACTATAAGTTGTTCCATCTTATTTTTCGTTTTGTAGTTTATACATTCCTGTCCTTAAATATTGGAATGCCATACTAGTTTTCATCTACCCAGTTTAAACGATCCATCTGGTTATATGGCCAAGGGGCCCCGTTGTTCTCGATGTTACTCATCATGTTATTCAATTCCATTGGCGCAGCACTCTGCTCCATCACCAAATAACGTCTCATTTCCATAATAATGGACAATGGATCTATGCTCACCGGACAAGCTTCCACACAGGCGTTACATGTAGTACAAGCCCAAATTTCTTCATGCGAAATATAATCGCCCAACAACTGTTTACCATCATCTTTGAATTCCCCATTATTGGCATCAATATTCTTTCCAACCTCTTCCAAACGGTCGCGGGTATCCATCATGATCTTACGAGGAGATAATTTCTTCCCTGTCAAATTCGCAGGACATTCACTGGTACAACGCCCACATTCCGTACAGGTATACGCATTTAACAACTGTACCCAACTTAAATCCTGAACATCGCTAGCTCCAAATTTTACTGGTACTTCTTCATCTGAACCTTCTTCTGGCATGGCATAAGGATCGGCATCCGGATCCATCATCATTTTTACTTCAGCAGTTACAGCCTCAAGATTGTTAAATGTTCCTTTTGGCTTCACTTTACCAAAATAAGTGTTTGGAAACGCCAGTAGAATATGAAGATGCTTTGAAAAGTATAGATAGTTAAGGAATACCAAAATCCCCAAAATATGCAACCACCAAGCACTGCGCTCTATGACATGTAAAGTTCCTTCGGAAGCTCCTGAAAACAATGGGGCAATAAATTGACTTATCACATTTCCAGAATGCATCTCCTGAAAATGAGTATCGGTAGCATTCATAACCAAAAACAAGGTCATCAACACCATTTCAAAGTAAAGAATGAAATTCGCATCATTTTTAGGCCAACTGGTCATTTCTGGTTTCCAGAATCTTTGTAGCTTCATGATGTTTCTTCTAATCCAAAAGATGACTACTGAAACAAACACCAAAAAGGCCAAAATTTCAAAAGAGCCTATTAAAAACCCATAAAAACCTCCCATAAAGGAGAACAAACGGTGCTTTCCGGTTAGACCATCAAGAATAATTTCAAGTACCTCGATGTTGATAATTATGAATCCTACATATACGATAATATGAAGAATTCCTGCCACCGGACGACGAACCATTTTACCTTGACCCAAGGCAATCCTGATCATGTTTTGCCAACGTTGATCCTTATGATCGCTGACATCAACATCTTGTCCTAATTTAATGTTGCGGACTAATTTCTTTACATTTTTAACAAAATAGCCGATGCCCAGTGCCAGAGCCACGGCAAAAAGTATGTTTGGAATATAGTTCATTTGTGTAAGTGTAGTCGTTTATTCCCCAGAATCGGAATCTTTTATAAGGTTACCTTCGGCATCATATTGATCGGCTTTCTTGCCAAACATCGAAAAATGCACATAACGTTTAGGGTTTAATTTTAGGTCTTGTAAAAGTTCTTCCAATTGCTTGGTAGCCCCTTCCAAGTTATCATAAAGTTTGTCGTCCTTCAAGAATTTACCCATAGTACCATCGCCATTTTCAATTCCTGAAAGCAATTGATTCAGGTTGTTCATGGAGCTTTGTAAATCTCTTGCTGCACCTGCCAAATCCACTTGTGAAATAGAATCTGAAATTTTGGAGAAGTTACCAAAAGTGTTTTCGGCGCTGGAAAGTGTACTTTTTAAACTTTCCTGATTTTCCGCCAATATTTTATTCAAACCGTTAGCCGTATTTTTATAGGCAACAATGGTTTGATCCAATTCTGCCAAGGCCACACTCAAATTCTTCTTGTTTTCGGCACTAAAAATGGAATTGATATTTCTTATGGCTTCATCGGCACTTACCATTACCATTTCAATTTTTTCCTGTAAAGGTGTCAAGCGTTGGTTTACCAATTCAGAAAGACCGTCTTTAGTCTTCGATTCCAAGAAGGTTTCCGTTTTCGCTGGAGCGGCACCATCAAATGCAGGGATAATGGCCACGGCCTTCCCTCCTATCAATCCAGCTTCGTATAGTTCAGCCGTACTGTTTTTAGAGAACTCGAAATCATTGGTGATTAATAATTTCACCACCAATTTCCCTGAACCGTCTTCCTTAAATTTAATATTTTGAACCTTACCTACAATCTGCCCATTAATGGTTACTGGAGCAGATGGCGTCAAACCTTCAACATTATCGTAAACGGCATAATATGTACGTGAAGAATCCAGTAGGTTCTCACCCTTTAAATAATTGAATAAGAAAATAAGTAAGGCTATTCCTGAGATAACCAATATTGCGGTTTTAACTTCTCTTGAGATTTTCAATGTGAATTTGTATTTGGTTGCTCACAAAATTAGTGATAAATATATTAAGAATACTTTTAATTGGTAGCAGTTTTAAGCGCTTCGGAAAGATCTATGCGTACACCATTTTTATAGGCTACAATAAAACTGCCACTGTACCCCTTTTGTTTGGCCACCTCTTGGAACTTTTGAATTTCGTTATAATCGGAAGTTTCACCGTAAAAATACTTATAGGTATTTCCTGCCTCTTCCATAGAAGACACTTCCAATCCGTTGAAATTATATGGCTTTAATTTTAATCGTTTCGAGCTTGCCGCAATCTGAACCTTAAAGGTAACATCCTTATAAACTTTGGGTAATTCCGTTTCTATTTCCAATTCTGTTTCGGTGGCCATTGCCAACTCATCATCATCAAAAATATTTTCACCTACATTCTGCTCTAGGTACTTTTTATAACTCACTACCGCATTTTTAATAGAATTCGCCATTTGACTTTGCCCTGATCCCGAGTGTAAATACTGTCCTTCTGGCTTATATGTCAAGAAACCTACCTCAATCAACACGCTTGGCATATAGGTATTATGTAACACCCACAAACTGGCTTGTTTGATACCGCGGCTTTTACGTTTTAAAGAATTTGAAAAATTATCCTCTATCATTCGTGCCAAAAGAATACTATTATGGGTGTATTCTTCCTGCATGATAGAAATACCAATCATGGATTCAGGAGAATTAGGATCGAATCCTGCGTAGTGCTTCTCGTGATTACTTTCCAAAAAGATTACCTCATTTTCCTTTTTGGCAATTTCAAAGTTTCGCTGATCATTAGCTTCTCCCAGAACAAATGTCTCCGTACCGTGGGCCGAAGAACCGTGAGCATTACAATGAACCGACACAAACAAATCGGCATCTGCCCTGTTCGCTATAGCAGCACGTTCGCGCAATTCTACGAACACATCGGTTTTACGCGTATAGATTACCTTAACATTGGGTAATCTTTCTAAAGCAGCACCTAAATCCAATACAATTTTCAAGGCAATATCCTTTTCTTTATAGCCATTTCCCAAATTTCCAGGATCATGCCCACCATGTCCTGCATCCAAGACCACCACAAATTTGTTCCGATCCTTTCTTGGTGTTGCAGCAAATGTTAAAGAAATTGTAAATAATACGATTATTGATAATAAGTACGTTCTCATAAATGTTTTCAACGACAGAATATCTTTATTTATTACCTAAAAAATTGAGGCTGAGTTAATTTTTAAATTTTAATTGAATAATAATTAATCCCAAAAAAATATACGTAATTTTGGCTTTTCAAAAACCGAGCCATACTTTTACAAAAATACATTTAAAAGCGTTGCGTACAAACATCTTTCAAATACTTTTTAGCCTAAGTTTTACAGTGCTTATTAACACTTTGGCGTTCGCTCAGGACTTACCAAAACCAGTCGAAACCATTAAACCAAAAGTAGAAAGAGACACCCTTGATGTGGTTGCCGATTCCCTTCTGGCAGCACCCCTAAATATAAAGGAATCAGAATCCATAAGTACCGATTCCATCCCGAAGAAAAAAGAGTTCCTAACGGGTATTGTAAAGTACCGGGCACAAGACTATGTTTCCATGAACCAAAAAACACAAAAAATCACTCTGTACAACCAGGCTGAAGTATTGTATCAGGACATGGAAATCAAGTCGGGAATTATCGTGATTGATTATAGCAAAAATTTGGTTTACGCGGGAAGATTGAAGGATTCTGCTGGTGTTTATACCCAACCACCTATATTCAAGCAGGGAAGTAACGTAGTGGAACCAGATTCCATTATTTTCAATACTGAAACCAAAAAGGCCTTGATTTTCAATTCCAAAACCGAACAAAGTGGCGGAACCATCATTGCCGATGTTACCAAAAAAGAAAACGATTCGGTATATTTTATAAAACGAGGAAAATTTACCACTTCAGAAAATCTAGATGACCCTGAATATTACTTTTTGATGCGTAAAGCAAAGGTAGTTCCCAATAAAAAAGTGGTTACTGGCTTTACCAACATGTTTATTTATGACGTACCCACGCCAATTGGTTTGCCTTTTGCGTATTTCCCTATGACCAAAACTCAAACCTCAGGAATCATATTTCCTTCCTTTGGAGAACAAAACGACAGGGGGTACTTTTTACAAAATGGGGGATATTATTTCGCTATTAGTGACTATACAGATTTGGCCGTATTAGGGGATTATTATACCAATGGGAGCTATGGTTTACGTCTAGAAAACAATTATGCCCTCAGGTATAAATTTAGAGGAAACCTTAGTTTTAGATATGAAAATTTAATTAGTAGCGAACGTGGTTTTCCGGATTATTCCAGATCTACAATTTACAACATTAGGTGGTCCCACAGCCAGGATTCCAAAGCCAATCCAAACTCGCGCTTTTCTGCCTCGGTTAACTTAGGAAGTAGTACCTACTACCAACAATCCATTAACCAATACAATGCTGCCAACTTTTTAAATAATACCATGTCTTCCTCGATCTCCTATTCTAAGACTTTTCAGGGGGAGCCACAAACCAACTTAAGCCTTACTGCCACTCATTCTCAAAATACTCAAACCGAACAGATCAATATGACACTTCCAACCTTACAGGCTAGTGTTGGACGTGTTTTTCCATTTGCACCAAGGGAAGGCACCAAAAAGGGAGCATTTCAAAACATCAATTTTCAATACAATGTACGGGGGGAAAATAGAATCCAAACCACCGATTCATTGTTCTTCAAACCAGAAATGTTTGATGATGCCAAAATTGGTATGAAACATAGCATTCCATTAAGTACTAACTGGAAATTGTTTAAATATTTCAGTATGAGTGCCAGCACCAATTTTGAAGAAAACTGGACCCTTAATACTATTAAGAAATATTATGACGAATTTGAAGATGAAGTGGTTACCATAGACCGTAAAGGTTTTGACAGCTTTAGAACCTACAACTTCGGGACTAGTTTAGGAACGACTATTTACGGAATGTGGGATTTCAAATTGAAAGATAAAGATCCTAAAATTCAAGCGATAAGGCATGTTATGCGTCCTTCGGTAAGTTATAACATCAATCCGGCTTTCGATCAATATTATGAAACCTACGAAGTGATTTCCGCGGACGGACTTACCACAAGAGAAGTAGAATATAGCCGTTTTGAAGGTTCTATCTTTGGATCTCCAAACAAAACCTATGGAAGCTCTGTAGGGATATCACTTTCCAACAATTTAGAAGCAAAAGTTAAGGATAGAGACTCTACAGCTACCGAAGCTAAAAAAGTGGTTTTATTGAACAACTTGAACTTCTCTACTTCCTACAACATTGCGGGAGATTCATTGAACTGGAGCCCTGTAAGGGTTTCTGGAGGCACACAGATTTTAAACAACAAGATGAGCATCAACTTCGGGATGACCTTAGATCCGTATGCTCTAGACAACAATAATCGTAAAATAGATAAGTTCAATATTGAAAATGGTGGAAGCTTGTTCCGTATGACTTCTGCCAGTATTAACATGAGCTACACCCTTTCCAGTGATACATTTAAAGGAGAAACCGAAGAAGACAAACGCGCCATAGAAGACAATGTAAGAAGTGGTGGGCGTGCCGATGACCTTTTTGGGAAGAATGAGGACTTTGCCGATAAACGCTTGAGTGATGATAGTGGTAAATCCAAAGCCGATGAAAACTCCGAATTCTATAAATATGAAATTCCTTGGAGTTTGCGTCTGGCCTATGCCGTGAACTATTCCAATTCTGCTAGGCAAAATGAAATCTCTTCTCATTCCTTAATGTTCTCGGGAGATATCGATTTGTCGCCTCGTTGGACGGTTGGTGCCTCTTCCGGTTATGATTTTAAAAATCAAGGATTCACTTATACCCAATTGCGTTTTGAACGCGACCTTTTAAGCTGGAGAATGAACTTTAGCTGGATTCCGTTCAGTAGTCGTAGCTCATGGAATTTCTTTATCGGGATTAAATCCAGCTTGCTTAAAGATCTTAAATACGATAAACGTAAACAACGTGACCAACAACTATAACATCATGAAAACAATCATCAACACTACTAAAGCCCCTGCGCCAATTGGTCCTTATAACCAAGCCGTGTTAACGGGAAACACCCTTTACACTTCTGGGCAAATTGCCCTAAACCCAGATACTATGGAATTGGTGATGGATGATATCCAAACCGAAACAAAACAGGTAATGGAAAACCTTAAGGCCGTTTTGGAAGCAGCCGACATGAGCTTTGAGAATGTAATTAAATCTTCCATTTTCATTAGCGATATGGACAATTTCTCAAAGATAAATGAAGTTTACGGTGCTTATTTTGATGAAGCTGCGGCTCCCGCGAGAGAAACTGTTCAAGTAGCAAAATTACCGAAGGCGGTCAATGTGGAAATCAGTATGATTGCAGTTAAATAAGGATTAAAATACAAAATAAAAAAAGGCCCAATAATTATTTATTATTGGGCCTTTTTGTCTAGTAAATATAAGCTTTGCAACTTGACTTATTCATAAGAAGCTATCCAAGCATTGATCTTTTGTTCCAATAATTCCAAAGGCACGCAACCTGTTTCCAACACTTGGTCATGAAATGCTTTGATATCGAATTTATCGCCCAAAGCCTTTTGGCTCTTTTCACGTAATTCAATGATTTTTAACTGTCCAATTTTATACGACAGGGCTTGTCCCGGATTAGCCATATAACGTTCTATTTCACTAATAATCTTAGATTCGGATTTCGCTTCATTCTGCAAGGAATATGCTATGGCTTCTTCCCTAGTCCACCCTTTTGCGTGAATCCCAGTATCAACCACCAAACGAATGGCTCTATGTATTTCAGCTCCCAACATTCCCAAATATTGATAAGGATCCTTGTACAAGCCTAGCTCCGTCCCCATAGACTCGGCATAAAGCGCCCAACCTTCTCCAAAAGCACTATACCACAAGGTTCTTCTAAAATCAGGCAATTCTTCATTTTCCTGTGCCAAGGAAATCTGGAAATGGTGACCAGGAATGGCTTCATGCAAAAACAAATCCTCCTTATCAAAAATATTGTACTCCTCCACATTAGGAATAGGTGTATAAAAAATTCCCGGACGGGTACCATCCAAAGATCCCGAGCTATAATTAGCAGCCGCCGATTTTTCCCTAAAAGGCTCTGTTCGCCTAACTTCAAATGGTGTTTGGGGCTGCTTCCCAAACAACTTATTCAATTGAGGTTTCATCACATTGTGGATACTGTCATAAAAGGCAATCACCTGTGAACGCTCCGTAAAAGGCATTAAAGCCTTATCCGTTCTTACAAAGTCAAAAAACGCATTCAAATCACCTTTAAAACCAACTTGCTCCTTGATTTTTTCCATTTCCTTTCGGATACGGGCAACTTCATTTAAACCAATTTGATGGATTTCCTCAGCGGTTAAATTGGTAGTAGTGTAAAACTTTATTTGATGATTGTAATAGGCGGTGTCGAGTGGTGTTGCAGCAATACCACTACTCTCTCGGCCAGCAGACAAATAGGAGTCTTTAAGGAAGGTTGTCATATCGCTATATGCAGGAATCACCTTGTTATTAATCATTGCCTGATATTCTGAAGCAAGACGATCTTTCGAAGCTTGATCAAAATCCTCAGGCATCAAGTTAATCGGACCATAGAACAAATGTGCTTCTGCTGGACCATTTGCCAAGGATTCAAACTGAGGAATTACCTTTACAATCAATGCTTTTGGCAGTACATAACCTTCCGTCATTCCAAGCTGCATGTTGGATTTTGCTGTCGCAAGCCAATTTAAATAGCCATCCACGCGCTTTAACCAGTTTTCGTAATCTTCAACAGTTTTAAATGGTTGCGCCGTAGAACCGCTGGCCAATTGATTGAAATCCAAATTCAAAGACCACATTTGGTCTATAGGCATTAAATCCTTCTTAAAACCTAAAGCCTCCAATTTAATATTGCAATCCCACAACAAAACTGCTTTACTCATTTGCTCTGATGGACTCAGCAAGGAATCGGCAATATCACCAAAAACAGCTTTATATTTTTCATAAAAGGCCTTTTCCTTTGCTTTATAGACTTCCGAAAGATAATTGGGAAACTGATCATTGTAACGGTTGTCTCCCACCTGTGTAGCTAACATTGGATCCAGCACCAGTTTTTCTTGGTTAAAATCCTTCAACAATTTGGAAAAAACAGTACTGGTTGAATCATCTTTTACCACAGGGGAACTCGTCTCCTTTTTACATCCTTGCAGAGCCAGAAAAGCAGCACAGCAGATAATAATTTTCTTCATTGATTATTTGTTTTGTCCTCTAAGATATTAAAATAAGTGAAGTTTGAAGATCTTTATCAGTCAGTTAGAAAAACACTTAATCATTCAACCCTTTTCCTTCTAACATTTTTGGAATACATTTTTCAATTCTAGAGCTTCGAGTCTTGGATTGTTTAGCACTGGAAAAGAATAACAAGTATGCACGTTGTCTTCCAGGGGTCAAGCTTTCAAAAGCAGTTTTCAGGCTAGGATTGGAGGCCAAAACATCTTGAAATTCTTCTACCATGATAAATTCCGAAGTTGGTTTCATTTTAACTTCTAAACCGGCCCGTTCCACTTCGATAGCTTCAAAAACATAGGCCTTTATGGTAGCCGACAAGTCCCTAATTTCTTGAAGGCTTGTAAAACGTAATTGCCTTGCAGCTTGCACGTTTTTGGTTTGCTGCACCAAAATACCTTCAGGGTCTTTTAACAGAGCCCCTTTATGGAATAAAAGGGCACAATAGTCCTTAAAACCATGAATCAAGACTACATTTTTTCCGTTTATGGAATAACAAGGTTTTCCCCATTTTAATTCCTCCGTCATGCCACATTCAGCAACAATGTTCCTTAAAACTTCAAATTCCTTTTGCCATTTTGAGGATTGGCTTAAAAATGCCTCTACTTTGGGATTCATTTCTTTTAAATTTTAAGGCCAATTTAGAAATTTATTCCCTAATGACTTGCATATCTTGTTTCTATTGGAATTTTATAAAAAAACGTCTGAATTACATCCTCATAAATCTTCAATTGTTGACAACTATATATCTACAAAATACACCGTTTACAAAACAAACCCGTATTTTTAGGAATAACCAAATTATCATTCCATGCGTATAGAACAAGATTTAAAACTCGGTTTTAAGGATGTTATGATCAGGCCCAAAAGGTCCACCCTTAAAAGTAGGTCCCAAGTGAACTTGGAGCGAGAATTCACCTTTTTGAATAGTAAAATTTCTTGGAAAGGCGTTCCTATTATGGCTGCCAACATGGATACCGTTGGTACTTTTGAAATGGCCTTGGCGTTGCATAAAAAAAAGCTTTTTACAGCTATTCACAAACACTACTCCCCTTCAGAATGGACCAATTTCTTGAACTCAGCACCTAGTGGTATCGAAGATTACATAGCCCTTAGTACAGGTACAGGCAAAAAAGACACCGAGCGTTTGCACGCCATTTTCAGCCAAAATCCCCAAATAAAGTTTATTTGTATTGATGTTGCCAATGGTTATTCAGAACACTTTGTTCATTTTGTAAAACGCACTAGAGAAGCTTATCCACACAAAGTTATTATTGCTGGAAATGTTGTGACCGGTGAAATGGTTGAAGAACTTCTTTTGGCAGGTGCCGACATTATTAAAGTAGGTATAGGACCAGGAAGTGTGTGCACTACTAGAGTGAAAACAGGTGTGGGATATCCCCAATTATCGGCCATTATTGAATGTGCGGATGCGGCACATGGTTTGGGAGGTCAAATTATCAGTGATGGTGGGTGCGCCACACCGGGAGATGTTGCCAAAGCTTTTGGTGCCGCTGCCGATTTTGTAATGCTTGGCGGCATGCTTGCTGGTCATGATGAAAGTGGCGGACAACTTTTGGAGCGCGATGGCAAACAATACAAACAATTTTACGGTATGAGCTCTTCAACTGCCATGGAAAAACACGTTGGAGGTGTTGCTGAATATCGTGCCAGTGAAGGTAAAACCGTGGAAGTTCCTTATCGAGGTCCTGTTGAGACGACACTTCAGGACATTTTGGGAGGCTTGCGCAGTACTTGTACTTATGTAGGTGCCCAAAGACTAAAGGAATTAACCAAGCGCACCACTTTCATTAGGGTTGCCGAACAGGAAAACCAAGTTTATAATGGATAATAAAAAAAGCCTTGAAGAATCTTCAAGGCTTTTTTTTATAAAAGTATATTGATTTATACATGTTTCAATGCTTTAACGTGATAATCTACCAATCCTTCAATTGGTCTTCTCACAAAGTTGCCAACGGTAAAGCCCATTTCTGCGGCTACTTCCTTAATGTGCTCTTGGGTGAAAAACGATATCGATCCCGCAAAATGTACCGGAACACTTTTCAATTCATCCTTAAACTGCATGATCATATTTTTTGCAAAAGATTTAAAACCTCTTACAATTAAATCGTGCATATATACGGATTCCTTGTTTAAAATCATGAACTCTGCAAAGGTTGCCAAATAGGCATTAGGGTTTGGTTGCTTGTAAAGATTGTATTTAATATGGTCTGCTTCCATATTATATTTATGGTCAAATGCCACTCTTAATGAAGAAGGCATATGCTTGTAATAATAATCTTTAATAAGCTCCTTTCCGTAGTAATTTCCACTGGCTTCATCCATTAATGAATATCCTAGAGATACTACCCTTTGGTGCAGCCTATTCCCATCGTAATAACTACAATTGGATCCTGTTCCCATAATACATACCACTGCGGCCTCATCATCATGGTTGATGGTAGACCTTACGGCTGCCATGGTATCTTCTTCAATCTCGATGTGTGTAGATGTAAATATTTCCTTTAAGACATCGCGAAGCGCCAATTTTGGTTTTTCAGTCCCACAACCCGCACCATAAAAGTACAAGTGTGTAGCTTTGTCTTTATAGGCCATAAGCTCCTCGCTCTCCAAAATCCTTACTCGAAGCTCATTGCGCTCCAAAATGGCAGGGTTGAGACCTTTGGTTCTTATTTTTTCCGAAAGTTGGTTCCCTTCCAAATCAACTGGCATCCAATCGCACTTTGTAGAACCGCTATCAACTATTAAAATCATAAGAATAAAATAAAAAAAGACCGTAGCATTCCATTTAGTTTCCCAAATTTTATGCTGCGGTCTTCTATTCGTATATAAAGTGTTATTATAATTTGCTTACATGTAAAGCTAAATCAATCAGTTTGTTTGAATAACCAAACTCGTTGTCATACCAAGACACAACTTTAAAGAACGTAGAGTTCAATTCGATCGCAGCATCGGCATCAAAGATACTTGTACGTGCATCGCTTACGAAATCTTGAGATACTACTAACTCATCTGTATATCCTAACACACCTTCCATGGCTCCTTCTGAAGCCGCTTTAAATGCTTTCTTGATTTCATCCAAAGAAGTTTCTTTTTCCAACTTCACTGTTAAATCAACTACAGAAACGTCAGCAGTTGGTACACGGAATGCCATACCAGTTAGTTTTCCATTCAATTCTGGAATTACTTTACCTACCGCTTTAGCAGCACCTGTAGACGCAGGAATAATGTTTAATAAAGCACTTCTACCACCTCTGTAATCTTTTCTTGAAGGTCCATCTACTGTTAATTGAGTAGCAGTTGTAGCGTGAACTGTAGTCATTAAAGCTTCAACAATTCCGAAGTTATCGTTTAATACTTTAGCTACAGGCGCCAAACAGTTTGTAGTACAAGATGCATTGGATACAATAGTATCTGAAGCTTTAGCTTCTGTATGGTTTACTCCCATTACAAACATTGGAGCATCCTTACTTGGAGCTGAAATAACTACCTTTTTAGCACCAGCCTCAATGTGGTATTGTGCAGTTTCCAAAGTAGTGAAGATTCCTGTACATTCAGCTACGATCTCTGCGCCTACTTCGTCCCATTTAAGAGCTTTAGCATCTTTTTCGGCAGTGATTCTAACAGTTTTACCGTTAACAACCAAATGTCCATCCTTAACCTCTACAGTTCCATCAAATTTTCCGTGAACAGAGTCATATTTTAACAAATACGCCAAGTGATCTACATCCAATAAGTCGTTGATGGCTACTACTTCAACATCTGGTCTGTTGATAGTAGCTCTAAATACTATTCTTCCAATTCTCCCGAATCCGTTGATTCCTAATTTTAACTTTGACATAATCTTAATTTAATGTTATGTGGTCATGATATCTGACACACGAAGTAATTCTAAATTTATTTTTGATTGGCCTTTGATGGCTTGATCCAATGGTGTTAGTGCCATTTTATCATCCAATAACCCGACCATAAAGTTGGTTTTTCCTTCCATAAGGCTTTCTACAGCTTTCACTCCCATTCTACTTGCCAATACACGATCGAAACAAGATGGTGAGCCACCACGCTGCATATGACCAAGTACAGATACACGTACTTCATATTCACCTAGGTTTTCCTCTACGTAATCCCTAAGTTCAAAAACGTTCTTTCCTATTTTATCACCTTCGGCTACAATAACAATACTAGAGGTTTTTCCTGAACGCTTACTACGTCTTAGCGATTCCAACAAACGATCCAATCCTAAATCTTCCTCAGGAATCAAGATTTCCTCAGCTCCAGCTCCAACACCTACGTTTAAGGCAATATGCCCTACATCGCGGCCCATAACTTCAATAAAGAACAATCTGTTATGGGAACTGGCCGTATCTCTAATTTTATCAATGGCATCTACACCTGTATTCAAGGCTGTATCGTAACCTAATGTATGTGAAGTTCCATAGATATCATTATCGATAGTTCCAGGAATCCCCATGATTGGCATATCAAATTCGCTACTAAAAATCATAGCTCCGGTAAAGGTTCCATCTCCACCAATGGCAACCAAAGCGTCTACTCCTGCCTTTTTCAATTGCTCGTAGGCTTGCTTTCTACCTTCTGGCGTTCTAAACCTATCAGAACGTGCCGACTTAAGAATGGTTCCTCCCTTATTAATGATGTCCTTAACACTACGGGCATTCATTTCTACAAATTCACCTTCAATCATACCTTCATATCCACGGTATACGCCTATGGATTCAATGTTGTGGTATGCACAAGTTCTCACAACCGATCTAATAGCGGCATTCATTCCAGGAGCATCTCCTCCCGAGGTAAATACGGCTATTTTTTTTATGCTTTTACTCATTAATTTTTATGTTTTGAAAAGTCAACATAACAAAGATAACCAATAAATACGACCATTTATGATATTTTTATTTTGGTACGAAAATTCAAACGATTTCGTTAATAACTTCTTTAAATACCTAAGAAATTAGTACTAAATATGCTATTTGTTGGTCGTTTTTTCTTTGACGTTAATAAAATCTGGGAAGTTGTCGTCGGCTGTATTTTCGTTGGTATCATCTTTCTTTTCTGAAACTTTCTTTTTGTTTTTTCCTGTAAAGATGATTTGAAGCAATTCCTTAAAAGTATCAAATTCTACGTTATAAGACAAGCCCATTCCTTGGGTATATCCAATTTCCTCTCCAAAATTGCGAATACTGTTCTCTCTATTGAAGAATTTTGCAGATAAAGTTCCCTCATCATTGAGCAAAACTTGGATCTCTACATCGCCTGCAATCACACTTTGTTCCACGCCACCAATAGGCACCCCTACCTTTCCATTAATAAGCACCTTGTCACTAAGCTGCGTGCTCAAGGTTAACCCTAAACGATCGTCCGTAGCATAATCAGGGGTTACTTCGCCTGGTTGTAAATTCACACCAATTTGTAGTTTGCCATCTTCATCTTCAAAAAGACTATTGAAAAGACTGTTCACACGATCAGCAATTGTACCATAGGCCTGTTGTCCTAAACTGATTTCACTAGCAAAGGCACCAAAGGACAATAAATTTAAAGCTTGGAACTCACGACTCTCTTTTGTTTCCAAACGATATTCCAACTCCGACTTGATAGTAGACCCCACATTAGGGAAGTTGAAGCTGAATTCCGGCTCTGGTTGTTCCAACTGCCCCTGCAGACTAATTTCTACATTTACAGGAATACTTCTATTAATAGGATTATCCAATAGCACCGAAGGATTCGCTTGGGTTTTATAAACGGCCGTCAAGTTAATTTGGGCCTTCATTGGGTCACCTTCCCAAAGAATATTTCCACCGGGTTCTACTTCAAGCTCCTTTTGAATTAAGCCTCCATAAGCGAAATTGTAAATTCCCTTTGTAACAGCGAAATCTCCCCACATATTGAACTTACCATTGGTATTAATTTCAAACAATAAGTTCCCGTTACCCGAACCTTGAATGGTACTTCCCGAATTTCGATCGATCACAATCTCAATATCGGCATCTGGCGTTACGATAAGGTCAAAATCCAACTCCAACCCTTTCACTTCTGGAGCTACATAGTCCTCTCCCTTTAAACGAGCTTCTTTCTCTTCGGGCGTTAAAAAATGTATGTAGGAGTTATCTCCATAGGTTTCCAAATCATTCAATGGCACCTTAAACACCGTTCCTTTTTCTGTGCTACCATCAAAGGTTATCACCAATTCATCGGCTGGACCTTTAATAGTAGCTTCGCCTTCCACGAACCCAGTTCCATAATATAAGGCTTCTTCAGAGTCGTCTGTATCCAAAACCAATAGACGATCCGTTGCCAATTCCAAGCCCAAGATCCAATCATCAAAATTCACATGGGAAATATACCCATTCAGGTAAGCTCTAGAGAAGTATTTTGAATCGGTAAGCGCGACATCCTGAAATATAAACTTTTGCTGCTCCAAAGTCACCCTAGAATCGAAATCGAAACTATAATCGACATTTAGGTATGGAATAGTTATCCCTGCATTGTCCAAATACAGATCCCCACGAATATCGGGCCTTTTAAGACTCCCCAACACTTGGGCTTCTCCCGAGACCATTCCCCTGATATTGGTAATGATTCCTGCCCCCAAAGGAGCCAATGGATCCAATATAAAACGATCAAAATCAATATTGACATCTATATAAGAATTGGCCTCACTAACATCTACCTCGCCATGGGCTTCCAATGACCTTAAACGGTCACTCTTCAACACAAGATCCAAACTGTAATTGGTCAGGGATTGATTTCCTTCAATGTCGGCCTTTAAATTGCCTAAATCGTAGTTATTTGCCTTAAAATTATCGATGGTGATACTTGATGAGGGTAAATACACGCCATGCTTTTGAAGGACCTGCAATTTCCCATTAACAATTCCTTCCAAAAGCAAACTGTCAAGCCTTGGTGTGATTTTCATTAATTCAACTTCTGAGAAGTTTAAACTCAAATCCTTATACGTGGAATCCCTTACAACCCCAGAAAATTCAATTTCTTCATCTAAATTGGACAATACCAAATTCTTGAAATTAAATTCCTTGAATTTACGGTCAAAGACTATTTTATTAAGCGTGTCCTTCTTCTCGTTGATCTGCCAAGTAAAATCCTTAAATGTGGCATTGGACTTTTGAAAACCCAAAACAGACTTATCCATTTCGTCAATTGTATAGAACATACTCAGGTCGTATTTATCCCCATTATGGGTACCTCCCCTAAAATTGGACTTGATAAATAAGGTGTCGTTTTGGGTCACGTTAATCAAACTGAACCTTGATACATCATAATATTTGGTATGCAGCGAATCCAGCTCTACATAGGTATTGTAAACAGGATTGCTATTATCAACCGTTAAATTAACGTTTTGGGCAAAATAGTCAAAGACCTTTATCTGTGGAGAGCTAAAAGATAGTTTAAACCCTTTTTCACTGTTTTCTATACGTCCTTTTATAAAAGTGTTTTCTGCCAATTCCACATTATGGAAAAAAGCCTCTACAATTTTATTATATATATTGAATTTGAAATTGACGTATTGATGTCCCTTAACTTCATTAGGAACATATTTTGAATACAGACTTCCAAACGAATTTCTCACCAATTTGCCCAAATCCTTAAATTTAAAATCACCTCTTATAGTCCCCTCAATAATGTCGGGAGAGTTGATCCTGATAACTCGTTTGTTTTCCTCAAATCTGGACTTGATATCAAAATCTTCAAAGTAAAACTCATTACTCTGGTTGATATAGGTTGTGTTTTTAAACCTTAGGCTTCCCCTGGCATCATCCACACTAGAACCTTGCATGGACATAACTACATTTCCTTTGAAAATGGAAACACTATCCTTTTGTACAAAATTCAAAGCTTTCAAGTTGGCATACGCCACATCCGCCTTAAAATCTAAGGTTTTAATATCCTTGGACAAGTCTGCCAAACCATCAAATCTAAACTTAAAATTAGGGTCGCTGGAATTAATAATTCCATTAAACACATCACTCTCCAAACGCCCCGCTACATCAATATTTTGGTAGTCATAATTATTAAAAACCAAGGAAAATACTTTCCCTTGAATTTGTGTTTTTAAGTTCTTAACCAAGAAGCCTTTTCCATCCACATCAAGATTAAAGGAAGTAGTTCCTACCTCTTCTCTTTCTATAAGCTTTCCCAAATCGAATTCCTCAAATACCACATTACCCACATATTTAGCATTGTCCACATCATTCAAATGCTCCATATTCAAATCGGAGGATACATGGCCAAGTTCTGTATCCATTTTCAATTTGGCATCGATAGTTGTGGCCGTTATAAAGGAATCACCAGTAATCGTAAAATCTCCCAATTTGGAAAAAACGGTTGGAATAGAATTCCCCAAAACATTAGGTAACAACCCTGTTAAATCGTAGTAGTTTGAAGTAAGATTGGAAAACTTTCCATCCATGGAAAAAGTCCCGGCCTCATTATTGAAAAGGTTTTTAAAATTGATATCACCATAAATTTTGCTTCTTCGGCTAGTCGTTAAACGTAGGTTGTTGGTGTTTAAATCATTGAGTGTCCCACTGATTTCCACATTGAATTTTGCCTGTTGATTTTTCCCAAACTCGTTGTAAAAGGTATTCAATTCATCCAACTGTACTTCAGAATTTTCAAATTTGGCGGTAATATCTACTTTGTCTGTAAAAAACTGTAAATCCTCACGTAAATAATCAAACCTTAAGGATCCTTTTATATTGGAATTGGTAGTTTTAATTTGAAGATTATCAAAATTCATATAATTGACCGTATATTGAAAATCGGTAATCATATTCTGGATTTTCACCCCTCTACTATCAACGAAATTTAAGGTGTTAATTCGGGTGCTTACATTGCTTCCGTCAATCAAAAAATTGGTAGCGTTAATGTTTAAATCATTAAACTCCAAAATCTTTGGATTCTCCTTGTTTTCATCCGAAAATTTAAACACACTATTATAAATAGACACATCACTTGAGGACATCAAGAAATCACCCTTTACCTTGTCTGGGTTATCCTCATCAAAACGAGCTACAAAAACATCCAGATTGGTCTGTTTTTCCCCTTCATAAGTTTTGATATTGAACACCAAATTCATGATATCTATATCTCCAAACACCAATTTCCCTTCAGATAAATTTCTATAATTAAGGATGGAGGTATTCAGTTCCTGAACACTAATCAACGTATCTTTCTTGTAGTCTTCAATGTAAATCTGCTTCAGCTCCACATCGCCATTAAACTGCAAACCAACCTTTTCTATGGAAATATGCGTTCCAAACTCATCGTTAAGTCGTTTGGTAGCATATTTACCCAAAGAGGTCTGAACAGCTGGAATGGAAAGTATTAGCACCAAAATGACAAACAACAGTAAAACTATTGCAACGAGCTTTGATACTATTTTTAAAAATTTTTTGATACGTATTAATGTTTTAACTTTGAAGCCAAAATTAACAATTATTGTGCCTAATTTTCAGTAATGACTTCACAAAATATTTACATACTTGCCATAGAATCCTCTTGCGATGATACGGCTGCTGCTGTAATGCTGAACGGAAAAATTTTAAGCAATGTTGTGGCCAGTCAAAATATTCATGAAGAATATGGTGGCGTTGTCCCCGAACTTGCCTCTAGGGCCCACCAACAAAACATTGTTCCAGTGGTGCACCAAGCGTTAAAAAAGGCCAATATAGATAAATCCCAGTTAAGCGCCATAGCCTTTACAAGAGGTCCTGGACTTATGGGCTCACTTTTGGTAGGAACCTCTTTTGCTAAATCTTTGGCTTACGGACTTAATATCCCATTGATTGATGTCAATCATATGTCGGCTCATATTTTGGCGCATTATATAGAAGAAGACGGTTTCAACAAACCACCTTTCCCTTTCTTGGCCATGACCATTTCTGGAGGACACACACAAATTGTAAAAGTGAACTCCTATTTTGATATGGAAGTAATTGGTGAGACCATCGATGACGCCGTGGGAGAAGCTTACGATAAAAGTGGAAAGATTTTAGGGCTTGGCTATCCTGCCGGGCCACAAATAGATAAACGCGCTCAAGTTGGAAACCCAAAAGCATTCAAATTTACCAAGCCGAAGGTAGATGGACTAAATTTTAGTTTTTCGGGATTAAAGACGGCAATTCTGTATTTTATTCAAAAGGAAACCAAAAACAATCCTGATTTTATAGCACAAAACCTAGACGATATTTGTGCATCCATTCAATATACCATCATTGGAATTTTAATGGACAAACTAAAACTTGCCAGCAAAGAAACCGGTATCAAACACATCGCCATTGGTGGTGGAGTGTCTGCCAATTCGGGCATTCGAAAAGCACTTAAGGATGGTGAGAAAAAATTTGGATGGACTACCTATATCCCAAAATTTGAATACACCACAGATAATGCTGCCATGATTGCCATCGTTGGGCATTTAAAATATATGGAAGGTGATTTTTCCGATTTTAACGTAACCGCTACGGCTCGTTTAAAAATTTAATTTATGCAGTTGTTCTACAACCCAGAGCTTTTAGAAACTTCCTCCCAAATTTCTTTTGATAAAGAAGAAAGTCGGCATATAGTAAAAGTGCTTCGGAAATCCCAAGGAGATGTATTGCACATTACTAACGGACAAGGTTGGCTGTTTACTGCTGAAATAGAGGTTGCCGACCAAAAACACTGTCGTGCCAATATTACCTCTAAAACCTTTCATGAAAAACGAAACTATACACTCCATTTGGCGGTAGCTCCCACAAAAATGAACGATCGCTACGAATGGTTCTTGGAAAAGGCCACCGAAATAGGCATCGATACCATTACCCCCATCATTTGTGAGCATAGCGAAAGGAAAGTTATCAAAACAGAACGGTTTGAAAAGATTTTACAATCGGCAATTAAGCAATCCTTGAGTAGCTATATGCCGCAACTGGAAGCTGCTATTCCTTTTAAAGATTTTGTCGAACAGGAATTCAGTGGACAAAAATTTATTGCGCATTGTGAGGAATTGGATAGGAAATCTCTAAAATCACAATTGACTCCAAATACGGAAGTCACCATTTTAATTGGCCCTGAAGGAGATTTTAGTGTGAAAGAAATTGAAATGGCTCTTAAGAATGATTTTATTCCTGTAACTTTGGGTAACACCCGACTTAGAACAGAAACAGCGGCCATCGTTGCCTGTCACTCGGTTGCCTTTACAAATGAATAATATGAAAAAGTACCTAGTCCTTGTAATTTGCCTATTCCCATTATGTTTTTCTGCTCAAAATTTGGCAGTTGCCAAATATAAGGGCGGTGGCGATTGGTATGGAAATCCTACCTCCTTACCCAATCTTATTGCTTTCTGTAATGCCAACATCAACACCCAAATGAACAGCATACCAGAAACAGTTGAGATAGGTAGCACCGATATTTTTCAATATCCCTTGGTACATATGACAGGGCATGGCAATGTGTTTTTCAGCACCGAAGATGCCGAGAACCTTCGGAACTATTTAATCTCAGGAGGCTTTCTTCATATCGATGACAATTATGGTATTCGTCCATATATCACCAAGGAACTAAAAAAAGTATTTCCGGCCTTAGAACTTGTTGAAATCCCGAAAACTCACGAAATTTTCAATATCGCTTACAAGTTCCCTGAAGGTCTTCCCAAAATTCATGAACACGATGGCAAACGCCCACAGGCCTTTGGTATTTTTTATGAAAACAGGTTGGTATTACTGTTCACCTATGAAAGTGATTTAGGTGATGGCTGGGAAGACCCCGAAGTACATAATGACCCGCAAGATGTTAGGGAAAAAGCTCTTAAAATGGGAGCCAATATAGTAAAGTATGCCTTTGAGCATTAATATCACACCACAGTGACACAACTCACCCACTACACTTCCAATTTTACTAAAAAGCAATTTCCAATCACTATTGTCTGTGACAATATTTCTAATGCACCAAATATTGGAAGCTTGTTCCGAACCGCTGATGCCTTTGGAGTGGAACAACTCATTTTTTGCGGCAATGACATCCCTATGGGCCGTAAAATGACTAAAACAGCTAGAGCAACGGAAAAAGTAGTGTCATTCAAAATTGAAGAAAATACATTGGAAGTTGTGTCAGGTCTAAAACAGAAAGGATTTCAAATTATTGCGCTTGAAATTACCTCTAATAGTATTCCTTTACACACTTTCAACTATAGTGACCAATCCCCTATAGCCTTGGTAATTGGCGATGAGAATTTTGGTGTGTCGGAAGACATCCTCAAAAATTGCGACCACATATTGCACATTGAAATGTTTGGACAAAACAGCAGTATGAATGTTGTGCAAGCAACAAGTGTGGCACTCTATGAACTTACAAAGCAAATTATGTAATCCAATTTTCTATATTTACAGATATGGATTCAAAAGTAATTGCAAACGGAATTTTAAGGGCTTTAGGCATCATCTTAGCCATTGTACTTATCCTATTCTTTTTATACAAAATTCAATCGGTCATCACTTATATCGTGATTGCAGGGGTTACTTCTTTAGTTGGAAGACCAATAGTCATCTTTTTAAGAAAGCGGCTTAAATTTGGTAATACTGCTGCCGTAATTGTTACCATGCTAATTTTGGTTGGCTTGTTGGTTGGGCTTATAGGGATGTTTATTCCAATGATCGTAAAGCAGAGTCATAATTTAGCTTTGTTGGATATCAAAAAACTAGAAGACAATATTGAAAGTCTCTATATCCAAGTCATTGATTATTTTCACATCTATAATATTAATATGGAAGAATCCTTCAAGTATTCCAATTTGATTGAAAAACTTGATTTTGCGGCTATTCCAAATTTTATCAATGCTATTATTGGTGGCTTTGGAAGTTTTGGAATCGGACTTTTTTCTGTATTGTTTATTTCATTTTTCTTCCTAAAGGATAGTAAACTTTTGGAGAATAGTATACTCTCATTTATTCCAGATAGCAAGGAAACTCGTTTGAAAAAATCCTTTGATAAAATCAAGGATTTATTATCTCGCTATTTTATTGGATTGATCATTCAAATTTCCATTCTGTTTTTCATTTATACAATTGGGTTACTTATTGTAGGAGTTGAAAACGCTGTGGTTATTGCATTCCTGTGTGCTTTAATTAATTTGATACCATACATCGGTCCGCTAATTGGTGCTGTTATCATGGTAACACTTTCTATGACTTCCAATCTTGGCGGAGGTTTGAGCACTGTCATTTTACCAACTACTTTTTATGTGCTCATCGTGGTTGCTATTGGCCAGTTAATTGATAATTTTATTAGCCAGCCTTTTATTTTTTCGAAAAGTGTAAAATCTCATCCATTGGAAATTTTCCTAGTGATTATCATTGCAGGCATCCTTTTTGGAGTCGTTGGAATGGTTGTAGCCGTGCCGGCTTATACAGCCTTAAAAGTTATTTTAAAGGAATTTTTGTACGATATAAAATTGGTACAAAGACTCACAAAAGATCTCTAAATTGAATCCTGACATTTTAAATACCACGCACCAAGAATTTATCGATGCAAATTTAAATTCTGACACAGTTGCTTTGCTATTCAAAAACCATCCAGAGATTTCAGTTGACATCAAACTTTTGGTAGAACAGATTGAAGCTAAAAAACGCTGTCAACATAAACTTCCAACTTGGTTTAATGCACCTCTCATAGTTTATCCCAATAAACTCAATATTGAACAGACTTCCTCTGAAGCTACAGCCAAATACAAAGCTGAACTTATTGAAGGGAAGTCCTTAATTGATTTAACAGGTGGCTTTGGAGTGGATTGCTACTACTTTTCCAAACGATTTCAAAATGTCACACACTGCGAGTTGAATTCTGAACTTTCGGAAATCGTTACGCATAACTACTCCCAATTAAATGTCAATATTAAAACATTGAACGTTGATGGTATTGAGCATTTAAAAAGACATCAAGATACTTTCGATTGGATTTATATAGATCCTTCCAGACGCCATGACAGCAAAGGCAAAGTCTTTTTTTTAAATGACTGCCTGCCCAATGTGCCTTTACATTTGGATATGTTGTTTCAACGTTCCAAGAACATCATGATCAAGACCTCCCCGCTTTTGGATATTTCTGTAGGAATGGGAGAATTAAAGCATATCAAAACCATTCATATTGTTGCGCTTAACAATGAAGTAAAAGAACTCCTGTGGGTTTTAGAAGATGGTTTTAAAGGTGATATCGAAATAAGAACAGTTAACCTAACATTACCAATTGAAGAAAAGTTTGATTTCAACTTTAATGAAGAAAAAAATGCTAGCGCTGTATTTGGCGAACCACTTTCGTATCTATACGAACCTAACGCCGCTATTTTAAAATCAGGCGCTTTTAAATCTGTTTCAGAAAAGTTGGGGATTCCAAAGCTACATCAGCATACACATCTGTATACATCAGAAACTTTAATTGAATTTCCTGGACGAAGTTTTGAAATTGTTAAAACACTCTCTTTTAACAAACAACTTCTGAAAAAGGAAGGAATCTCGAAAGCGAATATTACCACTAGAAATTTCCCCGAAACGGTTCAACAACTTAGAACCAAATTGAAAATAAAAGATGGTGGAGAACTCTATTTATTCTTCTCCACCAACTTAAACGATGAAAAAATCGTGATTTTTTGCAAGAAAACCTCTTAATTTAACTCTAACTTTCCTACTTCAATAATCATCAGATGATTAGCTCAAATCAATAGTTAGTTTGTTCCAAAGGTTCTGACTATCTTCGCGCAAAATTTTTATTGATGCTAAAAGCAGTCTTATTCGATATGGACGGTGTTATTGTGGACACCGAACCATTGCACCACAAGGCCTACCACAAAATGTTTGATGACTATGGTATTGACGTTTCAGATGAATTGTATGAAACCTTTACTGGAAAATCTACAAGGAATGTGTGTAAGTTTCTTTGTTCGCATTTTGGACTGGATGAAGATCCTATAAATCTCGAAAGGAAGAAACGCAACCATTTTAATCATTTGTTCGATTATGATGAAAGTTTGCAGCTTTTAGACGGTGTGTTGGAATTAATTCAAGAATACCACGCTAATGGACTAACCTTAATTTTGGCGTCTTCTGCAACCATGAGTACCATTGATCGCGTCTTTAAAAGATTTGAGTTAGATCAATATTTTAAAGCCAAATTAAGCGGCGCCGATTTAAAAGCCTCCAAACCACATCCCGAAATATTTTTAAAGGCTGCAGAAGTTTCTGGACACGAAAAACAGCATTGCATGGTGATTGAAGACTCTACCAACGGTATTGTAGCGGCCAATAGTGCCGACATTTTTTGTGTTGCCTATAGAAGTGAAAATTCCAAAAATCAAGATTACACCCTAGCGAATTTGCTAATTGACGACTTTAAGGAAATTTCATTTGAAAAAATTCAAAATTTACAGGTCGTCTAAACATATTGGCTTCAAGCTATTTAAAACTCCAGTGGTTTGAAATTTCAAAATATTGACGAAAAAATTCAAAAAATAGTTGTGAGATACGCAATGTTATCCTACATTTGCATCCGCAATTAAGAAAGGTTCTTTATTTAATATTGGAGAGGTGCCAGAGTGGTAATGGAGCAGATTGCTAATCTGTCAACGCGAAAGTGTTGCCAGGGTTCGAGTCCCTGTCTCTCCGCTTTCTTTTCGGGGTGTAGCGTAGCCCGGTTATCGCGCC
Source organism: Mangrovimonas sp. sgz306409 (assembly GCF_059735265.1). NCBI lineage: Bacteria > Pseudomonadati > Bacteroidota > Flavobacteriia > Flavobacteriales > Flavobacteriaceae > Mangrovimonas > Mangrovimonas sp. sgz306409. Next base: position 365,260 of record NZ_JCAPEU010000004.1, read on the forward strand.
TGCTTTGGGAGCAGGAGGTCGCAGGTTCGAATCCTGCCACCCCGACAAAAAGCTGAACAATAATTTTGTTCAGCTTTTTTTTATGGAATTCTTTCAAGTTTCCAAATAGCCTTCCAAAACTTGTTTAGATTGCCTATGGACAACCAAAGCTTGCTCAAAAATTTCATTTATGGAATAGGTATCTTGAGCTTTTGACTTCTCTTCAATTTTCAACAACAATTCACTCAAATTAGTCAATCCCATATAAGTTATCTGTGGTTTAAGAGAATGGACATTGGCACAAACCTTTTCCCAATCTTCAGCTGCAATTCCCTCACCAATGGAATTGAACAGCACAGTTGCTGTATCTAGATAAAGCGCAATATACTTCTTCATCTTTAAAGGATCTCCCCCCGTAAACTTCTCTAAAAAAGATAAATCCATAGACATCATTTCTCTTCAAATATTCGCCTTAATAATCCTATTCACCTTTTCAAACGCTTTTTCATCTTTTATCACATAGTGCAACGCTCCTAAACCAATGGCTTTAGCTGCCGTGAAGTAGCTTTCCTGGCCAGAAAGCATTACTACTACAGGATGACTTTTCGTTTTCTTTATTTCACTTAACATATCCAATCCATTTAGACACACTGAATTATTGGAGCTTAAATAATGATCCAAAATAATAAGAGCTGGATTTTCATATAAAGCCTCCAAACAAGCCTCTCCAGACATAAAACTCTTTACCTTCAACGAGGGATTATGTTGCATTAAAAAGTCACTAAGCATTGCAGAAAACAAGGGTTCGTCATCTACAATGAATACTTTGTTTTTATAAGAATTCATGATTTTAATACTTTATGTTCTTTGTCAGTTACCTTATAGATTTTCTGAAGCAAATCTGCCACATCAAAAGGCTTGGGAACAAAATCATTCATTCCCGCTTCAAAACATCTTACCACTTCTTCCTTCAAGACATTTGCTGTCATAGCAATAATGGGAATATGGCCTACAGAATCCTTCAGTTGACGTATGGCTTTTGTACACTCAAAGCCATTCATAGCAGGCATTTGAACATCCATTAAAACAACATCAAACAATTCAGTCCGCAATTTATCCAAAGCCACTTCTCCATTTTCGGCAATCCTTACTTCAACACCTTGGATATTGTCCTCTAATTCTTCTTTTGCCACAACGGCATTAAAGGCATTATCTTCAACCAACAATACTTTAAGCCCCTTCAATTGATCTTTCAAAAGATCAAATTCATCTGTATGTGTCTTGCCATTTAAATTTGAAGGAATAATAAATGGCTCATATGGAATCACAAAATGAAATGTACTCCCCTTACCTTTTTTACTCTCCGCCCAAATTTTTCCTCCATGCAGTTTAACTATCTTCTTAGATATACTTAAACCCAATCCGGTGCCACCAAACTTTCTATTGGTATCTGTTTGGGCCTGTTCAAACGATTTAAAAACATTCACAAGTTTATCTTCTTCGATTCCAATACCAGTATCTAAAACAGAAAAATGAACTTCAAGATTTCCTACACTTTCCTCTATTTTACGATCTACTTTTACAACAACTTGGCCAGCAGATGTAAACTTGATAGCATTCCCAACAAGATTTAAAAGCACCTGTCGCAATCTAACGGAATCCCCCTTTACCATTGGAATATGTTGATCAAAATCGACATTTAGGGACACTCCCTTCTCTTCCGCTTTAAACTTCATTATTTGGACTACTTTGTGGACTTCTTCTGAAATTGAAAAGGGAATTTTCTCCAACTCGATTTTACCGGATTCAATCTTGGACAGATCCAATACATCATCAATAATTACCAAAAGGGAATTCAACGATTCTTTAATGGCTTTTAAATAATCCAATTGTTCCTTTTTGGGGTTTCGTCTTAATAAAATATCCGTCATTCCCTTAATGGCATTCATCGGTGTCCTTATTTCATGACTCATATTAGCCAAAAATTGATGTTTTGCGCGCTCTGAGGATTTTGCCCTTTCCTTTTCAGCCTCTATAACACGATTTTTTTCCTTTAAGACACGTTGGGTCTTTTTGATAAAATTCAAACGGTTATACAGGCCTAAAGCAACCAATAACGCTAAAATTGCAGCCCCAATAACTAAATTTCTAAAGGTTTGCTCCTTTCTCAATTGCTTCTCAAATTTCAACTCTTTTTCCAAGACTGTCTTTTCTACAACCAAGCTATCCCTAAACCGCTCCTGTCGAAAAGCATTTTCAAGCTCCAAACGTATTGTTTCCTGGCTATTTCTAAATTTTGTAATGGAATCATTTGCGGCAACAAACTTTTCATAAGCCTCAAGCGACTTTTGATAATTACCAAGCTCCTTATAAGATTTAGCTAATATTTCGTAATTCCGTTTATCATCAAGCAAGGTTACATGAGGATATGCCATTCCTTTTTCAATTGAAGAAATAGCTTGTTTAAACTCACCAAGTCCTACATAGGCCTTCCCTATTTCCTGATACAATAATGGTTGTACTCTACTAGCTAAATTATCTTTGTAAAAGGGCTCTAAATCCAACAACTGACTCAAAGCTTCCCGGTAGCGAGCAAGTCCATTAAACACTTTAGATTTCACCAATAATGCATAATTCATACATTGCTCACAAGACTTATCTTCACTGGCTTTTGGAGCCATCAACACTACTGCAGAGTCTATGTATTTCAATGCCATTTCGGGCTCTTTCATTTCTGTTTTAACAGAAGCCATTGATAAGTAGATTCTGGCTAAGTTCCTACTTTCCTCTTTTTGCTTGGCTATTTCCAAGCCTTTTAGAGTGTACTTTTGTGCTTCTTCAAAATTTTCAATATTTGAATGAATTTCTCCCATAGACACCCAAACATTCTCCAAATTATCAATTTCAAAATGTAATTCCTCAGAGAGTTTCAATGCTTCTTGGAACACCTTTAAAACTTCTGGATATTTTTCATTCAACACATAAAATTCCCCTAAACTCAAGTACATCGGAATCAATTTATCACGAGCCTCTGGCACATCCAATACCGTCTCAATATGATCAAAAAGTGGTCTTGCTATTTGGGAATCTAAATTTCTCAATACCTCCGAAAAGAACCCCTGCAATTTATAGTTTCTTACAGTTTCCGATTTTAACGTTGCGGGAAGATTTTTGAACAAAATGGATTTAATAGAATCATTTTCTATAAATCGACTCATGGAACTATATAAATTCAATTGTTCCTCTGCCGTCAGATCTTTTGAATTTAAATCAAACATGAGTTGGATGGCTCGTTCTTTCGAAAGGTTTTTGCAATTAAAAGCCAATAAGCTTTCTAAAGCACCTCCTATAACCACATAATCCTGCTCCTCCATGCCTACCTCCAAGGCTTTCATCAAATAATCACAATCCATAGACTGATTATTATTGATAAAACTATAAGATCCTTTTAGCAGATATACTTTTCCTCTATTAAAAGTTTTGCTTGATTTATTACTTAAATCAAGAGCTGTATCGCTTCCAAAATTCAATTTATCCACAATACCGAATAAATCCTTAGGTGCCATTCCTTTATTTTTTTCAGGATCCACGAGGTAGCTATAAAGCTCGTCATAAGCCTTCAATCTCATTTCTGGAGTTTTGGAAGTGTCCTTAAAAACCTGAAAAAGAGAATCTATAGGAGCTACTTGTCCTTGTACTGAATTGGCAAAGAGAAAAGCAAAAAAGAATAATGTAATCAAATGTTTCATCTTAGTAAGTTACTAATTTTAACAATTAAAAGGTTAACATGACTGAGCTACTGCTGTTTAAGCTGCTCCAATTTTTCCCTGGTAAGTGGGTATTCCTTTAGTTCTAGAGCCTTTTGGTAGCTTTCAGCAGCCTTTTCCTTATTGTTTGTTGCCACGTAGTAATCACCAAGGGAATCAAACACATTAAAACTATCCGAATGGATCTTTGCATTATATGAGAAGAACTGCCCCGCCCTATCATATAATTTACCATTCAACATCCCATATCCCAATCTATTTATCAAGCTTTCATCTGGCTTAACTTCATAGCCCATGTGTCTTGAAACATTTTGATAATGCCCTGCAATTTGCGCCACCATATCAACATCCATATTTTCAAAATCCTTTTCATTAATTTCAATTCTATGGAATTCAAACAAAAACCGTAACCCATCATATTCCGTTATCAACGGTACAGATCCATGGGTATCATTTTCGTAAAATTGACTTTTGTATCTAAACCCTTCTATTAAATTATCCTTTAAATAGCTGTCTAAAGACAAAATAGATCGTATATGAAGCGTCTCCTCTGTTGTGTCTTTACTTACTGTTGAAATATCGTAACCTTCTACCAAAGTATTCGCGTAACCTAGGTAAAGAGATGTTCCTTTTAAATCATTTAAGTTTGGACGGTTTTGGATTTCCTTTAAGATTTCTTGATTGTTCCACCATATCGATGGGTCAATGGCAATATAACTTTGAAACATTTGAGGCCTTTGGAACATGGTGTAAATGGCCATCATCCCTCCAAGAGAATGCCCTACCAACATACTATAGGGAGCTGTAGGATAATTTGATTCTATATAAGGTTTCAATTCCTTTTCAATAAAGTCCAAAAACAAATCACCGCCGCCTGTACGTTTACTCATATCACCTGGGGCATACCCTGCTTTTTCAACCATTTGTGTTGGGGACAAATCTCTAGATCTATTCGTATTGTGTATGGCCACTATAATCATTTCAGGCAAAATTCTATTGAAATTGGTAGTGCTCAATTGCTTTACAATGGCTGCTACGGAATGGAAATGTAACGGACCGTCCAACAGGTACAAAACCGGATACACCTTATTAGATTGATAGATACCAGAGTTCTTTTCTGGATTATATATCCAGACTTTTCTGTGCTCATTCAACACTTTAGAGAATATACTATCCTCAACGCCTAAGTCTACTGTCTTTTGCTGTTGTGCACTCACCAACAAAGTAAAACACAACACAATTGATGTCATTAAAGTTTTCATAATTTGGAAGTATTAATGGTTATTCTTTTTACTTAATGGAAAAATTTCCCATTTTTAAGGTTGTATAAATTTAGAAACCAACTCTTTTTAATGATGCTTTTGAATTATCGAGCGGCCTTAATTATTATCAAGTGGTAACTATTTTATGGTTTATGCATACCCCTATTGGGATAATTCCAGTTTAAAATGAGTATTAAAACCTTACTAATAGATGACAACCCCTTCATTTTGGAGCTGCTAAAAGATCATTTAGCTGAAAACCATAAACTTTTAAATGTGGTAGGTATAGCTACCAATGGCGAAGAAGCCATTGAAATGATACATTCTCTAAAACCCGAATTGCTATTCCTTGATGTAGAAATGCCAGACATGACAGGGTTTGAAATGCTTAACACTGTTACCAATATTGACTTTAAAACCATTTTCATTACTTCACATAGCCATTATGCCATAAAAGCCATACGGTTTAATGCATTGGACTATCTTTTAAAACCTTTTGATACCGAAGAACTAAAAAATGCCATCAATAGATTTTCCAATCAAAAAAACGGGGTGTTAAACCAAGAGAAAGTTAAAAATGCCTTGTCTAACCAAAAGGTAAAACACATTAAAGACCAAACGCTATTATTGCCTACCCATTCGGGAACCTTACGTTTAAAATTAAAATCAATTAAATACATTGAAGGCGATAGAAACTACAGCAAATTGATTTTACACAACGGAAACCAAGAATTGTCATCGAAAAATTTAGGCTATTTTGAGGATATTTTAGGCGACTTTGGGTTCTTTAGATGTCACCGATCAATGTTGATCAACCAACATTTCATAGAAAAAATGGAAAATCAAGCATTTTTTTTTCAAGACGGCACTTCCATTGAAATCTCTAGGAGAAAGCTTAAATCTGCAAAAGCATGGTTTCATCATTTTCGCGAAGACAGGCACTAAACTACTCACCCTTAAATCGTTTAAAAAACAATAGCAGCCTAAAACTTTTTCAAAGCAGGCAAAACCCAAATGAACCAAAGCAAGTACATGAAAGATGCTGCGAAAAAAAAATTCAAAAAAATCAAAAACAGAGTTGTTTTGTATGAAGTATGTACTTATATTTGCACCGCCTTTTTGAGGAACGCTCTTAAAGTTTTGGTCGCGTAGCTCAGTTGGATAGAGCATCTGCCTTCTAAGCAGACGGTCACAGGTTCGAATCCTGTCGCGATCACAAAAAGCCTTACTAGAAATAGTAAGGCTTTTTTGTTTTTATGTGTCTCGTTAAGATATATTCTTCTAGGGGAACAATACCACTCTAACCAATTTTAAGAACAATATTCCTATTCTGGGTATTCAATCCGTAAATGGTAAATATTGGCCAATTTACTCTTTAAAACCTTCTTGATAGCTTCAATTTCCTTAAAGGTAATGTTGGCATTCAAAAACTGACCGCTCTCCATCTGCTTCCCTATAATGGATTCTACAAACTTGTCGATTTTGGTTGAAGAAGGTTCCTTTAAACTTTTGGAGGCCGCCTCCACACTATCGCACATCATTAAAATGGCAGTTTCCTTACTAAATGGCTTTGGTCCTGGATACCTAAATTCTTCCTTGTTCAAATTCTCATCAATTTCACGCTCCTTTAAGTAAAAATAATACACTAAACTCATTCCATGGTGAGTTCTTATAAAATCAATCACACGGTCTGGCAAGTTGTTCTTTTTGGCAATTTCAATACCATCTATCACGTGATCTATGATAATTCTAGCACTTTCCTTCGGAGACAATTCATCATGAGGATTGATCCCCGTAGATTGGTTTTCGGTGAAATAGGTTGGATTCTTCATTTTACCTATATCATGGTACAAAGCTCCTACCCTCACCAACATGGAATTAGCACCTATTTCATTGGCCGAAGCTTCAGCCAAATTGGCCACATTTAAGGAATGGTGAAAAGTTCCTGGCGCTTTATTAGCCAATTCCTTCAACAGTTTAGAATTGGTATCTGAAAGCTCCAATAAAGACACATCTGACACCAACCCGAACAATTTCTCATAGATGTAAATTAAAGGCTGTACGAACAAAGTGGCAAGTCCACACAAAATAAACAATCCAAATGTTCCCCATTTTAGGCTAGCCACACTTCCTTCATGAATCACGAAAAAGGCGAAATAAGCAATAATGTAAATAATGGTAATCTGCCCTACGGAAATAAACAAATTGGCTCGTTTATAAAGTTCTGAAACCGTTAAAATGGTTACAATACCCGCAATAATCTGAAGGAAAATATACTCATAACTATTAGGCACAATAAACCCAAGAAGCAATACGGTAAGCACATGTGAAAACAAACCTAAACGCGCATCAAAAAAGGCTTTCAACACCAAAGGTAGAATACACAACGGAATTACATAAACATACCTCGAATCATAATTTACCACCAAGGTGGTCAATAAAATCACGAATACAATATTGAAAAAAATGAAGGTAACTTTGGTATTGTCCAAAAACACTTCCATTCTATATTTCCTAAGGAATAAAAGCAGCATCAATAAAGCCAAGGCCACCAATAATGTGTAGGCAAAAATCACCCAGTTGTAGTTGGACTCACTCCAAACTTGGGATTCGTATTCTGATTTTAAGGATTCTAGAATATCATATTTCTTGCCTTCAACTAATTCACCTTTTGAAATGATCAAAGTTTCCTTTTCAATACTTCCCCTTGTAGGTGACACACGATCCAACTCTTCCTTCAAAGCATTATCTGTAATGGCTTTGTTCAAAGAAATATTTGGTTTGACAATATCAAAAAACAAGGACACAAAATTGGAATCATATTCAGATAGGTCTTCTTCTGCAAGTGATTGTTCCAAAATATTTATGAAAGCATTGGTCTTGGTAAGATCTTTATAGGTGATCGAGGCCACTTGGGTTTGGTTGTCCAAAAGCACCACGTTTTTGTCTGGCCCATAATTATAGCTATCATCTAAAACACCATGTTTATATATACGCTCTATAACATCCTTCCCTATTTTATACAATGCATTACTTTTTTGCTTGACACTGTCGGGAAATGCTCCTTTAAACTGGTTTTTATAGGATTGTAAAACGGTGCTTTTTAAGCCTTCATCTACATTGAAATAAATGGTACTATTCTCTTGAATAGTCCTTTTTTCCTCATTGATTTCTGCTTGGGATTTTTTTATGGCGAAATTGAAAGGCGCATATAAGTTTTCCGATTGCCATGGCTTACCTTGTTCAAAGCTGTATTTAAATTTTCCGCTTTTAGGGAAGAGGTATACAATCAATAAAGTGGTAGCAATAAACAGCAGTACTTTATACAAAAGCGCATGGTTTCTGTACCATTTATTTATTAGTTCATTCATAGCGTAGTATTGACACAATTTCAAATGTAAGAAATAAAGCCAAACTATTAAATTTTAAGAAATTCTAATTCCCATCTCCTCGCTTATTCATTTTCCACCTATACATTTCAAAATGAATTACTTAAAATTTACGATAACGTTATAATGCCATTTCGTTCCTAACTCTGTAAAAAAATGATTAATTTTGCTCGAACTAATACAAATGCATAACAATGAGTAAAGACGTCGTAATTGTGTCTGCTGCAAGGACACCAATAGGTAGTTTTTTAGGAAGTTTATCAACAATACCTGCACCAAAATTGGGAGCAGTTGCCATAAAAGGAGCTTTAGATAAAATTAACTTGAAACCAGAATTGGTTCAGGAAGTTTTAATGGGCCACGTAGTACAAGCTGGAGCTGGTCAAGCACCGGCTAGACAAGCCGCTATGTATGCTGGTATTCCAGATACTGTTCCTTGTACAACAGTAAACAAAGTATGTGCTTCTGGTATGAAAGCCGTTATGCAGGCTGCCCAATCTATTGCTTTAGGTGATGCGGATATCGTGGTTGCCGGAGGGATGGAAAACATGAGTTTGATTCCGCATTATATGCATGCCCGTATGGGAACAAAATTTGGTCCTGCAAGTTTAATTGACGGGATGCAAAAAGATGGTTTGGTAGATGCTTACGACCAAAATGCCATGGGTGTTTGTGCCGATGCTTGTGCAACCGAATATAACTTCTCCCGTGAAGACCAAGATGCTTTTGCTATTCAGTCTTATGAAAGATCTGCGGCTGCTTGGGAAGCTGGAAAATTCGACAATGAAGTAGTTCCTGTTGAAGTGCCTCAACGTCGTGGTGATGCTCTAGTTGTGAACAAAGATGAAGAGTTCACAAACGTAAAAATTGACAAAATTCCATCTTTACGCCCTGCCTTCACAAAAGAAGGAACTGTTACTGCTGCCAATGCTTCTACCATTAATGATGGTGCTGGAGCCGTAGTCTTGATGAGCAGAGAAAAAGCGGAAGAATTAGGATTGACTCCATTGGCCACCATAAAAAGTTATGCCGATGCAGCTCACGAACCAAAATGGTTTACAACTGCTCCTGCCAAGGCCCTTCCTAAGGCATTGGACAAAGCAGGCATTGCTATAGAGGATGTAGATTTCTTTGAATTTAACGAAGCCTTTTCTGTAGTAGGCTTGGCTAACATGAAACTTCTAGGATTAAATGATGATAAAGTAAATGTAAACGGTGGAGCCGTTTCATTAGGACACCCACTTGGATGTTCAGGTGTTAGAATTATCATCACCCTTATAAATGTTTTGGAACAAAACAATGCTAAAATTGGAGCGGCTGCTATTTGTAATGGTGGCGGAGGAGCTTCTGCAATTGTTATTGAACGTAACTAAAACAGATACATGCAATACGGAATTTGTAACTTAAGCATTGTTCCTTTACGATTAGAACCTTCCGATAAAAGTGAACTCGTTTCACAGGTTTTATATGGAGATTTCTTTAAGGTTTTGGAACAGCGTAAACATTGGAGCAAAATCCGTTTGCATTTTGATAATTACGAAGGTTGGATAGATAACAAGCAATATCTTGAAATTGATCAAGAGAATTATAACACCTTAAAAGGTGAATTCCCTAAACTTTCCTCCGACCTAGTTGAATTTGTACAAGATGTCAATGACAATTTAATCACCATACCGTTAGGTTCGTCATTAAATGGCTTATCTGTGTTGGAGCATCAACACGATGGTAATTTGGTTCAAGGAATTCAACCAAGAGAACAGCTGCTTAAAACTGCATTCACCTATTTGAACGCTCCTTATTTGTGGGGAGGAAAAACACCTTTTGGAATAGACTGTTCTGGGTTTACACAAATGGTGTACAAACTTAATGGTTATAAACTTTTGCGAGATGCTTCGCAGCAAGCTACACAGGGAGAAGCCTTAAGTTTTATAGAAGAAAGTGAACCTGGAGATTTAGCTTTCTTTGATAATAACGAAGGACATATTGTTCATGTTGGCATCATCATGGCTAACAATTACATTATCCATGCGCATGGCAAAGTAAGGATTGATCGTTTGGACCATTCTGGAATTTACAATGTAGACAAACGGATGCACACCCATAAATTGAGAGTCATCAAAAAAATAATCTAACAAAAAAAAGCTACTTAAAATTAAGTAGCTTTTTTTATGATATATCCTTCAAGTTTTAGTTTCCGCTCTGAATAGCTTCAACTTTTGCCTTCATCTTTTTATAGTTATCAGTATCTCCAATAGCACTATAAATATTCATTAACGTTTGAGCCGCTTGCAAATTGTTAGGTTTTAACTGTAATGTTTTTTCTAAATAAGGAACAGCATCCCTATACAATTGCATACGTTGCTCCTTCAATTCGTCATAACGTTTGTTGTCAGCAGCAGAGTTACCCAAACCATTCATTTCTTCAATGATGCTTTGCTCACCGGCTAAAGTTACAACCGCTAGGTTATTGTAAGCATCAACATATCCAGGGTCTAATTCAATAGCTTTTTTGTAATATGCTTTTGCGGCTTCTGTTTCACCTGCTTCTGCTGAAATAACACCTAAGTTATATTGTAACTCTGGATTATTTGGATCTTTAACAGTCGCTTCCTGCATTAAAGCCTTAAATTTATCCTTGTTCCCCATTTGTAGGTGCAGGTTAGCTTCAGTCAACAATAAGTTAAAGTCATCTGGATTTTGCTTTCTAGCATCATCAATTGCTTCAATAGCCTTTGCGGTATCTCCCTTAGACACGTAAATCAAAGCGATGTTTTTGATGATTTCGGCAGACTTTGGATCTGTCTTTCTTACTGAAGGCTTGATGTGAGTTCCTGCCTTTACACTTATATCACGTAAAGATGCTGAACCGAAAGTTTCAACCTCATTACTTGCTTTATTTATAGCTGTATACTCAGTTTCAACACCTTCATAACCTAAATCTCTTAATTCTTCATAATACTCCAAAGAGGTATCATAATCTTTAGCAGTTACAGCAGTAGAAGCTGCATAATAAAGATATAAAGTGTCTTTTGGAGACATTCTGTAAGCTTGCTCGAATCCTTTTGAAGATTTCATATAATCTTTCGCCTCAAGTGCAGAATTTGCATCGGTTAAGAATCCATTTAACATCTGTTGCTTCATTTCATCAACATCGCTAGAATACTTTACTTTACCATCGGCACTTTCAATAGCTTTAACTTTATCCAAACTTTCAATAGCCTTTTCTATATCAGCATCCGATCCAGCACCGTTAGCATACAAAGCCTGCCCTTTAAGGAAATAAAATTTTGCTTGAGTTTTAGAATCTGTACCTGATATTAATGACTCTGCTGAATTGATTGCCGTTTTGGCATCTGCATAATTTCCAGATTTAATAGCCTTTTCAGCATCCTTAAGTTCATTCTTTTGCGCATAGGTGAAAGAACCAGCCAAAAGAGCCAAAGCAACTGCCAGTTGCTTTTTATTCACAATACTTCTCTGAATTGAGTATTTATGATTGTTCATTGAAAAATTCATTTTGAATTACTATTTATTAATATTAGTTATTTTTATTCTTGTGCATTGTCGATGGCTGCACCATCTTCATTTGCGGTTTCGATATCTTCTGCTGCTCCTTCAATCTCTTCTTGCTCGTCCTTCATTACCTTAGCAACAGCGGCGATAGAATCCTTTCCTTTTAAGCTGATAAGTCTAACACCTTGTGTAGCTCTTCCCATTACACGCAAATCCTTAACCGCAATTCTAATGGCGATACCAGATTTATTGATGATCATTAAATCATCTTCATCTGTAACGGTTTTTATAGCCACAAGACTTCCTGTTTTTTCTGTAATGGAAATAGTTTTTACACCTTTACCTCCACGGTTGGTAATTCTGTACACTGGTTCTCCATCTTCTGGATCGTCAATATAGGTTCGTTTTCCATAACCGTTTTCAGACACTACCAAAACAGATTCTTCCTGAGGATTTTCAATGGCAATCATACCAATTACTTCATCTGTGTCCGTAGCTAAAGTAATACCACGTACTCCAGAAGCACTACGTCCCATTGGTCGTGTTTTAGCTTCCTCAAATCGAATGGCCTTACCAGACTTCAATGCCAGCATCACTTGACTGTTACCAGTAGTAAGTCTTGCTTCTAATAGCTCGTCATCTTCCTTAATTGTAATAGCGTTGATACCATTGGTTCTTGGTCTCGAATATTGCTCCAAAGACGTTTTCTTAACCTGACCTTGCTTAGTCGCCATGATTACATAGTGACTATTGATGTATTCTTCATCCTTCAAATCTTGAGTACAGATGAACGCTTTAACCTTATCATCCTGTTCTATGTTGATCAAGTTTTGGATAGCTCTTCCCTTAGAAGTTTTACTTCCTTCTGGAATTTCATAAACGCGCATCCAGAAACATTTTCCTTTTTGGGTGAAGAACAACATGTACTGGTGGTTGGTCCCTACAAACAAATGCTCCAAGAAATCTTCGTTTCTTGTTGTTGATGCTTTTTGCCCAACTCCTCCTCTATGTTGAAGCTTATATTCACTCAATGATGTACGTTTGATATAACCCGCATGCGAAATGGTAATTACCACTTGCGCATCAGGAATCATATCTTCAATACTTAAATCACCACCAGCATATTCGATAATAGAACGTCTGTCGTCACCATACTTTTCCTTAACTACCAAAAGTTCTTCCTTGATGATTTCCATTCTTCGCTCTTTCTTAGCAAGAATATCCTTCAAGTCTTCAATAGTCTTCATCAATTCTTCATATTCAGTACGAAGTTTGTCTTGCTCCAGTCCTGTTAACTGACGCAATCTCATTTCAACAATTGCCTTCGCTTGAATTTCTGAAAGCTTGAAACGCTCGATCAACTTCTCTCTTGCTTCTTCTGCATTTGAAGAGGCTCTGATTAATGCAATAACTTCATCAATATTATCCGAAGCAATAATCAACCCTTCCAAAATGTGGGCACGCTCTTCAGCTTTTCGCAATTCGTAAGTGGTTCTTCTTACTACAACCTCATGTCTGTGCTCCACAAAATGATAAATCAAATCTTTTAGATTCAACAATTGTGGACGCCCATTCACCAATGCAATGTTATTAACACTGAACGACGATTGAAGAGCTGTATATTTGTAAAGTTTGTTTAAAACAATATTTGGAATGGCATCACGCTTAAGTACATAAACGATACGCATCCCGTTTCTATCGGATTCGTCACGAATAGTAGAAATTCCTTCCAGTTTCTTATCGTTAACCAAGTCGGCCGTCTTCTTGATCATTTCGGCCTTATTCACCAAATAAGGAATTTCTGTTACCACAATGCATTCGCGGCCTTGAACTTCCTCAATATTGGCAATACCTCTTATTACGATTCTTCCTCTACCTGTTTTGAATGCTTCCTTAACTCCATCATACCCGTAAATAGTACCTCCTGTTGGAAAATCAGGCGCCTTAATATGGGTCATCAACTCCTCTATTTCAATATCGTTGTTATCGATATAAGCAACAGTTCCATCTACAACTTCAGAAATGTTGTGTGGAGGCATATTGGTAGCCATCCCTACTGCAATCCCTGAAGCACCATTCACCAATAATCCTGGAATTCTGGTAGGCAATACAGTTGGTTCCTGTAAAGTATCGTCAAAGTTAAGTTTGTGGTCTACGGTTTCCTTTTCAATGTCTGCCAACATATCTTCGGAAATCTTACGCATACGCGCCTCTGTATAACGCATAGCTGCAGGGCTATCTCCGTCAATGGAACCAAAGTTCCCCTGCCCGTCTACCAACATATAACGCAAGCTCCATTCCTGAGCCATACGTACCATTGTATCATAAACAGAACTATCTCCGTGAGGGTGGTACTTACCCAAAACCTCTCCAACAATTCTGGCCGATTTTTTATAAGGTGAATTGGATCTTACACCAAGCTCATGCATCCCAAACAATACACGTCTGTGCACTGGCTTCAATCCGTCTCTAACATCTGGCAAAGCACGTGACACAATGACCGACATTGAATAGTCAATGTAGGCCGATTTCATTTCATCTTCAATGTTAATTGGAATGAGTTTTTCTCCTTCTACCATATATATTTAATTAGATTTTTTGTAGGTTTTCAAATCGTGCTAATATAAGTATTTTGTTAGTCCTTATCCGACTTTTAAGAGGGTTTTTTAACTTTTTTTATTAACAAATATAAGGCCTTCTTTCGTTAATAAGTAAAAGTCCAAAAGTTTTGAATTTTTAAAGTTTTTTCCTCTATTAGCTTTTATGAAACATTTAAGGTACAGTTTTTGCCTTTATAACTTTGTTTTTTATTATTTTTAATGCAGAAAGGATTTTTAATTATGGACGATAATTTTTCCCCAAGAGTCAAAGATGTCATTGCTTACAGTAAAGAGGAAGCACTGCGTCTTGGCCATGATTTTATAGGTACCGAGCATTTAATGCTGGGCCTACTTCGTGATGGCAGTGGAAAAGCAATTGATATATTGAGTGCCCTAGATATAGATTTGAACCATTTAAGGCGCAAGGTTGAAATATTGAGCCCCGCCAATTCTAATGTGGCAACTGCCTCTAACGAAAAAAAGAACCTACATCTTACTAGACAGGCAGAGCGTGCTTTAAAGACCACCTTTTTGGAAGCCAAACTGTTTCAAAGCACATCTATCAATACAGCGCATTTGCTGCTATGTATCTTAAGAAACGAAAACGACCCCACAACCAAGCTTTTGAACAAGCTAAAAGTGGATTATGATAACGTTAAAGAGCAATTTAAATTTATGATTACAAACGATGATGACTTTTTAGAATCTCCAAAAGCCGAGTCCTATTCAGACGACGATATGGCCGATGACGATGATTCTAAACAAAACCCATTTGGTCAATCTTCATCTAAAACAACAAAAAAATCTAAGACGCCAGTTCTAGACAATTTTGGTAGAGATCTCACCGTATTGGCAGAAGAAGGCAAACTAGATCCTGTTGTTGGTAGAGAAAAAGAAATACAACGTGTGTCCCAAATATTGAGCAGACGTAAAAAGAACAATCCACTTCTTATTGGCGAACCTGGAGTTGGTAAATCGGCTATTGCGGAAGGTTTGGCACTACGTATCGTAAAACGTAAAGTATCTAGAATCCTTTTCAACAAGCGAGTAGTGACTTTAGACCTGGCAAGTTTGGTTGCTGGAACGAAATACCGTGGTCAGTTTGAAGAACGCATGAAAGCCGTGATGAACGAACTTGAGAAGAATGATGACATCATTTTGTTCATTGACGAAATTCACACTATTGTAGGTGCCGGTGGTGCCACAGGGAGTTTGGATGCTTCAAACATGTTCAAACCAGCTTTGGCACGTGGAGAAATTCAATGTATAGGCGCTACTACTTTGGACGAATATAGACAGTACATCGAAAAAGATGGTGCTTTAGAGCGTCGTTTCCAAAAGGTGATTGTAGAACCTACAACTGTGGAAGAAACTATTGAAATCCTTAACAACGTTAAGGAAAAATATGAAGACCACCATAATGTAGATTACACTCCTGAAGCCATTGAGGCCTGTGTAAAATTGACTAATAGATACATGACCGATCGATTTTTACCCGACAAAGCTATAGATGCTTTGGATGAGGCTGGATCGAGAGTACATATCACCAATATTGAAGTTCCGAAGCAAATTTTGGAATTGGAGAAAAAGTTAGAAGAAGTTAGGGAAACCAAAAATACGGTTGTTAAAAAACAAAAGTATGAAGAGGCGGCCAAACTTCGAGATGACGAAAAACGCCTGGAGAAAGAATTGGCCGTGGCCCAAGAAAAATGGGAAGAAGAAACCAAACTTCACCGTGAAATTGTTACCGAAGATAACGTTGCAGATGTGGTATCGATGATGACAGGTATTCCTGTAAATAGAATAGCACAAACAGAAAGCAACAAATTGGTAAAGTTACCTGACCACATCAAAGGAAAAGTTATTGGTCAAGATGAAGCAGTAGCTAAGGTTGTAAAGGCAATTCAACGTAACAGAGCTGGTCTTAAGGATCCTAACAAACCTATTGGCTCGTTTATATTTTTAGGGCAAACTGGAGTTGGGAAAACCCAATTAGCCAAAGTACTGGCCCGAGAATTATTTGACAGCGAGGATGCTCTTATCAGAATTGATATGAGTGAGTATATGGAGAAATTTGCAATTTCTAGACTTGTTGGAGCACCTCCAGGATACGTTGGTTACGAAGAAGGTGGGCAATTAACCGAAAAGGTTCGTCGTAAGCCTTATGCTGTAATCCTTTTGGATGAGATTGAAAAAGCGCATCCAGATGTATTCAACATGCTTTTACAGGTATTGGATGACGGTTATCTTACTGATAGCTTGGGAAGAAAGATAGATTTCAGAAACTCCATTATCATCATGACTTCCAACATCGGTGCCAGAAAGCTTAAGGACTTTGGACAAGGTGTTGGTTTTGGAACCGCTGCAAGAGAAGCCCAAGCTCATGACAACTCAAAAAGCATTATTGAAAATGCCTTGAAAAAAGCCTTTGCTCCAGAGTTCCTAAACAGAATTGATGATGTCATTGTATTCAATGCTTTAGAAAAATCAGATATCGATAAAATCATTGATATTGAACTTGCCAAGCTTGTTGAGCGCATCAAAGGTTTAGGTTACGAACTTAAATTGAGTGATAAAGCCAAAGATTATATCGCAGATAAAGGCTTCGATAAACAGTATGGTGCGCGACCTTTAAAACGTGCTATTCAAAAGTATATTGAAGATGCTCTTGCTGAAGAAATCATCAATGCCCAATTACAGGAAGGCGATACTATTTTTATGGATTTAGATTCAAAAACTGAAGAATTAACCATAAAAATAGAAAAGGCTGAAAAGCATACAGAGTCTTAAGTAAAGAGAGAGTATTAAAATAGAAAAGGTCCTTGTTAAAAACAGGGACCTTTTTTTATGCATGGCAAAATAAAAGCAATTACCAAAAATCAATTAAAACGTTGGAATTATTAAAGCTCCATACCATAAAATACTGGTCACAAATTGAAAATCAAAAACTACATTAAATAAAAAGGGCAGCTTATAGCTGCCCTTCAATTTTAAATTCTACTTTCTAATTTTTATGCTCCTTCAATGAAGAAGAAACAATTTTCTTAGTAACCGAACCTTGATTGGTCGTTAACTTCACATAGAACATTTGATTAGGTATTCTAGATAAATCAAAGGTTGTTTTATCTTTAAATCCTTTACCATAATTTCTATTTGTTTCACTTAAGATTACAATTCCTCTTGTGTCAAACAATTCAATAGTTACATCTGTTTCAAATTCAAACATGTATGATATAGTAACCTCCTTATCGAATGGAACAGGATAAGCAACAAAGTCTAAGTTACTTGCAACAACTGTTGGTTCAGGATCAATCACTTCATCTTCACAATCTATAGCAGCTCCTTCTGGCGCATACTCTCCAGAATCTCCTTCACCACATTGGCAAATAGCTTCACAAACATTAGCATGTGCTATTACGTAGATTGGTCCAGACGCCTCAATAGGCCCTACGGTGTAACTTGTCATATAATCCATTGCTCCAACATTGAAGTTGTACTGTCCAGGAGCTACTGTATAGGCTCCATTATTTTTAGTTGGGTAAGGATTACAACCCACATAAACTTGGGCCTCACTCATTCCAAATCCACTAGCAATATCAAAGTATACAGTAACATATCCATCTAGATATTCCACCACGACATCTCCAGCTAGAGTACCACTGGACAAATTACATTGTCCTGCTCCCGCATAAAGATCCATAGTATAGGTACCTTCTTCTGCGTAATAATTGGTCCAACCCCAACGGTTAAATCCGTCTTGAAGGAAACATGTATTACTGTTTGGATCTCTACCAAAAGCAGTCTCACAATTACCGGAGTACTTCTCAACCGTTCTTTCAAGAGTTAATATCTCTTGAGCCATATTACCACATGCATCAGATGCTTCAAACACATAAGTACCATATTCAACACAACCATCCATAGTTGTATCACTTAAATATGCCGTTACTTCACCTTCACCTGAACAATTATCTACCCAATTAGCCTTAAGAGCTTCTGGGAATTCATCATTACATATAGGATCCATCATTGGTACATCAATGACTGGCGGTGTTTGATCTCCTCCATTATAGTAAATTTTAAGACGAGGCAATGTATTACCACATGCATCAGATATTATGAATTCATAAAGCGCTATCCATTTACAATCATCTCCAACAATAGAAGGCATTTTTTCTACAAATACTTCTCCACAGTTATCTTCATAAATAGCTGCGATTTCATCTGCAGTTGGCCCTTCTGGAACATCGCTAAAACAAGCATCAATATCCGAAATACCTTCTGGAATTGGCCCTACTAGCATTGGAGGTGTCGTATCTCCTATCACCGTAAAGGTCGAACTCAGCAATAACGGTGCCCCACAGTCGCTGGTAGCTGTCCAGATAACTTCGGTTGAACCTCCACAGGCATCAGGTGCCCCTGGATTGGTCACTTCAACCATCAGGTTACAGCCGCCCGTGATGCTGCCCAGGGCAACCCACTCGGCAAACGCCTGGTCTACGGAAGCCTGGTCGGAACATGCTGCCATTGTATAATCCTCTGGCGCGGTGAAGGAAACCTCAGGTGCTGGCTCTACCGTAAAGGTCGAACTCAACAACAGCGGTGCCCCACAGTCGCTGGTAGCTGTCCAGATCACTTCTGACGAACCGCCACAGGCATCAGGTGCCCCTGGATTGGTTACGTCAACCACCAGGTTACAGCCACCGGTGATGCTGCCCAGGGCAACCCACTCGGCAAAC
>NZ_JCAPEU010000040.1:0-650 GCF_059735265.1 Mangrovimonas sp. sgz306409
AATCAGAAGCAATGAATTATACACGGTGTTGTGTGGCGTTTTTTCTTTGTTATGGCATGAATCGTTCATCAATTCGTACTATAATTCCGTTTTTTACATAAAGAAACAATAGAGTTTCATTTTTAATATAGGTTTCGATTTGTTGCAAATTAATTTTTTTTGGTTTCGTCATTTCTTGTACTCCGTCATCGTCAATTATGTGCTCAACTGACATCTTATCTTTCAGTTTAAAAGTTCTAAGTTTTGGATTCACATTTGAAATGTAATAGCCGTCAGTAATATTAGTAATGGTATCTTTGCCGTCTATGAAATAAGCTTCATCCCTCCATTCAGCATCTGCGGCTTCTTGTCCTGTTAAGTAATCTACATAGTCCGCTTTTATAAATATGTCAGAATTCAAATTTTTAATTTCCTTGAGATAGGCGAATCGATTCTCTATTACTGTGTCAATTGGGATTATCACGTCCGATTTAACTGAACTATTATTGTCAGTTGTAATATCTTTTGAACCGTCATTAGATTGACCGCATGACATGAGGAGTCCAAAGGACGAAGTAAGGAGGTAATATGAAATCAGTTTCTTCATTTTTTTAATGCTACACAACGGTTTGTGTATTGTTTCGTTGCGTGAAAATCCGCAGGATTTTCAG
>NZ_JCAPEU010000041.1:0-576 GCF_059735265.1 Mangrovimonas sp. sgz306409
TTGCGGCTGCAAATATACCGCCTTTTTGGATATGTGCAAGCTTTTTTTTCGGTTTTTGGATATTTTTTTGAGGAACAAAATGCATCCTTCTGAATTAAAAGGCATTAAATATAATAATTTATTTCATGCCTCCATCTCTAATCGGACATTTTAACCTTTTCTTCTGGAGTATTTCCCTATTCTAATTCATAAATTCAAATACGGAGGTATTCTTACATACAGATTGAAATAAAATATAGCAAAAGAAAAATCAAAAACAATTGTTATATAAACTTGGAGAGCATACATCTGAAACAGGAAAATCGATTGTCTCTATTAAATGCCTATAAACTCTCAATATATCCCTTCACTTGGAATTAATAGTAAGCATACTTATAATAACTCTATACAGGAACTGCCTAGTCCGTTTATCTTAAAGGTAGGACTAGGAAACTAGCATAAGACACTTAAACCCTCCAATTAAAATCCAAGAGTTTTTATCCCCCCGCCTTTAACAGTAGTTTTTTTGTATTATTTGAAGGGTATTGTATTGGCAAGGTATATAAAAACAAAAAGCCCCCAGCAATTCAATGCTGG
>NZ_JCAPEU010000042.1:0-574 GCF_059735265.1 Mangrovimonas sp. sgz306409
GCCGTCCTCGCCCTTGGCGAATCTGTAGATGTCAAGGAACGGCTCCCCGTTCCAGCCATAGGTCTTGCGGCTCGTGTTGCGGGCAGAGACCACGTAAAGGTCCCCGTCCTTCTCCACCGCCCCGAACTCAGAGTACTGCGTGTTCAGTGCCATGTCCTCAACCTCGAAGCGCTTGCGCGTAGACTTGATCGCCTCGATATAGTCCGGTGCAGAGCGGTAGGCCTTTGCACGCTCGTCGCCTGGTGCCAGAGAGGCAAACTTTGCCATCTGCGCGTTCGACTCGCTGTACTTCCCGTTGGCCTTCAGCATCTGGGCATATCTATAGACCATCTCAGGGTCCTGGTTGCCGGCCTCGATGGCCTTCGCGTACCAGCCCTCGGCGGCCTCCGTGTTGTAGATGTTGTAGTTGGCCTCTGCCAGCTGCGTGTAGACATAGGCATCGCCCTTGCCCTTCTCCACCAACTTTCCATAGGCCTCCGCGGCCTCTACGTACTCAAAGCGCCCGTAGAGATCGTCTGCCTTCTTTGTATCCTTGTTCTGGGCGGTCATGCTCATGCCGCCCATCATCGCTATT
>NZ_JCAPEU010000043.1:0-544 GCF_059735265.1 Mangrovimonas sp. sgz306409
AACCGTTGGCGGTAATTCGAATGAACAAAACTGATAAATCAAAACATAATGTTTCAGTTGCCTCGATTAAAAGAAGTACTATAAAACCATACGATTTCAAATGGACAAAATTTTATGAATCAAATTCTGAATTTGCTTATTCTGGACTTCCGTTAAATTTAGCGGAAAATGAATTGATCATTTGTTCGACTGTAGTAGACTCTGATAATTACAGCATTTTGACTACACAAAAACTAATTACAAATGAAAATGGAATTGAAAAAGTAGGGATTTTGACTGGAGCAACCGACAAAGGATATGGGGATTTTAAAGGAATTGGAAACAAGCCCTTAACCTTCGGAGTACTTAAACTAAAAAATGGAACTGACTTTAAATATTTCATTGAAACTGGAAGAGCATCAATGATTATAATTTACGGATTAAGAACACTTTTAAGCTTACAGCATAAGACTGACAAAAAATACTAAACCATAACTCGAATTTAAAATTCTAAAAAACAAAAAACTACCGCCAACACAGTGTATAATTCATTGCTTCCGATTTT
>NZ_JCAPEU010000044.1:0-524 GCF_059735265.1 Mangrovimonas sp. sgz306409
CCGTTGTACCAAATTAAAAAAACAAGTTAATGAAGACAGTAGCTTTTGAAGAAGCCATAAAACTGACTGAACAAATTTTAACAAATCCAAACAATTTAGACTGGCAATTAGGTTCTCCTGACTCCATTTTTAAATTGGCTTTATCTTCAAATATTAAAGTTGACGCCAATAAAGTAAGTTGGCTAGAAAGCGCTGCTTGGGGTACAAAAGAATATGACGATCAGCATTATATAAAAGAAATTTTCAAAAACAATGTACCTCCCTTATGTAAAGTTATAGCCATAACAGACAAATGTTTATTAAAAAAATTCGGAGCAGTTCAATTCAATTTCAATGAATTTGAAACATTTATTGATGAATATGAGAACTTTTTCGAAGCTCCTTTTTTCGAACCTTCACAAGACATGTTATTCATTTGTCCAGAAATTAAAATGATTATAGTGCAACATCATGAAAGTTTAATATGGAGATATCAAAAAAAATAAAACTTGGTACAACACCGTGTATAATTCATTGCTTCCGAT
>NZ_JCAPEU010000005.1:0-329688 GCF_059735265.1 Mangrovimonas sp. sgz306409
CGGCGACCCGACCGACGACAGCGTACAGTTCGACCTGTCTGCCATGGACGCGGAACTTCTGGACGGACAGGACCCGACAAACTATACGGTGAGCTACTATGCCAGCGAGGCGGATGCCGAAGCGGGAACAGGCCCATTGCCGACCCTTTATGAGAACGTGACCAACCCACAGGTGATCTACGCCCGTGTGGACAACGATACCACACCGGACTCCATCTGTTACGCGGTTGCTGAGCTGACCCTCCAGGTGAACCCACAGCCGGTGTTCGACCTCTATGATAGCTATGTATTGTGTCTGGACACCAACGGTACCGAGGCGATAGACCCACCGGTACTGGAGACGGGGCTAACGGAGCCAGACTACCTGTTCATCTGGTACTTCAACGGACAGGAGATCGCGGGGGCTACCAGTGGCAGCTATGAGCCGACAGAAGCGGGGATCTACAGTGTAACGGTGATCGACGTGTCCACCTCTACGGTGACCATGTGCGAGCGCACGGACACTACCGAGGTGATCGAGAGCGCACCGCCTACAATCGTAGCGGAAGTAATGACGGAGGCCTTTGCGGACAACCACATCGTGGTGGCCACGGCCAGCGGTGACAGTACATATGAGTACAGCCTTGACGACGGGCCATGGCAGGACAGCGGCGTGTTCGAGGACGTGCCATGGGGAGAGCATACAGTGACGGCCCGTGATATTTTGGGCTGTGGAGAGGCCAGTGTGACAATATCCGTATTGGATTATCCGTTATACTTTACGCCGAACGGTGACGGTTACAACGACACTTGGAACATTGTTGGATTTAGTGACCAATCGGCGACAAGGATTTTCATCTTCGACAGACAAGGAAAGCTTATAAAGCAGATCTCTCCATCTGGCGAAGGATGGGATGGAACGTACAACGGAGCCGCGATGCCGAGCAGCGACTACTGGTTTGTTGTGGAGTACACCGAACCATCTACGGGACAGAGCAAGGAGTTTAAAGCCCACTTTACCCTGAAACGCTAGAGTAGAGTATTAAAGTAAAATAGATATAATAGAAAAAATCCCGAACCACATGGTTCGGGATTTTTATTTATATAGGTATAATTACTGGTAAGATAGATGTTTTAGAATGTTTGAATGCGGAAGGTATTCGTTTATTTGTTTATTGAGAAGAATGAACTAGGGTTTAATTATTCTTAGTAATATATTGAAATGAAATAGGTGCGATTGATAATTAGTTTTGGCAAAGAAGTAAAAAAAGGTCCTTAAGATTAAGCTCAAGGACCTTTTTATGATTTATAATAAATAGTATTTGTCTTATAGATTAAAACCTAAGGTGATAACAAAATTGCTCACTTTGGAGTCGATTAGAGCATTATCAGTAAGGCCCACATTGTAAAGTTGATAGTTGACATCTTGCTTTGATTGGTCGAAGGCAGCATCTAATTTGAAATTTCCAAAATTATAACCAATTCCAAAGGAGTAGCCGTTTAGATCGCCATACAAGTCGTTGTTTTTATAAGGACTTTCTTCAAATCTGTAGCCAGCTCTCAAGCTTACCCGTTGTATGCGATATTCACCTCCAAATCTGTAAGAGGAAGCTGTTGAAAGGGTATTTCTGATCAATGAATTTTGACTAGAAAAATATGGGTCGGATTTAGGTTTGAATTTAGTGTTGGAATAATCTCTTATAGAATAGTCAAAACTTAATAGCCCTTTGTCTCCAAAAACATAGGCCAAACTTCCTGTGAATTTTCCAGGTGTCTGTAATCTGTAGTCAGGGAAAACATTAATGATATTCGGATTAATAATTTGAGCAATTTCTTGGCTACCTTCGGTTCTGTAGGTTTCTAAATATTGAGTGGTTTCTTCTGCAATTGTATACCAAGTAGGGGAGGTGTACGTAGCTCCCAATCTTAGAGATTCGGTAAGTTTGCCTATAGCGCCAAGTTGAAATGAAAATCCTGTTCCTATAGTATACAATCCGTTTTCAAAACCGACTTCATGGACCAAAGATCCAGAATTATTGTTAGTTTCATTTAAATAGGTATAACGTTCATAATTGATAAAATGAGTATTCAAATTTAGTCCTAAATAGAGTTTGTCTTTAAATTGTGAAGACATGTTGAAAGCTAACTTTCCATTATACCCTCTCGCCGAATAGTAATAGTTTTGTCTGTAAGATCCCGGAGCGATATTGGAGATATATGAGGTGTTTTCATCCAAATCATTTTCAGGGTCTATGATATAGGATTCGTAACCCAAAAACGCCTGTTGGTTATTGTAGCCATAGGCGGAACCAATAGCAGAATAGGCTTCGGAATAGGATTCTCCTGGAAATGCAGAAATTTCATCAAGTCTTAAGCCTTGCGCATAGCCAGTGAAATAAGAAGCAATGGAGTTGTCGGTATTGGTTCCTGAAGCAGTCCAATCATTATTAAAATTAGCCACTTTGTCATAGCTAACACCAAGAACAAATTTCTTCCAAGGAGAGTTTCCATTGGTATTATTAAAAACAAAAGCGCCTCCTATTTGGTTTAAGTCAAATTTGGATTCTGAAGAGGATCTGTTGTTACCGAAATAGTTCACATCATTGTTGATAGCTTGAACAGATAAAGAAAATGTAGCGTAACTACGCGTAAAAACAGATGATCCTGCAGGGTTGATGCTGATAGCTGATAGATCTCCTCCCAAGGCTCCAAAAGCTCCAGACATTGATCTAAATCTAGCGGTTCCCTGAATATCATCAAATGAATACCTTAAAGCGTCTGAGATGTCTTGTGCCATAAGTTGGGACATAGATAATGCCCCTATAATTAGGAAACTTAACTTTTTCATACAATTTGGTTATTGGATTATAAGTTGATTGAGGTTATGGTTTTAACGTCTTCTACCTGATGAAGAACGTGAACCGCCACCGCCTCCTCGGGTGCCCATAGAGCCTCTAGAGGAACTTCCACTTCGCATACTTGGCATGCTACTTCTACTTGGTGTAGAGTAACTTCTAGTTCTAACGTTGGAAGAATTATTGGTTCTAGGCGTATAACCAGAGTTGTTGTTTCTTACTGTGTTAGATCTATTGTTTTGAAGCGTAGAGGTTCTGCTACTTGATCTACTCAACGTGCTAGTACTTCTTCTTACAGAAGACCTGTAATCACGGGTTAAAGTAGAATTTTGTCTGCTGCGATTAACAGCAACTCTTCCTCCTGGGTTGTTATAATAGTTGGAATATCCTCTTCTACCAGCATTGTAAGAAGCGTATGGTCTTCTGTAATGTGGGTATCCGTAATAGGGGTAGCCGTAGTAGCCACCGTAATAGCCTCCATAATATGGGGAGCACCATGGGTCATAATAACCCCATCCCCAGCCAACGTTCCAACCCCAGCCGTAATTCCAACCAACATTCCAATATGGGTAATAATTCCAAGCTCTCCAGGAATAAGGATTGTAACCCCAATAGTTGTATCCCCAATAGCCATACCCAAAATTGTTGTAGTAGTTAATGGAAACTTCAGAGCTGTTGTCTCCCCATCCGGCGTAACCTTTATAGTTGTCTATAACAGCGGTGGTATCTTGCTCTTCATAATAATTCCCTTCATAAGATTCAATATCGGTAAAGATGATATCTTCAGATTGAGGAATCTCTTCATATTGTTGGGATTTTTCGGCAAAATAGGCTTTGTAGTAGCCATTGTTGCTCGCCGAAGTCTCTACTCGAGGGGCATCTTCATAAACCACACCATTTGAGTTGTATATACCATCGTTATCATAACCTGCATATTGGTAGGAACCGCAAGAAGCTAACAGGAATACAAAACCCAGTACAACAAATAATGGCAATTTTGATTTTACGTAGCTGTTAAATTGCATATCTCTTTAATTTTATTGTTGAACATTACAAAAATAGTTAGTTTTGCCGAACTATTCTTGTATTTAACATTAGCGCAATTTTTGTGCCAAAACACTTACGATGAGCAAAAATCTTACGAGCAGAGCCGAAGACTATTCAAAATGGTATAATGAATTGGTTGTGAAGGCTGATATGGCTGAGAATTCAGCTGTTAGAGGGTGTATGGTAATCAAGCCATACGGATACGCAATTTGGGAAAAAATGCAGGCCGAATTGGACAGAATGTTCAAGGAAACAGGGCATCAAAATGCATATTTCCCGCTTTTTGTTCCCAAAAGTTTGTTTGAGGCTGAAGAGAAAAATGCCGAAGGCTTTGCTAAGGAATGTGCGGTAGTGACCCATTATAGGTTGCAGAACGACCCTGACAATGCCGGTAAATTAAGGGTAGACCCAGAGGCTAAATTGGAAGAAGAATTGGTAGTAAGGCCAACTAGTGAGGCTATTATTTGGAACACTTATAGAGGGTGGATTCAAAGTTATAGGGATTTACCAATTTTAATCAACCAGTGGGCCAACGTGGTGCGTTGGGAAATGCGCACCAGATTGTTTTTAAGAACTGCAGAATTCTTGTGGCAAGAAGGGCACACTGCTCATGCCACAAAGGAAGAAGCATTGGCAGAAACGGAGCAAATGAATAAGATCTATGCCAATTTTGCAGAAAACTTTATGGCCATTCCAGTTATTGAAGGCGTGAAAACCGAAAGTGAGCGTTTTGCAGGTGCAGTTGAGACTTACTGTATAGAAGCTTTGATGCAAGATGGGAAAGCTCTTCAAGCGGGAACATCGCATTTCCTTGGTCAGAATTTTGCCAAGGCTTTTGATGTGAAGTTTACTAATGCTGAAGGAAAACTAGATTATGTTTGGGCAACTTCTTGGGGAGTTTCTACGAGGCTTATGGGAGCTTTGATCATGACCCATAGTGATGATAATGGATTGGTATTGCCTCCAAACTTAGCGCCAATACAAGTGGTTATTGTTCCTATATATAAAAGTGAAGAGCAACTAAACGCTGTTTCTGAAAAGGCACAGTCTATTATGGAACAATTGCGTAAAATTGGTGTAAGTTGTAAATACGATGATAGAACAACGCATCGTCCAGGTGCCAAATTTGCACAGTATGAGTTGCAGGGAGTTCCAGTGCGTATAGCCATTGGTCCTAAGGATTTGGAAAATGGAACGGTTGAATTGGCGAGAAGAGATACACTTTCCAAGCAATCTGTAGCCATGGATGATTTGGTAGAGGTAGTAGACGGTTTGATGACAGAGATCCAAGAATCTCTATTTAATAAAGCCCTAGACTTTAGAAATACCCATATAACAGAGGTTGATACGTTTGACGAGTTTAAGGACGTTTTGGAAAATAAAACAGGATTTATATCGGCGCATTGGGATGGAACACCTGAAACAGAACAGCAAATCAAAGAATTGACCAAAGCTACTATTCGTTGTATTCCTTTGGATAGAAAAGAGGAGGAAGGGGTTTGTGTGTATTCAGGCAAGCCTTCAAAAGGTAGAGTATTGTTTGCAAAAGCCTACTAAGAAAATTTTTTTTCAAAAAAGTTGAATTAGGTATTGCAGCATTTAAAAATAGTTGTATTTTTGCAACCGCAATTGAGAAATTGCTCGTTATTTGAAACGTATTGCAAGATTGAATAGTGAATTAATTTACGAATTCAATAAATACAATGGCCCGTTCGTCTATCGGCTAGGACGCCAGGTTTTCATCCTGGTAAGAGGGGTTCGATTCCCCTACGGGCTACAAATAAAAGTACATTAATTTACTGAGAGATGTTGTGAGTGTAAGAAATATGTTTTACATTTGCGCTCTCGAAAACGAAACATTAATGGCCCGTTCGTCTATCGGCTAGGACGCCAGGTTTTCATCCTGGTAAGAGGGGTTCGATTCCCCTACGGGCTACAATTTTTTAATATAGAAAGAAAATGGCAAATCATAAGTCAGCATTAAAAAGAATAAGAAGTAACGAAGCTAAGCGTTTAACTAATAGATATCAGCACAAGACAACTCGTAATGCTATCAAAAAGTTACGTGGAATGGAAGTGGCTAAAGAGGCTCAGGAATTTTTGCCATCTGTTGTATCTATGATTGATAAGTTAGCTAAGAAGAATGTAATTCATTCTAACAAAGCTGCTAACTTGAAGTCAAGTTTAACTAAGCACGTAGCTTCTTTGTAAGAAGAAGAAAAAGATAGATTAAAAGTCTTTCCAAACGGAAAGACTTTTTTTTGCTTCAAACTTATCTAATTCAATCTTGAAGGTATTCTTATAAGTTAAGGTAGTTCAGGAGTTGGAAATCATTAGCAAAAAGAAAGCCCATGAATAAGTTCATGGGCTTTTTAATATACAATGTTTAAATACTCAATTTCTATCCATTCATGGAGATCAGGAACTCTTCGTTGTTTCTGGTTTGTTTAAAGCGATCGTTGATAAACTCCATAGCCTCTACAGGGTTCATATCGGCAAGGTATTTTCTCATTACCCACATTCTTTGAATGGTGTTGTCGTCCAGTAACAAATCGTCTCTTCGGGTACTTGAAGAGGTAAGATCGATAGCAGGGAAGATTCTACGGTTGGAGATTTTTCTATCCAACTGCAGTTCCATGTTACCTGTTCCTTTAAATTCTTCAAAGATTACCTCGTCCATTTTAGAACCTGTTTCAGTTAATGCTGTTGCGATAATGGTCAAAGAACCTCCATTTTCAATATTACGCGCAGCTCCAAAGAAACGTTTTGGTTTGTGAAGCGCATTGGCATCAACACCACCACTTAATATTTTACCAGAAGCAGGCTGTACAGTATTGTACGCTCTGGCCAATCTTGTAATGGAATCCAAAAGGATTACCACATCGTGACCACATTCTACCAAACGTTTGGCTTTTTCCAATACAATATTGGCAATTTTTACGTGTTCGTGAGCTTCTTTATCAAACGTCGAAGCAATTACTTCACCACGCACGTTTCGTTGCATGTCTGTAACCTCCTCTGGACGTTCGTCAATCAACAAAATCATTTGGTATACTTCTGGGTGGTTTGCCGCAATGGCGTTTGCCACATCCTTAAGAAGCATGGTTTTACCAGTTTTTGGCTGAGCAACAATCATTCCACGTTGTCCCTTTCCGATAGGAGAGAACAAATCCATAATTCTTGTAGAAATAGTGGCTTGTTTTTCAGCGATATTGAATTTCTCCTGAGGGAACAAAGGTGTTAAGTGCTCAAAAGAAACACGGTCTCTCACCACTTCTGGTTTTTGACCATTAATCTTACTTACCTTAATTAACGGGAAATACTTTTCACCTTCCTTTGGCGGGCGCACATGTCCTAAAACGGTATCTCCGGTTTTTAACCCAAACAATCTAATTTGTGATTGCGATACATAAATATCGTCAGGAGAAGACAAATAATTATAATCTGAAGAACGAAGGAAACCGTAGCCGTCTTGCATGATATCCAAAACGCCTTCACTTTTTATAATTGCGTCAAATTCGAAATCAGGTTCACGATAGCGGTTTCTAGTGTCCTTGTTACCGTTGTTTCCTTGATGTTCGTTTTTGTTATCTCTTTGATTTTGCTTGTTGTCGTTGCGTTGCTTTTTGTCAGAGTCTTTAGGACGCTGTTTGATGTTTTTGTCGTTGGTTTTCTTTGGTTCGGCAACGGCAGGGGCAGCTGTTTCGGCTGCTTTAGGTTCTTTTGGGGCAGGAGCGGCCTCTTTTTTGGCTTCAGCAAATTCCATTTGCTGTTGTTCTTTTTGTTGTGTGGCTGGTTTTTTTATGCGCTCTCTTTTCTTTCTAGGGGCTCTTTCGGGCTGAGTGGTTTCTTTTTTCTCAGGTTGCGATTTATTCGTGCTAGCCGGAGCGGTTTCTTTTTTCTCAGGTAGCGCTTCATTAGTGCTGGCCTGAGCGATGATTTCTTTTTTGAAGGCTTCCGGATTGGCTGCCTGATGATCTAGGATTTGGTATACCAAATCCAATTTTTTAAGGGTGCGGAACTTAGGTACGTCTAATTGCTTAGCGATTTCCTGTAGCTCGGAAAGCTTCTTTTCCTTTAATTGCGAAATTTCAAACATGTATATTAATAAAAAATAATGTAATATTTACTGAATTGATTTGATTCGAAGTTTTCTGAAATTGAAATAAATGGGAAAAACTAGAAAAAAATCTGAAGATTTAATAGGCTGTAAACCTTTTGGGTAGCAGCTTACTTATGCAATAATACAATTTTATTTTATAATTTAATACATCTTTTAAAAAGAAACTCTTAGTTTTGTGGCTAAATTTTTAAAAATAGATGCTACAGCGTATTCAAACTGTTTATTTATTGATAGCGACTGGTATTTCGGCCGGTTTGAGTTTTGTATTCCATTTATGGACAACCGCGGAAGGAGCACCTTTTTTTGCAAAGGACAATATATTGTATTTAGGTTTGTTTTTATTGTCAGCAATATTATCTTTGGTGTCTGTATTTAGATATAACAATAGGAAGTCACAATTTGTATTGGGACGACTTAACATCATATTGAACTTTATTTTATTAGGATTATTTGTATATCAATCTCTAAATTTATCTGGAGAAGCAGATGTTTCTGAGAAAGGTATTGGGATTCTTCTTCCTATCTTTTCTATCGTATTTTTGGTTTTAGCCAATAAAGCCATCAAAAAGGATGAAGATCTTGTAAAATCTGTAGATCGATTACGATAAAACCTTATATCTTAATTATTTTAGTGCGTAAAAAACCCAGAGCGAAAGTTCTGGGTTTTTTTATGGGGTATTTTGAAATAGGGTTTAGCGTTTAAATTCTATCACTTCCAAATTGTCAATTTTTGGACCATCTATGGTAAAACGCAGCATGGTTCTTACTTTATGAAAGCCATGGGTTCCCACGGCGCCGGGATTCATATGGAGTAGGTTCAATTTTTTATCGGGCATAACCTTTAGTATATGCGAGTGCCCACAGATAAATAGCCTTGGGGGATTTTCGTAAATCTCTGGTTTTACCCTAGGGTTGTAACGTGGTGGATAACCTCCAATATGCGTAATCCACACATCTACATCCTCGCACATAAAACGGTTATTTTCGGGGAATTCGGTTCTAACTTTGGTATCATCAATATTCCCGTAAACAGCTCTTAAAGGTTTTAGTTCTTTAATAGCATCGGTGACTTTTAAGTCGCCAATATCTCCTGCATGCCACACTTCATCGGCTTGTTTGACATACTTGAGGATGTCGTCATCTATATAGCTGTGGGTATCTGAGAGTAAAAGTATCCGTTTCATATTTAGGAATGGAAAAGCGTTTTTCCTTTTTTTAAATATTAGATTCCTGCCTTAGCGGGAATAACTTTATCTTTGTGGGTTCATAAGCAAAATTAAGATTTTCGATTGAGATATTTTATTGAATTGTCATATAACGGCAAGGCCTACCATGGTTGGCAAAACCAGCCCAATGCCATTTCGGTGCAGGAAGTTTTGGAAAAGGCATTGTCCATGTTGTTGCAGGAGGACATAGCGATTGTAGGAGCGGGAAGAACGGATACTGGGGTGCATGCCTCGCAGATGTTTGCCCATTTTGATACCGATAAAGTGGTGGAAGACCTTAACTTGGTATATAGACTAAATTCGTTTCTGCCAAAGGATGTTGCTATTCATGATATTTTCAGGGTGAAGGAAGATGCCCATGCACGTTTTGATGCTACTGGAAGGACTTATCATTATAAAATTTCCAATCGTAAAAATGTGTTTTCTTTTGATTATGCTTATTTAATGACCGTTTCTTTAGATGTGGAAAAGATGAATGCAGCCTGTGAAATATTGAAACAGTATAAGGACTTTCAGTGTTTTTCC
Organism: Mangrovimonas sp. sgz306409; assembly: GCF_059735265.1. Taxonomy (NCBI): domain Bacteria; kingdom Pseudomonadati; phylum Bacteroidota; class Flavobacteriia; order Flavobacteriales; family Flavobacteriaceae; genus Mangrovimonas; species Mangrovimonas sp. sgz306409. The sequence continues at coordinate 9,756 of NZ_JCAPEU010000005.1, forward strand.
AAGACCAACACAGATGTAAAAACATATATATGTGATATCAAGGAAGCCGTGTGGGAGGAGGCCAATGGAGAACTTACTTTTATCATTACCGCCGATAGGTTTTTACGAAACATGGTAAGAGCCATTGTGGGCACTATGGTGAACATAGGTTTAGGCAAAACTTCTTTGGAAGATCTACATCAAATTATCGCATCCAAGAGTAGAAGCGAAGCTGGTTTTTCGGTACCGGCACACGGATTATATTTAACGGAGGTGGTCTATCCCGAATCAATAAAACTATAAAGTAAGTTATGTCCAAGAAAGGAAATGTTTTTGATGTCACCTTGTTCAAGCGCTTAATGCACTATACGCGCCCTTACAAAAAAGTGTTTTGGTGGACCATGGCTTTTGTAGTTGGGCTTGCTGTTTTTGGAGCGATACGTCCAAAAATTTTACAGTTGGCCATAGATACAAAAATGGCAATCCACGAGTATGATGGCTTCTTGAACTATATCCTATTAATGGTATTGGTATTGGTATTGGAGGTAGTTTGCCAATTGCTGTTCATTTATTATGCTTCCTGGTTGGGACAATCGGTAGTAAAGGATATTCGGGTGAAACTTTTTAAGCATATGTTAAGTTTCAAAATGAAGTATTTTGATAATTCTTCCGTGGGAATTTTGATTACCCGAGCCGTAACCGATATGGAACGCATTGCCGATATTTTTGGGGAAGGCCTTTTTATGATTTTTAGTGATGTTCTTAAAATGCTCGCTGTGGGAGCAATGATGTTTTATATGAATTGGGAATTGTCACTAATCGTTTTTACCACTTTACCATTGGTGTTATTTGCTACTCGAATTTTCCAAAAGTACATGAAGTTGGCTTTCCAGGATGTAAGGACGGAAGTTTCCAACTTAAACAGTTTTGTTCAGGAGCGTGTAACGGGAATGAAGATTTTGCAGTTGTTTACCCGAGAAGATATTGAGTACAAGAACTTCATGGCTATTAATGAACGCCATAAAAAAGGGTGGTTAAAAACGGTATGGTATAACTCCATTTTCTTTCCAGTAGCCGAATTTCTATCTTCTATTACCATTGGGTTAGTGGTGTGGTATGGGGGACTTCAAGTCATAAACGACAGCACAGCTTCGGTGGGTGAATTGACCGCTTTTATCATGATGATCCCTATGTTGTTTAGACCTTTGAACCAAATAGCCAATAAGTTCAATACCTTGCAAATGGGTATGGTGGCGGCCGATAGGGTGTTTAAAGTGTTGGATACAACCTCTCAAATTGATGATACAGGGTCTTTGGAAGCCGAACATTTTAAAGGGGATATTTCCTTTAGGGATGTGCGTTTTTCTTATGTGGAAAATGAAGAAGTGCTGAAAGGCGTGTCGTTTGAAGTAAAGGCTGGGCAAACGGTAGCCATTGTTGGTGCTACCGGTGCTGGAAAATCTACCATTATCAATTTGTTGAATCGTTTTTATGACATTCAAAGTGGACATATCTTAATCGATGGCATCGATATCAAGGATATGACGCTTAAATCATTAAGGGCTCAGATTGCTGTGGTGCTGCAAAACGTCTTTTTGTTTGCCGATACTATTTTCAACAATATCACTTTAAACGATCCGAATATTACACAGGAGGAGGTGGAAACTGCAGCCAAGAATATTGGAATTCATGATTTTATCATGAGTTTGCCTAACGGCTACCAATATAATGTGAAGGAACGCGGTGTAATGTTGTCTTCGGGGCAACGTCAACTTATTTCCTTTTTAAGAGCTTATGTTACCAATCCTAGTGTGTTGGTATTGGATGAGGCGACTTCTTCAGTCGATTCCCATTCCGAACAATTGATTCAGGATGCTACCGATAAAATTACCAAAGGCCGAACTTCTATTGTCATTGCCCATAGATTGGCCACCATCAAAAAGGCCGATATGATTTTGGTGATGGCTGCAGGGAAAATAGTGGAGCAGGGGACCCATAAAGAATTGCTCAAGAAAACAGATGGCTACTACAAAAATCTGTATGAAGTGCAGTTTATGAAAGAGGAAGTGGCTTCTTAATTAAGCTCTTTTACTTTTCGTGATAATAATATTTTTGAAATTTTATAATCTGCACTGTCACGGAAGACCATGATTTTTGTAGTTTGGATATCCTGTGGAGTAGGAAATTGAGTTTAAAACAAGACCCTAGGAATAATTGAATTCGGGAAAAAGGAGCGTCATTACGGAATTCCGTAATGACGTTTAAAAGTAAAGTCCTACTATTGTATTCCCAATAGTTATTTGAGAACAAATAACCAACCAACCTGATTTAAGACACGTCCAAACAGGCGTGTCTTTTTTTATTCTTCCAAGTAAATAAAGGGGTTATCCTGCTGTTTTTATTGTTATTTTAGGGGCATGAAACCAACCTTGTCTATTCTATTTATATGCCTTTTTGGGGTGGTGTTGCATATACAGTCCCAACAAAAAGTGGATAGTCTTACCTATTATTATCAAGTTGCTAGTCGCCCAGAGTCCAATGCCCAATTGGCAAAAGCTTACAATTTTTATAAGCAACATAAAGATGAGAGTCTTCAGAAGAAGGACATTGAAAAAGCTGTATTTGATTTAAGATTATTGGCAAGTATAGAAAAGAAAATGGGGTTGTTGTCTGATAGCGAAATTTCCAGTGTGGAGGCTTTGGAGTTGTTGGGACAGATGGAGGATTCTGAAAAAATAAAGGAAAATAGAATTGGCATTTATAACCATTTGGGAATCGTTTACCGAAGTTTGGACAATCCTTCAAAGGCCTTGGAGTTTTACAATAAGAGCTTGGAATTGGTTGAAGATGAGAGTAGCAGAGCAACCTTATTGAATAATATCGGGAATTTGTATATGGATGAAAGCGAATACACCAAGGCCTTGGTGTATTTTGAAGAGGCTTATACAAAATCCCCTCATTTAGGTGTTAAGATGACAGCGCGAATATTGGATAATTTGGGGTTGGCGCAATCCAAGTTGCACCAACCGGAAGCGCTTCAAAATTTGTTGGAGGCCCTATCCATAAAGGAAACTAACAATTATGTTCCGGGAATCATCACAAGCTATAGTCATTTGTCGGAATATTATTTGGATAGGGGAGATAGGGAAACGGCCCTGGATTATGCCAATAAGGCTTTGGGGTTTGCAAAAACGCTCAATAATCCGCAGTATTTAGAAAGTACGTTGTCTACATTGTTGCTTCTAAACGGTACACCGGAAGTGGTTCAATATAAAAAGCTGAAGGATAGTTTGGAGAAGGCCAGAAGACAGGCCAAGGACAATTTTGAGTATTACAGGTACCAGTTTAGTGAACAACAACGCTTGTATGAGGAAAGTGAATTTGAAAGGCAAAGACTCATCATGATATTGGTATTGGTAATAATGGTTTTTGGAACTGTATATGTTATAGGAAGGATAAAGCACAATAAAGAGAAGCTTCAAAAAGTATTTGAAACCGAAACGCGTATTTCCAAAAAGGTACATGATGAGGTGGCCAATGATGTGTACCAAATCATGACCAAATTGCAGGCTAGCAAAGAAACTGAAGAGGTTTTGGATCATTTGGAAGCAGTGTACCGAAAAACGCGGGATATTTCCAAGGAACACAGTGATATTGATGTGGAACATAATTTCGGAGAAACCTTAATGGAATTATTGAAAGGTTTCAATACTGAAGAGGTTAGGGTTATTGTGCAAAACCTTTCAAAGGTAGATTGGAGGCTATTTTCAAATTTGCAAAAGGCAACTATTTATAGAGTCTTGCAGGAGTTGATGGTGAATATGCGAAAGCACAGCAAGGCTTCTTATGTGGTTTTGAAATTCGAGCAAAATGGAAAACGGATGCAAATTCAATATGCTGATAATGGCATTGGAACCGAACTTTATAAGAAAAGCGGCCTTCAAAATACGGAAAACCGTATGAAATCCATTAAAGGTTCCATTACCTTTGAAAGTAATAATGAAGCCGGATTTAAGGCATTGATAAGAATTTGATAGCATGTTCAATAAAGTTTTAATAGTCGACGACTTAGGAAGTATCAATCAAGGTGTGGCCTCGGTATTGCAAACTTTAAAGGTTTCCAATGTGGTTCAGGCCCAATATTGTGATGAAGCTTATCTAAAACTCAAAAAGGCCAAAATGGATGGTGAGCCCTTTGAATTGTTGATTACAGATCTTTCTTTTAAGGCAGACCATAGGGAGCAGCAATTTACTTCGGGTGAAAGTTTGGTAAAGGCCATTCATCAGGATTTTCCAAACCTTAAAATTATTGTCTATTCCATAGAAGATAGGTTGCAAACTGTTAGGCAGTTGTTGGAATATGGTGTCAATGCCTATGTGTGTAAGGGGCGCAGAGGTTTGTTGGAGTTACAGCAGGCTTTGGATGAGGTTTTTAACGGAGGACAATTCCTTTCCAAAGAGATTTCACATGCCTTAAGCCAAAAATCAGAAATGGAGATTGAGGATTTTGATATTGAATTGATGCGGCAGTTGTCATTGGGCTATTCGCAGGATCAAATCAGTAAATCTTTCAAGGAAGCTAAGGTATACCCCAATAGTTTGAGTTCCATTGAAAAACGACTCAATAGACTTCGAATTCAATTTAATGCCAATAATGCCATTCATTTAGTGGCTATTGTGAAGGACTTAGGGTTAATCTAAAATAAAAACAGCGATGTTACGGATACCCGTAAAAGATATTTTATAGCATACCCTATTTTTGACATGCTATTAGTTAATTGCATTAGGGAATTTTTTTACTGAAGGCGCATTCTTAGGGATGTGCCTTTTTCTGTTTCGTTAAAACGAAAAGGATTTAAGGGGAATTTTGAAAAGAGGCAACCTAAAACTTCACTGTCTCCATGGCGCATGCGCCCCAAGGGCCAAACGACATTTTTCCTTTAAGAAGGTCTATTTCAACCAAAAGTGTTTTGAGTTCTTTATTGGCAGTCCAATAGGTAATTTGGTAACTGTGATAGTGCTCGCTACTGTCTTCCACAAGAAATTTTAAGGAATCCAACGAGCTGTAATCGTCAAGTTCATAAAGGAACGAAGTCAAAAGTTCCTTGGTGTCTAAATCCTGTACCATGGTTGGCGTTTTTTTTGTAAACGTAAAATTAATCCATGATTTGTAGCTGGGCAACTTTAAAGGCTACTTTCAATGTTAAGTTTTTAGGGAATTTTTTCATTTTACTTTAGCTGTCTGGAACATATAAAAAAAGCACCCATCAGAGGGTGCTTTTTTAGAAAGTTTTTTATCTAGTTAGTGCTTAACGTAGAATTTACCAGTATAATTACCAGCTTTTACAAAATAGTAACCTTCAGGATAGTTGGTCACATCAATTGTTTTACCTTTTCCTTTATGTACTTGGTAGCCTGTTTGGTTGAATATAAAAATATTACCAGGGTGATCTGTTTCCAAGGTTACATATTCGCTGGTTGGGTTAGGGTAGCATTTTACCGTATTTTGGGAGCCAAAAGCATTAACTTGGGGAGCCGCCGTTGATGGAGCTACACAATCAAAGCTAAATTCAAAGAATGAATCTGAACCTATATTTTGTTGCTTTTCTTGAGATGTACCAACATCATTGGTTGCTTTTACTTTGGTGGTTACAGGTAGTAGCTCCTCACCGCTAGGATTAAAAGGCATATAAGGTCCATATCCGTAACGGTATACATATGTACCGGATGTCCCACCACATAAATTTGCAGTAGCTAGCACTGTTTGGAAGTCAAAACTAGCATCAGCACCAGTGTTTTGTTGCATTTCCTTAGAGGTTCCCTTGTAAGAAACTTGCACTTTGGTGTTTCCTGACAATAATTCCTCTCCATCTATAGGGTTGAAAGATGTGTATGAGCCATAGCCAAATCTGTATTGCCATGTAGCATCTGCAGTGATATCATTATCAGGATTAGACTCTACAAGGCTAGCGGTTACTTTTACAGTATTGAAGTCAAAACTAGCATCTGCACCAGTGTTTTGTTGTATTTCCTTAGAAGTTCCTTTATGAGAAACTTTTACTTTGGTATCACCTGGTAATAACTCTTCTCCATTTACAGGATCTAAAGTTGAATAAGAATCATAACCAAATCTGTATTCAAAAGAAGCATTTTCAGTAATATCAGTGGTAAGATTAGACTCAAATAGGCTGGCATTCACTTTTACAGTGCTGAAATCAAAATGAGCAGTCGAACTAGTGTTTTGCTGTATTTCCTTAGATGTTCCTTTATGAGAAACTTTCACTTTGGTATTTCCAGGTAACAGTTCCTCTCCTGTCGTAGGGTCGAAAGAAGTGTACGGGCCATAGCCAAATCTGTATTGCCAATCATCAGCATCGTTAGTGATATCATCAAAAAGCGAAGTCTCAAGATCAGCAGTCACTTTTACGGTGTTGAAAATAAACATGGGGTTGCTCTGAACATTCTGTTGGATTTCTTTTGAGGAACCTTTATAGCTAACATTTACCTTGGTATAACTTGGGTTACCATCGATAAAAGTCCAAATACCGTTGCCTGTGGCATCAGTGCCTATGGTAGTGTAGCTTCCGTAACCAAAACGGTATTCAAATTGGGCATTGGCCAAGCCATTGTCTTCGCTATCCAGAAGTTGTACAAAAATAGGCGCTTGCTCTTGGGCACATCCACTAATGGCTACAGACGTTTCTAGGTCAAGGTTACCATTGTTATAGAATCTGAAATCGTAAGTGCCAGGGAACATATAGGTGTTACATGGTAAGGTTAACCAATGGGTACCATAATCATTGTATTTTACCATATCGGAGTTAAAGCAAACTCGAGTTGGGTAGAATTCAACCGTGGTAGAAGTATTTACGGAAGGGTCAGCCAATATAATTGATTTGGTTTCGAAAGTGTAAATATTCTTAGCTCTAAGGTCATAAGTTCCTGGGAACAATTCAATAGAAGCATTACCATCAACTCCTGTAGATTGTGGATCTAAATCGATCCAGTGAGTACCGTAGTCGTTGTATTCTACTTCAATACCTTCAATAGGCATGTTGGTGTCACAGTCTTCTAGATGAGCAACGGCCAATGCTGTTTGGAACTCTACCAAATCCGTACTTCCTGATGTTGGTATGTTCAACGTGTTTTCCTGAACAGAATAGTTCTTTTTAGCTCTGAACTTAAAGTCGCCAGGGAAAAGCTCTATACTCGCATTACCATTAGCATCGGTGTATTGAGAGTCAAGGTCTATCCAATGTGTACCGTAGTCGTTGTACTCAGTTTCTATGCCATCAAAATTAGCCCCATCATGTTTTTTTACATGAGTGGTAAATGTTGAAGTTTGGAACTCTACTGTTCCCATTGCTCCAGAACTTGTCAACTCCAGTGTATTTTCCTGTACAGAGTAATTCTTTTTTGCTCTAAACTTAAAATCACCAGGGAAAAGTTCAATGCTGGCATTACCATTGGCATCAGTGTATTGAGAATCCAAGTCTATCCAGTGAGTACCATAATCGTTGTATTCCGTTTCAATACCTTCAAAATCTGAGCCGTCTGTTTTCTTCACATGGGCAGTATACTTTGCGGTTTGGAATAAAATATAATCTGGACCAGTAATAATATATTGGTTAGAGTAGTCTTTACTGGCACGGAATTTCCATGAGCCTTCAAAATCAGCGTTTAAAACATAAAGATTTCCATTTTCATCAGTTGTACCAACGTTAACATAGTTAGTCCCATAATTATTACGTTTAATATTGACGTTAGGTAGTGGGCTACCATCGGCTTTTACGGTTTTAAACAGGTATACGTCTCCTATTTCAGTATTACAGTCAATAGTAATCCCCGGGATACTTATGTTACCGAATTTGAAAATATAGTCACCTGTTAGAAGGTAGCTTGGATTGGTGTAGGTGCCCCATCCATTTTGATAGAATTTCACTAGGCCGTCAAAATTAATGTCCAATTCAACAGCGGTAAAAGTTGGTGTGCTGTTTGTAGTAATATCAATACCGTTTTGTGATTCAACCCCGTGGTTAAAATAGGTTCTAAAAGTATAAGTTCCTGGTAGTAGCTCTGTAGAAGAGTTGTTAGGGTAAAGCCCAGACCATCCATTTTGGTAATGTTTTACTTGGCCACCTTCTACCTCAGTGGTATTATCGCAGGCCAATAATTTGGGGGTTACAGTTATAGTTTCAAAATCGACCTCTTGTTCAATTCCAGAAATTGTAACGCCTGAGATGCTTTGCACTCCTTTATTGTAGTAGGTTCTAAATGTATAAGTTCCTGGTAGTAATTCTTGAGGGTTTACAGTATTATTTGAGTCATACAAGCCAGACCATCCGTTTTGATAGTGTTTTACCTCTCCATCTGTTAACTCTTCTCCGTCTGAGTTCTTAAGGGTAGGTATTACACTAACAGTAACAAAAGGAACCTCTTGAGCATTACCGGAAATTGCAACTCCAGACATGCTTTGTACTCCATTGTTGTAGTAGGTTGTAAAGGTATAATTCCCGGGGAGTAATTCAGAGGTGTCTTCGTTAGAAGTGTAAAGTGCAGACCATCCATTTTGGTAATGCTTAACTTGACCTCCTGTTAAGGTAGCTCCAGTGGAGGTTTTTAAGCTAGGTGTAACAGATACTGTTTTAAAGAGTACTTCTTGTTCATCTCCAGAAACTGCTACGCTGGACATGTTTTGTACACCTTTGTTGTAATAGGTTGTAAAGGTATAATTCCCAGGAAGTAATTCTTGAGGAGTATTGGAATCGTAAAGTCCAGACCATCCATTTTGATAATGTTTTACTTGGCCACCTGATAATGTAACGCCGTTAGAATCTTCTAATGAAGGAGTTACAGTTACAGTATTAAAAATAACCTCTTGCGAAGCACTCGTAACAGCGGTATTGATGGATTGCACCCCTTTATTGTAGTACATTTTAAAAATAACGCTTGTAGATGACGTTGTATAGCTAAACTCTCCATTCCCGTTGTTCGTGTCAACTGTGGACCAGCCAGAGTCATAGACTTTTAAGATTGCAGAGCTTCCATCTGGTAATGGGTTCTCTCCACTGTCCAATAGTTTAATGGTAATGTTGGTTTGAGCCATTAATGCCGAAGTAGACGTTAATAACCAAATAAGGAGCAGGTAGGTTAGCGAACGGAAAAAGGGTTTGGGAGTTTTGGTTGGTGGTTGGTTAAACGCACCTTGCGTAATGGATTTGTCCATGAATAAATAATTAAGGATTAATAAATGAATCGATAGCCATAGTTATATAGGGTCACTATAACATGGAGGTGTAGAAAATGGCAGATTCAGGGCAAGAATCGTTACCTATTTTAAGTAGGGAGTGCAGGTGGTTTGGGGTAAGTATTTTATTTTTAAGTATTTATGTTTTTTAGGTAAAACGATAAACCTCTAGTATAAATAAAATCAATAATTAAATACGATATATCTTACAAATGTTAAATAAAGGTTAATTACGATTTATCTAACGTTTTGTATAAAACTACGGTTCTATGTTGTTAGAAAATATACCCATTACTACGTAATTGTTTACTTGATTAATTCAGAATGTATGATATGAAAATGGAAGTTTAAGATTTTGGTTTATAGTGTTTTATTGGGGTTTGGTGTGTTTTTGTGGAAGAAAATAGTGATTCTTGACAGGTTTTAAGAATGTCAGAAAGATCAGTCCAAAGCATTTTTGGTGATGTAGGCACGCCAACCAATAATAGCCATTTGAAGTTTGTTGGCTTTGCTAAGGTCTAACTGTTGTTTGCTGAAACTTGGCAGTAAGCGTTTATTCAGTTTTGCGATGCTCTTAAAAAGGTGTTTTTTCATCTCGCTAAGATATTGAGAACTTAAAAATAGTAAAACTTATTCTAGAACTAAGTTTTACTTAAAAAGGTCCAAATGGTTATCTGATAGAGAATATTAAATCGATTAATATTTTAGCAAGAGTGATCATGGTGTTATGGTTTTAAGGGTTAATAAATAGATTAAATTCTTGATTGTTTTTTAAAGATATCAGGAGGAACACCTTATTTCCAAGCATTTTTAAGGAAATTAATGAAATTGACTTCTAATTTATAAGTAAAAAAATAGTAGGTATTCCAAATTGAAATACTTATGTCTTCAAATATGTTTTTAAATGTAAGTCTTAAGTTTGTTTTATGTTTTAAACTGTAATAATTCTAGGGGTGTTTTGAAGGTGTTTTTGAAATCCTAGGGAAGTTGAGGAAGGGAAAGGGGCGTTTTTTAAGGAATTCATCTTTTTTGAGAATTCCGAAAGAATCAAAAAGGAGAATTTAAAAGGTTTTGTTTTTGAAAATGAAAGAAGGTCTTTTTAACAAAAAATGCCCAACTATTTAGTTGGGCATTTTTTTGCTAGTTAATTGATTTTACAAAAACATTATCATCGTATTTTCCAAAGACAATGTTTGGAATGCCATCGGGATCTTCAAAAGTGGCACTTGACTTTTTGTTGTTATTGTTGTTCAGTGATATTTTCAATTTGACAATCTCTCCTGCCTTATTGCGTTTTAGTTTGGAGTATTTTACTGTCACGTTTTTTTGAGCTAAAGCTTCTTTATGTGCTTCTAATGCAGAGTCTGAAGTTTCTTTTGAGATTTCAAAGGGGGCGTAGCACTCATTATTTCTAATTTCATAAGTTTTGTTTCCTGATGTGTTCCTGATAACGATACTAGAGCCGTCATCTGTAGTCCAAGTATTATTGCCTTTAGTGTTAATGATAATGACCCCTTCTTTTCCTTCTGCGCCATATAATTCAATAGCCTTATTGTCTTTATATACGTTTACAGACTCTATGGCGTTGGGTGCAATGTTGTGTAATTCTGTTGCAGTGGCCTTTTTTCCGTCTATTATGTAAAGGATGTTGTCTGAGCTTTTCAATTTCATTGTTGTGGCTACTTGGTCGTTATGGTAGGCATGAATATCCACTGTTTTCCCATTTTTATCTGTCCAAATTGCTTTTGAAATATCTTTAACAATGTAAATAGAGTCGCTGTCTTCTGGAGAAAAGTAGACATCATTGTTTCCTGTTGTTATATTTTGCTTATTAATGATGATTTTGGTAGGAGTTCCTTCTTTTAGTGTGTCTCTGGTTACGAAGTAAATGTTTTTGTCTTCTCCTGAAATGGTTGAAGCTTGCGCTTCTCCCATTGTAGATACTGTTCCAAAACTAAAACCTTTCTCGTTATAGTTGAACACAAAAGGTTTGATGGGTTCTGTACCATTAAGGTTGAAGTTGCTAGATCCCTTTTCAGTTTTGGCCTCGGCAGAAATGGCTATGATTTCCCCTTTGTCATTGCGTTTAATGTTGCTGAAACTAAGCGTTACGCCTTCTTTTTTTGCTGCAGCTTTAACTGCTTCAAATTCCTTTTCAGAGAAATCTTTGGTGATGATAATTTTAAGTTCGGTAGTTTCTGGAGCTCCTTTAAGAGTAGTTGCTGTTTCAGGAACATTGGGGAGCAGCTCATTGTTTGCGTTGGCTTCAACAAGCACGGTCTTGGTATGGAAGCTCATTAAAAACCAAGCTAGGATAGGCAGTATCAAACTGTATTTCCAAGCCTTTATTTTGTGTGATTTGGATTTGTGTAACATAACGATTCGTTTTTTGATTAATGATGTATAAAAATTGTTGGCCAAGGCCAATTGATGATTAGAAGTTGAGGTTTTTAGCAATAGCATTTGATAGCTCTTTTCACTATTGGCATGTTGTTGAGCGTTACCATCGGCAATAAACTCTAGGTTTTGAGAGAGGGCTTTCTTGTAGAGCCATATAAACGGATTAAACCAAAGTAAGGCCGTAGCCAATTGAATGAGCAGTACATCTATAGAGTGCAGTTGTTGTGCGTGCACTTTTTCGTGGTTGATGATATGTTGGAGTTCACTTTTGGTAAATTGGGTGGGGTTGTAAACAATATGGTTGAAAAATGAAAATGGCGTTAGATTTTTGTTAGTTTCAATAAAGATGTATTTGCCAAAAGCTTGTTTTCGATGTTTTTTCAAAAGAAGGAAGAGGGAGGTGATTTCAAACAGGAGTTTAGATAAAAAGAATATTACTCCAAGACCATATATCCAAGGCAACAAATCTGTTAGTTCCCAGGCATCTTCCATTTCAGGTTGAGCCAACTGGTTTAAAGTGAAATTGGCCGTCACGGGTGCAGGCGTATATTCCATGTAAATAGGAATAATGATTAAAGGGAATATAGCAGCCAAGACCAATCCTAAAATTAAGAATGCTCGGTTGGATTGAAAAAAGGTTTCCTTTTGCAGAAATAATTTATAACAAGCATAGAATAGGATGATGATAGCCGATGATTTCAATAAATATTCCATAATCATGATTTGTTTTCGATTAGGGAAATGATCTCTTTCAACTCTTCAACACTAATCTTTTCTTCCTTGGCAAAAAACGACACCACATTTTTATAGGAATTATTGAAATAGTTTTCAATGGCTGTATTCATAAATTTCTTTTTGTAATCTTCTTTGCTTACAATGGGGAAGTATTGGTGGGTTTTGCCGTAGGCTTGATAGCTAACATATCCTTTTTCCTCAAGATTTCTTATAATGGTTGAAAGGGTGTTATAATGCGGTTTGTCTTCTTTTATTTCGGCAAGGACATCTTTTACAAAAGCCTTTTCAAGCTTCCATAAAATGTGCATGATCTCCTCTTCTTTGTTCGTTAACTTTTGCATGATGAAAGAATTATAGGTTGTTCAAACTTATAACTATTTTTATAGTTATACAACTGTATTACTAGTTTTTTAACTATTTTTTTAGTTTTGTATTAAAAAAAAACACGCCGTATGGCGTGCAGTCTATTAAATTTATGGGAGATTATTATTTCTTGGTAGTGACAATTATGGCGCCATCTTTGGCTTTTTTGCCATAAATAATGGTTGCTGTATTAGGTTTTAAGTGGTCAACCGATTTGATTTTGTGATTTTCAGCCAAATCATTCAAGGTCTCAAAATCACTTTCCGTTCCATCGATGATGATGAGTTTTTCAGTGTCAGGATCGTCTATGAAGTGGAACTTTTGGGAATTGTCTTCATATAGATATTGTGAAAACATGTCGCCTTGGTTTTCCATTTGCTTCATCTGTTCTTCCAGTTCTTGTTTTAGGTCTTCAAAAGAAAAAGATTCACCATTTAAAAAGAATGCTTGGTCTTCATTGTTGAAAAAATCATCTAAATTGAATTGATTGAAACCACTGAAACTCTGTCCAAAAATAGAATCCTGGTCTTGGTTGAAAATAGAAGGGTCAATCAATGCAAGATCCCTAAAGCCTAATGCGTCTTGCGAAATGAAGAGGTTTCCGTCCTTTTTGCCAAAAGAGAGTTTGTGGATAGGGTAGTTGCTGGAAATTCGGCTTACGGTTTGGTTGCCATTTTCGTCGGTAAGCTCAATTTTAATTCCTGTAAGGTCACCGCTACTGTTACGTTCGATGTTGGAAAAGTTTGCCGTGATTTGGTGGTTGTCCAACATTTTTTTAATGTCTTCGATGTTTTGTGGAGTGGTCTTACTGTCGATGGTAATAGAGTAATCGGGAGTTTGATCTTGTTGGTTCTGGGCTTGATAATTTAAGGGGATTAGACTTAGAACGCCGCTGAGCACAATGCCTAATCCGAGTTTGGAAATTAGCGTTTTCATTGTGTAAATATTTAAAAGTTCTCTATCAAAATTAAAGCAAAATTCAATGCTTTGTTGGAGTTTAACGAAACTTTAAACTGCTCTGGCCTCCAATGTTAACAATTGCAAAAAATACAAGGCTTATCTCTCGATTGTTGGCTATATTCGCAAAAAAATAATTTATGATGAGCATTGTTTGGGTGGTATTGGGACTATTGCTGCTTGTGGTTGGTGGAGAGTTTTTAGTAAGATCGTCTGTAGCATTATCCTTTAAGTTGAAGTTGTCAAAATTGGTGATTGGTATGACGGTAGTGTCCTTTGCTACCTCGGCACCAGAGCTATTGGTGAGTTTGCAGGCTGCTTTGGAAGGCTCTTCGGATATTTCTCTTGGGAATGTCATCGGGTCCAATATTGCCAATATTGGTTTGGTATTAGGGGTTACGGCTTTTATTTCGCCGTTAGTGGTTGATAGGGATTTTTATAGGCTTAATTGGCCTATGATGATGATTTTGTCCATGCTCTTGTATGCTTTTTTAAAGCAGGATATGTTGTTGAGTGTGTGGGAAGGTGTGTTTTTTATGCTGGCATTGTCTGTCTTTTTGTTCATCATGATTAGAAATTCCAGAAAAAAGATCAAGGTAGACCTTTCGGAAGAAGTGGACGATGCCCTTCAGGAAACTTCTAATTTCAAGATTGTTGTTTGGCTGTTGATTGGTGCTGCTGCCCTGTATTTTGGAAGTGAATGGTTGGTAAGAGGAGCCAAAGAACTGGCTTCAGCCGTTGGGGTGAGCGAATATGCTATATCGGTAACTGTGATTGCCGTTGGGACCAGCGTGCCTGAATTGGCCGCTTCTGTAATTGCGGCATTAAAAAAGGAGAAGGCTATTTCTTTGGGGAATTTAATAGGGTCCAATATTTTTAATATTGCTTCGGTTTTGGGATTGACTGCTATTATAAAGCCTATTTCAGTAAATCCTGAAACACCTGAAATTCTCTCTACAAATATTTTCTGGATGATAGGTTTTGCGGCTATTTTAATTCCTATGGTATTTACTCCAAAACGATATGAAATAGGTAGGTTAAAAGGGATGGTGTTGTTTGGTGCCTATTTGGTGTTTGTGTATTTATCTGTTCGGTCGTGAGGAATTTTAATATGGCGTTTTCTGTACGGTCTTATTATGTTTTCTAATTCTCTGTGTGTAACATTTAGAGAGGCAATTTCAACTTTTTCATACTCGTCATTATCATAGAAATAAATAAGATAGGATTTTGATGACTTTCCGTAACCTTCTTGAATAACTTCTTCACGTTCTATACTTGACCAATTTTTAAAATTGACATTTTTGGTCTGAATTCCTTTAGAATCAATAATTATTTGTGGTTTGTTGTTAAAAGCTTTCTTGGATTCTTTTACTGAGCTATAAAGGCCGATTACTGTCATTATTGCACCTAAGATATATGGTTTGTTAGTTCCTTTGGTGAAAAAGTAAAATCCAACACCAATTATTAAAATTGAAAAACCAAGTTCGAAGTAGGTATATGATTTTGAATAGTAAATTTCCATTTTTGGAGGAAGGGAATAATCTTCTCTATATTCATCTTCTAACTCAAATTTCTTTTCAAGCTTTTTGAGTTTTCTTCTATCCTCACTGGTTCTAATTTCAGTTTTTTCAAAAACCTTTCCGTCGTTCCAAATCAATTTTTCTTGGATAGCTCTTTTTTTTAATTCGTGAACATTTCTAACGTTCTCAAAAGCCCAAATTCTCCACTTGGTAATCATAAAACTCCAAATTAACCAGGCTAAAATAAATCCAATTCTGTTCCCCAATCAGGAATTAAGTTCTGTTTAGATAAGTAAAATGCTAAAGAAGGACAACCAGAAATTGCAATAAATACAGGAACATTTACAATAAGATGTCCTCTTTTTATTGCTTTATCAACTGATATTTGTTCTCTCATTTTTTAATTTTTATTCAAATTAAGGCCAAACGTAGGCATAAAAAACAAAAGCTTACAAATTAATGTAAGCTTTTGATCATTTATGTAATTATGAACAAATTTAATCCAATACTGCAGATTTTACTGTCTTCACAATTCTACCGGCAATCTTGTATGGGTCTCCGTTAGATGCTGGACGACGATCTTCCAACCATCCTTTCCAACCTCTTTCAACGGTAATAATAGGAATTCTAATTGAAGCACCTCTATCGGAAACTCCATAGCTAAAGTCATTGATAGAAGCGGTTTCGTGCTTACCAGTCAAACGCTCGTCGTTAAACTCTCCGTAAACAGCAATGTGCTCATCAACAACAGGACGGAACGCTTCACAAATTTTCATATAAGTTTCTTTGTCTCCACAAGTTCTTAAAACAGAGTTAGAGAAGTTGGCATGCATTCCCGAACCATTCCAATCACCTTTTACTGGTTTAGGGTGGTATTCAATATAGTAACCGTATTTTTCAGTCAAACGATCCAATAGGTAACGAGCAATCCAAATCTCATCTCCAGCTTTTTTAGCGCCTTTTGCAAACAATTGGAATTCCCATTGTCCACAGGCAACTTCTTGGTTGATCCCTTCAAAGTTCAAACCAGCCTCAATACATAAGTCAGCATGTTCTTCAACGATATCTCTTCCGTGAGTGTTTCTTCCACCTACAGAACAGTAGTACATTCCTTGAGGACCAGGGTAACCTCCAATAGGGAATCCTAATGGCAATTGAGTATGAGTGTCCATGATGAAATATTCTTGTTCGAATCCGAACCAGAAATCGTTGTCATCATCATCAATGGTAGCTCTTCCGTTTGATTCGTGAGGAGTTCCATCAGCGTTTAAAACCTCTGTCATTACCAAGTACCCGTCTTTTCTTGCTGGGTCAGGGTAAATAGCAACCGGCTTTAAAAGGCAGTCAGAAGATCCGCCTTCAGCTTGTTTTGTTGAACTTCCATCAAAAGACCAAATAGGACAGTCTTCTAATTTACCACTAAAATCTTCTTCGACTTTAGTTTTACTTCTCATGTTTTGAGTAGGGTAATAACCATCTAGCCAAATGTACTCAAGTTTAGATTTTGCCATTGTATAAAAATATTATCAATTAATAGGGCAAATATAAATGATTTGATATTAACTGCCTTTTTTTAGGGGGTAATTTATTAACAGGTATTCTTTTTTTTAATTAAGCCCTGTTTTTTTTAGGGTTATTTTTAAAACGGGTGCTTTTTTAGGGGTAAAAATGCGATTTTGTTAATAATTTAGGTGAAATTGCTTTTACCGAAATGGGCTTACCCGCTATTTTTGTGGTCTAAATATTTAAATATGTCAACATTACGATTTCATGCTGTCAAGGAGTCTTTTGATAGAGTGCCCTTGAAAATGGATTTTAAAGAGCGCCGCTCTGCCATTTTTGGTTCAAAGGTTTTTAATGAAGTGGCCATGCGCCAGTATTTAACCAAAGAGGCTTGTAATAGTGTTATGGATGCCAATAGATTTGGTTTTAAAATAGATAGGACTATTGCGGATCATATAGCTGCAGGAATGAAGGAATGGGCCATTTCTAAGGGGGCTACTCATTATACACATTGGTTCCAGCCTTTAACGGGAGCTACCGCCGAAAAGCATGATGCCTTTTTTGAGCCTGTAGGCGGGGGTGTTGCCATTGAAAAATTTGATGGAGGCCAGTTGGTGCAACAAGAACCCGATGCGTCAAGTTTTCCGCATGGTGGTATTAGAAATACTTTTGAGGCTAGAGGGTACACCGCTTGGGATCCTACATCTCCGGCATTTATATATGAGACCACTTTATGTATTCCTACGGTTTTTGTAGCCTATACAGGTGAGGCTTTGGATTATAAAACGCCTTTATTAAGAGCTTTACAGGCAGTGGATAATGCAGCAGTGGCAGTCTGTAAATATTTTGATAAAAATGTAAGGAAGGTAAATGCTTCCTTAGGATGGGAGCAGGAATACTTTTTAATAGATAGTGGCTTGGCGGCTTCCAGACCTGATATAGTACTTACAGGAAGAACTTTGTTGGGACATTCTGCCGCGAAGGGGCAACAGTTGGATGATCATTATTTTGGGACCATTCCCAATAGGGCGATGGCTTATATGCGTGATTTGGAAAATGAATGCATGCTTTTGGGGATTCCTGTGAAGACACGCCATAACGAAGTTGCTCCAAACCAATTTGAGTTGGCGCCTATATTTGATGAGGCCAATTTGGCGGTAGATCATAACTCTTTATTAATGGATGTTATGAACAAGGTAGCCGAACGACACCATTTTAAGGTGTTATTTCATGAAAAGCCTTTTAAGGGAGTTAATGGATCTGGGAAACATAACAATTGGAGTTTAAGTACCGATACGGGGGTGAATTTGTTAAGTCCAGGAAAAACGCCTATGAGCAACCTTCAGTTTTTAGCCTTTTTTATCAATACCATAAAAGCGGTACATGATAATGAGGAATTACTTCGGGCGGCGGTGGCTTCGGCTAGTAACGATCACAGGCTAGGGGCTAATGAGGCACCTCCAGCCATTATGTCGGTATTTATTGGTCAGCAGTTAAGCAGCGTCCTTAATGAATTGGAGAATGTTACGGACGGTAAATTGTCTCCTGCAGAAAAGACGGATTTAAAGTTGAATGTGGTTGGTAAAATCCCGGAAATATTATTGGATAATACAGATAGGAATAGAACGTCGCCTTTTGCCTTTACTGGGAATAAATTTGAGTTCCGGGCAGTAGGTTCAAAGGCTAATTGCGCTAACCCTATGACGGTATTAAATAGTATTGTGGCTAAGCAGTTGATGGATTTTAAGGAAGAAGTGGATGTGTTGATTGATAAAAAGAACCTTAAAAAGGACGAAGCTATTTTTAATGTTTTGAGAGAGTATATCAAAATTTCAAAGAACATACTATTTGAAGGGAATGGCTATAGCGAAGCATGGGAAAAGGAAGCCAAAAAGCGTAAGTTGAGCAATAATAAAACTACACCTGAAGCTTTGAAGGTAAAAGTATCCCCAAAAGTGATTGAATTGTTTGAGAATTTGGGGGTGATGAATAAGGTAGAAGCTCAGGCTAGGTATGAAATAGAGATGGAAGACTACATTCATCGCATTCAAATAGAAGGCCGCGTGCTAGGCGATATTGCCAGAAACCATGTCGTACCAACGGCAGTTCGCTATCAAAATATATTGATAGAGAATGTGAAAGGTTTAAAGGAAATTTTTGGAGCGGAGTTTAAGGAATTGGCAAAGGAACAATTGAATCTTATTAAGGAGATTTCTGGGCATATCGAGTCTATCAATTTCAATGTAACAAAGATGATTGAGGTAAGAAAAGAAGCCAATAAAATCCAAGTGGTAGATAAGAAGGCTACAGCCTATTGCAACACCGTAAAACCAATGTTTGATGAGGTAAGATATCATTGCGATAAATTGGAATTATTGGTTGATGACGAGTTGTGGCCATTAACAAAATACCGTGAATTATTGTTTGTTAAGTAGTTGATTTAGTGAATTTTATAATTAAGGTAACGTGTCTTAAGGTATAGGGCTGTAAGTAATACTACGTACTTAAAAGCTTATTAAAATGCATTTCGTCTTAGTATTTTACGAATTATCGAAATTATTGATTATTGGTGATAAAAAAGCTGTGAATCATTTACAAGTGGAAACATAATTTGTTACATTTACAGTGCTATTAATCAATTATTTGTAAAATGAAGAAGTTACTGCTAAGCGTAGCCGTACTCATGTTTGCTACATTGTTGTTTTCTCAGGAGGATTCCGAAGATAAGAAAGACGATTTGAAAAAAACGGACAATATAGTTTCGGTACAGAAAGGGAAACCGGCAACAGATATGTGACATTCTTTTACAGCTACAAGATGTATTTAAAACTTTAGTTTTTAGTTTAATGTTTTAGTACGAGAAAGACAAGTAAATTAGTTCTTAATTTATTTGTCTTTTTTTTTGTGTTAAAAGCCAGAAGTAAGTCTGGTTTCCTCTGAAAAATAAATTACAATCCTTATTTTTGTGCCATAATTCGATTTCATGAGCCAAGATATAAGTAAAAGATACGCACAACGAGGTGTTTCTGCCTCCAAAGAAGACGTTCACAACGCGATTAAGAATATTGACAAAGGATTGTTTCCTAAGGCCTTTTGTAAAATTGTGCCCGATTTTCTTACTAACGATGAAGACTATTGTTTGATCATGCATGCCGATGGTGCTGGAACGAAAAGTTCCTTGGCCTATATGTATTGGAAGGAAACAGGGGATGTGTTTGTTTGGAAGGGAATTGCTCAAGATGCCTTGATCATGAATATTGATGATCTTTTATGTGTAGGAGCTACAGATAATATTATGTTGTCATCTACTATTGGAAGAAATAAAAACTTGGTTCCAGGTGAAGTGATTTCTGCAATTATTAATGGAACTGAAGAATTGATTTCAGAACTAAAGGATTTTGGAGTGACCATTCATTCTACAGGAGGTGAAACTGCCGATGTAGGAGATTTGGTGCGTACCATTATTGTAGATTCTACGGTTACAGCTAGAATGAAACGTGGCGATGTTATTGACAATGCCAACATTAAAGCAGGTGATGTTATTGTTGGATTGTCGTCTTCTGGACAGGCTAGTTATGAAAAGGAATACAATGGAGGAATGGGAAGTAATGGTTTAACTTCTGCCCGTCATGATGTATTCCATAAATATTTGGCGGAGAAATTCCCTGAGAGTTTTGACGCTTCAGTTCCTGAGGAATTGGTGTATTCAGGACAGGTAAAATTGACTGATGCAGTTGAAGATTCCCCATTGGACGCCGGTAAATTGGTATTGTCTCCAACAAGAACCTATGCGCCAATCATCAAACGAATTTTATCAAAATATACAAGCGAGGATATCCATGGGATGGTACACTGCTCTGGTGGAGCCCAAACCAAGGTATTACACTTTATAGATGCACTACATGTTATCAAAGATAATCTGTTCCCTGTGCCGCCATTGTTTAAATTAATCCAAGAGCAGTCAAAAACCGATTGGAAAGAAATGTACCAAGTGTTTAACTGTGGGCACAGAATGGAATTATATGTATCTCCAGAAATTGCTGAAGATATCATCGCTATTTCTCAATCTTTTAATGTCGATGCACAAATAGTAGGAAGAGTAGAGGCTTCTGAAAACAAAAAACTTACAATAGAAAGTGAATTTGGAACGTTCAACTATTAATTAAATGTAATCTATTATAAGTTTTTGGGTTTGATGAAAAATGTTTTTGTTCTGTTATTTGTTCTAAGTGTGCAATGCGTTTTGGCGCAGCCTGACTCGTTATTTGTAAAAAAACCGATCAAGCACGACATAAAGCCAAAATGGACGCAAAGCAACAAGTTAGGGTTTGATTTAAGCGAAGTAGCTTTCGTGAATTGGAATTCTGGGGGTAGCAACTCTATTTCTGCCTTATTGGGATTAACCTCCAATTTAGGATACAAATACAAGAATTTTTCATGGCAGTCTGTTGGAACTTTGCGTTACGGGATCAATAAACAGCAAGGGCAGGAAGTGAGAAAAACAGACGACGTTATTGAGTTGGTATCCAATATGGGTTACCGAAGAGATACTTTGACCAATTGGTTTTATTCGGCGCGTTTCAACTTTAAAACCCAGCTTACCAACGGTTACAAATACCCAGAGACAAGCAAGCCTATTTCCCAATTTATGGCACCCGGTTATCTGTTTTTAGGAGGCGGGGTTGAATATGGCAAAAACATAGAGAAGCTTTCTTTTTATTTTTCACCTATGACCTTTAAGTCTACGTTTGTATTGGACGAAGCTTTGTCTAATGCGGGGTCGTTCGGGGTTACGCCTGCAGTGTTTGATCTTGATGGCAATGTAGTTGTACCGGGACAACGCATTAGGACCGAAATGGGAATTCTGTTCACAAATTCCTTTGAGACCCCGGTCTACGAAAACATAAATTTAATCAACCGCCTAAGTTTGTATACCGACTATATCAATAGTTTTGGAAACATTGATATAGATTGGGAAGTCCTCTTCAATTTTAAGGTCAATAAATATGTCAAGACCAGTTTTGGTTCTCACCTTATTTATGATAATGACGTTAAAAATCTGGAAGCCACAGAGGTTGAAGGGGAATACGAAAAAAATGGCGCCCGTATCCAGTGGAAGCAATTGCTGGGTGTGGGTGTTGTTGTGGGCTTTTAATCCCTAAATTGTTATTCTGACAAAAACAAACCGTTTTTTTATTTGTCAACTTTTTAATTTTTATCAATTTTTAATTATCTGATTATCAATAAATTAACAGATGTTTATTGATAACTTTATTTTTACACAGGTAAAGTGTGTTTTAAAAACAGCTACTTTTACCATCAGAAAACCATTCCGATTTAAATAACCTTTTCTAATAAAAAACTCAGCTATTATGAAAGTCGATACTTCTGCAGTGTCCAAAAGAACTTATACTCAAGAAGAAGCGTTTCAAGCTTCATTAGACTATTTTAAGGGTGATGATTTAGCCGCTCGCGTGTGGGTGAACAAGTATGCTTTAAAAGATTCAGATGGGAACATTTATGAGCTTACCCCAAATGATATGCACAGGCGAATTGCTAGTGAAATAGCTAGGATAGAAGCTCGTTATCCTAATGCTATGAGCGAAGACGAAATCTTTGATTTAATTAAGGATTTTAAATACATCGTGCCACAAGGAAGTCCAATGGCGGGAATTGGAAACAAATACCAAGTAGGGTCTTTGTCCAACTGTTTCGTAATTGGTAACGAGGGAGATTCCGATTCTTATGGTGGTATCATGAAAGTAGACCAAGAGCAGGTGCAGTTGATGAAGCGTCGTGGTGGTGTTGGTCATGATTTGTCGCACATCCGTCCTAAGGGAAGTGATGTAAAGAACTCTGCTTTGACTTCTACCGGAATTGTTCCTTTTATGGAGCGTTATTCCAATTCAACAAGAGAGGTGGCGCAAGATGGACGTCGTGGTGCCTTGATGTTGTCTATTTCGGTAAACCATCCAGATTCTGAAGCTTTCGTTGATGCAAAGTTGGAACAAGGAAAGGTAACTGGAGCTAATGTGTCCGTAAGAATTGACGATCAGTTCATGAAAGCGGTTAAGGAAGGTGTTGATTACAAGCAATCCTATCCTATTTTTAGCGATAACCCACAAGTAACCAAAACAATTGATGCAACAGGTCTTTGGAAGAAAATAGTTCACAATGCATGGAAATCAGCTGAGCCGGGAATTTTATTCTGGGATACCATTGCAAGAGAGTCTATTCCAGATTGTTATGCCGAGTTTGGTTATAAAACAGTGTCAACAAACCCATGTGGGGAGATTCCTTTATGTCCTTACGATTCTTGTCGTTTGTTGGCGATCAATTTATTTTCATACGTAGAAAACCCATTTACAGATAAAGCTTCTTTCAATTTCGAATTGTTCAAAAAGCATGTTGCTTATGCACAACGTATGATGGATGATATCATCGATCTTGAATTGGAGAAAATTGATGTGATTTTGGCAAAAATCGATGCCGATCCAGAATCTGATGAAATCAAGGCTATCGAAAGAAACCTTTGGTTGAACATTCGCCAAAAAGCTTACGAAGGACGTCGTACAGGAATCGGTATCACTGCCGAAGGAGATATGTTGGCGGCTTTGGGCATTCAATATGGATCTGAAGAAGGAAATGCATTTTCTGTTGAAGTTCATAAAACTTTGGCTATTGCAGCCTATAGAGGATCTGTTTACACAGCTAAAGAGCGTGGAGCTTTTACAATCTATGATGCCGAACTTGAAAAAGACAATCCGTTCATCTTAAGATTGAAGGAAGCCGATGAAAAGCTGTATTACGAAATGATGGAATACGGGCGTCGTAACATTGCCTTGTTGACCATTGCACCAACAGGAACTACAAGTTTGATGACTCAAACATCTTCTGGAATAGAACCTGTATTCT
Organism: Mangrovimonas sp. sgz306409; assembly: GCF_059735265.1. Taxonomy (NCBI): domain Bacteria; kingdom Pseudomonadati; phylum Bacteroidota; class Flavobacteriia; order Flavobacteriales; family Flavobacteriaceae; genus Mangrovimonas; species Mangrovimonas sp. sgz306409. Next base: position 33,375 of record NZ_JCAPEU010000005.1, read on the forward strand.
TACCAGTCTACAAGCGTCGTAGAAAAGTAAATCCTAACGATAAGGAAGCTCGTGTGGACTTCGTAGATGAGGTTGGGGATTCTTGGGAAGAGTATGTGGTATTCCACCACCGCTTTAAGCAATGGATGGAAGTAAATGGTTATGATATCACCAAAAATTACTCGCAAGAGGAATTGGATGAATTGGTAAAAGATTCTCCATATTATAAGGCTACTTCCAACGATGTAAATTGGTTGAGCAAAGTGAGCATGCAGGGAGCTGTTCAAAAATGGGTAGACCACTCTATTAGTGTGACTATCAACTTGCCAAGCAATGTTTCAGAAGAATTGGTTGGAGAACTATATTTGAAAGCCTGGGAAGTAGGTTGTAAGGGAGTAACTGTTTATAGAGACGGTTCTCGATCTGGAGTATTGATTTCTAACAGCGAAAAGAAAGAAGAAGAAACAAACGAAACGCTAACAGCGTTCCCAACAAAGCGTCCAGCAGTATTGGAAGCGGACGTAGTAAGATTCCAAAATAATAAGGAGAAGTGGATTGCCTTTATTGGTTTGATCGACGGAAAACCTTATGAAATCTTTACTGGTTTGGCCGACGACGAAGATGGAATTTTAATTCCAAGATGGGCTACAGAAGGGGTGATCATTAAAAATAGAAATGAAGACGGTACGTCTCGTTACGATTTCCGATATCAAAACAAGAGAGGCTACAAAACCACTATTGAAGGGTTGTCTCATAAATTCAACCCAGAGTTCTGGAACTATGCAAAATTGATCTCTAGTACCTTGCGTCACGGTATGCCAATTGAGAAAATTGTTGATTTGATCAACAGTTTACAGTTGGACGGTGAGTCAATCAGTACTTGGAAGAATGGAGTTGTAAGAGCAATTAAACGTTACGTAGAAGACGGAACCAAAGCCAAAGGAAAATGTTCAAACTGTAATTCAGACAACTTGATTTACCAAGAAGGTTGTTTGACCTGTACAGATTGTGGATCTTCCAAGTGTGGATAGGATTCCAGAAATATAATTCAAATGAAGAGAGCACTTTTTAAGGTGCTCTTTTTGTTTTTAGAAGAATTGAGGTGTATTGGTAGATGTATTTGTGGTCATTAACAATTCAACAATTCATAAATTATCGTATTTTTGCGGCACAATTTAAAAAGGCAAATGTTAGATAAATTAAATATCGTAAAACAGCGTTTTGATGAGGTAAGTGATTTGATCATCCAACCGGATATTATCGCAGACCAGAAGCGTTATATACAGTTAAATAAAGAATATAAGGACCTTAAGCTATTGGTTGATAAGCGAGAGGAATACAAGACGCTTTTGGACAATCTTAAGGAAGCTGAAGAGATTCTTGCCGATGGAAGCGATCCTGAAATGGTTGAAATGGCCAAAATGCAGATGGATGAAGCCAAAGGAAGCATTCCAAAAATGGAAGATGAAATCAAATTCCTTTTGATTCCTAAGGATCCAGAGGACACTAAAAATGCCGTGATGGAACTTCGTGCAGGAACAGGAGGGGATGAGGCCAGTATCTTTGCCGGAGATTTGTTTAGGATGTATACCAAATATTGCGAAGGCAAGGGCTGGAAAGTTGATGTTGTAGATTACAGCGAAGGAACCAGTGGTGGCTTTAAGGAAATCCAGTTTGAAGTTTCTGGTGAAGATGTTTATGGAACTTTGAAGTTTGAAGCAGGAGTACACCGTGTACAACGAGTACCTCAAACGGAAACTCAGGGACGTGTACATACCAGTGCTGCTACGGTGATGGTTTTTCCGGAAGCAGAAGAATTTGATGTACAGATAGACCCTAAGGATGTGAGAATTGATTATTTCTGTTCCTCAGGTCCTGGAGGTCAGTCGGTGAACACTACCTATTCTGCGGTGCGTTTAACACATATTCCAACAGGTTTGGTAGCACAGTGCCAAGATCAAAAATCACAGCATAAAAACAAGGAAAAAGCCTTTAAGGTATTACGTTCCCGTTTGTATGATATGGAGTTGGCCAAGAAGCAGGAGGAAGATGCAGCCAAACGAGGAAGCATGGTGTCTTCAGGAGATCGTAGTGCCAAGATTAGAACGTACAACTACCCACAAGGTCGTGTAACTGATCACAGAATTGGTTTGACGTTGTATGATTTGTCAAACATCGTGAACGGAGATATCCAAAAAATAATAGATGAATTGATGCTTGCCGAAAACACTGAAAAGTTAAAAGCAGGTGACGATGTCATTTAAACAGCAACAATTAGCCTCTTTTTTGAGGCTTTTTTGTTCCAAAAAATTAAAATTTCAAAATAACGCTATAAATAAAGTATCGTGACCACAGAGCAACTAGTAGAACAGATAAAACTTAAAAACTCATTCCTATGTGTAGGGTTGGATGTAGATCTTAACAAAATCCCTTCTCATTTGTTGAAGGAAGAAGATCCTATATTCGCCTTTAATAGGGCTATTATTGATGCTACCCATGATTTGTGTGTGGCCTATAAACCTAATATTGCGTTTTTTGAAGCTTACGGACTCAAAGGTTGGCAGGCCTTGGAAAAAACCATTTCCTATATCAATGAAAACTATCCTGAAATCTTTACCATAGCAGATGCTAAACGAGGGGATATTGGAAATACCAGTACGATGTACGCCAAAGCTTTTTTTGAGGATTTGGCTTTTGATAGTGTTACGATAGCGCCTTATATGGGGAAAGATTCTGTGGAGCCATTCTTGGCCTTCCAAGATAAGCATACCATTTTGTTGGCATTGACGTCCAACGAAGGGGCTTTTGATTTCCAAACAAAACTTATCGATGGAAAGGAATTGTATAAGCACGTTTTGGAAACTTCCAAGAGCTACAAAAATTCCGAAAATTTAATGTACGTGGTAGGTGCTACCAAAGCTGAATATTTATCGGAAATACGCGCCATCATTCCTGATAGCTTTTTGTTGGTTCCTGGGGTTGGAGCTCAAGGAGGTAATTTACAGGAAGTGTGTAAATATGGCATGAACGATCAAGTGGGCTTGTTAATCAACTCTTCAAGAGGCATTATCTACGCATCGCAAGGTGAGGATTTTGCCGAAGCTGCAGCTAAAGAAACTAAGAAGCTTCAGCAGCAAATGGAAGCAATTTTACAAGCGTAAAAAAATCCAAAGTTATCTCCTCAGTTTTCAATGAAAGTCTTCAAGGATCAGCTTTATAGATCGGTTTTTTTACATGATACACCTAAGCGTATTGTGTCTTTGGTGCCTAGCCAAACGGAGCTTTTATGCGATTTAGGTTTACGGGATTCTTTGGTAGGGGTGACCAAGTTTTGTGTGCATCCTAACGATATCAGGGAACAAGTGGAGGTGGTAGGAGGAACCAAGCAAATCCACGTGGATAAAATCAAAGCTTTGCAGCCAGATATCATTCTGTGCAATAAAGAAGAGAATACTCTGGAGATTGTGGAGGCTTGCGTGGGCATTGCTCCGGTGCACATTAGTGATGTTCTAAATTTTTCTGATTGCTTGGAGCTTATTGGAATGTATGAAGAGATGTTCTCGGTTGAAGATCAAGCTGAGGCATTAAAAAATTCGCTGCGTTCCCAGCTTGAGGATTTTAAAAGTTTTATGGAAGGTCGACGTCGATACAAGACGGCTTATTTCATATGGAAATCCCCTTGGATGGTGGCAGCTAGCGATACCTTTATAAATTATGTGATGGAGTTGCAAGGGTTTGACAATTACTTCAAACAGTTGTCAAGATACCCTGAAATTGATTTAAATGAAGCGGCTTTGGAAGATGTGGAGCTCATTCTGCTATCCAGTGAGCCTTACCCGTTTAAAGTTGACGATACAAACATTTTTGAGGTCATTTCACCCACTGCCAAAATTCTATTAGTAGATGGTGAAATGTTCTCATGGTACGGTTCAAGGCTCACCCAAGCATTTGAGTATTTCAAAAGGCTGCATCAAGAGCAGGTGAACTAATGCCTTTGAGGCGTGATATTCTCCTTCTAAGTTTTGAAGCTTCATGGTATAACACGTCGCTCAAACCAGAATCGGTTTGGGTCAAATTATATGCTTCTTCAATGAAATTGGAATGTTTTTTTTCCAAATCGTTCAGACTTGATACCTTCTCAAGGTTCGGTCTGATAGTTCCTACTTTACAGAAATGTTTGTTCATAAACTTGTTGCTTTTATATACTATAAATACGCCCCAATGAGAGGTTTAGACGTGTTGTGTGCGTTAAAAAAATGTAAAATTTCAATTTATGGGGGCAGGAGGTGTGGGATGTATCAATTCCCTTTCCCTGCTTAGGTATTTGAGCTCGTTAAGTTTGTTGAGCAATTTAATGGCTTTGTACTCTGAAATGTCGCTTAAAGCCGAATCTGTTTGGCGCAAATTGTAAGCCTGCTCGATGAGTTCTTTGTACTTTAGAAGGAGCTTCTGCTGGTAGCTTTTTAGTTCGGACGACGTTTTCATTTCTAGAACAATTAATATTTTTAAATATATCTAAAATATTGTTAATCAGCAAGTTAAAATATTGCTATGTTCATAAAAAAATCGGCCCTGATGAAGAGACCGATTTAAAACTAACTTACTAATTCTAATTTTGTGAAGAAACTTTCATTTTTTTGCTAACACTACAAAGATGTGGCTTTATTCAATAACTAATGTTATGTAAATATTAGCTTTGGATTAACTTTCATTTAATAACTTAAAGATAATGAGTTTGTTAAATGTGAAATGTTTCTGATGTTCTTCTAAATAATGAGAGTGTACCTTGTTTAAGAGGGTTGCTTAGTCCTGCATGGCAAATACGTCCTGTAATAAATCTGTAGTTCGGGAACTAATATCAGTCCTAATATTGGCTTCCTCCACGGCAATCATGGTATAGACACCCTCCAAAGCTTCTTTGGTTACGTAATCTGTAAGGTCAGGATTGACATCTTTAGTGAAAGGAAGGCTGTTGTATTTGCTTATTAAAGCTTCCCATATTTTGTCGGCACCTACCTTTTTAAAGGAGGCATTGATAACCGGGTGGAACTTTTGGTAAAGTTCTGTCTGTGTTTTATCGGTAAGATATAAGGTCGCAGCATTGTCTTCTCCCATCAAGATGTTTTTGGCGTCATTAAAGGTGATTTCTTTAACTGCATTTACAAATATTGGAGTAGCTTCACTTACGGCATCTTCGGCCGCTCTATTAAGTACTTTGATGCCTTCATCGGCGAGGTGTCCCAGTCCTACATTTCTAAGAGCTTTATCCACCTTTTGAATGTCTTCTGGGAACAAGATCTTAACTAATTCATTTTTGTAGAAACCGTCCGTTTGGGTAAGCTTGTCTACTTGTTTTTCGATTCCTTGGTCAAGAGCTTCTCTTAGGGCTTCGGCTATATTGGCATTGCCAATTATTTCTTCGGTATTGATAGGGAGCTTGTCTAATAAATCTTTCAACTGTGCTTGGGTGCTTAGGGAAATTAAGCAAATGAAGATGGTAATCAATTTTCTCATAGGGCTTTCAATTTAATGGTGTCAAAAATACAAAAGTGGTGCCATAAATTGTGAATAGCCAAAGTTTATGTTTGAATAGATAATATAAATCCTTAAAATTTGAATAGAAATTATTAATTATTAAATTTATAAGATTGTTGTTTGTTGATTTGATAATTTACGCAACGGTAAATTGATAAATGCACAATTGTAATTTAGTAATGTGAATTGATATGGAAACTCCTGAACTGAAAGTTGTGAGTATTTATAGCAAAGGTTATAAAAAACAATTGCTGATATCGAGCTCTGAAGTGATTACCTTAACCTCGTTCCTTAAAGGGGTTATTAAAAATGAGGTGCTGGTAATAAACACCAATCTAGGAGTGGATATATATTATTTTGCCATGGTGGACCATACCAATTTAATAGTAGATACTTTCTTGCTTTTAAAGACAAGTAACGGACAGAGCCGTGAGGAGTTCATTATAAAATCATTAAATCACCAACAAGGTATTGCCATCGAAACCCAAAGGTTTTTTGCTAAACTCGTTAAAAATCCCTTGTTGTTCAAGAGTTATTCCAAGAGTTTGGCCCATCAAATCAAAAACTATTACAAGCCATCTTCAACTTTAATCAATGAATTGCTTTCTCTTTGGAAAATGGAACTAATTAAAGCACCTCACAACAGTTCTATAGACAGTACACTATTACCTTTGATAATGTCACTTACGGCTTCGAATATTGAGGAAGATAGTCAACCTGTGGTAGAAGCCTTGATCCGTGAGGCTATGAGCATGAGAAACAGCAATTGATTTCATAAAGAAAGAACAGTTTAAAACTCCTTCTAGAAGGCCATAAATTATACGAAAATTGCAATGTCCTTCATAATCCTCAAACGTTTTAGATAATTTAAGATAAACAGGGTATTTTTTTGAATAATCCTTAAATTTGCGTTTCGAAAATCAGGGCTGATTGGCAAAGAATCATTTGGTTAAGAGATAGTTTTAAAGTTGAAACTGTCTTAGGTTCTTGATTTTCAGTTTAAAAACTAATTCAATAGCTTACTATAGATGAAACAGATAGCACCTTACAAACCTAAACATAAAGTAAGAATCGTGACTGCCGCCTCGCTTTTTGACGGCCACGACGCTGCCATTAATATCATGCGCCGAATCATTCAGGCCACAGGAGTGGAAGTAATCCATTTGGGACACGACCGCAGTGTGGAAGAAGTGGTGAACACGGCCATTCAAGAAGATGCCAATGCCATTGCCATGACCTCTTATCAAGGAGGACACAATGAGTATTTTAAATACATGTACGATTTATTGAAGGAGAAAGGGGCCGAGCACATCAAGATTTTTGGTGGCGGTGGTGGAGTAATCCTTCCGGAAGAAATCCAGGAATTGATGGATTACGGAATTACCCGAATTTATTCGCCTGACGATGGTCGTGAAATGGGCCTTCAAGGGATGATCAATGATTTGGTAATGTTGTCCGATTTTGCCATTGGTGATTCCTTGAATGGAGAAGTAAGCCATTTAGCAGAGAAGAATCCAAAAGCTATTGCGAGAGTGATTTCTTCAGCGGAAAACTTCCCAGAAGTTGCCAAGGTTGCCTTAGAAGATATTCATGCTAAAAATAAAAACAGCCATACCCCAGTACTTGGAATTACAGGAACGGGAGGTGCCGGTAAATCCTCTTTGGTGGATGAGTTGGTAAGACGTTTTTTAATCGATTTTCCAGAAAAAACAGTCGGGATTATTTCTGTAGACCCTTCCAAAAGAAAGACGGGAGGCGCTTTGTTGGGAGATAGAATTCGTATGAATGCCATTAACAACCCAAGAGTGTACATGCGCAGTTTGGCAACACGTCAATCTAATTTGGCATTGTCAAAATACGTTAATGAAGCTGTGGAAGTTTTAAAAGCTGCCGAGTACGATTTGATTATTTTGGAAACTTCCGGAATTGGTCAGTCTGATACAGAAATTTTAGAGCACAGTGATGTGTCTTTATATGTAATGACTCCTGAATTTGGGGCTGCAACCCAGTTGGAAAAAATCGATATGCTGGATTTTGCCGATTTGGTAGCGATTAACAAATTTGACAAACGTGGCGCCTTGGATGCCTTGCGAGATGTGAAGAAGCAGTACATGCGCAACCACAATCTGTGGCATGCCAACCCAGATGATATGCCGGTATTTGGAACGATTGCGTCGCAGTTCAATGATCCAGGAATGAACTCGTTGTACAAAGCCATCATGGATACTTTGGTTGAAAAGTCGGAGAGTGATTTAAAGTCTACTTTTGAAATCACCAAGGAGATGAGCGAGAAGATTTTTGTGATTCCACCTGCCAGAACACGTTACCTTTCTGAAATCGCAGAAAACAACCGTGCTTATGATACTACTGCTACGGCACAAGTAGAGGTAGCGCAAAAACTGTATGGTATTTATAAAACCACTGAAACGGTTGTAGGCTCAGCACCGGTATTAACACGTTCTGGAGTGGATACCGAAACTTTGGTAGTTTCCGAAGAGAACAAATTATTATTGGAACTTCTAATTAAGGAGTTCGACAGAATGAAAATGAACCTTGATCCATACAACTGGGAAGTAATTACAGGATGGGATGAAAAGGTAAACCGATATAAAAATCCAATCTATTCTTTTAAGGTTAGGGATCGAGAAATAAAGATTGAAACGCATACAGAATCTCTGTCGCACACACAGATTCCTAAAGTAGCCCTTCCAAAGTACCAAGCTTGGGGGGATATTTTAAGATGGTGCTTACAGGAGAATGTTCCAGGGGAATTTCCATATACTTCAGGACTGTATCCGTTTAAGAGAACGGGGGAAGATCCAACACGTATGTTTGCCGGAGAAGGTGGGCCAGAGCGTACCAACCGTCGTTTCCACTACGTAAGTTTAGGAATGCCTGCCAAACGTCTGTCAACAGCATTTGATTCGGTGACTCTTTATGGGAACGATCCAGACCATCGTCCCGATATCTATGGAAAGATTGGAAATGCAGGAGTTTCTATTTGCTGTTTGGACGATGCCAAGAAATTGTATTCAGGATTCAATCTTGCCGATGCCATGACTTCGGTAAGTATGACCATTAATGGGCCTGCACCAATGTTGCTGGGATTCTTTATGAATGCGGCAATCGATCAACAATGTGAGATTTATATTAAGGAGAATGGTCTTGAAAAAGAAGTGGAGGCAAAAATTGCCGAAATCTATAAAGGAAAAGAGCGCCCAAAATATAATGGGGAATTACCTGAAGGAAATGACGGCTTAGGATTGATGCTGTTGGGCGTTACAGGAGATCAAGTGTTGCCTGCCGATGTCTATGCCGATATTAAAGTTAAAACTATCGCTCAGGTGCGCGGAACAGTTCAAGCGGATATTCTTAAGGAAGACCAAGCCCAGAACACTTGTATTTTCTCTACGGAATTCGCTTTGCGATTGATGGGGGATGTTCAGGAATACTTTATCGATAACAACGTTCGTAACTTCTATTCGGTGTCTATTTCTGGGTATCATATTGCAGAGGCAGGGGCTAATCCAATTACCCAATTGGCATTGACCCTTGCGAATGGCTTTACCTATGTGGAGTATTATTTGTCACGACAAATGGATATCAATAAGTTTGGACCAAACTTGTCGTTTTTCTTCTCTAATGGTATCGATCCTGAATATGCGGTTATTGGTCGTGTGGCGCGTAGAATTTGGGCTAAGGCCTTGAAGCATAAGTACGGAGCCAATCCAAGAGCGCAGATGTTGAAATACCATATTCAAACATCAGGACGTAGCTTGCATGCCCAAGAGATAGACTTTAATGATATCCGTACTACTTTGCAGGCGCTTTATGCTATTTACGATAACTGTAACTCGTTGCATACAAATGCTTATGATGAAGCCATTACAACGCCAACAGAAGAATCGGTACGTCGTGCTATGGCAATTCAGTTGATCATCAACAAGGAATTAGGCTTGGCTAAAAATGAAAATCCAATTCAGGGATCCTTTATCATTGAAGAATTGACTGATTTGGTTGAGGAAGCTGTGTTGGCAGAGTTTGATAGAATTACAGAGCGTGGTGGTGTGCTTGGAGCTATGGAAACCATGTACCAGCGTTCTAAAATTCAAGAGGAAAGTTTGTATTACGAAACCTTGAAGCACAATGGGCAATTCCCAATTATTGGGGTGAATACCTTCTTAAGCAGTAAGGGGTCTCCAACGGTAATTCCAGCGGAAGTGATTCGTGCGACGGAAGAAGAAAAGCAATTCCAAATTAAAACGTTGGAAAACCTTCACGAACGTTATGCTAAAGAGGTTGCTGAGCAATTGTCTGCAATACAGTATGCGGCTATCAATAACCAAAACATTTTTGAAGAGTTGATGGAAGCCACGAAATTCTGTTCACTTGGACAAATTACCAATGCGTTGTTTGAAGTAGGTGGTCAGTACAGACGTAATATGTAGATTGAAAACATAACAATTATTGAAAATCCCGAGAAGAATCTTCTCGGGATTTTTTTATGGAATTTTCAAAAGAAAGGTATCTTATGGATTAGGGTTTTGAAATGCTTTTTAAATTATTTGGTTGATTTTGTTTTGATTAAGGTCTTAGGTTTCAGGATTTTTTAAGACCTTAGAAAGACCAAACTTTCAACATGAAAAAAAATAGATTAGGAAACCTGTCTTTGGCTTTGGCTGTTTGCTTCATGACTGTAGCTCTCGTCTTGAAGAAATTGCATTTATATGAAGGTGATCTTTTGGAGATACTGTTGGCAGGATTTGAGGCCGCAGTGGTTGGTGGTGTCGCCGATTGGTTTGCGGTAAGAGCTTTATTTCAGGAAATCCCCATTCCTTATGTAAAACGCCATACCAATATCATTGTAAAAAGTAGGGAGAAGTTGTCTGCCGGTATTGTTGACTTGGTGAACAACGAATGGCTTTCCAAAGACATGCTAAGGGATAAAATTGGAGGCATATCCTTGGCCAAGCCTATTCTGGAATATTTAATGGACGGGGACAATCAAACTGCTATTCAACAAACTCTTAAGCCAGAACTGGAAGCCTTGTTGTTGCAGTTGGACGCTCCCAATGTGGTGTCTGGTCTGGAGGATTTGTTACGTCCCGCTTGCAAGGGAAATAATATTGCGGAGCCTTTAGGCCGTTTTTTAAAGCAAGTAGTAGAGCATAAGGAACATTACGGAATGCTCAAGGTGTTTTTGGAGGTGCTGAAAGAAAAAATTGCAGACCCAGCAACTTTGGAGTTTTTAACGACTGAAGTGGAGCTTCAGGTGAAAAATCAGAAGAAGAAGGGCTCTGTACTTAAAGGGGTGTTGGTTGGAGCTGGCCAGATATTAGGAGCTATAAAACCTTCAAAAATAGCCAAAGGGATACAAGAACAGTTGTATGAACTGATAGAGGAGATGCATGAGTCTCCCGAGGATCATAAAATTATCCAGGCATTGGACAGACAGCTTTACGATTATGGAGACCGTTTGACCTCGGAAGACCATCCTGCTATTGAAACCATTAATGCGTTTGGAGAGCAATTCCTGTTGCGCTTGATTGATTCTGGTATGGTAAAACAGGCTTTAACAAGAGTAAAAGAGATCATTCACGAACAAGTATTTCTAGGGGAAACAGAACACACCCAACTTTTAAAGGAGAAAGTGAATAGAATGTTGCATGGCTTTTACAATGATGTCTCGAAATTGGAACGTACCGATGCTTGGTTAAAGAGCACTTTATTGGAAGTAATAGATAAACACCACCATCGCATAGGGGAATTGGTTGGGGAAAGCTTGGCAAAACTATCAAATGTTGAGTTGGTGAAACAAATAGAGGAAAAGGTTGGGGAGGACTTACAGTACATTAGGTTGAATGGCGCTTTGGTAGGTGGGCTAGTAGGAATGCTTATAATGGTGTTTAAAATTTATGTCTTGGATGTGCATCCTTGATGGCATAATAAAAAGACTTGGGGTGATGTGGATACTTAGTAGAAATAAAAAAGCCTTTCCTGTATTTAACCAACCAAAAATTAGGGAAAGGCTTAGTAATAAAAAGTTCTTAGAGACAATTCTAAATTACTAATAATGAAGTGTATTTCAGTAAATTGTACGTTTAGTTATACACAAAGTTTTTAACAAAAAAACGGAAGCTGTTGAGCTTCCTGATATGTGTACGGTATTTCTATAGTGCAAATAAAACTTTAAAGGGTAAGCATCCAAGAGTGCTGTAACCTTTTAAAGGTTTTAAGCTCGCGTCTTAGCAAAGGGATATAATCCTTGCCGTTACTGTTACATTTTTCCAATCTACGGCAATTCCTGTAGAGCCTGTTGGTCATTCTTCTTAGGGCCGCAATATGTTTGTGGCGTCTTTCAGAATAGCGTTCCATTTCGGCCTTGACAATTTCTGGAGCCAGGGAAGCCGATTGTTGTACAATGTCTCCCGTAAAATAAATGTGATGGTCTTCGGTACCATCTTCACGGAGATAATTCAGATCCTGATTTAAGTATGTAGAAATGCTTCTAGATAATATGATGATATCTATAGCTTTTTGATACACAGGTAGTTCTGAGAAATGGGATGGTAAATGAGGTAACATAGTTTAATAGCAATTTATATCAAAATTAAGGACAAGATTTTAGATTCAGCTTTAATAATTAAAGTAAAAGTGTATATTTGGTTTAATTATTATTTTTTTTAGTTAAAAAACTTTAAAAATGAGTATTGATACTTTGAATTGGAAAATATTGAAGTGTTTGCAGCAAAATGCAAGGCAATCCAATGCTGAAATTGGGAGACAGGTGGGCATTAGTTCGCCTGCAGTTTCGGAGCGTATCAAAAAAATGGAAGATGGTGGAATTATAGAGGACTATCATACTACCGTTTCTTACTTTGAAGCGGGCTACCAGCTCAAGGCGATTATTACACTTCGTGCCTTTATGGGAAAGCTCAAGCCCTTTTTGGAAAAGGTGAAAACCTATGATGAGGTATTGAACTGTTACAGGATTACCGGAAATGAAAACATTGTTATGGTAGTCATCCTAAAACATCAAAAGCATTTGGAGGCTTTTATTGACCAACTTATTGTGTACGGAGAAAGCAAAACTCAAATTGTTCTTTCTGATGTGGTCAAAAATGGCTATATCAAACCTCTTAAGTAATAGTTAAAGGGTTTGGGAAATATGCTCAGCTATTTGTTTGGCATGGATACGTGAATTTTCAATAAACCATTTATGGGTTTCCATACCTCCGCAAATCACGCCGGCAAGATAGAGTCCAGGAATATTGGTTTCCATGGTTTCTGTGTTATAGGTTGGAATATGTCTCTCATCATCACTAAAGGTAATATTGGCCGCCTCCAATAACTTAAAATTAGGTTGATACCCCGTAAGAGCGGCAACATAATCGTTGGGGATGCTGATGCTTCCTTTTGAAGTGTTTACCAAGACTTCACTTTCCTTGATTTCTTGTATTTCTGAATTAAAATAGGCTTTGATGCTTCCTTCTTCAATGCGGTTGAGGATATCTGGACGTACCCAATATTTAACGCGTTCACCAATATCATTACCTCGAATCACCATAGTGACGTCTCCACCTTTGCGCCAAATTTCCAAAGCAGCATCTACAGAAGAGTTGCTGGCACCTACCACAATTACCTTTTGCATGCTGTAGGGATGTGCCTCTTTATAGTAATGGGTTACTTTAGGGAGTTCTTCTCCAGGGACATTCAGTAGTTTTGGGATATCATAAAAACCAGTGGCGATAATTACTTTTTTTGCATGGTAATTCTGCTTTTCCGAAGTGACTATAAATTGCCCATTTTTTTCAAGAATGCTTGAAACTTCTTCGTATAAATGAATTTTCAATTGGTTGGAAGTGGCTACTCGACGGTAATATTCCAAAGCTTCATCCCGGTTAGGTTTTGGGTTGTTGCTAATGAAAGGAACATCGTTAATTTCCAATCGTTCCGAAGTAGAGAAAAAGGTCATATTCAAAGGATAGTTAAAAAGCGAATTGGTAAGGGCCCCCTTTTCCAAAATCACATAATCAAATCCTCTTTGTTTACATTCAAGGGCGCAGGCAATACCTATGGGGCCTGCGCCTATGATGATAATGTCTTTTTCTATTTTCAAAATGCTAAATCTTTAGGTTATTGGCTAATGTTTTGATAGGCCATTTTATGCTTTAAAAATACTAATAGTAGCACACAAATCAACATGATTGCTATGATAATGTACCAAGTGCTTTCAAAACCTACTTGCTCAATGAGCTGCATGCCTGTATTGTGACCAAATATGTGGGCAATGGCAAAAGCCATACTGTACAGCGCCATGTATTCCCCTTGATTACCTCGTGTAGCCCTTTTAAGAGCAAAGGCATTGGAGAAGGGGAAGGCTATCATTTCGCCTACTGTCATAAATAACATTCCTACAATCAAAATGCCTACCCAAGAGCTAAGGTTAAGAACCAAAAAACTCAATGCTGTAAGTAGGGCACCTGAGATTATAAGACCGGTTTTGGTATACTTCAAGCCTTCGAGCCATTTTATAAGCGGCATTTCAAAAACGGCAATAAGTAAACCGTTCATTCCCATAAGCAACCCTATTTGAAATTCAGAAAGCATTCGTTCCTTTTCATAATAAAGGGGCATGGTAGAAAAGTATTGTAAAAACACGATACTGAACAATACCATGGCAATCAAAAATAGGATGTAAGGCCCATCTTTATATGCCGATTTTGGATCTGGAGCAATGATGTCATCCTGAACTCTAGCGGTTTTGGGATTGAGTACATTGAGCAACAAAATACCAGCGACTATACAAGTAATGCCATCCACCCAAAAGAGTCCTGCATATCCCAAAGTGAGAATGATCATCCCACCAATGGCTGGCCCAGCCGAAAATCCCAAATTGATGGCCAGACGTATCAAAGTCACTGATCTGGTTTTGTTTTCCGGTTTGCTGTAGGCGCTCAATGCTACGAACCCAGCAGGGCGGAACATATCAGCTACAGCCATCAACATTCCAACTCCTAAAACCATGCCTATAAAACTGCTGATAAATTGCAGTCCTATAAATAAGAACCCAGATACCACAAGGCTAAAGACCATGACTTTGTAATAGCCCAGTCTGTCTGTTAATTTACCCCCTAGCCAGGAACCCAAAACCGAGCCAGCTCCAAATGCAGACATAATCCATCCAACATCACTAAAAGAAAAGTTGAGGCTCTTAGTGAGGTAAAGGGATAGAAAGGGAACCACCATGGTTCCTGCTCGGTTAATGAGGGTAATTAATGCCAACCACCAGACTTCTTTGGAAAGTCCCTTAAAGGAGCTTATATAATTGTTGAAAATTCGTTCCATGTTTGATTAATGTAAAATTGATGCATAAAAAAACGTCCGACATAAGCCGGACGTTCTACAGATATATTGTTTGGTTACAATCAACACAATCGTATAAGCGTCCAGCTTCTAGGCGAAGAGGTATAGGTTTGCTTATTTCTTGTGATGACTGAAAGCATGATATTCTTAAAAGTTTGAAATCCAAAGCTATGCAAAATAACTTTAAGTTGTATTTTTGATGGCGAAAAAAATGTATATGAGATTCTTAATTTTTTTATTTCTGGGAATTTTTGCTTTGGGATGTGCCCAAGATAAGCAGCCAATTTTAGGTGAAACAGCCTTTCAAAAAAAGTTAAATGCCGAATTTAGGGATGCTACAATGTCCCCATTGACCGATGAAGACCGAAAGGGTTTTAAGGGCCTGTCGTTTTTCGATGTAGATTCTTCCTATGTGGTCCCTGCAACATTACACCGAACTCCAGATTCGCCATGGTTTTTAATGAAAACAACTACGGATAGAGAGTCCAAGGAGCGAGTATACGGCGTTTTGAAGTTTGAATTAAAAGGAAGTTCTTATGAGCTTAAAGTTTATCAAGGAGAGGAATTGATGACACAAGAAGGATTTGAGGACTATTTGTTTTTGCCATTTTTGGACAATACCAATGGAGATGAAAGTTATGGGGGTGGCCGATATATAGATTTGAAAATTCCTGAAGGTGATAGCCTCACCATAGATTTCAATAAAGCATACAATCCTTATTGTGCTTATAATGCACGCTATTCGTGTCCTATCGTGCCAAGAGACAACTATCTCAATACAGAGATTAAGGCAGGTGTAAAGGCTTATAAAAAGAAATAGGTGTTAGCCCGAAAGTTATTTCACCAAAAACATTCCCAAGAACACTGCCAAAAAGCCAAGGATAAAACTTGCAATGGTATAAATGGCAAAGCTTGTGAAATCACCAGTTCTTAAAAAGACATGGTTTTCATAGGCAAAGGTTGAGAAAGTTGTAAATCCGCCACAGAAACCAGTTGCCAAAAACAGGGTTTGGCTCTGGGAAAGGGTGTCGTTCTTTGCTGCCAATCCCAATATAATACCGATAAGTAAACTGCCTAAAATGTTGGCGGCAAAAGTGCCGTATGGAATACCGGTTTCATGGCTGTTCCAAAGCTTCCCAATCCCAAATCTAAGCACACTTCCAAAGCCTCCTCCCAGAAATACAAGTAATAAATGTTTCATGGAAGTAAGTTAAAGGCTGTTTGTTTCTGGAGTTGTATTGCTACTGTCGTCCTTAATGGCAATATAGATTTTGGTCACCCATTCTGCAGGGTTTGGGGTTTGAATAGGATCTGTAAGGTAGGTTTCCAACATAGGACCATTTTCCTGAAATTCATATCCATGTTCTGGTACATATTTCAAGGCCATGTCCCAAACTTCTTTTAAATTGTCGTAGTTACCCGTAAGCGTAGTTTCTACAGCTCTAAAGGCATCCATATATCCTGTTAGAATGTCACTTCCATCAGCAGTAATAACTTGAGCTGTTGTAGGAACACAACATGAAAAAATGGTTGCGTTATTGGCCTCGTCCCATTTAATGTAGTTAATATATGGAGCTCCAGCGATGGAAATATTATTTGCTGAGGCATATTGAATGACTTTGGGAAGCATTTCTTGCATTTTAGCTTTTACTTCTGAAATTTTGCAAGATGTGGTATTATAAAGATAAAACCCACCACTATGCTGAGTCACACCATTGACTTTGATGTTGTAAATTTTCATGGATTCCTGAAGCACGCTATCCAATTTAACTAAGCCGCGCTCAAAATCGGGTCCAACCATATTGTCGAATCCTCCATTAGCCAGCGCATAGGCTTTATACATAAAGGGGAGTTTATCGGCGGACATGGTCCAGGTTACTTTCGTTTTATTTGGTTCTAAGGCTTCAAATTTCCAATGGATATTGGAGGGCTCATAATTGTCAAATCGTAATTCCTGATCAATGGATGTATTATCTTCTATTTCTTTAGTTTTCATTGATCCTTTCCCGTGGGAGTCTGTCCAAGAGTACGATCCGCCAACTCCTAGAGTGTTTTCTCCCAAAGTTATGGCGGTATTGGGATCTTTTTCTACCCAAGGCGACCAAGCTCCCCAATTTTTAAGGTCAACCACGTTTTTATAAGCTACGGAGACGGGAGCTTCTATGGTGAGTTCACGCTTAACCTCATAAGAATTTGGTTGTACGGCAATGTAAATCGCTAAGGCGATACAGGCTATAAGGACAAGAAATAGAAAGTATTTAAAAAATTTCATTTTGAAGACATTGATGTTAATCAAAGGTAATCAATTTTGAAGAAATTTAATTTTGTTCATAGTAATAATGTAGGTGTTTTTGTATACAAAAAATCCCCGATGACGGGGATTTAATTAGCTAAAAACAATTGAATGTATAAAATTTATACTGCTACCATACTATAGGCTAATGGAGAAGGGGTTTCTAGCTTTGGTTGGTTGTTTCAAAGATCTTATAACGTCAAGCATTTAAGAGAAGGTAAATATATGAGTACATTTTGTAGTAAAAAATCCCCTTTATAGGGGATTTTTTGATAGTTGAAAACGTAAAATATTCCCTTCAACCTAAACGATGTTTCAACTAGGTAGCCAAAGATTTCTCTTGGGCAGGTTTAGATTGACCCGAAGGCATTGTTCTAAATAGCGGAGTAAAACTAGCGAACCTCCTTATATAAAACCATCCGTGATAATGGGGATATTTTTAAAATCGGTATTTTTTTTCTAGAGCGTAGCGCATCAATTCACCTTTGCCTTGTAGCCCTAGGATTTTAATCATGTTTTTACGGTGGGTTTCCACAGTTCTAACACCTATAAAGAGCTCATCGGCAATTTCCCTAGAGGTTCTTCCCTGTGCCACAAGTTCCAAAATTTCAATTTGCCGTTTGGTAAGAATCCCTTTTTTTGAAGTTGCTTCGGAGGTGTTTAAGGCATTGGTATTGATGTTGGCATCAAAATAGGTGTTGCCTTCGGCTACAGTTCTAATGGCCGAAAGTACTTCTGTTAGCGGAGAGTTTTTCAGGATGTAGCCAGATGCTCCTGCCTCAAGCATTTGATTGATGGCTTCTGTTTGATCAAACATTGAAAAGGCCAAAACATTAGTGGCGGGTGACAGGTTTTTAATTTGTTTGGTCGCTTCAATACCATCCATGATAGGCATTCTAATATCGGTTAAAACCACATTGGGGGTTTTGCTGTTGACAATGTCTAGAAGTTTTTCGCCGTCATTGGCAGTACCTACTACTACAATGTCATTTTCAAACTCTAACAGTAATTGTATGCCATCTATTAAGGATTGATGGTCTTCTGCAATTGCTAATCGTATCATAGGGGAATATCAATAATTATGGTGGTGCCTTTGTCGGGTTCAGATTCAATGGCCATGGAGCCATGTAGGTGGTCTACTCGTTTGTCGATACTGCCAAGTCCCATGCCATCACTTTTTGAAGTTATTTTGCTTGGGTTGAAGCCTTTTCCGTTGTCTTCAACCATGATATTTAAGCTGTCGTCATGATTGGTTAGGTGAATAGTCACTTCTGTGGCATTGGCATGTTTGATAACATTGGTTGTCAACTCCTGAATAATTCTAAAAATGGTAAGTTCCAAACTGTTTTCCAGTCTGTTTTCTAGGCCATAATCAATTACATCAATGCAAATTTTATTGGCATAAGAAATTTTATCAGCCATTTGTTGTACGGCCTTTAAAAGACCTTGTTTTGCAATAACTCCAGAATTTTTGGCATGGGCAATACTTCTCACTTTGTTGTAAGCTTCGTCTATTAAAAGATTAGTGCGCTCAAAAAGTTCTTTGTTTTGCTGGCCGTTTAAACTATTGAAGTGCAACTTGACGTTGGCCATTAATCCGCCAAGGTCATCATGAAGATCATTGGCAATGCGCAAGCGCTCCTTTTCCTGCCCTTCAATCATGGCGTCAATAGCTTTCAGCTCCTGTTCTTTTAAAACGGTTGCTAGTTTTTGTGTTTGCAGTTCCTTTTCATTTTCGGCCAGTTTTTGTTTTCTACGTGTGTTCTTTTGAATCAAGTACGAAACTATCGCTACTGAAATTAAAAGGACAACGGCCAAAATTAAGAAGTTTCGGTTTCTTTTTCTAGCAGCTTCAGTTACTAGATTATCGGCTCTCAGTTTTTCATTTTGGTAGCGGGCTTCTACTTCGGTGATTGAGGCGTTTTGGTCTTTAAGGTTGATGATTTCCTGAATGGAATCGGATTTGGAAAAGTATTTATGGGCATTTTTAAAGTCGTTCAATTCAACATATGTGGAATCAATGTTTTTATAGAGTGTTAGGTAGCTTTTATGGGCTTGTTTGGATAGGTGTATATCTTCAGCGGAGGTATAGTAATTCAGAGCCTTTGAGTAGTTTTGGTTTCTACGATAGTAATTACCTAGATTGTTAAAAAAAATGAATTTGTAATTTTTATTTTTACTTACTAGGGTGTCTTGATCAAAAAGCTTTAGGGCGGCTTTGGTTAAGATTATTGCCGAGTCCTGATCTTTGTACATCCTACTGTGTATGGAACCTAAATTGGACAAAATCCCAATTTGTATTTGTGTGCTATCAATTTTTCTAAAGTAGGAAAGGGCTTTGTTGTAAAAATATTTGGCCGAGTCTAATTCTCTAGCATTGTGAAATGCTATGGCTTTTTGATTGGCAATCGTCCCTAGCCATTTATCACTTTTATGTTCTTGAGCGTATTCAATAAGATTGTTGAGGTAGAGGTCTTTTTCGGATTCTAAATTTTTTTGGGAATCCAATAATGAATAAATTTCATAATTGGTTTCTGCAATTTGCTCTTCTTGTTGGTGTTGGGTAAAAGATTTTAAGGCTTTTTTAAAATATAAGAAAGCAGAATCTTCTTTGTTGAAGTTATTATAAGCTTTTGCTAAAGCTAATTGGTAACTCCCTTTAGCAGGAGTTTTGTTTGGGATGTCATCAATGGTTTTACGGTATTGTATAATTGCCCTGTAATTCTCATTTTTCTTTAAGGAATCAAGGGTATGTAATAAATTTTGCTCCTGTCCGAAGCAAATCCCGGCCAGGAGCAAAAATAACAAAGTTGAGAAACTGAAAATTTTGTTCATTAAGCTTTTCTAATAATAATATCTCCATCAATTTCTTTAAGACCATTAGGCATTGGCAGGGGAGATGGATAGGTGCTGCCGAAAGAGGCAACTTGGTTCTTTAAGGTTGATAATGCAGAGGTAGAATTGGGATCTAGAAAAACATAAACAATTAATTCGTCTCGAAGGTTAGATATCGGAAATCCTGAAACAGAGCTTAAATCTATTTCCATATCAATGAAATCTACTATAGGAGAAGTTGGAGTAGAAGTAGCTCCCGTTATTTCAATTGCAAGAGCACAAAGGCTTGTGCTCGAAATATTTTTTTTTGTAGCCGTAAGCCCCCTTTCCGTAACTGGGATTTGTAGATATAATTTTTTTGTAGATGTACTAAAGTAATTCTTGGTGTGATCCGCTAAGCTATATCTTTTTGTAGCCATAAGATTGTTGGTTTTAGTTAGTAAAACAATATTGCGAAGTAACGCCATTCAACTATTTTAAACCATCCCCGATACTGGGGAAATTTATAAGGCATAGAGGTGAGGCAATACTCCAATAAAAACTAAAACTAAGGTTTTTACTACATAAAAACAAACTTGATGGCAGCAATAAATAGTATAAAGGCTATAAAACCGATTAAGATCCAAACCGTTCCCTTATAGTACTTTCGGTGAAGTTTTAAATCCTTTCTATAGGTATAGGTTATGATGGCAATAAATGCGATGGCAAATAAAATCCCGAAAATCCATTGACCTTTTGTAAACATATATCTATTTTTAGGCAAAAATACAGAATCAGTTTATAATCAATTCAAAAAGACATCATAAAAAATAGGATTACTGCAATGAAAAAAAACATCGAGGCGGTTAAAGCCTTTCACACGGCATTCAAGATTGGTCATTTGGAAACCCCTGAAGCTGACCTAGGTCAAGATAAAAACCTGTTGCGTTATAAATTGATGCGTGAGGAAAATGAAGAATATTTGGAAGCCGCCAACAATGGGGATTTGGTAGAAGTGGCGGATGCTTTGGGAGACATGCTTTATATTTTATGTGGGACTATTATAGAACACGGATTACAACATAAAATCGAAGCCGTATTCGAAGAAATCCAACGTAGCAATATGAGTAAATTGGGGGAGGATGGAGAACCTATTTATAGGGAAGATGGAAAGGTGTTGAAAGGCCCTAACTATTTTAAACCGGATATTGCAAGTATTCTAGAGGAATAAAAAAAAGAGAAGCATTTGACTTCTCTTTTTTTTATTGTGTTTGTTCATTATATCTTAACTCGCCATCCATAAGGATCTTCGGTTCTGTTATATTGAATATCTGTAATGCGTTTTTTCAAAATGGAAGCATAACTGTTTTCCAATTGAGGTAAATCGTAATCATTGTTTTTATAACCAAAAGATGCGATAGGAGAAATAACCGCAGCAGTCCCCGATCCAAACATTTCCATAAGGTCACCATTTTTTGCGGCGTCTACTACTTCATGAACAGAAAGTGGACGTACTTCTACATTAATACCTTCTGCCTTGGCAATTTCAATAATACTCTTTCTGGTAATTCCATCCAAAATACGATCGCTGGTTGGTGCAGTGATTAAAGTATCTTTTATTCTTATAAAAATATTCATGGCACCTGCTTCTTCAATAAACTCATGGGTGCTGTCATCGGTCCAAATAACCTGGTTGTATCCTTTTTCAATAGCTAATTGGGTAGGGTAAAATTGTCCTGCATAGTTACCACCCGCCTTGGCGTATCCAACTCCACCATTGGCAGAGCGCGAATAGATTTGCTCAATCAGTACGCTTACCTTACCAGAGAAATAGGGCCCAGAAGGCGCTGTTGCAATGATAAATTTGTATTCATTGGCAGGAGATGCATGAAAACCTTCTCCCGAAGCAAAAATAAATGGACGAATGTACAACGAACCTTGGTCAGCTTTAGGAATCCATTGCTCATCTACTTCCAATAAAGCCTTAAGTCCTTCCATAAAATAGTTTTCAGGCACTTCTGGGATAGCCAATCGTTTAGCTGAAATATTTAAGCGCTTGCAATTGTCTAATGGGCGAAATAAAAACGTGTCGTTATTGGCATCTTTATAAGCTTTCATCCCTTCGAAAACAGATTGTCCGTAGTGGAAAATCTTAGCCGATGGCGCCAAACTAATATTTTGGTAAGGCATCACTTTAGGAGCTTCCCATACACCGTTTTTATAATCACAAACCAACATGTGGTCTGAAAATACTTTTCCAAAAGCCAAATTGTCAAAGTCAATCTCATTTATCTTGCTGTCTTGACATTTGGTAATTTCTATATCTTGAATGTGTGTTGTATTCTGCATAGTTGTGTTTTTGATATGCTTACAAAATTATGAAATTTATAGAGATTTGAAATCATTAAATTGTCTAATAAAAGAAGTATCTTAGTAGCCAGATTCTTAAATAATTAATTGTATGAAAACATTTTTCTCCTTATTTACCGTGGCTTTGTTGTTGGTGTCCTGTAAAAATGAATCCAAGGATTTGGCAAATCAAGAAACTAAAAAAGAAATCGCTTATATGTCTTTTGGAAATCCTACAGAGGCCAATAATGCCATTGCAGCATCAGATTTAGCCAGTTTGTATGAATCCATAAGCGCAGGCGACAGTTTGTCAACTAAGGTTGTTGCCAAAGTTGATGAAGTATGCCAGGCCAAAGGATGTTGGATGAAGCTGGATTTAGGAGATGAGAAACAAGTGATGGTAAAGTTTAGAGATTATGGATTTTTTGTGCCAAAAAATATAGCCGGAAAAGAAGTCATTATCAATGGAATGGCATATGTGTCTGAAACTTCTGTAGCCGAATTGCGTCACTATGCACAAGATGCAGGAGAAAGTGAGGAAGATATCGCTAAAATAACCGATCCTGAACGTACGTATGCGTTTTTGGCGGATGGCGTTTTGCTAAAGGATGAGTAGCATGAGGCGTATTGCAATATTGCTTATGTTAGCTGTTTTTTGCAGTTGTGGCCAACAGCCAAAGGAGGCTATGGTAGAAACTGAAGTACCTGTAAAATATGATATGTATGTGCCTTCGGAAATGGCCAACCTTATGAATGAGATGTATGATTACAAGGCTGAATTAAAGCAAGATATTCTTTCAGGGACAATGCCAACGGAATTTCCTAATCAGTTTTTAAAGATTCATTCGGCAGAACTTTCCGATTTTAAAGACCGCACCGAAGCTTTTCAGGCGATGTCCAAAGCCTTTATTGAAGCAGAACAACGTTTATACGATTCTACTTCTACCCAGTCTTTGGAAACACGTTTCAATGCTACCGTGAATCTTTGTATTTCTTGCCACAACATGGGGTGTACAGGACCAATTCCTAGAATTCAAAAACTGTTGATTAACTAATTTAGTGAAGCGTAAAATTATTACTACTGGAGATGGCTCCAAGACCATCCAAATTGAAGATTGGGATGAACAGTACCATTCTAAACACGGTGCCATTCAAGAGGCGCAGCATGTGTTTATTAAACACGGTCTTCAGTATAAGTTTGAAAATTTTTTAGGTTCCCAATCGGAACCGCTTAGTATTTTGGAAATAGGCTTTGGAACTGGGTTGAATGCGTTTTTAACTTTATTAGAGGCCGAGAAATTGAATTGTTCCATCAATTATGTTGGAGTAGAGGCTTTCCCAGTTAAGCCCGAAGAACTTCAATTATTAAATTACCCAGAACAACTTTCAAAAGAAGATCGAACACCTCAGTTTGAAGCTTTGCACAAGGTGGATTGGCAGACAGCTCACGAAATAACTTCATTGTTTAAACTTGAAAAGCAGCAAAAGGAATTCAAGGATATTGATGAGGTTAATTGCTTTGATCTTATCTATTTTGATGCCTTTGGCGCCAGGGTACAACCAGAATTGTGGACTGAAGATATTTTTAAAATTATGTATGAAGCCTTAAGACCAAATGGCGTTTTGGTAACCTATTCTGCAAAGGGTAGTGTGCGTAGAGCCATGTTGGCCGTAGGGTTTAAGGTAGATAAACTCCCTGGACCTCCTGGTAAGCGTGAAATGTTACGGGCCTACAAACCTGCATAAATTTTTTGGTGTTACTTTCCTATGTGTTACAAATCATTTGTTTGTAAGAAATCTTTGTTAAACCTTAATTAAAAGAGGGTTGAATACCAGCGGCATTTCCTAACTTTATAAAAAAGGCAGTATGACAGTTTTAATTACAGGCGCTACAGGACTTGTGGGGAAGGCAATTGTTGCTCAGTGTGCTAAAAAGGACATTGCAGTACATTATTTGACGACTTCCCAGAACAAGCTCGAAAATCGGACTCATTATAAAGGATTTTATTGGAACCCCTCAAAGGGAGAGATTGATATTGCTTGTTTTGAAGGTGTCGATGCCATTATCAATTTGGCGGGAGCATCAATTTCCAAACGTTGGACTAGCAGTTACAAAAAGACCATTTTGGAAAGCCGAATTTCTTCTTTAAATCTATTGCGAGAGTGTATTTCTGAAAATAATTTCACTATCAAACACCTTATAAGTGCCAGTGCTATTGGGATTTACCCTGATTCCCTTACCCGATATTATGATGAAGATGTGAAGGAAGTATCTCCTTCTTTTTTAGGAACGGTGACAGAGCAATGGGAAGCCGCAGCCGATGCCTTTTCAGAATTGGGAATGGAGGTTGCCAAAATTAGAATTGGTTTGGTTTTGGATAAAAAAGAAGGGGCCTTACCAAAATTGGTGCAACCTGTTCGCTACGGAATGGGAGCTACCTTTGGTGATGGCAGTCAATGGCAATCTTGGATTCATGTAAAGGATTTAGCCAGATTGTTTCTTTTTGTATTAATCAATAAAGAATCTGGTATTTTTAATGGCGTAGCACCTAATCCTGTAACCAATAAGGAAATGCTTCATATTATCGCCAAAGATTTACATAAGCCTTTAATCATGCCAAATATTCCTAAAAGTATTATGAAATTGGTCCTGGGTGATATGCACCAACTGTTGTTTGAGAGCCAATTGGTATGCAGTAAAAAAGTGGAAACTATGGGATTTTCATTTAAATACCCTAAACTGGAGATGGCTTTAAGGGATTTGTTATAATTCTCTGCCCATAAAATCAAAAAAGGTTGTCCGTTACAGACAACCTTTTTCAAGTTAAACAATCAAATAAACTTAAAAAGTATCACCTAAAGTGTGATGAGTATCAATTAGTGGTCCTCCTTGAATAATCTCTTCGGAAGCCTGGTTAGCGAACTTATCGAAGTTAATATGGAAGGAATGCGCTAATTGAATAGATTTACTGATATACACGCCTTTTTGTAGCCAAGTATTGATTGGATCCAAAATTTCGGTTGGCACACCTGGGCAATATTCTGGCATGAACAATCCGAAGATTGGGTGTGGTTTGAAAGGTACATTTTCCAATTCACCTTTCAAGATGGCTGAAATCATAGCACGTGTATATTTTAGTTTTATTCTGGAACCAACACCGTAAGGGCCGCCGCTCCAACCTGTGTTGATCAACCAAACATTTACGCCGGCTTCTTGCATTTTGTCGCTCAACATTTCTGCATATACAGCTGGGTGTAATGGCATAAATGGTTCACCAAAACAAGCAGAGAAGGATGGTACTGGCTCAGTAATTCCTGCTTCTGTTCCCGCAACTTTTGCGGTATAACCAGAGATGAAGTGGTATGCAGCCTGTCCCGGAGTTAATTTGGAAACTGGAGGCAATACACCAAAGGCATCACAGGTTAAGAAAAAGATGTTTTTAGGGTTGGTGGCAAATGACGGTTGTTGGATGTTGTCAATATGATCTATTGGGTAGCTCACACGAGTGTTTTGTGTAATAGAGCTATCCGCAAAATCTACTTCTTTAGTACCTGGTTTAAAGACAATGTTTTCCAACAATGCACCAGGGCGAATTGCTCTAAAGATGTCCGGTTCTTTTTCTTCGGTAAGGTCAATTACTTTAGCGTAGCAACCTCCTTCAAAGTTGAAAATGATATTTTCTTTGGTCCATCCGTGTTCATCGTCTCCAATTAATTTTCTATCAGGATCGGCAGATAGGGTAGTTTTTCCTGTTCCGGAAAGTCCGAAGAATATGGCAGTGTCGCCATCTTCTCCAACATTGGCAGAACAGTGCATTGGCAATACGTCTTTTTCAATAGGTAGAATAAGGTTTAGGGCAGAGAAAATTCCTTTTTTCATTTCTCCTGTATAGGCAGAACCTCCAACCAAGGCAATTTTCTTGGTGAAATTCAAAATCGAGAAGTTACCGTCAAGCAAACCTACTTCTTTTGGATTTGGAGCCGAATATCCCGGAGCACACACTACCAACCATTCTTCTTCAAAGTTTTCAAGCTCCTCTTCGTTAAAACGAAGGAACATGTTTTTTACAAAGTAGTTGGACCATGGGTATTCTGTAATGGTTCTTACGTTCATTTGGTATTCTGGGTGAGCACATACATAGCCATCACGCACGTACACGTCTTTTCCAGAAAGGTAATTGGTCACTTCGTCATATAGAGCATCAAATTGTTCCGGCTCAATAGGCTTATTGATTCGTCCCCACCATACTTTATCTTTGGTGTAGGCATCTTTTACCAAAAAGCGATCTTTTGGAGATCTTCCGGTAAACTTACCTGTGTTTACACAAAGTGTTCCATTTTCGGTTTCCGTTCCCATTCCCTGTTCAAGAGTAATTCTCTGAAGTTCTTCAGGAGCTAGGTTCCAGTGAGCTGTAACATCTTTTAAACCATATTGGCTTAAATCCAGTGTTTGGTCTTGATTTACTACTGCTTCCATGACTTTTTTACGTTTTAGGTTAATTTTGTTTGTTAAATGTTTTTGAAATGGCCATACCCTTGGGTATGATTTTGAATTATTATAGATCTATAGCCAATAAGGGAACTTTAGATTGTTGGCTAAGAGCCTTGGTTAATTTCCCTTCAGATGCTATGGATTGTATTGCATGGTTTTTGGACAAAATGGCGATGAGGTCAATATTGTTATGGTCTACATAGGAAAAGATGCCGTCCACAATGTTTTCGTCTTCTATAAAAGCATGGTGGGAATAGAAGTTTTCCAGATAGTAGATAATGGCATTCTCGTTGTTTTCATCGTTTTCAGAATATCCAAAATGTTCCTCATCTTTATTGACAACGGTCAAAACATCTACCGTGGAGTTGAAGCGTCTTGCCACATCCAAGAGGACTTCAAATATTTTTTTATTGTGAATTTCCTCTTTATCAATAATAAGTGATATCTTTTTAGGTGTAATTTTTTTGTAGCCATCTGGAATCACAATTACAGGGCTCTTAGATACCAGGACAAATTCGGAAGTTTTGGTCTGTAAGTTGCAGTCGGTTCCTTTAGGGCAGGTCCCCATAATTACCAAATCGATAGGGTTTGTATGTTCAATATCTAACAAAGCGTCTATCATTTTGCCTTTTACTACTATAGGTGTTATGGGATGTTTAAGGTTTTTGCCGAACAGCTTAACGATATCATTTAGCTTTGCCTCTAGTTCAGCAGTTTGTTCGTTCTCCACCACATGGGCAAGTATAATTTTTGCCTTTGGATTGTTTTCCACAAAATGGGTTGCATATTTCAGAGCATTTTGAGCAACCTCGGAAAAATCGAACGGGACTAAAATTGTTGAAATAGTTTTCATGATTCTTGGAATTTGATATTTCAAATGTAGATTCAAATAGCCTCAAAAACTATGAGAAATATCATAAAAAAAGAACATTTTATGATTTAGTTTCGTGCAGTTTTCGTTTTGAAACACAGGCTTTTGTCTGGAAAAAGCATTTCAAACGATTTCGTAAAAACTTCAAAATTATAAAGCATCATTACTGTGAAATTTCTTACGGAAACCTCTTCGGGATCTCTTCAAAAAAATGGTTTAAGATTAACCGTATTATTATTTATTGTCTTGGCAAATTTGGAAATTTTTGCCCAAGGGAAACATGCACCTTTGGAGTGGACCTTAGCAGAGTCTCCCAATGTGCAATTAAAATTTTCAGCCTCGGCCCAAACTTGGCTGCGCTATACACAATGGAATCCTGGAAGTACGGTTGAGAATGGAGACCTTAGTTCCTATAGTATAGATATGTCATTACGACGTTACCGAATAGGAACGAGTTGGAAGGTAGGGGAGCGCTTTAAGTTTTATGCACTTATTGGGCAAAACAACTATAATAATATGAGTGAAGGTTGGCCTGATCCTGAATTTTTGGATCTAAATGGCTCCTTTAAGGTTGTTGATCAACTGCATATTGCAATGGGGAAATCTACTTGGGACGGGCTTTCCCGTTATACGGCTCCTTCCACAACGGAAATGCTTGCCTTGGATTTGCCTTTAATGGCACAACCAACCCTAAATAGAACAGATGACATCACCCGTAACCTAGGTTGTTTTCTGTTTGGGGACTTGCAGCGCTTTAATTACAGGATTGGGGTCATCATTCCTTATGATCATACCCATACCGGAGCTGCAGTTCCAAAATTGGTTGAAGGAACTGCCGACTTTTCATATGACGATTTGCAATTACAGTATACGGGATATGTTAAGTATGATTTTCTAGAGAAGGAATCGGTGTTGGGGCCTAATTTTAAGGGAACCTATTTGGGGAAGAAGCATATTTTGGCTTTGGGTGCAGGAGCTAAATTTCAGCAAGAAGCTATGGCTTCCCTTAAGAATGATATCATACACTACCACGACTTAAATTTATGGTCGGTAGATTTATTTTATGAGGAGCCTGTGAGTCTTTCTTTTGCCAAAGCGTTAACGGGATATGTGGCCTATTATAATTATGATATGGGACCTGATTATTTGCGAATGTTAGGCGTTAACAATCCTGCTTTCGGAAGTTTAGATGATGTTGTAGAAATTAATGGAAAAGGAAATGGATTTCCTGCAGTTGGAACTGGTAGTGCGGTGTATTACCAAACGGGGCTTATGTTGGGGAATAAGGAAAGTAAGAGATTATGGGATAATTTACAGTTGTATACTGCTGGCCAGTGGGGGCAATACGAAGCCTTGGACGAGGCGGCTTTTTGTTATCGATTTGGACTTAATTGGTATGTGGATGGACAGCGAATGAAGTTTACCTTAGATGGGCAAAATCGTCCTGTATTTTCAGAGGTGGATGGGCATACATTTCGGTCTAGTAGTAAATGGATGGCTGTCCTGCAGTTTCAATACCTTTTAAACTAGTATACCTATATTTATTAAAAAACGAAAGGCCATTCAAATTGAACGGCCTTTTTTAAGATTCCAAAATTTTGGATTAAGCTTTTGTAGCTTTCAATACAAACTTCAATTGGATTTCGTCGTTGATGAATTTATCGCCAAGATCATCAAAAATTGATTTAGAACCAAAGTTAACCCCCCATTTAGTTCTATCAATTGTAAACGTATCACTCATGATAGAAAGGCTGCCTCCTTCGTTGACGATAGAAATAGGGAAAGTAATGTTTTGTTTGATACCTTTAATTGTTAGGTTACCAGAGATAAGACTTTTGTTTTCAGTAGTAGGTTGTGATCCTGTTACTTCAAAAGCCGCTGTTGGAAATTTTGTGGTGTCAAAGAAATCACCTTCCTTTCCTTCTACGGTTCCTTTTAAGTGGGCTTCCAAGTTGTTCTTCATGTCACCAGGCTCCATGTCCTGATCCTCAATAGAGGTCATGTCAATTAAAAACGAGCCACTTATCAACTCTGTTCCGTTAGACTTGAATACTCCTTTTTCCAATTTTACAATTCCGTGATGTGAACCTGTTGGTTTAAAACCTTTCCAGTAAATAGTAGACTCTGTAGAGTCGATAACAAATTTTTCTGTAACCGTAGTACTTTCAGCAACTGGTTCCGCTTCTGTAGTTGTAGCCTTCTTGCCTTTGTCTTGACAGCTAACAACCGCCATGGTTAAAGCCAGTACCGTAAATACGTTAAAAATTCTTTTTTTCATGGTAATTAGTGTTTTTAATGAATTGTTAAGCAACAAAAATATAAAATGTTCCATAAGATAGCATTTAGGGTGAAAATTATTTGGTGACATTTTGACATTTTAATAATAATGGCAGTACTTTTGCCAACTGTTATTGAAGTTAAAAATAGGTTTAGCATGAGTAAAAAAGAACAGAACGAACAACCCATAGAAGACCAACAGGTAGAGCAGCCTGTGGCAGAAGATACACAAGCGGAAGGAACTCCAGAAACAGAAGTATCTATTGAAGACAAACTTAATGAAGACTTGGCCAAGGAAAAGGACAAGTTTATGCGCTTGTTTGCAGAGTTTGAAAATTACAAAAGGCGAACCTCTAAGGAGCGTGTAGAATTGTTTAAAACGGCAAGTGAGGATGTCATGAAAGCGATGTTGCCTGTATTGGACGATTTTGATAGAGCCTATTCAGAAATTTCCAAAAGCGATGCGGAAGATTTGTTGAAAGGTGTGGAATTGATCAGACAAAAATTGAAATCGACCTTGCAACAAAAAGGCTTGAGCGAGATTGAGGTTGCAGCAGGAGATGCTTTTAATGCCGACGATCATGAAGCTGTGACACAAATTCCGGCACCAAACGAAGATTTGAAGGGGAAAATTATCGATGTTATCGAAAAAGGTTATAAACTGGGCGATAAGGTAATTCGTTTCCCAAAAGTAGTAATAGGACAATAAACTGAATACATGGCAAAGACTGATTATTACGAGATTTTAGAAGTAGAGAGAACGGCTACTGCAGCAGAAATTAAAAAATCATACCGAAAACTGGCATTGAAGTACCACCCTGATAAAAATCCAGGTGACCACGAAGCGGAGGCTAAGTTTAAGGAAGCGGCAGAAGCTTATGAAGTATTGAGTAACCCAGACAAACGTGCACGTTACGACCAATTTGGTCACCAAGCCTTTGATGGCAGTGGCGGATTTGGCGGAGGTGGCATGAACATGGATGACATTTTCAGTCAGTTTGGTGACATTTTTGGCGGTGCTTTTGGTGGCGGTGGCTTCTCAGGTTTTGGCGGAGGATTTGGCGGTGGCCAAAGACGCGTGAAGGGAAGTAACCTGCGCATTAGGGTAACCTTGACCTTGGAAGAGGTTGCCAATGGGGTTGAGAAAAAAATCAAAGTAAAGCGTAAAGTTCAAGCGCCAGGAACTACCTATAAAACTTGTGGTACTTGTAATGGTACCGGGCAGGTAACTAGGATAACCAATACTATTTTAGGACGTATGCAAACGGCTTCGCCTTGTACGGCTTGTGGTGGTGCAGGACAGACTATCGACCAAAAACCATCTGATGCTGATGCACAAGGTATGAAGGTTGTAGAGGAAACTGTATCCGTAAAAATTCCAGCAGGTGTGGTAGATGGCATGCAGCTTAAAGTAACCGGAAAAGGTAACGATGCACCTGGTAATGGTATTGCTGGAGATTTATTGGTAGCCATTCAAGAGGAAGATCATCCAACCCTAAAAAGAGAAGGCGATAATCTGCACTATGATTTGTATGTAAGTATGCCAGATGCAGTTTTGGGTAATACTACAGAAATAGATACGGTAACAGGAAAAGTTAGGATCAAAATTGACGCAGGGGTACAATCTGGTAAGATTTTGCGCTTAAGAGGCAAGGGAATTCCAAGTATTAACGGTTATGGAACTGGAGATTTATTGGTTCACGTGAATGTTTGGACACCAAAAACCTTGAACAAACAACAGCGTGAATTCTTCGAAAAGATGAGAAATGACGACCATTTTTCACCAAAGCCAGAGAGTGGAGATAAATCTTTTTTTGAAAAAGTAAAAGATATGTTTTCTTAATAATCTGTTAATTTGATAAAAAACACTATATTTGATTGTCACTAATTAAATATTAGTGGTAATTTTTCTTTTTCATAGCAATTTTTTCCCATCCTTAATTCTTTTAAGGGTGGGTTTTGTTTTTCTAGAAGCGCCTTTTTTATGGCATTTGTTTAATCAGGCCTCTTCTTTTTCTAAAGTCCATTCAATGTTTGAATTTTCTTTCTAAAATTTTTTTTGGTGCCTTCATATATTTTGACAGTAAATTCATGTTTTTTTCAGGATTGGGAAGGCGAGTTTTTTTGCCATTTTAGATGTTCTTGGTATACATTTAATATCTTTACAGCTCAAACAACATATTAGCAGAAATCAATCTATGGACAATTTATTAGTGGCTGAGGCTGTTTCTAAAAAGTTTGGAGACTTTAAAGCACTAAATGACGTTTCAATAGCCGTTCCCAAGGGAAGTATTTTTGGACTTTTGGGACCTAACGGTGCAGGAAAGACCACTTTAATCCGAATCATCAATCAAATTACGATGCCCGATACCGGTAGCGTGATGCTTGACGGTAAGGCGCTACATCAAGATCATATCAAGGACATTGGTTATTTGCCAGAAGAGCGAGGTTTGTACAAATCGATGAAGGTAGGAGAGCAGGCGCTTTACTTGGCCCAGTTGAAAGGGATGAGTAAGGCTGAAGCCAAGCAACGCTTGAAATATTGGTTCGATAAATTGGAAATAGGTGATTGGTGGAATAAAAAAATCCAAGAGCTAAGTAAGGGGCAGGCCCAAAAAATCCAATTTGTGGTAACGGTACTGCACCGTCCAAAGTTGTTGATTTTTGACGAGCCTTTTTCAGGTTTCGACCCTATTAATGCCAATTTGATCAAAGATGAAATCCTTCAGTTACGGGACGAAGGTGCTACGGTTATTTTTTCTACACACCGTATGGAATCTGTCGAGGAATTGTGTGACCATATTGCCTTGATCAATAAATCCAATAAAATTTTGGATGGTAAGTTGACAGATATCCAACGACAGTACAAAACCAACACATTTGAAGTTGGTTTACAAACAGCAGATGTGGATGGGGTAACAAGAGCCATTCGTGATAAATTTGAAGTGCTGCCGGCAACCTTTAAGAATCTAAATGACGATTTGAAGTTGAATGTCAAGCTTAATGGGAGCGCTACGTCCAACGATTTGTTGACCTTTCTGACCTCAAAGGCAGAAGTACATCATTTTGTGGAAGTGATTCCAAGTGCCAGTGATATTTTTATTGAAACCGTGAAAAATAATTAAGCATGAACCATTTACCTCTTATCATAAAACGAGAATATTTGACGAAAGTCAAAAATAAATCGTTCATCATCATGACGGTCTTGAGCCCGTTAATCATGATAGCTCTTATTGCGGTAGTCGCTTATTTAACCCAACTGAACAATAATAAAAAACGCAGTATATCGGTATTGGATCAAACAGGCCTGTTGGAAGAGGTGTTCCAAAATACCGATAATACCACCTATAATTACTTAAGCAATACCTCTTTGGAAGAAGCTAAGATTTTGGTCAAAGCGCAGGAAGACTATGGATTGCTGTATATTCCAAAGCAGGTAGATTCTACTTCGGCTTCAAAGGGGATTGTTTTTTATTCCGAAGAATCTGCTTCATTATCAGTATTGAATACTTTGGAGCGTAAATTGGAAAAGAAACTAACCGATTTACAATTGGAAAATAAGGGAGTTGACTTGAATATGATTAAGGCTTCCAGTATTAATATTGATATTGAGCAGGAAACATTTTCCGGAGAAACGACCTCCAAGATTGACAATGTTCTAAAACTGGCTTTTGGCGGTATGGCGGGATATTTGCTATTTATGTTCATCATTATTTACGGGAACATGATCATGCGAAGCGTTATTGAAGAAAAAACCAGTAGAATTATTGAAGTCATTATTTCTTCCGTAAAGCCTATCCAATTGATGATGGGGAAAATTATTGGTACTTCCTTAGCAGGGATTACTCAATTCATCATCTGGATTATTTTGGGAGGGGTGCTTATGAGTGTGGTGTCTGCTATTTTCGGGATCAGTATCATGGATATGCATACCCCGCAGCAAGAAATTATGCAACAGGCTGTACAATCGCCAGAATTTGAATCCAAGTTGAAGTTGGGCTTTATGGCGTTTCAAAATTTACCGATTGCCAATCTAATTGTGGCTTTTATGTTCTTCTTTGTTGGAGGTTATTTGTTATATAGTTCCCTTTATGCGGCCATTGGTGCTGCAGTGGACAACGAAACCGATACCCAACAATTCATGATGCCTATCTTGATGCCGCTTATTTTGGCAGTATACGTTGGGGTATTCACAGTTATAGAAGATCCACATGGAACGGTATCTACGGTATTCTCATTTATTCCATTCACTTCGCCAGTAGTAATGCTTATGAGAATTCCGTTTGGAGTTCCTATTTGGCAGCAATTATTATCTTTAGCATTATTGATAGGTACCTTTGTGTTTACAGTTTGGTTTGCTGCCAAAATTTATCGCGTAGGTATCTTGATGTACGGCAAGAAGCCAAGTTATAAAGAGTTATATAAGTGGTTAAAATACTAAGGTATGCAAGATCCTATTGACAAAATTGAAACCATCGTTACAGAAAGTAGTGTTTGGGATACCATCACCAGTTTTTTGGGAAAGGTTATTTATGCCAACGAAGACAGTAGTATAAAAATCACCATAGGATTGATCTTATTGGTGTTTATCATCTATGGGATTACTTCTGTAGTGTTGACTTTTTTAAAAAAATTAGTGTCCAAGCGCATGCCCGAAGAAAATAGGGTGAAGTTTGATACGGTCTTTTCATTCTCTAGATGGCTTATTTACCTTATAGTACTCCTTGTAGTATTCGATTCGGTGGGAGTAAATGTCACAGCCATTTTTGCGGCATCTGCAGCCTTATTGATTGGTGTTGGTTTGGCCTTGCAGACCTTGTTTCAGGATATCATCTCCGGAATCTTCATTTTGGTAGATCAAACCGTATCTGTTAACGATATTATTGAAATTGAAGGTAAAGTAGGCCGTGTGGAAGAAATTAAATTAAGAACCACTCGTGCCGTTACCGCCGATAATAAGGTATTGGTAATTCCCAATCATTTATATCTTACCAATAGTTTGTATAACTGGACGCAAAATGGAACTACAACCAGGGAAAGCGTTCAGGTGGGCGTGGCCTATGGAAGCGATGTGAATTTGGTTAAAAAATTGTTGTTGGAAGCGGCTAGTTCACATCCACAGGTATTGCCGGATCCGGAGCCAGCGGTACAGTTTATCAATTTTGGAGATAGTTCGTTGGACTTTAAATTGATTTTTACCCTTAATGATAGTTTCAAAGCAGCCTTTCCAAAGAGTGATATTCGTTTTGAAATCGATCGTTTATTTAGGGAGAACAACATTTCTATCCCATTCCCTCAAAGGGACATTCATATTATAGAACCCAAAAAACAATAACCGAAACAAAATACTATGCCCAAAATATTAGTCATTGAAGACGAAGCCGCCATTAGAAGAGTTTTGGTGAAAATCCTTTCCGAAGAAAATGATACCTATGTTGTGGAAGAAGCCGAAGATGGCTTGGCCGGAGTTGAAAAGGTAAAACAGGACGATTACGATTTAATCCTTTGCGATATCAAAATGCCAAAGATGGATGGTGTGGAAGTTTTGGAAGCAGTTAAAAAGTTGAAACCAGAAATTCCAATGGTGATGATTTCCGGTCACGGCGATTTGGATACGGCCGTAAACACCATGCGCCTTGGAGCTTTCGACTATATTTCCAAGCCGCCAGATTTAAATCGTTTGCTCAATACCGTTAGGATTGCCTTGGACAGAAAGGAATTGGTGGTGCAAAATAAACTGCTGAAAAAGAAAGTCAGCAGGAATTATGAAATGGTGGGTGAAAGTGGAGCTATTGAACAAATCAAGGACATGATTGAAAAGGTGGCGCCAACCGATGCGCGAGTGCTTATCACTGGACCCAATGGTACAGGAAAGGAATTGGTGGCGCACTGGTTACATGAAAAGAGTGAGCGTTCCAAAGGTCCGTTAATTGAGGTGAATTGTGCGGCAATTCCGTCAGAGTTGATAGAGAGTGAATTGTTCGGACATATTAAAGGTGCCTTTACAAGTGCGGTTAAAGACAGGGCCGGTAAGTTTGAAGCAGCCAATGCCGGAACCATTTTCTTGGATGAAATTGGAGACATGAGTTTGTCTGCTCAGGCAAAAGTGTTAAGGGCGCTACAGGAGAATAAAATACAACGTGTGGGAAGTGATAAGGACATTAAAGTAGATGTTCGTGTCGTGGCTGCTACCAATAAGGATTTAAAAAAGGAAATTGACGAGGGAAGATTCCGAGAAGATCTTTACCACCGTTTGGCGGTGATTCTAATTAAAGTTCCCTCTTTAAATGACAGACGTGATGATATTCCATTATTGATAGACTTTTTTGCTAAAAAAATCGCATCTGAACAAGGAACAGGGGTGAAGTCATTTTCAGATAATGCTGTGAAATTGTTGCAGCATTATGATTGGACTGGGAATATCCGTGAACTTAGAAATGTTGTGGAGCGTTTGATTATTTTGGGAGGTAAGGAAGTGAGTGAGGATGATGTAAAGCTCTTTGCTGCCAAATAAAAGAACAGACTATTTAGATAAAAAAAAGAGCAACCATTTGGTTGCTCTTTTTTTATAAGCGATCCTGTAAAATTACATTTTACAAGAGTTTAAGCGTTCTAGATAGGTATTGGTAATAGCGGCCATAGTATTAATATAGAAAGATCTAATTTCTTCTAAGGACTTATCCATCAATTCGGTTTTGTTTTCTGCAAAATTAATGTTCTCTGATTGGCAGCCACAAGAGGATAAAACTTTGTTGTAGGATTTAATGTTTTCAGTAATAGAAGATCCAGCTTCGCTAATCAACAGTTCCTTTTTAATGGCTATTTCCTTTTGTTGCTGCTCCACAAGTCTTTGTTTGATTTCCTCTTGCTTGCGTTGTAATTCCAGTTGTTGTTGTTCCAATTCAAACTGTGCGCTTTCCAAATCGGCTAGGTCTTGATTACCTGAAGTACCAGTTCCTTTGGTGCACATGTCTAACTCTGTGATGGTTTCCTGTGCAATTTCTTTGGCTTTTTTTACATAATATCTTCCGTCCTCAAAGGTCTCTGCCGAAGCCACTTTAGCTAATAACTCGGCACCATCATAGGCTTTGTTATAGGCGGTTTTACAACCTCCGCAATTTTCCAAGGTTGTTTTAACACGCTCAAAAGCTTCCAAAGAACGTTTGGAATATTGCTTCAGGTGGGTTAAATTGTTAGAGTCGTAGGCCGTCTTCACATGAGAGTAGGCATACACGGCATCTGGTTGTGCGTCCGAGCATAAGGATTGCCCAAATGTTAGGGCACTGGTTAATAAGACTAATGAGAAAATGTAGATTTTTTTCATAGTGATTTGGGTTTAATAATTTAAGTAGGCTCGATAAAAGTAGCAAAAAATCGGTAAAGCGTATGTTTTTTTTAGTGAAATCATAATTTTCCTATATTTAAGTAGAAGTAAGACCATAAATATCAAGTTGATGAAAAATATAAAAATTGACCATTTTAAAGCCTCAGGACCTGTAGTTTTGGAAGAAAACAAAACTACTTACGATTTAAATGCTTCCGAAGACAAGATTGAAAAAGAGTTGGAAGAGGTGCGTGTTACTTTGGGAAAACTGCAGGATACCATGTATGCTCATGGCAAATATGCCGTTTTGGTATGTATTCAGGGCATGGATACCGCTGGAAAGGACAGTATGATCAGGGAAGTGTTCAAGGATTTTAATACTCGTGGAATCGTGGTGCACAGTTTTAAAACACCTACACCACTTGAATTGAAGCACGATTATTTATGGCGTCATTACCTAAGGCTTCCCGCTCGAGGAAAATTCGGGATTTTCAATAGGACCCATTATGAAAATGTTTTGGTAACCCGTGTGCATCCGCAATATGTTTTGGGTGAAAATTTGCCAAATGTTACCTCGTTGGAAGATATCGATGAAAGGTTTTGGGAGAGGCGCTTTAAGGAAATCAACAATTTTGAACAGCATATTGCAGATAATGGTACCATTGTATTTAAGTTTTTTCTGCACCTTTCCAAAAGTGAGCAAAAAGATAGGTTGTTACGTCGTTTGGAAAAAAAAGAGAAAAATTGGAAGTTTTCTCCAGGTGATCTTAAGGAGCGTGAATTGTGGGATGCCTATCAACATTGTTATGAGGATGCTATAAACAACACCAGCAAACCACATGCGCCATGGTATATCATCCCTGCCGATGATAAGGCAACTGCTAGATATATTGTGGCTAGAGTTTTGTTGGATACCTTGCAAACCTATCATGATATTGAGGAACCGGAGTTGGATGATGAAATCAAGGCTCATTTGGAATCTTACAAACAACAATTAGAGAATGAGTAACTCCATTTAATACCATTATTAATTTTAAGGTTTCTTTTAGAAGTTGCCTAATAAGAACTATTATCTTTAGAGCCAAAATTATTTTTTATGAAGCACATTATTGCCCTAGTGGTTGTTTTGTTTTCTTTTCAAATACAAGCCCAAGAAGATGCCGAAGTCATCAAAAACATTTACACTACATCTTTAACCAATGGCAAGAGCTACGAATGGCTGGACTATCTGTCCAATCAAATTGGTGGACGCTTGTCAGGTTCCTTAAATGCTGAACGTGCAGTAGAATATACCAAAGAAGAATTGGAGCAATTAGGTTTGGATAAAGTATGGTTGCAACCTGTTATGGTACCAAGATGGGTAAGAGGCGCTCCTGAATTTGCTTATGTAGAAACCTCTCCGGGAATTACAACCAATGTAAATATTTGTGCTTTGGGAGGCTCTATTGCAACTCCAAATGGAGGCTTGAAGGCTGAAGTTGTGGAGGTAAAGGGCATCGATGAATTGAAAGAGTTAGGAAGTGAAAAAATCAAAGGGAAGATTGTGTTTTTTAATCGCCCAATGCAAGCCGATTTGATAAATACATTCCAAGCTTATGGAGGCTGTGTAGACCAACGTTATTCAGGGGCAAAGGAAGCTGCTAAGTATGGAGCTTTGGGCGTTATCGTACGTTCTGTGAACTTGCGCTTGGACGATTTTCCACATACGGGAGCCATGAGTTATGGCGATTTGCCAAATGACCAACGCATTCCTTCGGCGGCCATTAGTACCAATGATGCCGAAATTTTAAGCTCTATGTTAGCTTTAAATAGTAAGCTGAAATTCTATTTCAGTCAGCATTGTAAGCAATTAAAGGATGTACAATCCTATAATGTGATTGGAGAAATTACAGGAAGTGAATTCCCTGATGAATATATTGTGGTTGGAGGTCATTTGGATTCTTGGGATTTAGGAGACGGTTCTCATGATGACGGAGCAGGCGTTGTTCAGTCAATGGATGTATTGCGTTTATTGAAGGAGAGTGGAATCCAACCTAAGAGAAGTATTAGAGTGGTGTTGTTTATGAATGAAGAAAATGGAATGCGCGGTGGAAAAAAATATGCAGAAGTTGCTAAGGCCAACGGCGAACATCATGTGTTTGCTTTGGAAAGTGATTCGGGAGGTTTTACACCAAGAGGTTTTTCATTTGATTGCAGTGATGCTGTGTTTAATAAAGTACAGCAATGGCAGGCTTTGTTCAAGCCCTACTTAATTCACTATTTTGAAAAAGGAGGTAGTGGAGCAGATATTGGTCCGTTGAAAGGTGGTGATATGGTGTTGGCTGGATTGCACCCGGACTCACAGCGTTATTTTGACCATCACCATGCATCCAACGATACCTTCGAGCATGTTAACAAACGAGAATTGGAACTAGGAGCCGCTACGATGACGGCTCTAGTGTATTTATTTGACAAGTATGGGACAGGAACCATTTCGGATATATCAGAATTAAACGATTAGTACATGAAGATAGTTTTAACAGGAGGGATGCTATTGATGGCATCCTTTATTTTTGCCCAAAAGGATATGGACACGACACTACCCTATTATGAAATACCTCAAGCATCCGAAATCTACACGGCAGGAACTGTGGCGGCTAGAATGGTTGATGGATTGGGATTTCGGTATTATTGGGCAACCGAAGGTTTAACCGAAACTGATTTGGCTTATAGTCCAAGCTCTGAAGTGCGTTCGACAGGTGAGACTATTGACCATATTTTGAACTTGAGTTATGTGGTTTTGGATGCTACTCTAAAACAACCCAATACAAAGCGGGATTTTTCCAATTCAAGTTTTGAAGAAAAGCGCAAACAAACGCTTTTGAATTTAAAACAAATTGCGGATACTCTACGTATCAGTGATGATTTGTCTGATTATAAGATCGTGTTTGGAGAACGCGAATTTCCATTTTGGAATGCCATTAACGGTCCTTTAGCAGATGCCATTTGGCATGCTGGGCAGATTGCTTCTTTCAGAAGGAGTTCGGGTAATCCTATCAATTCCAACATTAGTCAATTCAACGGAACGGTAAAACAATAAATTCTTTTAGATATCTAAAATAAAGTTCAAAGAGAACGGAATATTTCCGAAAGGATGTAGTGCTTTCTATTTGGAAGTGTCCTTGTCTGTTTCTTTTTTGAGTTCTTGATATTTGGTATAAAGTCTAATTCCCAAACGAGCAAAAAGGAGTACTGCGAATAAAACAACAATATTAAAATTGTCCATGTGCTATTAATTATATTACAAAGTTACTGTTTTGTGTAAGGGTTTATGGTCTCTTTATGTTGAATTTAACGTTTGGAATTGAGTGGTTTAAGTTGGTTCGGTGAGCTTAAGGATTTTTGAAATTAAGGATTTGGTTGTTTTGTAAAACTCCACCTGTTGCTTTAAAATATATAATTTATCATCAATATAGTTTTCAAACTGGAATTCCTTTAAAAGAATTTGGTTGCCTTGATGAATGTTTGACCTGGGGTAGCTGAAATACTTCCCAAGGTGATCAATGTTTCTAAGTGAACCATTTTGTTTGATGTAATGAATCAGTGCGATGTTGGTGTTTTCTGTTTGGGTTTGTATTTCCTGTAATTCGGCAAAGGAGCGGGACCATTCAAACAATAAGCGTTTTAAATCTTCATTACCCAATTTAGAGAGTCCTCCAGAATTTTTGAGCTCGTTAAGTACAAAATCGCTGGGCTTCCAGGTAGGACTGTTTAGGGATTCGGAAAGCAGACTGTCAATTTGATATGGAGTGTATGGGTGGGTTTCCATTCGGAATACTCCAAAGATCTTTTCCATGGATTTGATGGTTTTCTGAAGTTGAACATTGATGTTTTCAAGGTTCTTTAGGTTTTCTGCAAATTCTGAATGGAGGTTTCCAAGAATTTTATTTTCGGAACGTTTCTCAAGTCTGTTTTCATTCCAATTGTTGATCTGTAAGGCTATCAATATGCCAATGACAACCAATATAATTTCGCCAATGGCATAGCGCATATAGGCGGCAGTTTTGTTTTGTGCAGCTAGTTGTTTGCGGATGTTTCTAAAGAATTTAATCATGGTTTCTCAATTTCTTTCTCGAGGAGTTCGATAAGCAGTTGGATTTCATCGGATAGTTGTTTTCTGTAAAAGTAAACACTGGTACTGAGCTCCAGTTTTATGCCTATCAAATTCCTTATTTTAGGTTGCTTCATAATAGCCTCAAAATCAATTGGAGGTCCCGTTTCAATGGAGAGTTTGGGAAATTCCGCTTTAAGGAGGGGTAAAAAGTTGAGGTATTCTACTACAATTTCATCTATTCGCAACTGATGTACTCTTATTCGGTCGTCCATGAGGTTGTTGAGGTTGTTGATGCTACGTTCTAGATTGGTAAAATGACTTCGGATAGTTTTGTTGCTGATGAGGTCTGTTTTTCCGGAGGTTTTAATTTCTTCGTAGGCGTTTATGACCGGAATATCAATTTCAAAACCCCAAAAGATATTATGGTAAAGGGGGGTGTTGTTTTCTTTGTTAAAGAAGTTTGTTCGTTTTTCTTGGTTGCCCAAAGCTGCTTCCATTTCGTCTATCGCCAACTTTTCTTTGATTATGGATTCTTCTGATTGTTTTTTTGCTGCTTTTAAATCTTCCAATAAACTGCTTAAGATTTGCTGTTCTTCAATTTGCAGCTTTCT
Organism: Mangrovimonas sp. sgz306409; assembly: GCF_059735265.1. Taxonomy (NCBI): domain Bacteria; kingdom Pseudomonadati; phylum Bacteroidota; class Flavobacteriia; order Flavobacteriales; family Flavobacteriaceae; genus Mangrovimonas; species Mangrovimonas sp. sgz306409. Next base: position 75,379 of record NZ_JCAPEU010000005.1, read on the forward strand.
GTTTTCATTCCAATTATTGATTTGAAGCGCTATCAAAATACCAATCACCACCAGAACGATTTCTCCAATGGCATAACGCATGTATTTGGAAGCCTTATTTTCTGCAGCTAGTTGGTAGCGAATTTTGGAAAAGAGGTGCATCATGTATTCTTTGCTTTATTGCTCAGTTCTTCATCTATGATTGAAAGGATGTCCTCAATGTGTTTGAGTATGTCTTTTTGATAATTGAGTCTATTTAATTCTAGTACAAATTTTATGATTAGGCTCCCTAAAAATGAATTGTTGTTCAAGTGTTTGTTTACGATGGTTGATTTTTTGTCTGTGTCTATATTCATATCCTTCCATCCAAAATCTGAAACCATAAAAGGGGGCATTAGGTAAGGGCTGTAGGGACTAGATTTTTCTAGGAGTTTGCCTGTTAAATCAAGAGACATTACCTCGTCTTCGAAACCATATTTTATGAGTGCAGAGAATTCGGCCAATTCATCTTTCAGGTGTTTGTTCTTAATAACATTTAGTTTTCCAGATCCAATAAGGGCGTCATAGGTGCCATTGACAGGTTCTATTTTCCAATAGGAAAAAGCACCTATGTACAAGTATGCTCCCAAAGTGTCAAAATCAATAGTTCGATTTTTTTCCCGCATTGTCATTATTAACTTGTTGCTAAAATCCACTACTAAGTTTTGTCTTGATATAGTTTCTGAGACATTGTTTTGACTTTTAAGGAAATCATCTTTTAGGGATTTTAGTGTTTCCATTTCTTCACGGTTTTCTAATCTATTTTGATTCCAGTTATTTATTTGAAGTGCAATCAAAATCCCAATAACCACCAAAATGATTTCTCCTATGGCATAGCGTAGGTATTTTGCCGTTTTGTTTTCTGCAGCTAGTTGGTAGCGAATTTTTGAGAAAAAGTGCATCATTTGCTGTGGAGATTTAGTTCGGTTTTAATGAGTGCCTTGGTTGTTTCATTTAGTTTTGAAATTATTTCTACCCGAGTTCTTAGGGCATAGGCATAGGTTAATTCGGAATTCGCCAGTCGTAAAAACTCTTCAGATTTAAGAGCCTCAAGAATTTGCGGGATCTCTTTAGGGACTGTTTTAAAAGTTCCTTCGCTATCAAAAGGGAAGTAGGAATTCATAAATGTGGCGTATTCTGTTTGCAGGTTTCCTAGATACCGTTTAGTATGTTCTGAGAATTGATAATAAAAAAGCAAATGTTGTTTGAGATTTTCATTCTTCAATAGAAGGAGATTTCCTGTACTTATAATGTCATCATAGGTGCTTTTGGATTCTACCATGGTTCCTCTACTGCCAACCCCTCCATATCCCATTTTATTGATGAAGTCTAGAGTGTCTTTTATAGATGTTTGATGAAGTACATGATTTCTGGCCATGAGCAGTACTTCGATTTTTTTAGGAGAGGAATTTGAGAAATAGGTTAAACTAATGGAATCGCTTTTAAGGTCTAGTAAAAAGTTCTCTAAATATTGTTTTTCAAGAAGTCTGTCCTTCCTATAGGAATTCCAATTGTTGATTTGAAGTGCAATTAAAATCCCAATCACGACCAGCACAATTTCTCCAATGGCATAGCGCATGTAGGCGGCTACTTTGTTTTGTGCGGCTAATTGTTTGCGAATGGAACTGAAGAAAGTGTACATGCTAGTTGAGTAATTGAGATATAAGTGAAACACTGAAAATGGTCAACATAAACCAGCCAATAAACCCTTGTAAAATAGCAAGGTAACGAGGGAAGCCTTTAATGGGTATTTCTCCAAAACCAAGGGTGGTAAAGGTGTTTATGGAGAGCATTAAAGCATTCAGTATTTTGATGAAAAGATCATATATAATGGCAACCAAAAAAGCGCTTATCAATAAAATAGATTTCCAGAACCGTTTTTTTAAAGGTAAATCTTGCCATGTACCTTTCATGATATCGAATTTGCTTAAAATTGAGGCGTGTAAATTGGTTCTTGCAATAGTCCATTTGTAAAGGGGCAATCCGGTCTTAATGAAAAATTTTGGAACTTGCGGGCTAGCTTGGATTAATAAGTTTTTAAAAGCTTCATATTCCATTAAATCGGGTTGTTTATCTTCCAAGTACACTTCATGTATTCCCGCGTCTTTTTTCATATATTTTATAAAAAAGGTAAAACGGTCCATGATGCGTTTTCTGCCATGAGAATCCCAACTATTTGGAAAAAATAGATAGATGATCGCAAAGAAAATAATGACATACAGTGAAAAGATGATGGCTTTGGAAGGTTTAGTGCCATAATTGGAAAACAGCTTTAAAAATTGATTTACTTTCCATTGAAAGAAAGTGTCAAAAGATGGAGCCGTTTCATATTCATAGGCGAGCTTTTGTGTTTCTAAATCCTTTAATTCTATATAGACTGAGTTTTTACTTTCGGTGTCCAGAATATTATTATAGTGGTTGAGCAATTTGCCCCGAAGAGCTAATTCTCCTTTAAAAATGTCTTTGTCTTGTAATCTTTGTTCTAAATAGCTTTTTAAGTCTTTAGTTGATATGTTAATGTATGGAGGGTTTGTCTTATAAAAATAATTATCATAGGTTTGGGTGGAGAAGAGCTTTCCTTTCAGAGATTCCCAATCAACAATATGTTTTGGGTCAAAAGTATCAATAGCAAGTCCCACATGATTTCCAAAAGAATTTTTTGAAATATTTAAAAGGTTTATGCCTTGCATTTCAGTAACACGAAGCAAAATAGAGGACTCTAAAAATTCATTTGCTTCTATTCTGGTATAATCCACCTTGTCTGAAACAAAATGTATGAGGGTTGATTCTCCAAAAATTTGATTGTTTGCTAAGTGTAAATTGTTAATGTTTCTAAATATTAAGAAAAAATTACTATTGTAAACGTTGTGAAGAGGTTGGTACCCATAAAATGAACAATTATCAATAACGATAGTGTAACTGTGGGGAGCGTCTAGTTTATAAGGAGCCAAACTGGATGAAATGACAGTTTCATTATAAAAATGGCATTTTATTATAATCAATCCAATTGTTGTTGAATTAAACAGATCTTGATTCCAAGTACTTTGGATATACTCAATCCTTTTCTTTATTTGATTGTCCTTATTGTCGAGGAATAAATATAACCTTCCTTTAAAGTGGCAATTAAAAAGAGCTATTGAAGTGCATTGGCTAAATGTTACTTCTTTTAAGAAGGTGATGTGCTGTATGATACCGTTATTAATGGATTCATCTTTAGTGTCTTTTGATGTCAAGAATTGGACATTATCGAGAAATAGTACCTTATTAATTATTTTTTGTTTGCGAGTGTTAATAATAGAATCTATCGAATTATTTGCTTTTGCCTGAAAGAGAGAGTCTGTAGCTTCATTGTAGACAATTTCAGCATTTTTAAGTCTAAAAATAGTATCCTGTTCTTCTTCAATCATTTGAAACAATTGGGAATAAGAATAGCGTTTCAATTCCATTTCCTGAGATAAACTAGACCAAGAAACCAAAAGAAAAAGAACGAGGCTGGTCAATGTTTTCATATCAGGTAAAGGATTTGAAAGGAGATTATAAAAGGAAATTTATAATGGAGTGAAAATAGCGAGAGAAAAAAGAGAAGGAAGTATGGTGAAAAAGAAAGTATGTAATAGGTGTTTGTTAGTAGGGCACAAGGGCTTAGTGGCCAGTAACTCAAGTAAGGAGATTTCCAAATGTCAAGGCTTCTGAAATACATGGATGTTTCTTGAACATCCATGTTTAATAAAGAATATTATCCATAATCTTGTCCAAATTGCGTTCCATCATGGCAAAATTGCAGTCGGAGAAAAATACTTCGTACATTTCTCTTCTTAGCTGAGCCAATTCTATGTTGGAATAGTGGTGCAATTGTACCGTGTCATCAATTTTTTCAAAACGCTGTTCTTCTGTGTCCCTGGAAAATTCCTGGTACATTTTCTCGAAGATCTCAGGAGAAGATTTGGACTTTATAAGGTTGATTTCAGCCTCCGATTCATGAGAATCTGCATTGGCACAAAGCAGTAGAATATAGACTTGCAATTCGGTTTTGGTCCAAGTGTTTGCCTCGGGTTTCATAATGTCAAATTTTAAGTTTCACAAAAAATGTTCTTATGAATGGGGAGAATAATTGGTTTGTGATATTGTATTAAATATACTAAAGAATTAGGTTTTTTATGTTAAAACATTTGATTTTCATTTTGTTGTGTGTAATTTTTATTGGTTTTATCATAATGCGTTAATGTTATGATTTGTTAAAAACCTTAATGGTCGCATATAAAACACTAAGTAGTATCACAAAGATTAGAGTGCCCACTTTTTCTGGAAAGGATAAATAGGATAAAAAATAAAGTATAATGACAGATGACAGGAGAGGAACAGTGAGACCTCCCGGAATTTTAAAACCTTCCAAGTTTGTTTTTTGAGCACGACGCAATTTAATGACAGATAGTACCACACCCAAATAGACAATCAACAGGCTTCCCGTAGCAATAGGGACCAATTGCTCAAAAGTGCCTGTGGCAGCTAAGATAAAACCAATACTTGCATAGGAAATAATGGCGATATGAGGTGTGGCAAAGGTGTTATGTATGCTTGCCAATTGTTTGGATGGCAGTACTCGATCTCTTGCTAAAGCATAGATAACTCTTGGATTATTGAGAACTTCACCACTTAAATTTCCAAACATGGAAATCACTGCTCCGGCTAACAGCAGAAGGTATCCAAATTTGCCCATTACCACTTTTGCGGTTTCAGCCAAAGGAGCTGCTTGGTATTCTGGTAAAGCATCTCCCAAAACACCTTGAGATACCATTTGTATCAAGATGTAAAGGATGACTACAGTTGAAATACTTATAAAAATAGCTTTAGGCACGGTTTTTTGTGGATTGATCACCTCACCTCCAACGGTTAAGCCAACTTCACCTCCTTGAAAGGCGAAAAATAGAATTAAAGAGGTTTCTCCTAATTGTTTGATTGTGGGAGTATCTGTCCACCATAAATTGGAAAGTGAAACATCTTTCCACGCCAACAGTATCAACAGTATTAAGGGAATGAGTTTGGCAAAGGTATTGAACATGACAAGCCCAATACCTTGTTTGATGCCAATTACATTAACATAAGCCAATCCGAAGAAGATGATGAAAAGGGTCATAATCCGTATAGACTCGATTTCAAATAAAGGGAGGGCAGAGCCTAAAACATCCACAAGAGCATTGGAGACTGCTGCGTCTGCCAAAAGGCAACTGCTAATGGTGAAAATACCTGCTAAAAAGCCAGCATAATCTCCAAAAGCCGATTCAATAAACGTATATGAGCCACCGGTATTAGTTATTTTACTGCCAACTTCTGCATAGCAAAGCATAATCAAGGCCATAAGAATTCCGCAAAAGGCATAGGCAATAATACTGGAGGCTCCCATATTTTGAGCAATAAGTGCTGGAAGGGCAAAAATTCCTGCCCCGACAATAATATTGACAATATTAGCTGATAGCCCTAATAGTCCAATTGATCGTTTAAGGCCTTTGTCTTGTTTTACAGTCATATTATTTGGGACTTTAAAGGTAGCTAAGCCACCATTTCGCTTTGTTTTTAGCCTTGTATCTCATGTACTTTTTGCAGATAGGGTAAAGAATGGTAATAATGATGATCCATACTATATACACCACAAATAGGGGATAGCCATGGGCTGCAATACTCCAAGGAGACAGTCCTCCTTTTGATGAAATTAAGTCGCTCCAGCTGCCTCCCAAAACCAAGATGGCCAGAATTGCCAAGGCATGTATTAGCAACACATGCAGGAAATAATAGAACAATGGCACTCTTCCAAATACAATAAAAAAGTCCGTGATTTTGGTTTTGATACCTTCAAAGGCATAAAGAAACAGCATAGCAGGCCCTAGGGTAATCAATACGTACAGTAAGGACGGTGGGTATTTGGTGACGTTGAAAAAGGACAATACCGTAAATACAAAGTTCTTTTGTTTAGTCCACGGTACCATATCACCATAAATATTGATACCTCGAATAATGAAAAAGGCCGCAATGGCAAAAAGTCCAAATTGTAGTAACCATTTTTTTCTGGTAACGGCATTAAAATCCTTACTGTAAAGCACCCCAAAACAATAACCCAAAACCATGACGCCCAACCATGGGGCAATAGGGTAGGCAAAAATGATAAAGTGGTCTTCTCCAAGAGGAATCCTTTGGCGTTGATGGAATATGTACCAAAGTATGGAGCGAATATTAGACCCTTCAAAAGTAAAGCTGTCGAAAGTATTATGGGCGGCTATCAATATCGCTCCAATAACCAAGAGAATCTTTTTGGGGAGGAATATCAAAAAAGATAGTCCTACCATACAAAGTCCAATGGCCCAAATAACTTGGAGGACAATCAAATTGTATTCTGGATCGAATTGCCAAATAAGATTGTTCAGAGCAATTTCCAGGAAAATCAACCATAGGCCTCTTGTAAAAAGGAATTTGAACAGTTGAGGTTTTGTTTTTCTGCTTCCATAAAGAAAAGCTGAAGTTCCCGCCAAAAAAATAAAAACAGGCGCACAATAGTGCGTTATGAATCTCGTAAAGAATAGAAATGGAGTAGTGGTTTCCAAATCGGTTGGATCGCTAATGGAATTTCCTATATGGAAATAATCCCTGGTATGGTCCAGTGCCATAAGTACCATGACCACGCCCCGCAAGAGGTCAATCGTTTCAATTCGGTTGGTTTTTATGAGCATAGGCTACTATCAAAAATTAAACCGAAGACTTGGGGGACTGTCATAAATATAGACATAATAATCCATTGATTGTTAGAAACATTCGAAAATGCAAATTCAGGATTCGGTCGCTTTAACCGTATAGGGTTGTTTGGCTTCAATTCTAAAAGGCTGTTTTTGTTTATAAGTCAAGGAGCGCCATAGCCATTCAAAAGGACCATATCTAAAATATTTGAGCCAAATGGGACTGTAGATTAATTGAGCAATCCAAATGGCAAAAACAATGTAATATAATTGATGGCGTTCCAATTGTCCATAAAGTGAAAATCCAAATCCTAGAAAAATAAAGGCCACAATAATACTATGTACTAAATAGTTGGTTAGGGCCATTCTTCCTACCGCAGCTAAAGATTTTTGAAGGAAGCCCAATATTCCGGATTTAATGAAAAGCATGATAAACCCTACATGGCCCAAGGTTGTGAATAGTCTTCCCAAATCATAGGTGATAAAGGTTTTGGAAGTTACAATGGGATCAAAGCTGCTTTTGATAAGTTGGGAGGTTTCATAATAATTAACCGAAAGGCCAATACCATAACCAATGAGTGCCATAAGCCCATAATATTTAAAAGATTTTTCACCGTGAAAGATTCTTAGGTTGAAAAATGCCATCCCTAGCAGCATATAACTGAAAACATCCCATAAGTCGAACCGATATAGAAACCAGCCTTGGCGTTCAGAATAGTGTTTAGCTTTGTAACTAAAAATGGACCAATAGCTGGGATTGCGCATTTCTGCAACTTGTTCGTCAATTTTTTCTTGTGGCATTTTAGTGTTCAATTTTTCCCATTTTCCCAAAGCGGCTGTCTGTTTTGAGGTCAAGGAATCGTTGGCTTTTTTTAAGGCAGCGGCTTCAAGCCCTTCTTTTTTGATTTTAAGAGTGTCCCTATATTCACTGTAAGTCCATACAACTCCTAAACTTATAAGGACCAAACCGCCTATAATTAATTTTTTTGACGGTGTATTTCTAAATGGAAACAACATGAGTCCAAACACAGCATAATGGAACAGAATATCTCCATGCCATAAAAAGACGTAGGCGTTAATAATTCCAAAAATTAATAGCCATAAAAGACGTCTATAATAAATGTCGGCAGTTTTTATTCCTGCACCGCTGCGTTCCAAACGAGAGGTTAGTAAAATCACTCCTGCTCCAAAAAGTAAGGTGAACAAGCCTCTCATGGTCCCTTCAAACAGCATGTTGGTCATGATCCAAGCTTTTAGGTTTAAGCCTTCGGCTCCACCGGATATAGTAGGGTCCATATAGGCAAAGGGAAGCCCCATGCCATTGATATTCATTAAGAGAATCCCCAAAAGGGCAACCCCTCGAATGACATCCAAAGAATTGATTCGCTCTTTGGATTTCGTCGGCTGTAATATTGTTTGATTAGTTGTTTCCATTGTGTTAGAGATTTTTGATGGGTTCAGTCATTGCTTCTCACTCTGATAGGCTTTAGATATACATTTTAATATGGTTATGGTTTATTCGAAGAAATTTTTTGGATAAAAGTTTTAAAATTGGATTACACTCTTTTTGAAAGTTGTTGTTGATGAGTATTGATTGGTAAGGAAGGTCTAGTTTGATTTTCATATGGTTTTGTGAGTATTGTTTAATTGGAATCAAGTGTTACAGGGGATATTTTTATAAAAGCTTTGATGGATTTTTTATGTTTCAAAAAATTGATATACCTAATCATGAATAGCATAATTAAAGGCGCTAGTGCCGTTACAAAAAACACTTGTTCCCAACTCAAATTGTTTTTTAAAGGCCCCAATAGTCCAGATCCAGAAGCGCGGCCCATATTGCTAAGAGCCATATAAAGAGTAAATTGAGTAGCTGCTACTGTTTTCCAGCAGAGATGCATGGCCGTGGCAAAAATGGAAATACATAAAAACGTGTATCCAGTGTAATAGCTCAGTATAAACCCGTAAATCATTACTTTATGATGCCATAGGCTTGGAAATAAGCCAAAACCTATTATTAAAATTGTAAGAAATATTAGATAAAAAGACATCATTTTAAGTTTTCCAAAGAAATCTACCATAGCACCTCCAACAAACATTCCCAATAAGCCTCCTAGAATGGTCATGACAGAAAAAACTTGAGAGAATTTCGTGTTGGTCCAGCCCAATTCCTGAACGGTAAATATGGGAAGTAATGTGTCTATCAAGCCATACATGATTCCAATAATAAAAGAGGAAATACTCAAGATTAGACTAGAGGGTAGTATGACAACTTTTGAGAGGTTTTTAAAGATAGTTTTCCAATTGGATAGCTGAATGGATTTAGTAGCTTTACTAGCCTCTCCTAAGGACCATGGCATCCATTTTTCTCCAGGACGTTCTCTGCAATATATAGGAACCAACATGATTAAGAACACTACTATAGCAAGCGAGTTGATAGTTTTATGGAACCCAATACTGTTGAGCAAACTAGTGCCAATGGCTAAGGATGCAGATGTGCCAATAATTTTTGTTCCCCACATGAGGCCATTGGCCCTAGCTTGTTGTTTGGATGGAACTAAATCTACAGCCATACCGTCGGTAGCTACATCTTGAAAGGCTCCAAAGAAGCTGATGCAGAATCCGGCAATCATTAGTCCTTGGAGATTGTTAAGAGGATTATTTACAAAACCGATGGATAAAAAACTAATAATAAGTCCCATTTGGCCTAGAATAACCCAGGGACGTTTTCTTCCCATGGGTAAAAATGTAAAACGATCCATAATTGGAGCAATAAGAATTTTGAAGCTCCATGGAATTCCTATTACGGCCACATAGCTTGCAATATAGCTTGGTGATTTACCATTCATGGCTAACCAAGCGGGTATTGCAAAAAAAGTAATGCCTTCAGGAATTCCTTGAGCTGCATATAAAATAGAAAAGGTGATATATCTTGTCAGTGCACTTTCAGATAATACCCATCTATTTTTAGAAGGTTTCAAAGCAATTTTTTCCGTTTTTGAAAACATGGGAAACCCTTAGTTGGATGAAAGGTCTTCCATATAAGAGTACAGATAGGCCCAATCGGAAATTAAAGCAGATCTGAATTTTGCTCTTAGCTCGTCAGCTTTCTTTTTGCCATGTGCTTTTTCGTAGATCGTCCAAACACCATCGGTATCCTTGTCTAAATCTGCAAAGTTTAAAAAGGGTATAGCGATAAAGTAATCGGCTACATCGGGGCCGCCACCCATCACATTGTACCAGGTGCCTCTTATGCCTCCTCCAGAAGTCCGCATAGTAGAAGCGATTTCTTTGGTGACCTCTTTAAAGTCTGAGGAATTGGCAATTTTTACATTGTACACCCAAACAACCTTGGTACCTTCCAAAGGACTTGGTCTACTAATTTCGGGAATGGATTCTGCCAGATTGTATTGCACTTTATCAACATGAGGCCAAATAAAATCCATCGCTTTTGAACGGCAATTGTTGCTGGCCGTATCCTCGTCGTCTTTGTCCAATTCAGCCCAATTGTTCATGGTGCTGGTTAGCACATATACATTCCCTTCACCTTGAAACCGCTGCCACATGTTCCATTTAAAGGTTCCGTTGTTATCATTGTAGCATTTTTTCCACATTTTAACACCCTCTTTAAATTGTGAATTATGCCCCATTTTTACTGTAAATTCAGTCATGTTGAGCATTCTTCGGTTAGATGATTGGGACAGGGACGATAGGGGTAGGCAAAATGCAACCAAAAGCAGCATAATGGCAAGATTTTGGAGCTGTAGGAAACGTTTGGGGAATTGATACTTTGTTTTCATAATTCATTGGTTTTAAAATGGACTAGGGATTTGTAATATTCCAGTCTATTTAGATTAATAGCATTACATAACAAGCGTACGTATTGTCGTGCACTGAAAACAGGGTAGCTGGAGCTATAGGTTATCTAAGGCAAAAGTTCCTAAGCCTAATTTTGTCTAATAAGATTAAGGGGTATATGTTTTAAAAGACAGGGAAAATCAAAAAGGGAAGGGGAGCCCTTAAATGTTGCAACTAATGAGAAGGCGGGTATCAAAAACACATTCAGTTTTAAATCAAGCAGCCTTTTTAATATAAGAAGCCGATTAATAAAAGGAATGGTTACTCCTGAGGCGGAAAAAAAAAGTGTTGGTCGTTTAGTCATACAAGTCTTAATTAACTATTTAAAAAGACTTTAGGGTATTTTAAAGGTAAGAAAAATTACAACATACTTCGTGTTTTGTTTGAATTGTTTTTAAGAACCTAAAGAAATAGGCTTATAATTTATTTTCATCATTGGGTAAAGGATGCCATTCCATTGGGTCTTTGGCGCCGTATTGCGCTTTGTAAGTTTTTATTAGAATTAAGAACAAACTGATGAGCAATGGTCCAAATATTAATCCAATAAATCCAAATAAAGGCACACCAACAATCACACCGACCAGAGTTATTAAAGGGTGAACATTATCCAGTTTTTTTAGAATAAACAAACGGATGATATTATCTGTTGATCCAACAACCACAAAACCATAAATAAGAATCCCCCAAGCTTGGACGGTATGGCCTGCGGATAGTGTTATTAAAAATACAGGGAGAATTCCAACCAAAGTCCCCACAAACGGAATCATGGAACCTATAATGGTAATGACAAACCAAAAAAACGGCGATTCCACTCCAAAAATGAGGAAGCCAATCAAGGCCACAATACCTTGAGCTATGGCTACCAAAGGAATTCCCAAGGCATTAGATCGTACCATGGCTTTAATTTCATGGCCAATTTCAACCAAACCTTCTTTATTCATTGGGACATATTTGTTCATGGAAGTTCCCAATTCTCTACGGTTGGTGAGCATATAGTACAGCATGAAGTACATGATTCCAACTGCAATGACCGCATTAAAGGTGCCTCCTGCAAAAGCCTGCAAATTTTCAGATAACCAGCTAGTTATTTTTGTTGTGTCTATTTGGGAGTTGATATCAAAGCCCACATAGCTTTCTACCTTGCCAAATTGTTCCTTAAACGCATTGATTACTTCGGTACTGTTGTCCACGGCATGTCCTATCTTATTTCCCAGCATCCAAATAATACCTGCTACAGGTACCAGAATGATTAGAAATGACAAAAACATTAGGAATATGGCAGCCGCGTTTACGCCCCATCGTTTTACCTTTACCAAATAGGTCATCCATTTTTGAAACAAAAAGTAAATGGTTATGGCTCCCAAAACACCTGTTAAATAAGGAAGCATTTCCAAACAAATGAGGTACGCTATAAAAGTAATTAGGATAAGAAGAAAAACCTGTCGGATAACGGAGGGCGGAATTTGTTTCATATTGTGTTGGATTAATTTAAGTATTTCGCGAGTAGGGAATGGAAGTGGTGGACCCCTTGTTCCCTTGTTGGAGAAAATCTTCCTGTGTTATAAAATCTAGATTGCACACCTTTGTTGACAAGTTCTACTACAAATTCATCTTCACGTTCTACTTTGTCTAAAAGTGCGCCTGCACCTTTATCCAATTTAGTTTCGTCATAAACATAGGTGATAAAGGATACTTTGGTTTTGTTTAAACCTAATGGTTTTACGATATTGATAGATAAGCCCCAAGGATAAAAATTGAACATCATGTTTGGAAATATCCAATAATAATAAGCAGCTACCTCTTTGCCGAAATCTATATGTTCTTTAGGAAGGTCAAAAACTTCTTCACTTGAATTGGTGTATCCAATTTGGAGGTTGCAGTGGTCATATAAAATTGTGGTGTAATCTCCATAGTCCAAAACACTGTTTAAGTCATCGTGTACGAAAGGAATGTGAAAGCCTTCCAAATAGTTGTCGCAGTACAAAGCCCAATGACAATTGACAAGGTAATCCTTGCTGAGGTCGTTTCTCAATTTAAATTGGTGCAATGGTAAAAACCAGATGCGTTCTTTCATCGTATTCAACACGGAATTGAAGTCAAACAAAGGATCGAGACTTACAAAAATGAAGGGATCCAAAGTGGCAACTGGGAATTCTTGAAGGTTGTCGCAAGGCCTAGGAAAATTTTCGGCAGTATCGAACTCGGGCATGGATTTGAAAGTTCCATCCAGATTGAACCTTCGGCCATGGTACATGCACTGCAAGGTTTTTTGTTTCCCTGGGTTTAAGACTACAATGTTTCCTCGATGGGTGCAAACATTGCTAAAGCACTTGATGCTTTGGTCGGAAGTTCTTACCAACACCAACGGTTCAGAAAGATAGTTGTCTAAAAGGTAAAACGGATAAACCGTTTCGGCAAAGGGTAATAGTTGCGTGTCACCTACCCATTGCCAAGACCTTAAAAAGATGTCTTCTTTAATCTTGTCGAAAACGTCTTGACTTCTGTAAAAATGTGCGGGTAGGGTTTCAGCCTCGTGGATATTCTTATTGATAGTAAACTTGTGCGTCATAGAAATGGTTTAAAAGCAAAAACTAACCTCAATAAGATGAGTTTGAGTACAATAAATATATAAAAAAAAGCGCTAATTTGTTAATTAGCGCTTTTTGATTTTATAATTCAATCTCTATTTGATTTTTGATAATGTCCTCAAAGGTTTCCCTTTTTCTAATTAAATGGGCGGCGTCCTTGTACCAAAGGACTTCGGCTGGACGGAAACGTGAATTGTAGTTAGAGGCCATCGAATAACAGTAGGCCCCGGCATTTTTAAATGCCAAGATATCACCTTCGGTAATTTCCTTGATACGTCTGTTATTGGCAAATGTATCCGTTTCGCAGATGTAACCTACAACCGAATAAAAACGTTCTTTTCCTCTAGGGTTGGAAAGGTTGACAATTTCGTGTTGTGCCCCGTAAAGCATTGGACGAATCAAGTGGTTGAATCCAGTATCTACTTGAGCAAATACCGTTGAGGTGGTTTGCTTGATAGCGTTTACTTTGGTTAAGAAAAATCCAGATTCGCTCACCAGAAACTTCCCAGGTTCGAAGGCTAAGGTTAATTCTTTTCCATAGTCTTTACAGAATTCGGTAAAGCGCTTGGTCAATTTTTTTCCAAACTCTTCTATATTGGTTTCTATGTCTCCTTCTTTATAAGGAACCTTGAATCCTGAACCAAAATCAAGGAAATCCAAGTTTTTAAAATGCTTAGCGGTATCAAATAATATTTCACTTGCATATAGGAACACATCAATGTCCAAAATGTCACTTCCTGTGTGCATGTGGATACCGTTAATGGTCATTTGGGTGTTCTCAACAATGCGTAGGATGTGCGGGATTTGATGAATTGAAATTCCGAATTTACTATCAATATGCCCTACAGAAATGTTGGTGTTTCCACCGGCCATCACATGAGGATTGATTCTGATACAAACTGGCGTTTTTGGGTGAATGGTCCCAAATTGCTCCAAAATTGAAAGGTTGTCAATATTGATTTGTACTCCCAATTTAGCAGCTTCCTCAATTTCTTCCAAGGATACCCCATTTGGAGTGAAAATGATACGCTCTGGAGTAAATCCAGCAGCCAATCCTAATTTAACTTCTTGAATGGAAACAGTATCCAAGCCAGAGCCTAAGCTGTTCAACAACTTTAAAACGGAAATGTTGGAAAGTGCTTTAGCAGCATAGTTGATTTTCAACTGTTTCACCTTACTAAACGCAGATGTTAAACGTTTATACTGGGAAGCAATTTTTTCAGCATCATAAACATAAACTGGACTCCCAAAATTCTCAGCGATTTCAAGTAAGGTGTTTGTTTTCATTTTAAAATTTTTTAAGACGCCGCAAAACTAACAAAAGAATTTCTTATTAAGACCATAAACCAAGGCGTATTAACGCTTCTTTATGCAACTTTTTTAACCTAGGAATACTTCCTTTAAAAATTATTGGTAAAAAGTTATAGGTTGTTTACTTTTGTTCACCATAAATTTAAAAAGTGATTCTCTTTTAGGAGATAACAAATAGATTATAACAGATGAATTTACACGAGTATCAAGGAAAAGAAATATTAAGCAGTTTTGGAGTGCGTGTCCAAAGAGGTATCGTAGCCCAAAACGCTCAAGAGGCTGTTGCTGCAGCAAAACAACTAACCGCTGAAACTGGAACCGGATGGCATGTGATTAAAGCACAGATCCATGCAGGTGGACGTGGAAAAGGTGGTGGTGTAAAATTGGCCAAAAACCTTCAGGAAGTTGAGCAGTTGGCAGGTCAAATCATTGGAATGAATTTGATCACTCCACAAACTTCTGCCGAAGGTAAAAAAGTGCACCAAGTGTTGGTTGCTGAGGATGTTTACTATCCAGGAGCTAGCGAACCGGAAGAATTCTACATCTCTGTGTTGTTAAACCGTGGTACTGGTCGTAACATGATCATGTACTCTACCGAAGGAGGTATGGATATTGAAACTGTTGCTGAAGAAACTCCACACTTAATTTTTACTGAAGAAGTAGATCCAGCCGTTGGACTTATGCCATTCCAAGCGAGACGTATTGCTTTCAACTTGGGATTGTCTGGAAACGCTTTTAAAGAAATGACGAAGTTCGTTGCAAGTTTGTATACTGCTTATGTGAAATCTGATGCTTCCTTATTTGAGATCAACCCTGTGTTGAAAACAAGTGATGACAAAATCATGGCTGTGGATGCTAAGGTGACTATCGATGACAATGCACTTTACAGACATAAGGATTATGTAAACTTAAGAGACTTACGTGAGGAAAATCCAATTGAAGTTGAAGCTAAGGAAGTTGGTTTGAATTACGTTGATTTGGATGGAAACGTGGGATGTATGGTAAACGGAGCTGGATTGGCCATGGCAACTATGGATTTGATCAAGCAAGCGGGAGGTGAGCCTGCAAACTTCTTGGACGTAGGTGGTACTGCTGATGCTGCTCGTGTTGAAGCTGCTTTTAAAATCATCTTGAAAGATCCTAATGTAAAAGCTATCTTAATCAATATCTTTGGAGGTATTGTACGTTGTGATAGAGTTGCTCAAGGAGTTATTGATGCTTACAAGAACATGGGAACTATCAATGTGCCAATTATTGTACGCCTTCAAGGAACCAATGCAGATATCGCTAAGGAATTGATCGACAACTCAGGATTGGATGTGTTAAGTGCAACTGAATTCCAAGAAGCAGCCGATAAAGTACAGCAAGTATTAGCGTAAGACAAAATACTTACAAAACTATATATTAAGAAGACTGAAGCCTTATTGGTTTCAGTCTTTTTTTGTTAATAATGTTAAAAGTCGTTAAGGTGGCGTTAATAACTCGATTTAAGTGTAACATTTTTGCTTACTTATAGTCTATTAGGTATCAATCATTTAAAATCGAACATTTATGAAAACAATTAAAGGGCTTTTATTGGCGGTAGCAATTATCTCCAGTAGTGTACTTATGGCAAGTACATCGCCAAAAACAACTGCCACAACGAAAAGTGCTGAAGCAACTGCAATTTCAAATGAAATTAACCAATTTTTGGTAGAACCAAATTTTGTGTTGGAAGAAGATGTAATGGCTTACGCTACAATTACGTTTAACCATGATAACGAAATTGTTGTACTTTCTGTAGACAGCCCAAATGAGGCTGTAGAAGAATTTGTAAAGGAACGTTTAAATTATAAAAAGTTACCTTTTAATATCTACAACAAAAAACAAACCTTTTTAGTACCAATAAAACTGGATGTAGAAGAGTAAATAATTTTACCGAATGTTTGAAAACTCCTAAGTAACTTTTGCTTAGGAGTTTTTTGTAGGGTTATTTTGTTGCTTATTAGGTTTGTCAGGCATTGGTCCACGCATATGAATAATCAATCCATTTAAAAAGTTGCGCAGAATTTGATCGCCGCATTCCATGTATTTAGGATGGTCTTCTTTTCTGAAAAAAGCGCCCAATTCGCTTTTTGAAATTCTAAAGTCTACCAACTCCAGAATTTTTACAATTTCTTCATCCCTTAGTTTTAGGGCTACTCTCAATTTTTTGAATATATCGTTATTAGTCATAATTCTTTAATTTTTAATTAGCCAATTGTAGGCTTCTGCAAATTGTGATTTCCAAAAAGCTTCATTATGCTGGCCACCATCAATTATTTTATTTACTATGTTTTCTTCTGTAACACCCTGTGATTTAAGGAGAGTTACCATTTTGTTTTGATCAGCTACCCCAGTGTCACTTTCTTCGGTTCCTATTAAAAAGTAAAACCTTGAGCTGTTTGGAATTTGTACTGCTCTTGCAAAATCGTAAATCTTTTCACTATACCAAAATGAAGGAGAAAAAACACCTGCATTTCCAAAGACCTCAGGATACTTTACTACTGCGTAAAAAGCCATAAGCCCTCCAAGAGAAGATCCCCAGAAGGTAGTACATTGGGCTTCGGACTTGGTTTTGTAATGTTGGTCTATATAGGGTTTAAGTGTGTTGATAACAAAATCGAG
The DNA here is from genome assembly GCF_059735265.1 of Mangrovimonas sp. sgz306409. Lineage (NCBI taxonomy): Bacteria > Pseudomonadati > Bacteroidota > Flavobacteriia > Flavobacteriales > Flavobacteriaceae > Mangrovimonas > Mangrovimonas sp. sgz306409. The sequence continues at coordinate 92,519 of NZ_JCAPEU010000005.1, forward strand.
GTAGTTATCTCCGTTTCCTCCGCCGTATTCTGAATTTGCATAAGGAGTGAGTTCGTCGAGGCGTTTGGCATTGCCATGTTCAATACCTACAACAATGGATTGTTTGGTTTTAAGGCTATCCATAAATTCATCAACACCCCATTCGCCAACATAAGACGTTTCATTATCAAACAGATTTTGGCCATCAGCCATATAAATTACTGGATAGGTTTCTTTTGAGCTGTTATAGGAGCTAGGAAGGTAAATCCATATTTTTTTTGTCATATTCAATTGCGGAGCTTCTATTGTGAAATGAGAGACATTTTTAGAAGCAGTGCTCTGAGCCTTGGCAGTTGAGGAGCAAACGGCGATTAAAATATAAACATGGATGGCGAAAATGACCTTCATTAGAAACTTCTGGAAAAAGAACTTTACAAATTTAGGCAAATAACTACAGTGCCGTTTATCGAACTTTGATTTTTACAATTTATTATTCGTCGTTTCGGGATAAATTATGTAAATTGCTGATTTCCAACATATTAAAAGATTAATAGCATACCAACGTAAAAAAAGGAGGACGAACGGTATTTTTTTTTTCGATAACAGACTATAAATCAACGATGATCAAAAATAATATCTTTCTAATTTTAAAATGAAGTAAAATATTAGATCCCTTAGGTATGATAAACCGTGTTGAAAAATTGAGCTTACTTTCGGAGATGATTGCCTTTGCTCAAGCAGATGACAATATGAAGATTATTGAATATAAATTCCTTTTGGGTGTAGCCAAGCAATTGGATATTTCTAGGGAAGATTTCGATTATCTTTTTAAGCACCCCGTTACCTATGTACATTTAAAGTCGCATAGCGAACGTATTGTTCAATTCCACCGATTGGTACTTTTGATGAATTTGGACAATGAAATATCCAGAAAAGAATTGAGAAAACTCCACAATTTTGGATTACGAATGGGTTTAAGCCATGAGTCCATTAATAAAGTGTTGGACTTGATGGAAAGTTTCCCCAATAAAATTGTTCCTCCAGATTTCTTAATAGATATATTTAAGATTCAGTATAATTAATGGTATTATACTTTTAAGGCATCCAATTTGGTTTGATAGGCCTTAATTTCATCCCTAAACTGCGCAGCTAGCATAAAGTCTAAAGCTTTTGCAGCGTCTTCCATAAGCTTTCTTTTATCTCGAATTTTCTTCTCCAGTTCTACTTTGGACAAGTATTCGCTTTCAGGTTCGGCAGCCTTGGCAGCTTTGAGCTCGTAGCTGTATGTGCTCACAGAATTTTTGGTGAGTACATTGTCTAAGCTTTTATTAAGTGGTTTTGGAGTAAGATTATGTTTGGTGTTGTAGTCAATTTGCTTTTCCCGACGATAGTTGGTTTCGTCAATGGTTTTTTGCATGCTTCCCGTTATTTTATCGGCGTACATAATAGCTTTACCATTGACATTCCTAGCCGCTCTACCAACGGTTTGGGTTAGAGAGCGGTTGGATCTTAAGAAACCTTCCTTGTCCGCATCCAAAATGGCTACCAAGGAAACTTCTGGAAGGTCAAGACCCTCACGAAGAAGATTGACACCCACTAATACATCAAATAACCCCTTTCTTAAATCTTGCATGATTTCAACGCGTTCCAAGGTGTCCACATCACTATGGATATAACGGCAACGGATTTGGATACGGTCTAAATATTTGGTCAACTCTTCAGCCATACGTTTGGTAAGGGTCGTTACCAAAGTACGTTCGTCCTTTTCAACCCGTTGTTGGATTTCCTCTATCAAATCATCAATTTGATTTAAACTTGGACGAACCTCAATAATAGGATCCAACAATCCTGTTGGACGAATTACCTGTTCTACATAAGCACCTCCTGATTTTTCCAATTCATAGTCTGCAGGCGTAGCACTTACATAGATGACTTGGTTTTGAAGCGCTTCAAATTCTTCAAATTTCAAAGGACGGTTGTCCATGGCAGCGGGCAATCTAAATCCGTATTCTACCAAATTCTCTTTCCGGCTTCGGTCACCTCCATACATGGCATGTACTTGGGAAATGGTCACGTGACTCTCATCCACAACCATCAAATAGTCGTCTGGGAAATAATCCAAAAGGCAGAACGGACGTGTTCCGGGCTCTCGACCATCCAAATACCTTGAATAGTTTTCAATTCCAGAACAATACCCCAATTCCCTAATCATTTCAAGGTCAAATTCCGTACGTTCCTTAAGGCGTTTAGCTTCTAAATGTTTGCCAATTTCTGTAAAGTAATCATACTGTTTTACCAGATCGTCTTGGATATTTTTAATAGCTCCCTGCAAAACATCGGGTGATGTCACGAACATATTGGCGGGGTAAATATTGAGTCGGTCATATCTTTCAATTACCTCATTCGTCTGAACATTAAAAGCTTCGATATCTTCAATTTCATCTCCAAAAAAATGGATTCTAAAAGCATGATCGTCATAACTAGGGAAGATATCAACAGTATCTCCTTTTATTCTGAAATTTCCATGGTTGAACTCAGCTTCGGTACGTGAGTACAAACTTTGAACTAACATATGAAGTAATTTGGTTCGAGAAATAATTTGGTCCCTTTCCAATGAAATGACATTCTTTTGAAACTCCACAGGGTTTCCAATACCATACAAACACGAAACCGAGGCAACCACTAATACGTCCCGTCTTCCTGAAAGCAGGGAAGAGGTAGCGCTCAAACGCATTTTTTCGATTTCCTCGTTAATGGAAAGATCTTTTTCTATATAAACTCCCGTTACTGGGATATAGGCTTCGGGTTGGTAATAATCGTAATACGAAACAAAATATTCTACGGCATTGTCAGGAAAAAACTGCTTGAATTCCGAATACAATTGAGCGGCTAAAGTTTTGTTATGGGCCAACACCAGGGTAGGTCGTTGAACTTCTTCAATAACGTTGGCAACAGTAAAAGTTTTACCAGAGCCCGTTACTCCCAAAAGAGTTTGGTATCTGTCACTTCCTTCAATACCCGCAACCAGTTGTTTAATGGCTTGAGGTTGATCCCCGGTTGGACCAAATTCTGATTTTATTTTGAAACGCATAGCGCAAATTTACATGTTTGCATTGCGTGAACAAAAAGAAATTAGGGCTATAAAGCGATGATTGGCATAAATTTAACAGGGTGGATTTCAGAAAAACCTATCGACGAAGCGCAAAATGCCCACGGACTTCAAATTCGATATCTCCGCGTTTTACATTGGCCACAAACCAATAATCTGACGCGGGCATTAAATGGCCATTGTAAGTACCATCCCAACCTTCAGAGTCCGAAGAGAGTTGCTTGAGAAGTTTTCCAAATCGGTCAAAAATATACACAACGGTTCCTGGAAGTGTTTCCACTCCAGCAATGTGCCATGTGTCTGTAAAGCCATCGTTGTTCGGTGTCATGAACTTTGGAGCGTCTACTACCACAATTTCTTTGGTCACTTCTGAACATCCATTCAAATCAATCACAGTAATGGTATGGTAGCCGTAGGTGACATTTTCAAATACATTGGATTCCTGAGGTTCCTCATCGTCCCATTGATACAAATAATTTCCAATTCCGCTTACGGTTACAGTCACATTATTTGGATCCGAGAAGTCCAAAACTTCTGTGAATTCTATATTAGCCTGTTCAGACTCGGTAATTGTAAAATCACTTGTAGTGCTACATCCATCCAGTGTGGTTACAGTAACAGAGTAAATACCTATTTCGTCTATTTCAATTTCAGGTGTTGTTGCTCCCGTAGACCAAAGATAGGTGTCTCCTTCTATTAATGTATTGGCGTCAACAACTAATGGCAAGTTATCCAAACAAATGGCTTGATCGGGGATGTCAACAATAGGTTTTGGATTGATGAAAACCATAAATTGCGTTAGGCTATAGCAGCCAGTATCGTTATTTTCTACTCGCGCATAGACAGTCTGTTGATCTTGTAAATTAGAAGGTAAAGGAAGGGCATCAGAACCTGAATTTGCGGAAGCTTCATTTGTATAGTAAGTAACAGTGAATTCCGAAGTGTTTTGATTGCCCAAAATGGCGGCGTCCTGTTGTGAAAGGTCAAACATTAAAAAGCCATCATAATCATCGTCGCAATCTATCAAATCGGGTGGTGTAAGTGCATTGGGTAATAATTTGACTCTCAACACGAAAAAGTACGTGGCAAAACAGCCAGTATCTTCATATTCGGCACGAACATGAATGATGTCGTTATACGATTGATAGGTGTAATCTGTAGAAATTGCATTAGTGTTGGCTTCTGCATCTGCAGCAGTTTCAAAGTAATTTATGATCACGCCATTCAAATCATCCAAGAGTAAATTGCTTGCTTCATTGAGGTCGTAATAATTATCCTCATTTTCACAGATTTCGATATTGCCTATTTGGTTTATTGGAGGGGGAAGGTTAACTATTAATTCAATCGGAATCGCTAAGTAACAACCCGAGGTTGTGTTTGTAATTCTAAAGTAAACCGTTTGGGGATTGGTGATATTGTCGTAAGACGTCGGATCAGGTATTTCATTAACCTGAATTTCCAACTCGTCAAGGGTTTCGTAATAAGAAATGACAATATCTTCTTGCCTCACGTCTAAAATATCGACTTCTGCTTGGGTTAAATCGAAAGTGACAATGCCATCAAAGTCCGTATCACATGCGATTAATGGTTCAGCTGGATTGGCTTCTGGGGCTTGGATGACATTTATTTCGAAACTAGTTGTTGAATTACAGAATGAACCGTTGCTCAGGCTTACAAAAATGGTTTGAGGATTGGTTGTGTTGGTAAAGTTAGCTGGAATTGGGTTTTCCTCATTTTCAGCATCAGTCATACTCAGGTAGAAAGTGACATCAATGTCTTCATTAATGCCTTCAGTCATTTCCTGAGCCTTTATGTTAAGGTCAAATTCTTCATAACCATCATTTGCAATATCGTCGCATAGAAACCAGTCCAAAGGTTTGTTGAATTGTGGGTTGGTCCCTATTTCTATAGAAAATGAAGAGGTAATATAACAATCTTCATCCGTAATATTTTCGATTCGAATATAAATAGTCTGTGGGTTGACTGTGTTTTGAAAAGGAACCGTTTTATCGATAATGTTGGTCCTGTTTTCGGCATCAGATTGCGACGTGAAATACAATACCTGCTTATCAGTTTGTCCATTCAAAATTTCTTCATCTCTTGTAATAAACGTAAAGTCACCAATGTTGTCGCTATCTTGCTCGCAGATTTTGTAATCGCTTATTTGAGCTGAAACTTGCGGAAGTGTATTGATGAAGATTTCCAAAGGTTCAACCGAATAACATTCGCTACCCCCGTTTTCAACTCTTACATATAAGGTTTGTGTAGCCGTGGAATAGTTGGTAGTTCCTGAAATTGGATTGGCACCCATATCAGCATCTTCAAAACTACTATGGAAAGTAATTGTCTGGTTGTTGGTACCAGGAAGAATTTCAGGGATTTTTGAAGTCAGATCAACAACATAGATGCCATCGTCATCATCGTCACAGATTTTGATAGGTGAAGGTGTATTGGTAGTTGGCGCCGTTAATATGGTTACTTGAAATGAATTGATGGAGGCACAGCCTGTTTCATCAAATCGGATTCTAGTATAGAATGTTTGAGGATTTGACGTATTGGTATACTGATCTGGAAGAACGTTGATATTAGATTCTGCATCAGCCTCTGAAGCAAAGTAGCTTACTGAATATCCTGTTTGTCCACCAGTAACCAAACTGTCAAAAGAAGTGAGGTTTATTTCAGTGAATCCATCTTGGTCGTTGTCACAATATTCTACGTTTCCTGGAGAATCAAAATTGTTGATTCCAATCAGAAAGATTTCTATTTCGGCGTATTCATCACAGGTAGGACTACTGATAATTAAATAGAGGGTTTGTGGGTATTCTGTAGGGGTAAATGGGATACTTTGGTCTAGTTCGTTAATTTGACTCGCTCTATCCCCTTCGGAAAGGTAGAAGGCAATGGTTACATCTGGAATATCGTTAGCAATGGTTACAGCCATATTCTCCAAATCAAAATTTTCATTACCATCATTATCAATGTCACATACCGAAAAATCTTGAATATTGGTTCCGGTCAACAATAGGTTTGGATGAATTTCAAAAGAGGCAACAGAGGCACAACCAGTGATGTCGTCTACAACCCGAATATAAACGGTTTGCACTTCAAATTCTTCGTTGGCGTAATTGGAAGGGTTTGGAATAGGGTTATCTCCTAAAAGTGCATCTTCATAAGTCTCATGAAATGTTGTGGAAACTCCGGTAAGCCCATTTAGGACTTCGTCAATAATCGTGTTAAGGTCGAAAGTAGCAAACCCATCGTGTTCGGTGTCGCATGCGTCTATATATAAATCTTCCGAGTTGATTATAGGATTACTTTGTACCAAAAGGTTCAAGGAGGTAGTGCTGGCACAGCCTGTTTGGGAATCGATAACCCTTACAAACAGTTGTTCTGAGGAATTTGTATTTGTATATGGCGAAGGAATCGGGTTGGCCCCTGTATTTGCATCCGCCTGAGTGTAATGGTAGCTAACAATCAAATTACTTTGTCCAGAGGTAATTTCGTCATTTTTTTCAGTCAAATCAATATTAGTAAAACCATCAGGACTCGTATCATCACAAACCAAAAGATCTGTAGGGTCTACAATTACCGGTAATGGATTGACAACTAAATTAAAGCTGCTATAGGCCAAACATCCATTATCAATATCTTCAATTCTAACATAGATAGTTTGAGGACTTGAGGTGTTTTGAATTGGAGCAGTAATTGGCGAGGCATTATTATTAGCATCGGCTTGTGAATTATGGTATGATAGGTTGTAGTTTGATTGTGGGACTGACGCCAAAACCTCACTATCCATAGTGCTCAAGTCAAATGTTTCGGTGCCATTGTTACTGGCATCGTCACAAATTTCATAATCAGCTATGGGGTTTGCTGTTTGTGTAGAACTAAGATTGATAATTACCGAGTCCTCAATGATACAGGTGCTGTTGGCAATGGGGATTTCAATAACGACTTTATAGGTTCCAGATTCTGTAACATTAAGTGTGGGTTGCGTTTCGCCAGAAATAAGGGCATTATCTAAATACCAAGAGTAGACGGCTATGGGATTTTGAATATCGGCATCTAAGGTTACCGAAGAGGCACAAGTGGTAAGGTCATCACCTAAATCCACGGTAGTGTTAAAACTGTTTCCCTCAATAAAAACAGCGGAGTCATAATTTTGATCACCTTGGTCAGCAATTACGAGTTTAATGTGATATTGCACATTGGGTGTGATAGCAGCTGTAGCAGACAGGACAGTGGTACGACCATTAAAATTAGTATCTCCCAAGCTATAGCCTTCAAAATACTCTTCGTTCTCTGGGGGACAAAAGCCTGCAATTTCATCGTGTATAGTATTTGTATTTACAGGGGTGGAGGTTCCAGGGATTACCGCAATATTGGAATAGGGTCCAGAATTGCCAGTTTCTTTAATAAGAAATGCAAATGCATCGGAATAATTACATGGGTAATTCCCGAAGTACTCTTCAGATGCCAAAATATAATTGAACTGTATTTGATTGGAAATGGATACGATGTCAAATTCAATGGAAGTGGCATTGACGGTTCCGCTGATACCTAAAGCATTTTCTAAATCGGTATCTGCTCCCCAATCTGGCTCTCCTTCATTTAAGATATCTGGATTGGGAGTATTTCCAGCCGAAGCTGCATTACCGGTGGATAATATAACCCCATTTTGGAATGGAAAATTAGAGGCAGCCTTCTCAAAATACCCAAAACTTCCAAAACCATTTACGGAGCCATTTACTTGTGAAGTTACGTTGGAAATCTCCACACAGCCCTGTACCAATATGTCCTCAATGAGTTCCTGTGCAGAATATGAGTTGTCTACTGAAATTTGTTGGGAAAATATAGGATTGCATAAAAAACAGACTAATATGATGAAGGATATTTTGAATGCTTTCATGACAAGAGGTTATAGCTTTCCATACTACTGCATGCTAATTGGGGCATGTATAACAAAACAAGCTAGTTATTTAGTGTGCAAAATTACGTAAAATTGGATGAACGGCAAAAAAATGCGACTAAATGCTAGGTGAAATGATCAATAATTAACATAAACCCACCCAACAATATCCTTATAATTAGGGTCCTTCAACTCCAAAATATAGTAGTAAGTGCCAACGGGCATGAGTTTTCCTATATTATTTATCCCTCTGTTAGATTTGCCTTTCCAAGGTGTAGCATTGTCGCCTTCAAAGATTAATTCTCCATACCTGTTGAATATTTTGAGTTTATGGTCCTCAAAAATATCATAGAGTCCTTGGATATTAAACCAATCGTTCAGGCCATCGGTATTTGGAGAAAATCCATCGGGAACAAAAGGAGGGCAGTTTTCAACCAAAACATCAAAGCTGTAGATTTCATAACATGGATCAGATTCAACTTTTACAAAAATAGTTTGGGGACTGCTAGTATTGGCATAGTCAGTTGGGTTAAAAATTTCATTTTCATCATTTTCCAAATCTTCTAAAGAGATGTAAAATAAAGGTGCCCCAGAATTAGGAAGTAAGCTTTCGAAAATATTGTCCAAATCAAACATTGCGGTATCAAAGCCTTGGTCGCATGCTAGGGTTTCATCCAATACTTCCATGGGAGGTGTAATCAGTAATTCGATAGCTGTATCCTCAGAGTTGTTGTCTTCATTAATTTCCGTGACAATTCCCGTGCCTGAGCCTGTATCATCAACAGATAAGGTTAGGGTAAAATCATCTCCAACACTTTCGGGAATCATTACGGTAATTGTATTCGATTCTGAACCATCGATAGGAATGTCGTTTAAAGTTGCACTTTGACCAACTAAAACGGAATTGGCATAAAAAGCTATGGGGGTATTAGCAGGGAGGAAGTCGGTACTATTGGTATTAAAAACCGTGTAGCTTATGTCAACAGCTCTGTCATTACATTCCAAGGTATAGGTGTCCAAAGAAATTGTAGCATCGGGAAGCTGACTGTTTAAAACTGTAATAACATTGTTGATCATTACATAATCTTGTCCAGAGGTCAATTGAATGGTGGCGGTAGTATCTCCTATAGCAATGTTATTCTGAATATTATAGAAATCTATGTCCATGTTATAAAGGGTGGAAGAGCCTGTAAAACTATTGGTGCCATTAAAGGCATTGTTGGTAGGGTTGAGTGGTGGATTTCCAATAACGTTACCGTTGATAGTTAACTGTTCATTTACGGCTATCGAGGAATCGCCTTCCCAAGCGATAAACCCTATTTTGGCATCTTCATTATCTAAAACATTCAGGTTGTCTAAAGTTATGGTAAGCATTTCTGGGACACTTTGGAGTCCATCATATACATTGAGTTGGTTGAGAGGTAGATTTTCATCTTGATAAATAATTGTAATTGCCCAACCGGCAAAGTTTGTGCTTGAAGGACAGTATGTTGGGATTTCTGCTGAGACATCAAGTTCCGATATGGTATAAATTCCAGAACTAATGTTTTGAACAACAGAAGTAACATCAGCAAAGGCCGCAAAGAAAACTCGGTTTTCATCTAAAGTATCTGAAAATTCCCGTTCAGAGCTAACATCAATATCATTCAATTTTATCTCAAAATCACCAGGTCCACTTCCTGCCCAGTACAAATATGCGGCTACAATATTTTGATTCGAGTTTAAATTTAAAGTAGCAGAAGAAGCGGTAAGGATTTCACAGGGCAGGTCTTCTCCATTTTCCATGAGATTCATAGTATTTCCAATAGCCGTATAGTCATAACGTCCATTAAATTGCTGGTACAAGGAAATATCCTGTCCAAAGGCATATATGGTAAAGCAGAAGAATAAGAAATAACTGAGTGGTTGGTTGCTTTTCATCTGGTAATTATATGTTAGCAATTTAAGAAATTATCTATGGAAATCTTATCGTTTTAAGGTGAAATGGTTGGTAAATGTTCTTCCGTCTTCCAAAGTTACCGAGAACCAATAATCACTTGCAGGTAATAATTTTCCATTTAGAGTACCATCCCATCCTGGACTTCTAGGGTTCAGTTCTTTCAAAATTTTTCCATATTGGTTAAAGATGTAAATAGTAGTATTAAATTGATTTTTTTGAGTTAAGCCCTGGACTTGCCAAAAGTCATTGTGACCATCCCCGTTCGGTGTAAAGAATTTTGGAAATCCAATAACAGAAACCAATTTTTCTGTAATATCACAACCATGTTTCGATCTTACGTAAACTGTGTAAAGTCCCGCAGGAACATTTGTGAAGGTTGGGCTGTCCTGATAAGGGCCGTCGATATTATCCAAGGCATATTCATACTCGCCTTGACCACTAACAAAAACTGTAATAAGGTTGTTATCTGAAGCATCCATAACTTCAACAGATTCTATGGTTGCATCGGTAGCAGGTAGTACAGTAATTGTTCGGTCTTTATAACAGCCAAGGGTATTGGTGACCCTTACGGTATAGGTTCCAGGAGTATTCACTTCAATAGTGGTAGTGGTTTCACCTGTTGACCAATTGTAATAATAATTGTTGGGAGTGTCATCGATAATACCTCCTGAAAGCGTAAGCGTTTCAGGGAACAGATGGGTACAATAATAGGCTTCTGCTTCGGTTTCAATATTAGGAAGTTCTAAAACTTTCAGTACCACTTCCGAAATGCCGTAACAGGCATTGTTGTCCTCAACACGAGCATAGATAGTTTGGGAATAGGGAGATGAGTTGCTAAAATTGTCGTCTAGAGAATTCAATTCCAAAAGAGCGTCTTCATAGGATTGGTAATATTCTAAATCCAAATTTTCGGGAAGTCCATTTAAAATTTCTTCGGAAGCATCACTCAGTGTAAAGTTGTAAATTCCATCTTCTGTACCATCATTATCGCATACCTCTAGGGTAACGTTAGAACCTGAAGTGGTATTAACTACCAAAGTTAATGTGGTGCTATTGGTACAACCGGTAACTATATCTGTCACTTGCACAAATATCGTTTGAGGATTTTGGGAATTATGAAATTCACCAGGATTTTGAATATTAATTCCAGAGAGGATATCATCTTCAGAAAGGAAATAGGCTACTGAAGTATTGGGTGCTCCATCGGTGATGGTTTGTTCTACTTGCATTAAATTAAAGGTGGTAAAATCATCTGATATAGTATTTTCGGCACACTGAAATATTGAAGTAGGGTTGGCTATAGGACTTGGGTTTACAATAAGATTACATGATGTAATTGTTCTACAATCAGGATTAAAAGGGTCTTCAATTCTTATAAAAATTTCTTGAGAGTTTGGGTTTAAGTTATAGTATTGTTCTGAAAGGTTATCGGTACCATTTTCAGCTTGGAAAAGTGTTTCATGGTAGGAAACATATAAATTTTGGTTTTCAAAGCCATTTGTGATTTCCTCTGTAATTATTTCTAAATCAAAACTTGTTTGTCCATTCATGCTGTCACCATCTTCCATATTATCACAGATTTCCAAATCTGAAGGAGGGTTGAAATCAGGCCCTAGATTAACGTTTAAATTAAACTCACCTATGGTGTAACATCCTGTAATATCGTTGGTAATTCTAAAATAAATGGTTTGGGGGTTAATAGTGTTTGTATACATTCCATTGATTGGGTCATCCCCAATATTGGCATCGCTTTCGGTTTCGTAATAGGTAACCGTAGTATTGGTTTGGTTGCCAATAATTGAGGCAGAGTTGATTTCCAAATCGAAAGGAGAAAGCCCATTATCAAAAGGAGATAGGGTGTCACAGGTTTCAAGGTTTAAAGCTATTCCTGAGACCACTTCGTTCGTAGGAGGTTCTGAAAATTCGGCTGTCCCTGTCCATTCCAGACTAAAAGGACTGTTGCCAACAGGTCTGTCAATAGCGATAAAGAAGGTATCTCCCGCAGTTACATCAAGCCATTTTACAAAGCTATTTCCGCTAGGTCCAGGTCCTTCAGAGGTTTCTGTTTCTGAACCATTCATACCAGTTAGATTATTACTCAAATTGGCTTGTCCAGGGTTGGTTGTAGAGCATCTAATTGCTTGCCCTAAATTGTTGCATGGAACATTTGGTCCAAACACAAAAAAATCATAGTCTTCTGAGATACTCGTGCTGTTAGGTGTTAGAGTAAAACCTAATGTGCCGCTTGTAATGACGTTAACTTTTAGCCAAATACTATTATTTTCTTGGGCGCTACAACCATTATTTAAGGGACTTAATTCTTGAGTACCAATTCCATTTACATTGAAATTTAAATTGGAATTCCCGCAGATAGTAACCGAATTGACGCAGTCTGTAGGTTCTTGGGAAAAAATATTTATAAAGGTTAGAATTGCGGCTAGGCTAAACACAAAGTGTTTTTCGGGGTTATTCATAAAGTAGATTTATCGTTTTAATGAAAAATGACTGGTAAAGGTTCTTCCATCTTCTAGAGTTACCGAAAACCAATAATCACTGGCTGGTAGTGGTTTTCCGTTCAGGGTTCCATCCCAACCTGGACTTAGAGGATCAAGCTCTTTAATGAGTTTGCCATACCGGTCAAAAATGTAGATGATACTGTTGGGTTGGAACTGTTTGCTAATGCCTCTGACCTGCCAAAAATCGTTATAAGTGTCACCATTTGGTGTAAAGAATTTTGGGAATCCAATTACTGAAACTATTTTCTCCGTAATACCACAACCATTTTTATCTCTAACATAGACGGTATGAAGACCTGCTTCCACATCTGTAAAGGTTGGACTATCTTGGTACGGACCATTAATATTGTCCAAAGCATATTCGTAATCGCCATCACCACTTACAAACACTGTGATAAGATTGTTCTCTGAAGCATCCATCACTTCAATAGATTCTATTGTGGCATCCGTGGAAGGGAGCACTGTTATACTTCTATCTTTAAAACATCCCCAAGTGTTAGTGACTCTTACAGTGTAGGTTCCGGGAGCGTCTACTTCGATGCTTGATGTGGTTTCACCTGTTGACCAGTTGTAATAATAATTGTTTGGTAAATCATCAATAATTTCACCAGTTAAGGTAAGAGTTTCAGGAAATAGGTTGGTGCAGTAATAAGCTTCAGATTCGGTTTCTACATTGGGAAGTTCCAAAACCTTTAATAATACTTCTGAAATTCCATAGCAGGCGTTATTGTCCTCAACACGGGCATAAATGGTTTGTGAATAGGGTATTGTATTGGTGTAATTATTAGGTAATGGATTCGTTTCCAAAAGTGCATCTTGGTAAGTTGGATAATAGTCCAAATTCAAATTCGGAGGTAATGCGTTTAAAACAGCTGCCGAGGCTTCGTTTAAAGTGAAGTCGTAAAAACCATCTTCCAAACCATCATCATCACAGGCCTCTAATATAGTATCATTCGCAGAGGTTGTACTCACTTCCAATGTCAAGGTTGTAGTGTTGATACAGCCCGTATTCAGGTTACTGACCTCAACAAAAAGGTTTTGGGGGTTATGGAAATTGTGAAATTCATCCGGATTAGGGATGCTATTTCCTGAAGCGGCATCTTCTTGAGTAAGGAAATATATTACATTTCTATTGGAGACGTTTCCTGTAATGGCTTCTTCTGCTTCGGTCAAGTTGAAAATTGTATATCCTTCCGGAATCCCATCTTCATCACATTGTAATAGAGTTGTTTCATTGGCCTCTGGAGCAGGATTGACGGTGAAAAGAAAAGAATCGGTACTGTAACATTCAGGAGTCAGGTTGTTTTGTATTCTGACAAAAATTTCTTGTTCAAAAGCAATTGCATTGGCAAAAGTAGAAGGGAATGGAGAGGTATTACCGTCAGCATCTTGTTGGGATCCATGAAATGAAATGCTATATAAGGATTGGTCTTGATTACCGTAAATAGCATCATATAGATTTGATAAGTTTATGGAGGTAATTCCGTCCAAGGGGTCAGTACTAAAATCCTCATCGCAAACAACAATGTCCTCAAGAAGCTCTATGGTTGGAGCAATATTAACCTCTACAAAAAATGACGTGATATTGTAACAGTTTGGGTTCGCTATATTGTATACCCTTGCGAAAATTTCCTGTGGATTTGTGGTATTGTTGAATGGAAACTGAATTTCATCCATGTCGGTTTCGACATCTTCTATGGAGGTATAATATTGAACGCCAAAATTGTTAGGGTTTTGACCATCCAAAATTTGGCTGTTTTGCTCCGTAAAATCAAAGCTTGAGGTAGTTGTGAGTTCACAAACAATCATATTGTCTGGTTGGTGAGCTTCCGGGATGGGGTGATAGCTAACAATAGCCTCACCAACTATAGGGCATTCGCCATTGTTGGGTTCTATAAATACTTCATAGAATCCAGGAGCCTCAACCAACAATTGAAAGGTGCTTTCTGTTAGCCCTTGTCCGTCCTTAGTCCAATTATAAGTAGCTTCAGAAATATCCTCGGCCGTTAGAGTATAGGAGTCTCCTTCGCAGAGTAATAGTTGTGTGGTGCTAATTCCGTTTTGGATGATATCAATTTCTGTATTGAACAATGATTGAATGAAAGGAGGTAGCCCAATGCGACTTATATTTTGAAACCCACCATTGATATCCAAAAAAATACCAGTCTCATCATAATTGGCAGCAGCTCCGGTAGCTTCAGGGTTGTGGATGATTCCTAGATATTGGCCTGAGCCATTAATATTTGAAAAGTTTACTTGGGCCCTGTAGATTTTTTTGTCAATGCCCAATTGTAAGGCGCCCGAAGCCATTTGGCTAGAAGTATGAATGACCACTTGTGAACTTGGGATGTTTGTAGCTTCCAAATTCCATTGAATAACCTGACTTGTCCCAGCTCCGTCAATACCTTGACTTACGGTTGCGTATAGCTTTTTGTTTTGAGACGAGAATTCCAAACCGTAGGGACTATTATTGTTGTTTGGAGAATATAGTTCTTGGGAATTAGATACTTCACCAGTTTCGTTGTTGAAATCGAATAAATAAACGCCTCCTCCAGATTCACCAGCCAATTCTGTTGCAAAACCATGATGGGCAGCAGCCAATTTAGTGCCATCAGGTGAAGCTTTTAGGTAACCCAAAGCGTTTCTTCGATAACCGGCAACAGGCACTTCTGGACCAACGACCGACACTACTGGTGTGGTATTGACTCCATTGATATCTACCTTAAAGGCATAAAAGCTATCTGTAAAATGCGTGATTACCCAAAAGGAAGAACAGTCATCAGCTTTTACGGCGGTAATTTTTTCAGAACATTTAAAATCAACTTCATCTTCGTCGTTGACATCATAGGTAATCAATTGGATGTTTTTTTCAAGAGGGTCCACATCTCCAAGCCCTCCATTTAGGGACATGTCTACCAGTGAATACATCAGGCCGTCATTTACACCATCCCCGTCTTCATTGTTTGGATAGGCTGCTGAATTGAAATGATGAGGTTCATCTACAGTAAAAATATAATAGTAATTGGGATCTTGTGGTTTGGGGACTATCAACCCAGAAGAAGTACTAGAATCATCCCCTTTTAGCCCTGTTCCAAATAGTTCATTGGCATTGTCCATAGGCTGGTGTATGGCATTCCAAATTGTTCTTCCATCTGAATAAAACAAAAGGTTGCCATCGGAATCTGAAATAGACGTGCAACCTTCCAAAGTGTTCAGTTGCCCATCGGTTACTGGGGTGACGGCTCCCGTAGCTCCATTAAAGTGCAAGCCTGCATTCTGTCCAAAATACCAATTGGAAGCTTCGTTTTGCGAGAACACTTGAACAATACAGAGGAGGGAAAGTATTGGAAAAATTAATTTATATTTCATTTAGATAGCGCTGGCTATCAAATATATTATAAATCTCGATTTTTTAATAATTTGTAGGATAAAATGACGAATATGGCTGTCCAACCCAATACAATCGCAATTTCATGCCAATGTACTGCGTAGTCGTAAGCCAAATCCATTTTCTCAGGAAACTTGGTCATCATGATGCGCTGAAAAGGCTGGTCGATGAGTTTGTACATGGACTTTAAGGGAAAGAAATTTTGAATCTTTTCGGCTAGTTCCATATTGGTTTGCCATACTAATAAACCAAACACAATCCATTCTAGAATATATAGAACGAATAGAAAAGCCAGGGCGAAAGCGGATCGTTTTACAAGCATTCCAAATAAGAGACATAAACTAAAGAAGCCAACCAATTTTACAAAATAGGCCAATAAAAAGTTAGTTTCTCTAAAAATTATGGACGCTTCTTTGTAACTGGAGTAATACATTCCTATACAAAAGGCTGCAACCCCAATTAAAATAGTTGCAAGCAAAGAGAAAAATACAATGGTATAAAACTTGGATAGAATGAACTCCTTTTTGCTCAATCCGTCAATCAGGTTTTGTTTGAGGGTTTTGTTGCTGTATTCGTTGCCAATCATGCTAACTACCACAATAGCAAAGAAAAACTTGAATTGGGATGCAAAAAACGTGGTAATATGCCAAATAATAGGGAAGTTAAAAACGCCAAGCTCTCCCAATTCTAAAGTGAACAAGTTGAAAAAATTGATTTTAATCGATGACAAAATCAATACGGTAAAGGGTAAAATAAAGGAAATAAATATCAGAACTTTACTTACGTTGTTCAACAATAATTTTTGTAGTTCCAGATTTAAAAGACGTAACATAGGGAGGGTATTGGTTGCTGATTTATTTGTTGTCGGTAAGTTGTAGGAACTGTTCTTCTAGGCTTTCCTTACGTTTTACCAAATGCGATAGGGTGATGCCTTTTTCAAACATGAGTTTATTGAGAGCGGAGGCATCCATAGGCTCGTTTAAAAAAGCCGTGATCAAATCATTTTCGGTGGTAATTTTTCCGAAGCTGGGATTGGTTTCCAAAATGTTCAATAGCTGTGATTGCTCTGTGGCTTTTAGTTGAAAGAAACCATAACTATTGATCATCTCATCCACACGCCCAGAATATAGTTTGACACCTTTTCTAAGCACAACTACATGGGAACATACTTTTTCAACTTCATCCAACAGGTGGGAGGCCAATAAGATGGTAGTGCCATTAGCGGCAATACTTTTGATGATTTCCCTAATTTGATGGATTCCCTGTGGATCGAGACCATTGGTTGGCTCGTCCAAGATGAGAATTTCAGGATCGTTCAACAATGCAGAGGCAATGGCCAAACGCTGTTTCATTCCTAAGGAATAGGTCCGGAACTTATGGTCCTTTCGGTCCAACATGCCTACAATTTCCAGTTTTTCCTCAATTTTTTCAAAAGGAACCTCTTTTATTTTACAGACCAATTTCAAATTTTGGTAAGCAGTCATATAAGGGTAGAAATTTGGGCGTTCAATGATGGCGCCCACTTTTTTTAGGGCATTATGTGTGCTAATGTTGCCGTCAAACCAATGAAAGTTTCCCGAGGTTTTGTTGACTACGTTTAAAACAATGCCCAAAGTAGTAGATTTTCCACTTCCGTTTGGGCCCAAAATGCCATAAACATTTCCTTTATTGATAGTAAAACTTAAATCTTGTACAGCTGTTAAATAGCCAAATTTTTTGGTGAGATTGGTGATCGTAAGGATTGGTTCCAAAGTTTTTGAAATTGAATGGTTAAAAATATGACGAGCATTGTTGGCTTTTGTTACAAGGTATTTATAAAAGCCTTAAATTAGACTACTTTTATCATTATGGACGATTTAAAAATATCCAAAAAAAAGCCTTCCTTCCCAATAGGCAGTAAGTTACACAATTATTTGCAAGAGTATAACCGCAATATTCGCTTGCCTATTTTTTATGAGGATTTGCTTCGGTTTCAAGGTTCAATAGTGGTGTATGATACCCATGGCGAAGACACCCTTTGGGTACGTGTTTACTACAACGACTATGAACGGGAAGAAATAGATTTAAGTCTAAAGCGGGTGTATTCCATTCTTATTTCCGATGGAAATGAAAACATCTTCAAGTACCTTAACATAGATGCTATTGATTATTGTACGTTCGGGAATTCCAAGCCATTTAGGGTGAAGGTTAGAAATGTACTTAATGATAATTATACCCATTTCTATGTGAAAAAGGCCGATGCTTCCAGAGTGTACGGTTTGGAATTTGAGCATATGCTATCGCCTTACAGCCTGAACTTTTTGGTGTATAAGAATACCCTCATTGAAGAGCATATTGCGGGGATTCCTGGGGACGAATTCATCAAAAACATGCTGCCCGAGTGTTCCCATTCCGAGAAATCACAGATTGCTAAAGAGTTCGTCAAGTTCAATGAGCGCTGTATGATTAGATTGTTGGGAGATATGCGCTCCTATAATTATGTTATTGTGCCCACCCACGATTTTGACCATGTAGTGTACAGAATTCGGGCGATAGATTTTGACCAGCAGTGTTACGAAGGGAAATTTAATGTTTACAGGCCACAGTTTTTTAAGGAGAATTTTAAAATGGTGGAATTGGTACGGGAGAAAATCCAAAACGAATCTATAGAACAGTACAAAGTTGAAGAACGCTCAATTGTGGCTCGACGTATGATTAGTTATCATGATAGGATTTCGGAGCTCTTGGAGTGCATGGAGGCAGACACCATTTCCATTCCTGCGCACGTCCAACAGTTGGGGGAAGCTATTTATAAATATACCTTAGATGTGGAATTTAGACGTAGTGAAACGATGGGGGCCATCATGAAAAATGCCTTGGATTTCGTAAGGCGAAATTACCAAGGCATGAATATGAAAAATTTCTTTTAGCGTTTTTTAGTTCCAGTTTTCGTCGAAGTCCAAACTGTCAAAGTCCTCTAGATCCAGATCATCATCAAACTCATTGAAGTCGTCCATCATGTCATCGGCTTCAAAGGCTTTTTCAGGAGCTTGGTCAGGGATTTGCCCATGAACAAACATTAAATTAGGATAATCCATGCCTTCGGCTTCTTCAACAATCTCGGCCAATTCCACAAAAAAGGTCCACATGCTCAAAAAGTCATACACGTAGATCAACTTCGTTTGTTTTTCATTGGCAATATCGTTGATACTGGTTTCGTTCATCAACCGTACAGAGTTCATCCCATCACTCATATCGAACAATGAAATTTCTTCTCCTTGTTCCCAAGTATCATCGCTTAAATAAAAGGAAGCCATTTCATTTCCATCAAACCCAAAAGATTGGGTAATGGCATTGTGAAGGTCTTCTAAAGTATCTGTTTCGCGAATCTCCAAATCGCGAAATACATCATCTTCTGTATCGTTGTCGAGTATTATTCTAAATCTGTAAATCATATTACAAATGTAATCTATTTTCGGTTATTTGGTGAATCTGTGTAGCGTAAAAGTCATGGTGCTTAACAGGAAAAATGCGCCTACTTGGTGTAGTACACCTAACCAAATAGGAACGTAAAATAGTAAGGTTAAAACTCCAAGTAAAAACTGCACTCCAACCAATATTACAAGTAAGTTAACGCCTTGTTTTTGTTGTACTTTTAGAGTAGTTTTTCTGGCTTTATTCCAAAGTATCACAATTAAAACAACCACGATATAGGCAAATGTGCGATGTATAAACTGTATGCCGCTAGGGTTTTCTGTCCAGTTTTTATAAAAGGGTTCTACAATATAAGCCGACTGGTGGATAAATTTGCCTTCATTCATTAAAGGCCAGTGATTATGTACTAAACCTGCTTTTAGTCCAGCAACAAAGGCCCCGTAAATTATTTGAACTATTAAAGCGATGTATGCGACAATCGTGATATTTCTAAATTTAATGTTGGCAGGTTTGCGTTCTGGGTAAATTAAATCCAGTGCCACCCATAGTGTGGCTGCAAAAGTTAAAAATGCGGTTGTAAGGTGAGCGGCCAATCTAAAATGGCTAACATCCGGCATATCTACCAATCCGCTTTTTACCATGTACCAGCCCAAAAATCCTTGAAAAGCGCCTAGTCCCATAAGAACAATACTCTTTTTTATTGTGGATTTGGTAAGTTGTTTGGTCACTAAAAAATACGCAAACGGGAAGAAAAATACCAAACCAATCACTCTACCGATCAGGCGATGTAGCCATTCCCAGAAGTAAATACTTTTAAAATCGTCTAAAGTGAAATGCGAATTGTAATGTTTAAATTCTGGATGCTGTTGGTAAAGCTCAAAAGCTTCCTGCCATTCTGCTTCGCCAATGGGAGGAATGGTTCCGGTGATTAATTTATAGTTGGAAATTGAAAGTCCAGAGTCTGTAAGTCGGGTGATACCTCCAACAATTACCATGATGAAAATAAGAAAGCATCCTGTGAGTAACCAATAGATGACCTTTTTGTTGTCTTTAGTTGCGTTTGCCACGGTATGAGTGTTTATTGTTTTTTGGAAATTTGGTCTTTGCTAACAACTGCTTTAAGGCCCAAGCGTTCCCCTTCTTTTAGCATCAATTGGTAAGCTGCTTCGTGTTCGTTTGGAATGTCTCCTTCCAAAATGGCTTCTTTGATAGTTTCTTTTATGATACCAATTTCTTTAGAAGGTTTTAGGTTGAAGGTGGCCATGATTTCTTCTCCCGAAACGGGCGGTTGGAAGTTTCTTACATGGTCGCGTTCTTCAACTTCCACCATTTTCTGTCTTACAATCTTAAAGTTGTTATGGTATTTTTTAAAGCGCTTTGGGTTTTTGGTGGTGATGTCGGCTTCACAAAGTGTCATCAAATCTTCCACATAATCGCCTGCATCAAACACCAAGCGTCTTACCGCGGAATCGGTTACCATATCGCTGGCCAAAATTATAGGGCGGGAGCTCATAAGCACCATCTTTTGAACAAATTTCATTTTATCATTCAATGGCATTTTGAGCCTTTTGAATAAATGGAATACCATTTTGGAGCCTTCAAATTCATGGCCATGGAAGGTCCAACCTACCTTTTTGCTAAAGCGTTTGGTAGGTGCCTTACCTATATCGTGCAGCAAGGCTGCCCAACGCAACCAAACATTATCTGTGTTTAAAGAAATGTTGTCGACCACTTCCAAGGTGTGGTAAAAGTTGTCCTTGTGTCTTTGGCCTTCCACTTCATCAATGCCTTTTAGAGCCGTGAGTTCCGGAAGGATATAATGAAGCAACCCTGTTTTTTCCAAAAGAAGGAATCCAATGGAAGGTTTTTCGCTTTCTAGAATTTTATTCAGTTCTGTTACAATGCGCTCTTTGGTTATGATGTTAATCCGTTCATTGTTTCGGCTGATGGCTTCCAAAGACTCTTTTTCAATTTTAAAGCCTAATTGCGTTGCAAACCTAATGGCCCGCATCATACGTAACGGATCGTCGCTATAGGTGATGTCTGGATCTAAAGGTGTGCGGATAATTTTGGCTTCCATGTCCTTCAGTCCATTAAAAGGGTCTAACAAATCTCCAAAACAATCTTCAGACAAATTTAGAGCCAAGGCATTAATGGTGAAATCTCTTCGGTTTTGATCGTCTTCCAAAGTGCCATCTTCTACAATAGGGTTGCGGCTGTGCTCTTGGTAGCTTTCCTTACGGGCACCAACAAATTCAACTTCAATATCCTCATAACGCAACATGGCTGTGCCATAGGTTTTAAAAACCTGTACCTTTGGCTTGTTGGACAATAATTGGGACACTTGTTTTGCCAATGCAATACCGCTGCCAACGGCTACGATATCGATGTCTTTTTTAGAGTCTCTTTGCAGAATATGGTCTCTCACAAAGCCACCAATAACATAGGCGTCAATTTTTAATTCTTGTGCCGCTTGAGATACAATTTTGAACAGAGGGTGCTTGAGTGCTTCTTTGTAATTCATCAATGAAATGCCAGTTTTCAAAACCTCAATTTCTAGGTTTTATTTTGAAATTGATAGATTGAAATTTAGGAGATTACTTCCTTATAATTTTAACCTCACCATCCTTACCTAGTTTAATAATGGAGGACGGTTTTGTTTTTGATTTTTCGCTGGGCAAATTTACAACATAGTCCACACCTTTTAAAATCTCCTCAGAGATTTCTTCGAAGGAAGTTGGCGTAGGTTGCCCACTGATATTGGCTGAGGTGGAAACAATGGCACCGTTAAACTTTCTCAGCAACTGAAAACAGAAGTCGTTGTCTGGAATCCTGATAGCAATGGTATCGTCACTGCCCACGAGATTGGGAGCCAAGTTTTGTGGTCCTTCATAAATTATGGTGATAGGCTGCCCTGGAATGTCAAAGAAGTCAGGGGCCGCAGCAGGGATGTCTTTGACGTATTTTTTGAGCATGCGCTCATCGGCGACCAAGCAAATTAAGGCTTTGGAATCGCTGCGTTGTTTTAGCTCATACACTTTTTGGACGGCCTCAGGGTTGGAGGCGTCACAACCAATGCCCCAAACCGTATCGGTGGGGTATAGGATGGTTCCGCCTTGTTGAAGAATTTTGGAAGCTTCAATGGCTTCTTTTGTTATACTATTCATAATAAGAACTTAAAAAGCAAAGATAATCCTATTTGAATTACTATTTTTGTCCGCCCTAAAATTTCAAACATGAACTTTTTTAGAAAAAAATACTATCGCCTACTAACAAATTATCACAAGTCAACAGGAAATGAAGTTGGCTTTGCAAAAGCCTCCTATAAGTTGAAAAACAATAAGGAGCTTGACCTGCATAATCCTAAGGAATTTGTTGAGAAACTTCAGTGGTTAAAGTTCAACCTCTATGACGAATCTTACGGGAATTTTGTGGATAAATATGAGGTTAGAAAGTATGTAGAGGAAAAAGTTGGCAAGGAATACTTGATAGATTTGGTAGATGTTTATGACAATCCTGAAACCAAGGATTTACAGGACATGCCGGAAAAGTTTGTTTTGAAGGGTACCCATGGTTCGGGGTATAATATAATTGTCAAGGACAAATCACAAGTAGATTGGGACAAAACCAAAGAGGAGTTGCAGGGCTTTTTGGGCAAAAATTATTACCACAAGTATTTTGAGCGTGTTTATAAAGATGTGCAACCTAGAATTGTAGCAGAGCACTATTTAGACCAATTGGACAGTGATAATATTATCGACTATAAGTTTTTCTGTATTCACGGAAAGGTAGAGTGCATTTGGGTGAAAACCTTTGTTGATGGTAAGTACCGCAACTGTTACTACGATTTGAACTGGAAGAAAATAAGTCCAGATACCAATACTTCAAACTATTTATCCAAAGAGGTCAAACGTCCAGACAACCTGGAGGAAATGATTGAGGTGGCCGAAAAGCTATCGGAGGAATTTGTGTTTATTAGAGTGGACTTATACTCGGTAAAGGATAAAATCTATTTTGGTGAATTGACCTTTTTCCCTTGGGGCGGTTATAAAAGATTAACCGTTGAACACTTGAACCATAAGTTGGGCGAAAAAATAAAGCTTCCAGAAGATTCTATGACTTCATAGTTGCTCTGAGTTCTTCATAAAACTTTTTGGCAATGATTTCCTTGGTGAAATTTTCAACCAAAAACTGATAGCCGTTGGCCGTCAATTTCTTTTGAAGCGCTTCGTCCGCCAATAATTGTTCTACTTTATCGGCAAAATCGGTTGGGTTGCCAACTTCGGCCAACAACCCTGTTTCGCCATCAACAATAACTTCAGGAATGCCCCCGGCCTTGGCGGCAACAATCGGTACTTTACAGGCATAGGATTCCAATAGAACGCCACCCGTAGGTTCGTTGTTGGAGGTGAACATGAATAAATTGAATTCCGGCAAAATGTTGGGGATGTCCTTTCTAAAACCAGCAAAAATGATGTGTTCGCTCAATCCTTTTTGGGCCACATAATTTCTAATGTCTTCTTCCAAGCTTCCTTTTCCTACCAAAATATATTTAGCTTTGATGTTGTTTCGGTTCACTAAAATTTCAACCGTTTCCACCCAAGTGTAGTGGTCTTTAAAGCCTGTAAACTCAGCAATATTTCCAATGATTTTATAGTCTTTGGGGATATTGAACTCCTCATGCAGAATTCCTGTAGGGGCTTGTTTTGGGAATTTCTCTATATCGGTGACACTGCCCACAACACAAAACTTGTCATGGTTTTTTACAGCCGGTTTTAAGGATTCAACCACCGGTTGCGACACACAGATGATTTTTTCAATACCATCATAATTGTATTTCCACTTTCTTAGAACATTGGTATCCACACGCTTTATGAGGGTTCTGCATAGCACCAAAGAGGTGTCAAGCCTGTAGAATAATTTAGACATTACCGCCAAAGTGTGCGCCTTACTACTATGGATGAGCATGACATCTACTTGATGCTTTTCACAAATACGTTTGATGTCTTTGGCTAGGCCAAGATCATATTCCTTTTTGTAGTTATAGGGGATGATTTGCATGTTTTTGCTAGAAGCCACTCTGTAAACCTCAGAATCTTCTGGGCACATGATCCATTGGTCTTCTACATATCCGTATTTTTTGAAAGCTTCATAGAGATAAATAATTTTCTGCTCATGTCCTCTCCATCCGTTCGATGCTGTAAACTGTATTAATCTCATTATTTTTTCAATTTATAAATCCCCAATCCTTTTTTTAGCGTTTTGCTCAGTAGTACGTACTTCACATAAAGTTTGTTTTTCAAACTAAGTGTCTTCCATTCCTTTTCAGGGATTAGATTTTGGCTTACAAATGCGTCTATTTCTTTTGAAACCACAAAATCAGATTTTATGGCTTTCCAATCCACGGCATCGTAACCATCAAACATGTTCACTTTGTTTTTTTCGTGGATTATGGACATCCACAAGCGCTCTTTGGTCACTTTAACTATACGGTTCTCCGTTTTCCACATATTGTGGTCACTTTGCCAAACCGTCTTGAAATTGTCCTTCTTTTCAATAAGACTGATAAAAGGATTGAATACGTGTTCTTTTTTGCCCAACATGACCTCAGGAGATATTTGAAGCGAATAGCCCTTCACAATATCAATAGCCAAAAAGCTTTGTTGCTTGAATTGCTTCTGAACGGTATCTATGTAATACTTGCTGATGCAATCGTCATTATCTATTCTAGAGGTGATAATATAGTCTTCTTTACTGGCATCCTGTGTGATAAAATCCATGATTGACGGGTGAAAACTTGCCATACCATCAATGAAAAAAGGTAGAATGATTTCATGCCCTTTTAAAAGTTCCTGGATCTGTTCCTTGAATTTATCTGATGTTGAACTGTCGAAGAAAATAAGCCACTTAAAATTTTGGTTGCTTTGTGCCAAAATACTGGGAAGGCAAAAGTTTTCAAATAACCACATTCTATGTTCCATCCATTCGTCGGTAAGGAGGGTTTCATTATTTTTTGTGGTATTCCAACTAGGATTTTTAAGGTTAAATCTAGTTATGAGGTAGTGTTTAAACATCATTCAGGGTGTATTCGTGAGCAAAAATAATGTAAAATATTCATTCGATTTGGGTTGGGCTGTGTTAACTGTGATGAAAAGGCTACTTTTGTAGCGCGAAATATAGTTAAAATGCCTACAAAAATTGTCATCGATAAAAATGTAAATATATCCAAACCAATGCTTGAAGAGGCCTTGCAGCGTTTTGATTCTTCGGGGGAATTAATTGGTACAGGATATAGAAATGTGATTAAAACCTTAGATATAAATGGCATTCATTGTAATGTGAAGTCTTTTAAGGTGCCTAATTTAATCAACAAGATTGTCTACAATTTTTTTAGAAAAAGCAAGGCCCAACGTTCGTTTGAATACGCCAGTAAACTGCAGGGGATGGGCATTGGTACTCCAGATGCCGTGGCCTATGTAGAGCACAAAACACCTTTGTTTTTTAAGGAGAGTTATTACATTAGTAAGCAACTGGAATACGATTTCACGATTAGGAAACTTATTGATGAACCCATGTGCGAGGATTACGAACGTATTTTGAGGGAATTCACTAGGTTTACTTATGAGCTTCACGAAAAAGGGGTGCACTTTTTAGATCATTCCCCAGGAAATACCTTGATAAAGCAAGTGGATGGTGAATACCAGTTCAATTTGGTAGACTTGAACAGAATGCGCTTTGAAAAGCTGGATTTGGATATGCGTTTGAACAATTTTGCGCGTTTGTCTCCCAAAGATTATATGTTGGATATTATTAGTGACGAATACGCCACATTGATTGGAGCGCCCAAGGAAGAAATCAAAGAAAAGATGTATTTTTTCTCAAAGAAGTTTTCCTCTGGTTTCAAGAAGAAGGAAGCCTTCAAAAAGAAGTACTTTTTTTGGAGGAAGAAAAAGCGCTAATCCTGATTTTTGTACAATTCCCGAAGTTTGGTATACTTTAAAAATGTGATGTTGGCTGTTTGAATACAAATGACCAAGCCGTTTAAACCGTCCAAAAAACCTAATCTTAGTACATAGGATTTAAAAAAGGCCCATGTCGGGTTGAAAACGATTTTCCATAAGCTGGCTTTTTTGCCCAAATCAAAATAGGCTTTGGCGGCAATACTTGAAAAGTATTCTGTTTTTTGGTTGAATTCTGAATAGGTTTGATAGGTCCAGTGTAGCAAATCACCTTTCAATTGCCCCGTTTTTGCTTTGGGGTCATGCAAGACCACATTGTCATGAGGATTGATCCCTTTCCAAGACGCATTTCTACGATCGAAAACACGAAGTTTTCTGTTGGGATACCAATCGGAATGCTTGATCCACTGTCCACAGAAATTATTGAAACGGTTGCAGTAATAGCCATCCCATTGCCAATTATCTTTCAACTTTAAAATAGCGTCTCGTAAGGTTTCCGAAAGGGCTTCATCACCATCCAAGGAGACAATATAATCATGGGATGCCTGTTGGAGGGCAAAGTTTTTTTGTTCTATATATCCCAAGAATTGCTGTTCAATAAAGGTGACCTTGTACTTCTCGCAGATGGATTTAGTGTTATCGGTTGAAAATGAGTCAACCACCACAATTTCATCCACAATACCTACCAAAGATTGTAGGCAGCGTTCAATGTTTCGTTCTTCGTTATAGGTAATAATTACCCCTGATAGTTTGAGCATGGTCACCAAATTGGATGTAAAAATAGTATTTTTGCACTAATGGAAACACCAAAGGCCACTGTAATCATTAGCACATACAACCAACCGGAATGGTTGCAAAAAGTGTTGTGGGGATATGAAGTGCAAACCGAACCCAATTTTGAAATCCTTATTGCAGATGATGGGTCTTCCAAAGAAACCAAGGACTTAATAGATGGCTTTATAGCTAATTCATCGCTTAACATTATCCATGTGTGGCAAGAGGACAATGGGTTTCAAAAGACCAAAATATTGAATAGGGCCATTAGGTTGGCCAATGCCGAATATTTGATCTTTACAGATGGGGACTGCATTCCAAGAAATGATTTTGTGGAAACGCATTTACGGCTACAGCAGTCCAACTGTGTGATTTCTGGAGGGTATTTTAAGTTGCCAGAGCAAATTTCGAAGGATATTATCAAAAAGGATGTGGAAAGTCAACGTTGTTTCGATGCCAAATGGTTGTTGGACCTTGGGCTTGAAAAGACCTTTAAGCTAAATAAATTGACCTCCTTTGGGGTAAAATCATGGTTTTTAAATACTTTTACACCTACCAAAGCTACCTTCGACGGAATGAATGTATCTGCCTGGAAACAAGATGTTTTGGATGTAAACGGTTTTGATGAACGCATGGGCTATGGAGGTGAAGATCGTGAAATAGGGGAGCGATTGATGAACAAAGGCTTGAAGTTCATTCAGGCGAGATATAGTGTGATTTGCGTGCACCTTTATCACGAAAGACCCTACAAAAATGAAGAAGCTTTGAACCAAAACAAAGCCATTAGAAAGCAGACCAAAAAAACAAAATCTACCGTTACGGCCTACGGAATAGAACAGCAAAGAGATGAGTAAACCAAAAATTTCAATAATTATCAGTACCTATAATTCCGAAGCCTGGTTGGAAAAAGTGCTTTGGAGCTATGCGGCGCAAACCTATAAGCAATTTGAAATTGTGATTGCCGATGATGGGTCAAAACAGCCTACTTTCGATTTGTTGGACCGGATGAGAGCTGAGGTCGATTTTCCAATTGTGCATGTATGGCATGAGGACAATGGGTTCCAAAAATCGCAAATCCTGAACAAGGCTATTTTAAAATGTAAGGCCGATTATATTTTGATGAGTGATGGCGATTGTATAGCGAGGGAAGATTTTGTACAGGTGCATATGGATTATCGAGAACCTGGGTTTTTCCTCTCTGGGGGCTATTTTATGTTACCAATGCCCATTTCGGAATTGATAACAAAAGAGGATATCCTTTCCCAAAGATGCTTTAGGGTGAACTGGCTTAAAGAGCATGGTCTAAAAGTGTCCTTTAAAAACAATAAGTTGACGGCTTCTGGTTTCAAAAGTAAATTGCTGAATGCCATGACGCCAACCAATGCTAGTTGGAACGGCCACAATGCTTCTGGTTGGAAAGAGGATATTTTGGCAATCAATGGTTTTGATGAGCGTATGCAGTACGGAGGTCAGGATAGAGAGTTGGGGGAACGCTTATTCAATTATGGTATAAAGTCAAAGCAAATTAGGTATAGTGCCATCTGTTTGCACTTGGACCATCCAAGAGGGTATAAAAATCAAGAATCTATCGATAAGAATTTGGCCATTCGCGCCACGACCAAAAAGGAGAAACGCGCTTGGACCGATTTCGGTATCCAAAAGCCGGTTTAAAACTGCTCGAGATAATGTTCCAGTTTTGGTAAAATCAAATCAGGAGGAAAGGCCTCGTATAGAGTAAACACATCATCTTTCATGTCGCTTAAGGATTTCCCTTCGTAAAGTTCGGGCTTTTCATCCTTAAGGTGAACCGACACATTGGTGGTCCCATTTTCAAACATGTTCCAAGCTTCTTTTTTGATCCAAGGAGAAAAAATTGTGAATGTTGGCACCTCAAGTGCCTTGGCCATATTTACTGCGCCACCTTCATTACCAATCAATGCCGAACAGTGGCTGGTCAATGCCAAAAATTCCCGAATACTTTCACCAAAAACATCGAAGAAGATGTGTTTTTTAGTAGCCTTATTACAGAAATTGTAAATGGTCTTGGCTTCCGTAATTTGATTCGGAATGTAATTGAATAGAATCTGTCCTTGGGTTTTGGCAACTATGGCATCAATAATTTTGGCCATATGTGGCAAGGGATAGGTTTTGGTGTTGGCACTTCCCAAAACACCGATCATAAAAAGTGGTTGTTCTAAATTGATGCCAGCATTTAGCAATCGTTCCTTGGCCGAAGCTCTTTCACTATCGGTCAGGTAAATTTTAGGTTTGATGATGGTTTCTGAAAGGGATTCAGAAATGGGGTGTAACAATTGTAGTCTGTTTTCTATAGCAAGTCCTGCATTGGTAGCAGGTACTTTTTTGTTCTTAAACGTATGGGTATAAATGTATGAGGTGTAGGATTTATGTTGTGAAATCTTCATTTCGGCACCTGAGACGGCGGCCATCAATCCACTTGTAAACTTGCTGTATACATCAACGACGATGTCATACTCTTCCTTTTTGATGATTTTTAGAAAATTCAAGAACTTCAATTTACTCGCTTTTATTTCTGGAGTCACAAATAAAAACCGATCAATAAAAGGATTGTTCTCTACAACGGGATAGGTGTTGCTGTTGATGACGTAGTGCAGTTCACTCTTTGGATATTTCTTTTTGAGTGCCTCAAACAAAATACTTGTTGCGAGCACGTCACCAATCATTTTCTTTTGAATAATAAGTATTTTCACGTTTAAGGAAGTCGGTTTGGATAAATATGGGTAAGGTGAAAAATCACAAACACCCTTAGAGTAAGAGTGTTTGTGAAAATATATGTGATTACACGGCTACATCGTACTCGCGCAACGCATTGTTTAAAGAAGTCTTTTTATCTGTACTTTCTTTACGTTTTCCAATAATCAAAGCACATGGTACTTGGAATTCACCAGCAGCAAATTTCTTTGTGTAACTTCCAGGGATTACTACAGATCTTGCAGGAACCACACCTTTCATTTCTACAGGCTCGTCTCCTGTTACGTCAATAATTTTTGTAGAAGCCGTCAAGCACACATTTGCACCCAATACCGCTTCTTTTTCAACGCGAACACCTTCTACAACGATACAACGAGAACCGATAAAGGCATTGTCTTCAATAATTACTGGAGCAGCTTGAAGAGGCTCTAAAACTCCGCCAATTCCAACACCACCAGATAAGTGTACGTTTTTACCAATTTGCGCGCAGCTTCCTACGGTAGCCCAAGTGTCTACCATCGTTCCTTCGTCTACGTAAGCTCCAATATTTACATAACTAGGCATTAAAATAGTACCTGCAGAAATGTAAGCTCCGTGACGTGCAACAGCGTGAGGAACTACTCTAATTCCTTTTTCTGCATAGCCCTTCTTCAATGGAATTTTATCGTGGAATTCAAAAATGCCTACTTCCAAAGTTTCCATTTTTTGGATAGGGAAATAAAGCACTACGGCTTTTTTTACCCATTCGTTTACCTGCCATCCATCGGCAGTTGGTTCGGCAACTCTCAACTCTCCAGAGTCAAGTAAAGTGATCACTTTTCTAATGCTGTCAATGGTAGATTGCTCTGTCAACAAAGCTCTGTCTTCCCAAGCGTTTTCAATAATCTGTTGTAATTCGTTCATTGTTGTCATTTCAAAATTCATGCAAAGATAAGCCGATAATTTTTACTTAAAAAGGAGATGTCCAAATAATGGGGATTTAGGAGAAAATTGGCAAAGCCTTTAGAAAATATGGATTTTAAAATGGTATTTTTGTGGCATGAACGGAAGAATTTTAGCCATTGATTTTGGAACCAAGCGGACAGGTTTGGCTGTAACCGATGAGTTGCAGATCATCGCCTCTGGGCTTACCACAGTTGCCACAAAGGAATTATTGCTATTTTTGGAAGACTATCTTTCCAAGGAACATGTGGTGTGCATTGTGGTGGGAGAGCCTAAGCGATTGAACGATGAGCCTTCCCAAAGTGAGGCGGCCATTCAACCGTTTTTGAAAAAGTTGGCAGAGCGGTTCCCCAATACGCCTATTGAAAGAGTGGATGAACGCTTTACTTCCAAAATGGCTTTTCAAACCATGATTGATAGCGGTCTAAAAAAGAAACAGCGCCAAAACAAGGCCTTGATAGACGAAATTAGTGCTACCATAATTTTACAGAGTTATCTGTATTCCAAATCATAGGAACACTGGCTAATTTGGAAGATTCCAAGACAATTAAAAACCTTTCTAAAATTTCAAAAACGCACTAATAGTTGTATTTTTGCATCCGAAAATAAAATACTTATGATTTTACCAATTGTTGCTTACGGTGACCCAGTCCTGAGAAAAAAAGGAGATAACATCACCAAGGATTATCCACAATTAGACGCGCTTATAGAAAATATGTACGAAACCATGTATGGCGCGTACGGCGTTGGTTTGGCAGCACCACAAATTGGCTTGCCTATCCGTTTGTTTATTGTAGATACGGAGCCTTTTGCAGAAGATGAATCATTTACTTCAGAAGAACAGGAGCAATTGAAAAACTTCAAGCGCACCTTTATCAATGCCGAAATTTTGGAAGAAGAAGGGGAAGAGTGGGGATTCAACGAAGGTTGTTTAAGCATTCCAGATGTGCGTGAGGACGTGTTCAGAAAGCCAAAAATCAAAATGCAATACCAAGACGAGAATTTTGAAACGAAAGTAGAGGAGTTTGACGGGTTGATTGCTCGAGTGATTCAACATGAGTATGACCATATTGATGGCGTGTTGTTTACAGACAAGCTTTCATCGCTAAAAAAGCGCTTAATTAAAGGAAAGCTTGCCAATATTGCCAAAGGAAAAATTAGAGTGGATTACAGAATGCGTTTCCCACTTTTAAAAAAGAAGCGCTAAGAGTTAAAAGAGCATAGGCAAAAAATTATATTTGCCACCGAATTATAAAAAAGTTAATACAATTTATGGGATTAGATAAAATTCTTTCAATTTCAGGAAAGCCAGGATTATTTAAAATAGTCACACAAACAAGGAGTGGTATTATTGCCGAGTCCCTTATCGATAAAAAGCGTATCTCTGTAAACGTACACAACAACATTAGTGTATTGAGCGAGATTGCCGTTTATACTTTGACAGAAGAATTACCACTGTTTAAAGTGTTTGAAAAAATTATGGAGAAGGAAGAGGGAAAAGCAACTTCCGTTA
Source organism: Mangrovimonas sp. sgz306409 (assembly GCF_059735265.1). Lineage (NCBI taxonomy): Bacteria > Pseudomonadati > Bacteroidota > Flavobacteriia > Flavobacteriales > Flavobacteriaceae > Mangrovimonas > Mangrovimonas sp. sgz306409. Next base: position 124,691 of record NZ_JCAPEU010000005.1, read on the forward strand.
GCCATAAAGACAATAAGGAAGCACTAGAGGAGTATTTCTTTGGAATCCTTCCGGATTATGATGAAGATCGCGTATATGCTAGCGATATCAAGAAAATTATTCAATGGTACAACTTGCTGCAAAACAATGATTTGTTAGCTGCCGTTGAAGAAACTTCAAAAGCAGTTGCAGAAGCCGAAGCTGCTTCAGAAGAAGAATAAAAACTATCCAAATGTGTTTACCTAAAGACGTACTTTGTCTTTGGGTAAACGCAAATAGTTGTACTTTTGAGTCATTAAAATCCTTACCTCAAGTTATGACAGATAAAACCGTACAGCTTAAAGCCTTTGAGCGTTTGTTGGTAATCATGGATGAGTTGCGTGAGCAATGTCCTTGGGACCGAAAGCAAACCATGGAATCCCTAAGGCACCTTACCATAGAAGAAGTTTATGAACTTGGAGACGCCATCCTTGACAATGATTTGGAAGAAATCAAAAAGGAATTGGGTGATGTCCTGTTGCACATTGTGTTTTATTCCAAAATAGGAAGTGAAACACAGGCTTTTGATATTGCAGATGTTTGTAATAGTATTTGTGATAAGTTGATCGATCGTCATCCACATATTTATGGAGATGTAACCGTGAATGATGAGGAAGATGTAAAGCGCAACTGGGAACAATTAAAGCTTAAGGAAGGAAAGAAAAGTGTCTTGGAAGGTGTGCCTAGAAGTTTACCTGCCATTGTAAAGGCTAGTCGTATACAGGATAAGGTTGCAGGTGTAGGATTTGATTGGGAAGAACCACATCAAGTTTGGGAAAAGGTAGAGGAAGAGCTTCAGGAACTTCAGGAAGAAGTGAAGGAGGGAGATGTGGAAGCTATGGAAAATGAATTGGGAGATGTGTTCTTTTCCCTGATCAATTATGCTCGATTTTTAAAAATCAACCCTGAAAATGCCTTGGAGCGCACCAATAAAAAGTTTATTTCCCGATTTAAATATTTGGAGTCCAAAGCCAAGGAATTGAATAAATCTTTAGAGGATATGACCCTTAAAGAAATGGATGTGTATTGGGAAGAAGCTAAAAATCAATAATTTTTGATTTTTTTTGAAAATACATAATCCAAATACAAGAGTTGCTACGTATATGTAATATAGAACTATGATTATAGTTTTATAATCATAAGTAGGTTAGCCTTAATATAAAATAAGCGGATTTATTTTAAGGTATTAAATTTAGTTTAGTTAGGGGTCAATATCCTATCTGTGGGCAACCACAGATAGGATTTGATTTTTTAGTACATCTCCTTAAGCTTTTTCAGCTTTTCTTCCCAGGTATTTAAGGTCGCTTTATGGTTCTCGATATTGTTAAGAACATCTTTTACCATTGGGTTGTCTTCATCGACATTGGAGAAAAATAGTAGATTGTTTTCCAACTGGTTGATTTCACTTTTAACTTCATCAATTTTTTTGCGGATAAAGTTGTGCTCGTTGTCCAAAAGACTTGTGTCGTTTGGTTGCGAAAGGGTTTCCAGCTTGTTTTCAAACTTGATCATTTCAATTTCCGAAGGGTCCATGTCCAGTTTACCAAACAACTCATCTAAAGCTTTATTGAATTTTCCTTCAATAAAACGTTTGTTGTGCGGTACGTGACCAATGGTTTGCCATTCGGCTATTTTTTCCTTGATAGTTTCAATATCTGCTTCTACGTCGCCGCTTAGGGTTGTTTTTCCTAAACTGTCAAGTAGCTCATTCTTTTTGTCGAAAGCTTCAAACTGCTCTTTGTTGGCAGCATTCTTTTCAGCATGTAAACGATCGAAATATGCATTGCAGGCAGCCTTGAAACGCTTCCAGATTTTATCGCTATCCTTTCTTGGAACGTGCCCGATTTTTTTCCAATCATTTTGGATTTTCTTCATCAACGGTGTGATGGTTTCAAAGTCGTCACTGTCCTTGTTGTCTTCAGCAACTTGGATAAGATCCAATTTCTTCTGAAGGTTATCATATTGTTCCTTTTTAAGGTTTTTATAAAAGGCGTTTTTGTTTTTATTGAAGGCTCTAACGGCTCCCTTAAATTTGGCCCAAGTGGCTTCATTTACCTTAATCGGTACTTTTCCTGCATTAAAAAAGTCTTGTCTAAGCGCTTCAACTTCCTTAATTTTTTTCTGCCATGCTTGATGGGTTTTTGCAATATCCTTGCTGATGGCTTCAATTTTGGAAATAATCTCTTCTTTGCGTTCCAAATTAGCTTCATAAGCCTTGTCCAAATCGGCATAATAAGCTTGACGCTTATCGTGTATAATTTTGGTAGCGTTGCTAAAACGTTCCCAGATTTCTTCACGGTATTCTTTGGCAACAGGTCCTAAATCTTCCTTCCACATTTTGTGAAGTACCTGTAGCTCTCTAAAACTTCTATTGACATTGTTGTCTTGGGCTAGCTCTTCGGCACGCTCAATAATTTTAAGTTTTTGGTCCAAGTTGTGCTTGAAATCCATGTCGCGCAAATCGCGGTTCAAATGAAGGAAATCATAAAATATTTCCACATGGTGGTGATAGGTGTTCCAAGCATTGTTGTATTTATCTCTTGGAATAGGGCCAGCATTGCGCCATTCTTCCTGAAGTTCCTTAAAGTGCTTGTAAGTCGTGTTGATGTTTTCTTCAACATTGATCAAGCCTTTAATTTCCTCAATGATGCGCAAACGGTTATCTAGATTGTCTTTTAGATTACGCTCCAAGCTTTTGTAATAAGCGTGTAGGTTGCTTTTGTATTCTTTGTAAAGTGAATTGAAGTCTTTCTTTTCTGGAGTAATAAAATAGAAGTCTATTTCATTGCCACCGTCGTTAATGAACTCTTCCTTTTTTTCTTCTAAAAGTTCACCGAATTTATCGTTGAACTCAGTTTTGATATCATTCACCTGCGACTTGATAGTCTGTATTTTATGATGCTTGAGCAAATAATCAAGTTCCTTAAGAAGCTGACCCATGGTCATGGCATGGTAATCCTTACTTTCTACAGTGTGTCTTTGGCTGTTGTCTTCGTCTTCGGCATCTTCTGCGTTGGACTCGTCAATTTCCTCTACATGGGCATCCACCTTTTTAGGCGCTGCACTTTCTTCTGCTGGGTTGGTGTTTTGGGCAGTCTCTGTTTCGGGAGTTTCGGTTTCTACAGTAGGCTGCTCATTTTCTGTAGGGGTTGAAGCGTTGGTTGTGTTGCTTTGATCTTGGATCTCAGCAGAGTTTTGTTCGTTGTTTCCGTCTGCATTCTGCAGGTTATCTTTCTCTGACATTTTTACAATGTTTTAGTTGAAAATACTTAGAAAGCTAATATACTAACAAGCGCTTACATAACAAAAAGAGCGGCCGTGATTTTAATCGATTTTAAACCTTATTCCAGATCTCCCAAGCCTTTTCGGCTTGAAGTTCCAGCATTTTACTGCCATTAACGGTGGTAGCCCCTTTAATATCTCCACAGGTTAGAAACTTGGTGTGTTCTGGATTGTAGATAAGGTCGTATAGCAGATGTTCTGGGGATAGGCCATCATAAGGAATGTCTGGGCACTGGTTCACATTGGGGTGGGTGCCCAAAGGGGTGCAGTTCACAATCACGGTATAATGTTTCAAGAGCTCTTCAGTGATATCAGCGTAGGTATATTTGACATTTGCCTTGGGGGTTCTGGAAACAAAATCAAATGTGATGCCTAAATTCTTGAGGGCATAGGCTACTGCTTTTGAAGCGCCTCCGGTACCCAAAATCAAAGCTGATTTGTGATGCGGTTTTAAATAGGGCTCCAAAGAGGTTTGGAAGCCATAATAATCCGTGTTGTAACCTTTAAGGGAGCCGTCTTTTTGCAGTTTTACGGTATTTACGGCTCCAATTTCTTGGGCTGTGTCGTCCAAAGAATCCAAAAGCGGCATGATTTGTTCCTTATAGGGAATGGTAACGTTAAAGCCAATTAAATTCGGATTGTTGGCTAAGGTGGTTTTCAATTCAGAAATGTTTTCCAAATCAAAATTCTCGTACACAAAGGGAAGCCCTTCTGATTCAAATTTTTTAGTGAAATATCCTTTTGAAAATGAATAGGAAATGTTCCTACCCAATAATCCTAATTTATGCATGTGCTCGACGTGTTTTTTGTCCGTATTTATCCAAACCCAAAACTATAAGAATTCCAATAATTATAAATAACAACGCTAAATAAGTTGTGGAATTTAGTTCGGGGATATAACGTTGGTAATTTTCAACAATTTTTTGTCCGGTAGAATCCAAAAGGAAATCACCGTTTACATCTTGCTTGTATTGGGTCTCTTTCCATGGCCATACTACACCAAGGGATCCTGTGATAAACCCAATTATACTGGCCGTGGTGATATTTTTATAATGCTTGATGATAAAATTGAGAGCATGTGAAAAGGTGACCAATCCCGTTATAGAACCTAAAGTGAATACTACTAAAATCTTCAACATTTTAAGGCGATGCGGATCATTTATAAAATGAAAATCGCCACTAATGATGTCGGTAAAGGTGTCGAAAAGCGCATTCACGGAGTCTACCAAAAGCAATACATAGTTGCCCAGTAAAATCAAAATAAAGGAACCGGAAAACCCGGGAAGCGTCATTCCTGATACGCTTATAATACCACAGAAAAACACGAACAATAAATTGTCATTTTCCTTAGCCGGATCCAAAAAACTAATACCTAATCCTAAGGCAATACCAATAATGAGTGACAAAATAGTATTGGTGTGCCAATGGTGAAAATCCTTCTGAATGTAATAAATGGAGCCAATGATCATGCCAAAAAAGAGACTCCAAACATAGAGTTCATAATGGACTATAAAGTAGTCTAAGAGTTTGGAAACACTAAAATAGCTCACGACCATCCCAAGAAACAATAGCCCTAAAAACCGCCCATTGATATAATTGTAAAAACTCTTATACCGTTTGTTGATTAATAGTTTAAAGGCTTTTCCGTTTATTTTTTGAAGTGAATAAATAAACTCTTCGTAAAAACCAGCTACAAAGGCCACGACGCCTCCAGAGACCCCTGGCACCTTATTGGCGGCACCCATGGCAAGCCCCTTTATGACAAGGAAAATGCGGTCTGAAAGTGTCCTGGTACTGTGCATGCTATACGTTTTTGGAGCCTATTTTTTCTAAAATGAAGATAGTAAAAAAACCAAGAATCATTAAGCCTAAAGCAGCTGGTATTTGATTGTTTACTAGTTGATTGTTTAATTCAGAATAATTAAAAGGCAAGATGCTGTGTTCAGAAATCAACTTATAGGTGTCAAAATTTTGAATTTGTTTTTGGTACACTGAAAGTGTGGCCAAATCTGAGATTTCTGAAAATGGAAGGATTGTTCCGCTGGATTTTTCCATGACCATATCCGTAACTTTCCATGGCCAAATCTTGTTAAGCGACCCGAAAATGAACCCCGTAAGTATGGCTAGAGTGGTATTGTGGTAGTTTTTAAAAAGCCATTTCAAAACTCTACTGAAACTTAATAGCCCTACCACAGCTCCCAAACCGAAAATAGCAATTCTCTTCAAATCAAAATCATGAAAAGCATCACTAAGGGTTTTATAGGCGCCAAGAATCACCAAGATAAAAGACCCTGAAATCCCGGGAAGAATCATGGCACAAATAGCCAAAGCTCCTGCAAAAAATAGAAATAGCGGATTTTCATTACTGCCCAAAGAGGGGAGGGTAGTGATGTAATAGGCAAGTACACTTCCTATGATCAAGGCTACAATGGTGCCCATAGACCATGCTTTTACTTGTTTGGCAACAAAGTAGATACTGGCAACAATCAATCCAAAAAAGAAGGACCAAATTAAAATAGGATGGTTTTCAATTAAGTATTTAGCCAATCTCATAAATGACACGAAACTGACAAGGATTCCTGTTAAAAGGGCCAAAAGGAAATTTCCATTCAGTTGTTTCCAAAAGGCTGAAAAACCCTCATTTCGTAAGGTTGTTAGCAACGAAAGATTAACATTGCTGATAGTGTCAATTAGTTCTTCGTATATTCCTGAGATAAAGGCGATGGTCCCTCCAGATACACCTGGCACCGCATCGGCAGCACCCATGGCGGTACCTTTAAGGGCAATAACTATGTAGTCGATTAAGCGTCTTTGCATGTTTCGGTTTCAATAAAGAAGCGTAAAGGTAACAAACATCTTTGGAGTATCGATATGCAAACCTGAAATGAAATTGTAAAATTTATCTTGAAAAAAATGGAAGTCTATAAATGCAAAAAAGCCAAGGAAACAATCATGTATCTTGGCTTTTTAGACAATTAAATTTTGTAGATTTTAAATTTTATGAAGAGGACTTTTTGGTACTTACCAAAACCCTGCTAATGTTTGGGTCTTTGTGAACTTCAGGGAACAATTCCTCCAGAATATATTCAAATTCTTCGTTTAAAAGCAATCCGTTTTTAAGATGGTAATGCCCTTTTTCGCTTTCCAAAAGCTTAAAGTGCAATCCTGCTAAACGGTATTCAATTTCAGCTGTTTCAGGGTAGAATTCTGCCGCTTGAATCAAGTTGTAAATAGAGGCCTCAAATTCTCCCAATTGAATGAGGATATCCGAGCGTGATAACCAAGTTTGTAGTTCATAATTGCCCAATTCCAAGGTTTTTTTGTAACCTCTTTCGGCTTCTTCCAGAAAGTTCAAACGGTGGTTGATTTGTGCATATAGTTTCCAATACAGCACATTTTCACTATCGATATTGATGGCTTTGTTGATATAATATAAAGCCTTTTGGTAGTTGCGTGCCTTCAAGTAAAACTTGGTGATGGCAATCCAACCTTTGTCCAATAAAGGATCTTCGTGAACGGTTTTATAGAAGTACTGCACAGCCATTTCGGTGTCACCCAATTTTTCGTAGCAATAACCCATGCGCAACAAGGCAAAGGACGTTGGGTCGTCCAAAGCCAACGTAATTTTATAGTTTTCGATGGCTTCACCGTACCTTTTTTGCTTTTCAAGAACTTTTCCTTTTTCCAGATAAGCTCCCACAAAAGTGTCATCAGAAATGATGGCAAAGTCATAAGCAGCTAAAGCTTTTTTGTAATCTTTAAGGGCGAAATACTGCTTGCCCAATTGGTGCCAGGCTACTTCGCAATATGGGTTACCATCCAAATAATCATTTAAAAAGTTGATAGCCTCTTCGGTTTCGTCCAAAAAGTCAAAACAGTAAATGATGTTGTACAAGGCAGAATAATCGTGCATATCTATTTCCAAGCATTGCAAGAAATATCCCTTAGCCTGTTCAAATTCATCTAAGAATAAATACTCCATTCCGATAAGGGCGTACAAATCGGAATCGTCTGGATCTTGGCTTAAGTCCAAAGCAATTTTCAAGGTGTTGATAGCTCCTTTGTGGTCATCGCGTTTGGAAAGGACATTGGCTTTCTGGATAAAAACTTCCTCGTTGGTCGGCTCCAACTCATAAAGTCTGTCCAATAGGATGTCTGCTTTTTCCAACTTGTTCTCCATGACGTAAAGTTCTATTTGGAACAGTTGGAGGTTCGTGGAGGAAGGGTGTTGTTCTAGCCCCATCTTTATCGCTTTCTTTGCTAAGGCTATTTTTCCAATCTCAAGATAATGATGGATAATGTTCTCAAATTCGTTAGAGTCGAAAAACAACACATTGTTTGTTTTTAACATGGACTCAAATCTTGCTAGCGATAAGTTGTCGTGGTCGTCGTTGTGGCTAAACTCCATAAGCAGATTTTATTGTTGTTGAAATAAATTTACTCTTCTATTTGGCTATTTGAAGATTTTGGTGTTAATCTTTTTAACAAAATAATTAACAGTCAGGTGTTTATTTCAATATTCTATTAATTTAAGGCTTTGAAAAACAAGTGTTTGTTTTTTCGTTTTTAAAGTGTTTGTTCATTCGAAATTTCATTCAAAACTGAAAGTATAATATTACAGCCTTCAATAATTTCGTTCTTAGAAATGGTTAATGGTGGGGTGATTCTAATAGCTTTAGGCTCAAAGAGTAACCAAAATAATATCAATCCTCGGTCCTGACATCTCAAAACCACCTCGTTTGTGATGTCTGCGGATGGGGTCATGGCAGCCAACATGAGTCCTTTTCCTCTAATTTCCCTAATAAGCGGATGAACCAAGTGCTCGCGAACCAAAGCTTCTTTTTCAAGGGCTTCAGCCATGAGATTGGTTTCGGTAATCTCTCTAACCGTTGCCAATGCAGCAGCAGCAATTACGGGATGCCCTCCAAAGGTGGTAATATGGCCAAATTTGGGCTGATACTGTAAACTATTCATCATTTCCAATGATGCTGTAAAAGCACCAATTGGCATACCGCCACCCAAGCCTTTTCCTGTGACCAAAATATCTGGAACACAATCATAATTTTCAAATCCAAACAATTTTCCAGTGCGTCCAAAACCTGGTTGGATTTCATCTAAAATCAATAACGCGCCAACTTCTTCACAACGGGCCTTTACCTTGGTAAGGTAACCGTTTTTAGGTTCTATAAACCCGGCACCTCCTTGAATACTTTCCAAAATAACGCCTGCCGTTTTGGAAGTGATTTTATCAAGATCGGGAAGATTGTTGAATTCAATAAATCGAATGCCGGGAACCAAAGGGCGAAAGACTTGTTTGCGTTCTTCATGGCCCATTACGCTCATGGAGCCCATGGTGTTGCCGTGATAAGCCGATTTGGCAGCAATAATTTCTCCTCTTCCTGTATAGCGTTTTGCCAGTTTAATAGCCCCTTCAATGGCTTCGGTTCCCGAATTAACCAAATAGGTGCTTTCCAATGGTTCTGGTAAATGCTCTGCCAAAAGTTTGGCAAGCGCTAAGGCAGGCTCTTGGATGTACTCCCCATAAACCATGACGTGTAGGTACTTGTCCAATTGCTCCTTGATAGCATTGACTACCCTAGGATGCTGGTGTCCCAAACTACAGGCCGATACCCCTGCCACAAAGTCTAAATAGGCTTTGTTTTCGGCATCATAAATATAGGAACCCTTGGCATGAGAAATCTTCATGGCCAACGGGTTGGGGGAAGTCTGTGCTTGATATTTGATGAAATCTTCCATAACTAACCTCTTTTATGGGTTCGGGGTAATGGTTTTTTTAGGGATTTTTTAGTTTGAATACTGTCCTGCAAAGGTGTAGGAATGTTTCTTGCTGCTTTATTCTCCTGGGTCGGGTTCTTTTGTTCCGCCTCTTTAACACGTTCCAACATGGCTTCATCTACAAATTCTTCCTGAGGGACGTAAGGATCCAAACCTCTAATAACCGGAAGGTTTAAAGGCGGATCGTCCTTAAAAAGGTCTTCTACACTATTGGGGCGTTCTTCTTCGCGCCAATCAAATCCTCTAAACTTTCTTGCGTTTTCAGGAAATTGGGAGTCTGGATAGAGTTCACCATCTATTTGGTTGATCAGTCTAATTTCGGTAATGGTATTATCGTCAATTTGAATGTTGATGCTTCCCGATTTGGATTTGTCTATCCCCACCAATTCTTGTTTATCATCCCTGACATAGTTGATGACTTCGGCATTTTTGATGATGTCCACATTATAGAGGGCATTGTCACGGAACAATCCAATCAAACGTTGCCCTTTTACTTGGTTGAAGCCACCGCCGATCGTGTCCTTACTAATCAAGAAGGCATTTTCAAATACTTTCAGGGAATCCAATTGCTCCTTTTTGGTATTGGTAATTAAATGAATGGAATCCCCAGTCATTTGGTTTCCTAAATTCCAGATTACAGGATTGCGTTTTGTGGCAAAAATATCTTTGGAAGACAAACGCTCTAAATTGATTAGTTGGGTAAGCCCTGTTTTTTGGTCGGCATGAATGGAATCTGCTTTTCCGCTCATATCGCTTTTGTACATTTTAGCATTATAATAGGCTCGCGTGATTCGGTGTTCAGGTTTTCCGGTAACCATGAGGGTGTCTGCATGAATGTAGATGGAATCATTCTCCTGAACTGCGATAGCCAAGGCTCTTTTGGTAATAAATACTGAATCTTTTGCCCGATACACTTCGGCGTAATGCCCTTTGATAATGCTGTTGTTGATAGTATCAGTAACCTTGATATTATTGGTGGCCGAAGCGAAACTTCTGGCACGATCAAAGTAGAGGCTATCACCTTCAACGATACGCTGTTCATAGTCTATGCGAGAGTTTTTTACAAAATATCCAGTGTCATTATTGGTGTCGTAAAAACCACGTTCACAATAAATATTGTTGTTTTCGCCTATAATGGTTGAAGGCCCATACATATAGGCACCTCCCGTTTCGGTATAGAAATCGAGTTGGTGGGTATTAAGGGTATACTGAGGATTGACCAACACCACATCCTGAACAAATTGGTATTTTTTAGCATTCATATAATACCTTCCAATTTGACTGGTAATGGTCCCGGAAGTATCTCGAACTACTTTTCCTCGTGTTTTATAGTAGGCTTGTTGTTTGGCCCTGTCAAACCAAAGGGTGTCGGTTGTTAAAACAGATTGAGGCTCAGTTAGCACAACATCGCCACTGGCAAATGCCAATTGGGTGATGCCACTGTATTCAACATATTTGGAAGTCATGTTGATGGTATCGCCCTGTTGCATGTGCACATTGCTGAAGGCTTCTATAAAATTTTCGTTTTTATAGTAAATGGCCTTATCACAATACATATTAATTCCTTCATGGACTACATGGATTTGTTGTTTGTCGTCCCGAATAAAAGTGGTGACTTCCTTTCCCATGGTACTGTCCCTAACCGTAAAACCAGAATACTCAATTTGTATACGCTTGTTTTGAGCCCAAAGGGGAGTGGTTAAAAAGCTACAGAAAAGAAGAATTAATACGAATTGGTTGACTTTCAAATTTCAAAGATTTGGTTCAAAAATAACTATTAAATAGAGGTCTTGGTGGGCCTTAACACTTTTTTTAACACAAAAGACCTGCTAAATTATAAACATAGAGCAGGTCTTTTTTAGTATGATGATATGTTATTGTCTAACGATCGTCTGTTTTCTGTCTGGTCCTACCGATACAATGGTAATTGGAATTTCAAGCTCTTTTTCCAAAAAGGCAATGTAATCGTTCAATGCTTTTGGCATTTGAGAAGCCTCGGTCATTTCGGTAAGGTCTTCGTTCCAACCTTTAAATTCAGTATAGATTGGTGTTACGTTTTCCTCTTCAATATTGAATGGCAAATGTGTAATTTCTTCACCTTTATAATTGTAGGCCGTACATACTTTTAAGGTTTCAAAACCAGAAAGTACGTCACCTTTCATCATTATCAATTGGGTAACACCGTTAATTTGACAAGCATATCTAAGGGCTACCAAGTCTAACCAACCACAACGTCTTGGACGACCGGTAGTTGCTCCAAATTCATGTCCTACTTTGGCCATGATTTCGCCGTTAGTGTCAAATAACTCAGTAGGGAATGGTCCTGAACCTACACGCGTAGTGTACGCCTTGAAGATTCCGAAAACTTCCCCAATTTGGTTAGGAGCAATTCCCAATCCTGTACAGGCTCCAGCAGCAGTTGTGTTGGAAGACGTTACAAATGGATAGGTTCCAAAATCAATGTCCAATAACGATCCTTGAGCACCTTCGGCCAAGATGGTTTGTCCACCTTTCATAGCTTGGTGTAAATACTCTTCAGAATCGATAAAGGTTAATGTTTTTAAAGTTTCGATAGCCTCGAAAAACTCAACTTCAAGTTCTTTCAGGTCGTATTGAATTTCAACATTGTAGAACTTGATCATGTCCTCGTGCTTGTCTGCTAGAGAACGGTATTTGTCTTTCCAATCGGCTAATTCAATATCACCAACTCTAATTCCGTTTCTTCCGGTTTTGTCCATGTAAGTTGGACCAATCCCTTTAAGCGTAGAGCCAATTTTAGCTTTTCCTTTGGAAGCTTCACTGGCCGCATCCAATAAACGGTGTGTTGGTAAAATGATGTGGGCTTTTCTAGAAATCAACAAAGATTTTTTGTAGTCAATCCCTTGTTCAGCCAATTTGTCCAATTCCTTTTTAAAAATAACAGGGTCTATTACCACGCCATTTCCTACTACATTTGCGGTGTCTTCATGAAAAATCCCAGAAGGAATGGTGTGTAGCACGTGTTTTTTGCCGTTAAAAACCAAAGTGTGTCCTGCATTAGGCCCACCTTGAAAGCGTGCAATAATATTGTATTTGGAGGTCAATACATCAACAATTTTCCCTTTGCCTTCGTCCCCCCATTGTAAACCAAGTAGTAAATCTACTGCCATTATAAAAATTAGTTAGGTTGTTTGTTTTTCGTTCCGTAAAAATAAAGTGAGTGATTTGATATAGAAATATCAAACACCTCTTCAATCGTTTTTTTTATCGATTGAATTCTAGGGTCACAGAACTCGATAACTTCACCAGTATCGGTCAGGATAACATGGTCATGTTGCTTATCGAAATACGATTTTTCGTAATGCGCTTGGTTTTGACCAAACTGGTGCTTACGTACCAAGCCACATTCCAAAAGAATCTCTATGGTATTGTAAAGTGTAGCACGACTTACACGATAGTTTTTGTTCTTCATTTTGATATACAAAGATTCGATATCAAAATGCTCCTCACTATCATAAATTTCCTGAAGTATAGCGTAACGCTCCGGTGTTTTACGGTGACCTTTTTCTTCCAGAAAATTAGTAAATACATTCTTTACAATTTCCTGATTCGTCTGTTCTGTTTTTACACTCATAATTAAGTTGCAAATTTACACATTTTTTACACTCTACTCACCTTATCAATACCATTAATTTTTTTCAGGTTATCAATGAGCTTTTTTAGCATGGAATTATTCTTAACAATCACATTAATTTTTCCAGAGAAAATACCGTCATCCGAGTCAAAACTAAGGCTTTTCATGTTTACGTGCATATTGGAAGAAATGATACGTGTAATGTCATTTACAAGCCCAATATTATCGATTCCAGACAAGGTAATAATGGCAGAAAATTCCTGTTGCGAAGAGTCAATCCATTTGGCTAACATAATTCTGTAAGCATAGTTGGATTGCAGGCTTAGCGCATTCGGGCAATTCTTTTTGTGCACCTTGATGCCTTCGTTGATTGTCAAGAATCCAAAGACAGGATCTCCCGGAATAGGGTTGCAGCAACTTGCCAATTTATAGTCCAATTTTTCTTCTTCCTTACCAAACACCAGCATGTCGTATTTGGAAGTCACTTCTTCTCGATCGAGTTCTTCCTTAGAAATATTTTGCCTTCTGGTGATTTTATTTTTGATAAAACTCATAAGGGCATTGCTTCTGGAGGCAGCAAATTCCTTCAGCATGGTATTGTCTATGGTGCCCACACCAACTCTATAGAATAGGTCCAAACTGGTTTTTAGCTTAAAATAGACCACCATATCGTTAATGGTCTTTTCGTCCAAGTGGATTTTAAGCTGTTTCAACTTACGTCTTAAAATCTCCTTACCATCTTCGCCAATGCGTTTCTTCTCTTCCCTTAGGGACGATTTAATTTTACTTCGGGCTCGAGCCGTAGTGGCATAATCGAGCCAGTTGGCATTGGGTTTAGCGTTTTCAGAGGTAAGGATTTCTACTTGGTCGCCACTTTTAAGCTCTTGGCTTAACGGAACAAGTTTTCCATTCACTTTAGCACCACGGGTTTTCATGCCTACTTCTGTATGGATGCTGAATGCAAAATCAAGCGGAGAGGCGCCTTTTGGTAACGATTTTAAATCTCCTTTAGGGGAGAACACATAGATTTCTTTGGAATAAAGGTTGAGTTTGAACTGTTCCACAAAATCCACGGCATTGGTCTCATTGCTTTCCAAAGCTTCCTGAAGCTTGTCAATCCAAGTATCTAAGGCATCTTCAGCATTACCGTGTTTGTATTTGTAATGGGCAGCATACCCCTTTTCTGCAATTTCATTCATCCGTTCACTACGGATCTGAACTTCTACCCAACGGCCTTTTGGACCCATTACCGTGATATGCAAAGCTTCATAACCAGTAGACTTTGGTGATGAAATCCAATCGCGCAATCGGGTAGGGTTAGGGGTGAAGTGATCGGTAACGATGGAATAAATTTTCCAGGCTAGGAACTTTTCGTTGGCCAAATCGGATTTGTAAATAATCCTAACGGCAAACTTGTCGTAAACCTCTTCAAAAGACACGCCTTGCTTGATCATTTTTCTGCGAATAGAGAAAATGGATTTTGGGCGCCCCTTAATTTCGTAATTCAACCCTTCATTGTCCAAGGCGTCTACAACTACTTTGGAAAAAGCTTTAATGTAGGCATCCTGTTCTTCCTTACTCTCCTTGATTTTGTGAAGGATGTCATGGTATACTTCTGGTTCGGTATATTTTAAACCGAGGTCCTCCAATTCGGTTTTGATATTATAAAGCCCAATACGATGTGCCAAAGGCGCATAGATGTACAGGGTTTCCGAAGCAATTTTTTCCTGCTTGTCCGTACGCATGGAATCCATGGTTTGCATGTTGTGCAAACGGTCGGCTATTTTGATAATGATTACCCTAACGTCGTCGTTAAGGGTCAGCAACATTTTACGGAAGTTTTCCGCTTGAGTAGATACATCGGTCTCTTTGCTCAAGGAGGAAATCTTGGTGAGCCCATCTACAATTCTTGCAACGGTGTCGCCAAACATGCGCTCTATGTCTTCCTTGGTATAATTTTCATTATCCTCAACCACATCGTGGAGTAGGGCCGCAGCAATGGAAGTGGCATCCAGCCCAATTTCCTGAGCCACAATTTTGGCCACAGCAATAGGGTGGAAAATATACGCTTCTCCAGATTTACGGCGCTGTCCATTATGGGCTTCCACCGCCACATCAAAGGCGTGTCGGATGAGTTTTTTATCTTCTGTGGTTAATGTTTGGTAACTTACCTTGAGAAGTTCTTTGTAAGCCTTGGCAATGGCTGCATTCTCCTTTTCTATCTCTACTTCTGTCATAAATCTAAAGTAATGTAAAGAAAATAAATGCGCAATAGTTTTAACGGCTTTTTGAGGGTTTTGGCTAGCTTGAACTCTTTAAATATTTGCCATGTAGAAGGTTGTTCTATATGAAAGTTTAAGCCAAGAAAGTGTAAAGCTTGGCCAAACTAGGGATTTTCTAGTTTGGGTTTGCCTCCTTTTATCAATAGCCATATGGCAAAGGACATTTCTCCAAATATGCTGGGAATGGCTACCAAGGCTAAAAAGACATCACTATAGGCTTGGTAATTGGCCAACAGAAAATGTGCCGCTGTATCTGCCATATACATTAGTCCCGCAATTATGAGGAAGAGTGCTATTATTTTGGGTGATTTTATAATGCGTCCCAAAAGAATGAGATGTATTCCGAAGAAGAACAGGCCAATTAGCCAAATGGTGTTGAAAAGTTTTACTAAATGCAAAATGTCTTTGGCTTCCTCAACTTCCAAGGTTTGCACTAGGGCAAATAGTGCTACGGCCATAATAGCGGCGTGCATCATTCTAAATAAAGTGCTCAATTGTGATAAAAAATGATATTTGAACAATTCATTTAAGGCCCAGGCAACGACAACGTCAAATACAACCGTAAGCAAAAAGGCCATAATCCCAAAGCGGACCATCATATGGCTTTTTGAAATCGTTTCTTCGGGAGCATTCAGAAGTGCTTCTAAAACAAAGAAGTTGGCAAAAATAGCAGCGAAGAAAATAATCAAGTAGCTAATCCCGGCAATTAGGGCGAGAGTTCTAGGGGTATTGTTTATGGGCATGTTAAATTGATTGGTTGTGAGCTTTTTGGTTAATTTAAGGAATATCTCTATTCGCTAAACGATTTATGTTCGACTTGTGTTACCTAAACTGAAAGGGTTGGTTCTAAATCATCTGTCCTCCGGAGACCTCAATTCTTTGGGCATTTACCCATTTGGCATCTTCGGTACATAGAAATGCCACCACACTTCCAATATCATCTGGGAGACCTACACGGCCCAGGGCTGTCATGGAAGCGATAAAGGCATTCAATTCTTTATTGTCCCTTACCGCCCCACCACCAAAGTCGGTTTCAATGGCTCCAGGTGCCACAACATTCACACGGATTTTGCGTTCGCCCAATTCTTTGGCCATATATTTGGAAAGAGTTTCAACAGCACCTTTCATGGCCGCATAAGCGGCATATCCGCCAATGGCAAAACGTGTTAAGCCAGAAGAAATATTAACGATACCGCCTCCATCATTCATCATAGGCAACAGTTGCTGGGTTAGGAGAGCGACACCTTTGAAATGAATATGGTACATATTATCAAACTGGGCCTCGGTGGTTTCTGAAAATGGAGCATAGGCACCAATACCGGCATTGTTCACCAAATAGTCAATTTTATCGGAGCCAAAGGAGCTTGCCATTTCAGTTTGTACTTGCTTTATGGTTTCAGGGAAACTAATAGGGTTTGTGACGTCTAAGGATAGGGCAATGGCTTTTCGGCCAAGAGCTTCTATTTCCGCAACCACTTCATTGGCTTTATCTTGATTGCTTTGGAAGGTTAAAACAACATTGAGTCCCTTTTTGGCAATGGCCAATGCCATGTCTCTGCCCAAGCCGCGACTTCCCCCGGTTATAAATGCTACTTTTGCTGTCATCTTGCAATATGTTTTTTTTTTTTTTTGTAAAGTTCTGGGAGGTTAGTTGGAATCGGAAGATGTGGGATTACTAAGGTAGCTATTTTTTCTTAACTGCTTGCTTGAAATGCTCTGGGCTTTAAACGTTTGATTTTCTTACATATGTTTCGGCTGTTCTTTGGTATTTATTTGTAAATTTGGTAATAATCAATGAGTTCCAAATAATTGAATATGCTCCCAATACAACGTTGTTTGCCCCTAATATTCCTTCTGTTTTTAACTATTTTTTCGTGTAAAGATGAAGGCTATGTCAATAAAAAAGATTTAGCAAGTGCAACGCCTGTGGCTACGTTTTTGGGAGATGAAGCCTGTATGTCCTGTCATCAGGAAGCTTATAACGATTGGAAAGGTTCCCATCATGATTTGGCCATGAAAGTAGCCGATTCTGTTTCGGTGTTGGGCGATTTTAATAATGTGGAATTTCCATATAAAGGAGGGAAAGCGACTTTTTATAAAAAAGATGCCAATTTTTATGTGAATATTCCAGGTCCTGATGATACCTATCAAGATTACCCGATAAAATACACCTTTGGGTACACACCGTTACAGCAATATATTGTGGAGTTGGACAAAGGCAAAATGCAATGTCTTACGATTGCGTGGGATAGTGATAAACAGCAATGGTTCAACCTATATCCCGAGTTGGAGTTACGAAGCGATGAATGGATCCATTGGACAGGAGGAGGGATGCGTTGGAATACGGCTTGTGCCGATTGCCATTCCACCGATTTGCATAAAAACTACGATCCAGTTTCGGAATCCTATAATACGACTTTTAAAATTATCAATGTAAGTTGTGAAGCTTGCCACGGGCCAGCCAGTAACCATGTGAAATTCTACGAAGAAGGTGAAGATCCTATCTATAAAAGTAAATTGACCATGACGCCCGATACGGCACCTCAAACTTTGGTGAATCAATGTGCGCGTTGCCATTCAAGAAGGACCCAACTTACCAAGGATTTTACGCATGATGAGGCATTCTTGGATCAATATTTACCGGCACTTTTAACGCAGCCTTTATATGAGCCTGATGGACAGATTTATGACGAGGTGTATGTGTATGGATCCTTTGTGCAGAGTAAAATGTATGAAAACGGAGTGTCCTGTCGCGATTGCCACAATGTTCATTCCCTAAAGTTGAAAGAGCAGGGTAATGCTCTTTGTTTGAATTGTCATGCACCTACTGTTTACGATACGGAAACCCATCATTTTCATATGGCAGGTACTGAGGCGGCCCAATGCGTGAACTGCCATATGACAGGGCGGACGTATATGGGGAATGATTTTAGAAGAGATCATAGTTTTAGAGTGCCGAGACCCGATCAGAGTTTAGCTTACGGCACACCAAATGCGTGTAATAGATGCCATGAAGATAAAACGCCAGAATGGGCCTTAAACGCCCTTAAGACTTTGGGGAAAACCAAGGCTATCGATGCCAAAGACCATCCATCCGATTATCTGTTGGCGGGTTATGCTGGTGATAAAGATGCCTTTCACACTTTGGCCTCAAATCATCAAGCTTCAGAATTGCTTCGGGCGACCGCTTTGAGCAATTATGGAAACATGGCATTGACTTCAAAAGAATTGGAGCAATTGAAAGCCTTTTTAAAGGATTCGTCGGCCTTGGTGCGAAATGAAGCCGTAACCGCGTTGACCCAAATAGGAGATACAACCAGTATTAAGGAAGTTGCCAAACTTTTAAAGGATTCGGTTCGAGTGGTACGCATTACTTCAGCTAAATATTTGGACATTTATGGTCATGAAACCTCTCAGTTGGATGGTTTTGCCGAAGCCTTTAGAGAATTTGGGGAGTTTCAGGACATGAACTCCGATTTTTCATTGGGGCAGGTACAGATAGCTGAGCATCATTATTTGAAAAAGGATGTAGAAAAGGCTATTGCAGCCTATCAAAAAGCCATTTCGTTTGATAGTTATAACAATAATGCCAGAAACAATTTGGCATTACTGTATTATCAAAACGGCGATTTTGAAAATGCGGCAAAATACTATAAAGACATTTTAGAGTTTGAACCGAATAACAGTTATTCATACTATATGTTGGGGTTACTTTATAATGAAATGGGTCAGGATGAAATGTCCTTGAAATATTTGGGTGAAGCCTGCCAAAAAGAGCCCTTTAATTTACGCGCATATTACAATTATGCCTTAAAACTGCAGGAGGCCAATAATTTTAAATTGTCTTCGCAAGTTTTGGATAAAGCACTGCAATACGATCCAAACAATACCGATTTGCTGTACATTAAAATGATTGCGGCCATGAATACTGGCGATTTAAATACGGCACGCGCTATTTGTAAGGGATTAATGGAATTGTATCCAGAAGATCCTAGGTTTTATAAACTACTGCAGGAATTGGAGCGGCCTATGGGGGCAATGTGATCTTAGGTTAATTTTATTACTTACTGGGGTTTATCCATTTCAATGACCCAAATCCCACGCAGTTCATCTATACCATATCCTGTGGCTAAATCTTGTGGATACTTTTCTTTGAGCGTCATTAAGGTTTCAGGCATAATGTCTTTGTCTGGGGTGCCGTGGCACTGTAAACACATTTGATTGGTCATGATAGGGTAGTAACCTATTAATTTTCCGTTGTCTTCAACCATTTTAGGGCTTGCTTCTCCTGTGGCTGCAATATCTTGTTTTGCCACTGCGATATAGTCTAGTTCCGTAGCATTTGCTAGATTGTTAGGGTTTCTGTTTTTATCTGAAACACGTTTCGCATTGGCGTGCAGTTCGGTAGACATACTATCTGTAAGAACAATGGCTCTTTCGTTGCAAAATTCCAAAGCTCCTGCAGTGCCTTTGGTTTGGATGGCGGTTAACAGGTTTTTGCCCAAAACTGCTTTAGTGGATAGGGCAATGCTCATTCCGTTCTTGAGGTAATCTTGGGTACCGGTTTCAGAATACTTCATCAAATCGGCTTCGCGTTGTTGGTGATGGGTTGCAAACCAATCCGGTTGATCCAATTTAGCTCTATAAATATAAGTGGCTACAGCTTCTAGTTGGGTTTGGGAATAGCCTAGTTTAGGCATCAGACCAAACCGCTCTACAGCTCTAGGCATTTGTGAGTTTTCTATTTTCGGGGTGTTTAAAAAACTGGCTACGGACTGAACAAATTCAGCTTCCGTCATGTCTGGTTTTAAGTAATGATCCTTAACAGCAATGAGTGGTGGGGCAATTCTTGTGGTTGGGTTGCCGGCAGGAGCATGACAGGTCACACAGTTTTGGGTCACAATGCTATGGGCTTCCTCAAAGGCTTCTTTGCTTATAGGGGCTTCTTGAGCAACGGTTTTGGTTTTGGCGGTTTCGGCGCAGCTTACAAGGGCTAAACTTAGTCCAAGAACTAGGGTTTTGGAGATGTTGGATATTTTCATTTGGTAAGTTTAAAATGGACCTTATTTGTTAAGGTTTTTAGGCCATATAAAAGTAAGGAATTTTTGCCCAGGTATTAGGGTTTTGATGAGAGATATTGTGGGTTTTAATGCTAAAAATCAATAATTTCTAGGATTCCTTTTATTCTTCTTGGCAAGGGTAATTACTTGAAAATAGAGTGGTTTGCTTTCTTCAAGAAAAATAACCGCGCGAATGTTATCTCGAGGGAAAGAATCTTATTGGATATCTTTCATTTTTTCTTTCATTTGATTTCCAAAATAAAAATACATAACAATATAAAGTGGCATGCCTAAGAGGAAGTACATTAGGGCTCCCTCTGTACCATAATCGTCATTAGTGACCTTGTAAAACTTGTTTTGATTTAAGAATGATTTAATTAAAAAAAGAAAGTAAAGAATGGTTGTTATGGCATTTATTGACACAGAAACAGAAGTCAAATAGTTGGCGCTTACTGCAAAAATAGAAGTTGATATATTGGTGATTAGAAGAACACAGAAGAGGATGAATGCTACCTTGGAATTTCTTTTAAATGAATTATATAGAGTTTCCGCGTAGTCATATGTTTTGTTAACCATATTTCCCGTAAGCTCTAATGTTTCTTCTGAAAATCCTCTTTCTCCCAGAATTGAAATAGCTGTGACTCGAACAGAAATGTCATAACCATATTGACGATAATTTTTGACAACATCCATAAGTTTTTTGTCATCAAGATGTTTTAGGCGTTCAGAGTAATCTGTCATTATATGGGGTTTGGTTAGTTTTGTAAATTTTCTACAACTGTATGGGATCCATTGGGTTTGGCATTTTTGGCGATGCTATATCCAGTATACCCACCAAGCGCAGCACCCAACATACAGAAAAGGTAAATCATTAGGCCTTCTCCAAAAATTATTGCTCCAATTATAGCAAATAGAAATTCAAATAAAATCCACAATACTATCATTGTAACAATGTACTTAGTTGGTTTTAGTCCTTTTTCAAGTACCATGGTTTTTATGGATTTACTCAAGGAAATAATCGCGATAATTTCAATCATAATGTTAGTTTTGGTTATGTTAATATTTGGAGTGTAATACAATGTTTATTTAAAGGTTTTAGTTCTCAAAGAATTCAATTGGGTTTAGATAGAACATCTTTTTCCATCCCTGTCTGTCAGTGTCAATTTTCCAAATGTAGGGTAGTAAGGTTACTATGGAATAATGTAAATGCGGAGCTTTACCAATAGCATTGCCACTTGAGCCAACTGTTCCTACAACTGAATTTTTGGAAACTAAGGTAAAGGTTGAGGTTTTCAATTTATCCAAATGCGCATAATAGTGAAGTCTCCATTTAGGGCCAAGGACCAATACAAAATTACCACCCATACTGATGGTCCCTGAGTATAATACTATTCCAGAAGTTGAGGAATGGATTTCAGTGCCTTTTTTTGCAAATATATCAACGCCTTTATGGGTTACGGATTTACCCCAAGGGAAATACCAAAATGATTTTGGATTGTAATCGGATTTTGTTGCTCCTATTACGGGCATTTTTAGATTCTGAGGAATTAAAAAGCCAATGATCAAAAAGCCTAAAACGCTAACTAAAATCTTATTTCTGAATTTCAAGTTTGGTATTGGTTGGGCTAAGGGTTTTCTATTTTAAAGACCTTAGTTTTTTATATGATGCAACCAAGATACTAAATTGAAAGTATTTTCCGAATTGGATTACTTTATAATTTGTAATACCCTTATAGGTTTCAAAAAGGTTATTGTTTCCATAGATAGAAATTTTTTGAGGTGTGGAAATCCCCAAAACCTACTCTATAGGATTCCCATAGCAACCCTATAGTAACCCTATAGTAACCCTATGGATACTCCATCCATGGGAACCTATGCCATAAACATCTTATGAACGGTATAAATTGTTGACCCGTTGCAAGAGTGTAGGATGCGAATAGTGTACCCAAACATAGGCGGGGTGTGGTGTAAGGTTGCTCAAACTGTTTTTGGAAAGTTTTTTCAAGCCGCTCACCAATGGCCCTGCTTTATAAGTGTTTTTGGCATAGTTGTCTGCCTGATATTCAAAAGCTCGGGAAAAATGGTTCATCACCAAACTTGTCAATTCCGAAATTGGCGCATACAACAATCCAAAAGCCACCAAGCCCACATGGAAACTCGGAACACTCACGCCCAAGGCATGCGATAATAGGGGATTGGAAATAAAAATGGATAGAATAAATAAGGTTGCTCCAGTTAGTAATAGTGAGGCTATCAAATTAAAAATGATATGGTGTTTTTTGTAGTGTCCTACCTCGTGTGCCAATACAGCTACAATTTCATCTTCTTCCAAATCCTTGATAAGCGTATCGTATAAAGTCACGCGTTTTTGACTTCCAAATCCCGAAAAATAGGCATTGGCTTTGGTGGAGCGTTTGGAACCATCAATCACAAAAATATTGTCGAGTTGAAATCCAACCGATTGAGCGTATTCCGAAATTTTTTCACGCAAGGGACCATCTTCCAAAGGACTTTGTTTGTTGAACAGAGGCACAATAAGTTTGGAGTAAAACATATTCATTACCACAGAAAAAAGTGCAATGACGCCCCATGCATATAGCCAAAAGCGTTCTTGGGTGAGTTGGTAGATCCAAATAATCAAGGCCAGCAAACCTCCTCCTACAATAGCGCCCATGAGTAGTCCTTTAAGCTTATCCAAAATAAAAGTGCCTTTACTGGTTTTATTGAATCCAAAACGCTCTTCGATTACAAAGGTTCGGTAGTAAGAAAATGGGAGACTCCCTAACTGACTTGCCAACATGATAATTCCAAAGAATATCAAGGCAATCACAATTGGCTGGTCGCTGAAATTTCGAGCCCATTGGTCCACATACTCAAAACCGCCAAAGATTAAAAAGGCAATTGTTGTTAGTATTGAAAAACTGGAACTCCATAAACCAAAACGGTAATTGGTAGCTTTATAGTCCTGTGATTTTTTATAGGCTTCTTCATCATATACATCATGCAATTCTTCTGGAATAGGATCTTTAAAATGTTTGGCGTTTAGGGCGTCCAACACTTTGTCGATGATAAAATCCAGAACAATAATGGCAATGATGATATAGAATAGGGTTTGGGAGTTCATAAGAGTTTAGAGGAAATAAATGGATTTTTGATTATAAAAACTGACGCTGTCTTTTGGCTTCAAATATCAGGATACCAGCAGCCACCGAAACATTCATGGAATCAATAGCACCTTGCATAGGAATGATAATGTTTTGTGTTGAATTGGTGCGCCATTCGTCGCTAAGACCAGTATCTTCAGTGCCTACTACCAAAGCTGTGGGGCCCGTGTAGTCTTGGGTGTGATATCCCACCGAAGCCTGTAGCGCAGCGCAATACATGGCAATGTTGTGGTCTTTTAAAAAGGCAATAATATCGGAGGTGCTACCTACGGCAATCGTATTGGTAAAGACACATCCCACGCTGGAGCGAATGATATTAGGGTTGTATAAATCGGTTTTAGGGTTGGCGATAATTACCGCATCAACATTGGCGGCATCGGCCGTACGGAGCAAAGCGCCTATGTTTCCTGGTTTTTCAGGGGCTTCGGCTACCATGATTAATGGCGATTTGCTCTTAAATGTAAGTTGCTCCAAATTGTGAGCTTTGGATTTAGTAACAGCCAAAATACCTTCTGTGGTAGAGCGGTGTGCCAACTTTTGATATACTTCCTTTGAGATTTGTATGGTTGGGATAGATGGTACTGCAAAGGTTTTAAGTTGGGCTTCCGGAAATAACTCAGGATAAAATAATATAGTATCAATGTTATAATTGCCCTTGAGTGCCAGTCCAATTTCTCTTTCTCCTTCAATGAGAAAAAGCCCTGTTTTTTTACGTTCACGGGATTTCTCCTTTAGTTGAAACAACTCTTTAATGTAGGAATTTTGAGTGCTGATTATTTCTTTTCTCACTTATTAACAGTATATTGTTAGTGCAAATTTACATTTTTATGAAGCAAAAATTACTTTTTTTCGCCTTATCCCTTTTCTTTTTTAGTTTCCAAGCACAGGTAATTGTTGATTGTGATGAAGGGCCTTTGTTTGTTACGGCTTGTTACGAAAACAATAGCTATAATGAAGTCACCTATACAAGTTCCAATGGAAATCCGTTGATGTTAATGCTAATAGGAGGGGCTATTGAGAATGGAAATGACACCTTGAAAATATTAGATAGTGATGGCTCAACGAACCTTTATTGGCCTACAGGTCAGGTTGTCCCGGAAACATTAATTATGTCTGCTGGAAGTTCTATTACGTTTTCAGTGTTGGCGAATGAAACAGTAAGTTGTGCCTCAGGTGAACTAGAGTTTAGTGAAGGCATAAGTTACATGGTATATTGTGTTGACTGTGGTTTAGTAGAGTATATAGATTTAGGGCCAGATCAAAATATTTGTGAAGAGACACCGATTATCCTTTTAAATGCGGAATCACCAAGTGCAACGGCTTATGAATGGTACAATAATGGTGTTTTGATTTCAGGAGCCACAGATGCTCAATTGGCGGTGACAATGTCAGGGATTTATAGCGTTGTGGTGACAATTTCAAATGGAGGGTGTGAATACTGGGATGCAGATGAAGTAGCAGTGAATTTTGTAGATTGCGAAAATGCAGGGTTAATCCACGTAAATACATATTTGGATGCTAATGGTAATTCTTTGTTCGACACGGGCGAGACCTATCTTAATCAAGGTATAGTGAGCTATGAGTTAAATGATAATGGTATTGTTAATCATGTAAATTCGTCTACAGGTAGTTTTACAATTACCAGTTTTCAGGAAACAGATTCATATGATTTTACTTTTACAATTCCTGGAAATATTCAAGGTTGTTATAATGTTATTACTTCTGGTTTTTCTGATATCAGTGTAAATAATGGTTCTGAAATAACTCTAGATTTTCCTGTTGAAGCACAATACTGTGAAGACATCAATGTATATTTATATAGCGGTGTTCCTCCAAGACCAGGTTTTTCGAAGATTGATTACCTTTTTATTGAATACAATGGTTCGGTGACAACATCGGGAACCTTGGATTTAGAATTAGATGAGAATTTTCCTGTAGAGTCCTTAGTGATTCAGGAAAATCCAGAGTATAATATCCTGCCTACGGCAACGGGAGCAACCCTAAGTTTTTCAAACATACAGCCTGGTTATTCCTCGTTTATCACACTTTTTATGGATTGCCCGGTAACGGTACCCCTAGGAGAGATTGTTACGAATACCGTTACTTATTCCCCAGCTGTAAATGATACAAACCCTAATAACAATAGTGCGAGTCTATCGGCCACAGTCATTGGATCCTACGATCCAAATGATATTATGGAAAGTCATGGGCCACAAATCCTTTATGATGAGTTTATGACTTCAGATGAATATTTGTATTATACCATTCGCTTTCAAAATGTGGGGACAGCCGAAGCTTTCGAAGTAAGAATTGAGGATGTCCTGAATGTTCAATTGGATGAAAGCACTTTTGAAATGTTGCATTCCAGTCATGATTATGTCGTTACCCGAACGGGCAATCTATTGGTTTGGCAGTTTGATGACATTAATTTACCTAGTGAAAGTATGGATGAGCCTGCAAGCCACGGTTACGTTCATTTTAAAATCAAACCTGTTTCAGGTTATGGAGTGGGAGCTGTTATTCCTAATTCAGCGGCTATTTATTTCGACTTTAATGACCCCGTAATTACCAATACATTCTTATCGGAGTTTGTAGAAACACTTTCGGTAAAAGATGAAGAGATTGCTGAGTTTTTAATTCATCCAAATCCAGCAAATGATATGGTCTATATTCATATAGAAGGGGCTTCTGAAGAATTGAAGGTAAACGTTTTTGATGTGTTAGGGAAGCGAGTTCTGGAAACGTCCTATGCCCAAGAACAAGAAATGACATTGGATGTGTCTTTACTGGTAAGCGGTATTTATTATGTTCAATTGCATAACGGAACCAGAAAAAGCATTAAAAAACTTATCGTAAAATAATTGGGTAGAAAAGCTTAATGCTCTGGATTGGCCTCAAAATAATTAACCAATAGTGCTACCACATAGCTGTAACTTTCCATGCCATCGGTTTGGTTATTGGCCTTTAAAAAATTGTCATAAGTAGTTTTAAATAGAGGTTCCAATGGGTTTTGGTAGCGCATCCAAAAGTCACGGGATTCCTGGTAGTTTTTTAAAACCCCTTTATTCACTTTGGTTAGCATTTCATCGTATGTTTCGGGATTCCTGCGGTAGATTTCCAAAAGACAGTGTCTTAACGCAAAGGCATAACCAGAATATTGAAAATAAATATCTGGATGGTGTATAGCGGCCATAGACCCTATAAAATTGGCTTCATTTTCTGCGGCGTATCCCAATTGGTGCGCCACTTCATGACTGGCAGTTGTAGGATACTTCCAAATAGGGATCATACCGTCTATTTGGGCTTCATTGGTAAACGGATTCAAATAGCCACTAAATCCCATATAGGTGAGTGGCAAACTATAAATAGAACATTTGATACTTTTTGGGGTATAAGCCAAATGGGGGTATTCTTTAGACAGTACTTCATAGCCTTTTGTAACGGCTTGAAGCAATTCTTTTTGATCATAAGGCATGACCACTTCAAGCGTATCGTTGTGGGTAATGGAAGTATGCAAACTGTTGACCTTTTCGGTAAGGCGTTCAGCAGTTACCAAAAGGGCTTCGGTAGTATAATCCTTTTCCAAGCCTAAAGATTGGTGTAGTGGTAAACGGTAGTAATTAAAGGCCCATGACATATGAAAGGCCAAATAGCCCATCGACAAGGCCATAAGAACATCTATAGCCCAAGACTTAAAATTCTTGAACATACGTTTTCTATTGGTATAAAGCCATCTTAAAATGTAAATGCCTGCCAGTGTATAAAAAACATCTCCAATCGAAAAAGGAAGCCATCCAAAGGCAAAGCGCATCGCTTTGGAAATCCAAACATATAGTCCATGACTATACCAACGCTCGACAAATTCGGGGAACTTCGCGATAAGCTTGATAAAGGCGATTTGGAGGAGAATGGAAAAGGCAATAAAGAGGCGGCCAAAGTTCTGCATACTTCAAATGTAATAAAAAGAAGCAGATCTGTGGCTCTTAATTGTGGACTTCAATTTGTACCTTTGTGCAACTTTAAGCTAATACATATGAATTCAGAAATAAGACAGTTGGAACCAAAGGCGTTATGGAATAAATTCGCCGATTTGAATGCCGTTCCAAGACCGTCAAAAAAGGAAGAACGTGTGATTGCGTTCATGAAAGCATTTGGTGAAAACCTAGGTTTGGAAACTATTGTTGACAAGGTTGGCAATGTCATCATTAAAAAGCCTGCAACCTCTGGAATGGAGGATAGGAAAACCATTGTGATGCAATCGCATTTGGATATGGTACACCAAAAAAATAACGATACCAATTTCGATTTTGATACCCAGGGCATCGACATGTATGTGGACGGTGATTGGGTACGTGCCAAAGGAACGACCCTTGGTGCAGATAACGGTTTGGGCGTGGCTACCATTATGGCCATTTTGGAAAGCAGCGATATTGAGCACCCAGCCATTGAGGCTTTGTTTACCATAGATGAAGAAACAGGAATGACCGGTGCTATGGGATTGGAAGGCGGTTTGTTGGAAGGTGAGATTTTATTGAATCTTGACACCGAAGAAGACGACGAAATCGGCGTAGGATGTGCCGGTGGCGTAGATGTTACGGCTACACGCAGTTATGAAGAGGAGGAAACTCCAGAATTCAAAATGGGATTCAGCATTGAAGTGAAAGGGCTTCAGGGTGGTCATTCCGGAATGCAGATCCACGAAGGTTTGGGCAATGCCAACAAAATCATGAACCGTTTGTTGTTTGATGGGTTTGAAAACTTTGGTTTGCGAATTTCTGAAATCAACGGAGGTGGTTTGCGCAATGCTATTCCAAGAGAAAGCAAAGCCATTGTGGCTATAGATAGCATGCACGAAGAAGTGTTTATTGCAGAAACTATGGATTTGGCAGATGAAATCAAAGCTGAATTAAAAACCATGGAACCGGATTTGGAAATCATCGTAACCAAAACAGAAACTCCAGAGCGTATTATGGATCTTGGCGTTCAGGAAGGGTTTACAAGAGCCTTGTATGCGGCTTGGAATGGGGTGTACCGTATGAGTGCCGATATTCCTGGTTTGGTGGAAACGTCCAACAATATTGCCAATGTGGTAATCAAGGATGGTGAAATAAAAGTTGGCTGTTTGACGCGTTCTTCAGTAGAAAGTTCGAAGTGGGATTTGGCCAACACCCTAAGAGCTGCTTTTGAATTGACAGGTTGCGAAGTAGAGTTCAGTGGGGATTACCCGGGATGGACTCCAAATATGGACTCAGATATTTTAAAGGTGATGGTGCCTTTGTACAAAGAATTGAACCAAGGAGAAGAGCCACACGTAGCCGCTTGCCATGCAGGTTTGGAATGTGGTATTTTAGGGACCAATTATCCTGAGATGGACATGATTAGTTTTGGACCAAACATTAAGGGGGCACACTCTCCAGATGAACGTGCACAGATTTCTTCAACTCAAAAATATTGGAAGTTTGTTTTGGAAATCCTTAAAGCGATTCCAAAGAAATAAGAACTATGTATGAAACTAAAAAAGCCGCTTAATAGCGGCTTTTTTAGTTATGTCTGTTAAGAGAATTATTTAGTAATCTCAACCATTTCAATGATGAAAATCAAATCTGATTTTGCTGGAATTGGCCCCATAGCACGCTCTCCGTATGCCAAGTGGTATGGCAAGTAGAAATACGCACGGTCACCAACTTTTAAAGCAGCAACACCTTCTTTAAATCCAGGAATCATGTTGGCGTCTGGACTAACCTTCATTGGCATAGGCTCGTAACCACCTTGTTGGTCTCTCATTTCGTTGAACATTCCGTGTCTTTCAGAAACTTCCTTAACGTTACTGTCAAACAAACGACCATCTGCAAAGTAACCTTCATAGTTTACTTTTGCCATGTCTCCAGTGTTTGGTTTTTCACCGCTTCCTTCGGTAATCACATACATTTTCAATCCAGAAGGAAGGGTAGTGGCTTTAGTGTTATATTCGTCTAAAGTCGCTTTAAAAGCAGCTCCAGCTTCAGCATTTTTAGCTTCTTTGGCCAAACGCTCTTCTTCAGCTTTTTTCTTAGCTTCTTCTCTTAAGGCTTTTTGCTTATCCTT
This sequence comes from Mangrovimonas sp. sgz306409, assembly GCF_059735265.1. Taxonomy (NCBI): domain Bacteria; kingdom Pseudomonadati; phylum Bacteroidota; class Flavobacteriia; order Flavobacteriales; family Flavobacteriaceae; genus Mangrovimonas; species Mangrovimonas sp. sgz306409. The sequence goes on from NZ_JCAPEU010000005.1 coordinate 153,990, forward strand.
GATTTTAGGAAGTTCTTCCATATACACTTTAGGTGCATCGAAGTTTTTAGCAGCCGATCCTTTTCTGATAATGTTCAATTCTTGAATCACAACGTCTTCTTTTGGCTTGTCTCCAGGCTTAGAAGTTTCTACATTGGAAATGCTGTCTTGGATTTCAAGACCTAAAACCAACTCTCCAAAAACAGCGTGACGGTTGTTTAGGTTTGGCGTAGGAACTTCGGTGATGAAAAACTGGCTTCCATTGGTAGCAGGACCAGAATTTGCCATAGATAAAATACCTGGCTTGTCATGCTTTAAGTCTGGGTTGAATTCATCTTCAAATTTATATCCTGGGTCTCCTGTACCTGTAGCGGTTGGGTCTCCTCCTTGGATCATAAATTGATCGATAACACGGTGGAACGTCGTTCCGTTGTAATATTTCTTTCCTTTATATTCTTCCTTTACCATTGGGTGGGTCCCTTCGGCCAGGGCAACAAAATTTGCAACGGTTACCGGAACTTTGTCGTAATATAGTTTAGCGACCATGGTTCCTTTGTTGGTAACAAATTCAGCATATAAACCATCCTCTAGGTCAGGATATTTGTCATTACATGCCGTGGTTGTCATTAAGGCAACAAGAAAAAATAATTGCAATACTTTGTTTTTCATGTTTCTCATATTAATCATTTTGGGTTTGGGTTATAGTATTAACTGTGACTTTACAAATAAGTGGGGTATTGGTGCCAATTCTGTTGGAATCGCCGTAATACCCGTAGGCTTTTTGGGACGGAAAGAAAAAGGTTACCGTTTCGCCCGGTTTCATTAATTTAAGACCTTCACGAAGGCCAGTGAACAACTCTTCCTTGTCCATGGCATAATCCATTGGGACAATTTCTTCTTCGGAATAGATCTGGTTGCCGCTTAAATCGGTGACACTATAATCGAAGTTGACAATGTCACCAAAATTAGCGGTGATGGTATCCTGTTCAACCTTGGTATTATAGTAGTACCAAAATCCGCTCTCTGAAGCTATATAGGTGTTGCTGGTATCTTTTTTTATGATGCCTTCAATAAATTCGTGTTCCTTTTGGTTGAGCTTGATATTGCGCTCTACCGAGAGATTGATGAAGGACCCTTTGTTGACCGTGACCGGTTTACGGGCTTCGGGAGATTTACAGGCCATGGCACAACTTGCCAAGAGCCCTATTAGTATATATTTATTCATGACTTAGGACATGTTTATAGCTTGGTAATATACTAATAAATTTTTCAATAGTGGCCTCTAAAGACAAATCGCTTTTACCCCCAGCAGCATTGGTGTGGCCGCCACCTTCAAAATGGGCGCGGGATAATTCGTTCACCGAGAAATCCCCTTTGCTCCTTAATGAGATTTTCACAATGCCTTCCTGTTGGTTTTCAATAAAGATAACCGCTAGGACAACCCCTTCTACAGAGAGTCCGTAATTCACAAAACCTTCGGTATCTCCTTTTTTAAAGTTGAAGGTGTTTAGGTCTTCTTGGGTCAGGGAAATATAGGCTGTTTTATATTCCGGCAAAACCGTAAGATTGCTTAGGGCACGGCCTAACAGTTGCAGACGGTCGAAGGAATTGGTGTCGTAAATATTGTTGTGGATCTGGGCGTTTTGCGCGCCTTGGTCTATTAAATGCGCAATCACCCTATGTGTGGTGCTTGTGGTAGATGCAAAACGAAAGGATCCCGTATCGGTCATGATGCCTGTGTAAAGACAGGTAGCAATGTCTTGATCGATAACCTCCAAATCGCCTAACTTATCAATAAAATGATAAATCATTTCACAGGTAGAGGACATGCCCACTTCAGAATAGGTGTAGAGCGCATAATCGTCTGGCTGTTGATGGTGGTCAATCATGATTTTAATGGCTTCGGAAGTCTTAACAGGCACTTCCATATCACCGATACGATTCAGGGCATTGAAATCTAAAGTGAAAATCAAATCGGCATTTTTAAGAAGCTCATCACTTTCCTTGCGACCGAACTCATATTTTAGGACAAGTTCATCGGCAGGCATCCATTTTAAAAAGTCGGGGTAGTCGTTGGGAGCAATGACCCTTACCTCGTGATCCAGTTTTTTAAGATAGTGGTACAGGGCCAAAGAGGCGCCCATGGCATCACCATCTGGATTCTTGTGAGGAATGATTACAATATGTTTTGGTCTGCTTAAAAGCGTTTGGATGTTCTTGATATCTTGCTTTGTCATAGAGGGCGAAGATACAATTTTTTAATAATGGTTTATGTGGTTTTTATGAAGAAATGCATTACTTTTGCACCCAAATTACGGGGGAGCCTATAGGTTAGCGCCTAAACCCTTTACCGTGATGGAAACAAATGTAAAATCTGAATAATTTAATATAATAAAATGGCAACAAATAGAACATTTACAATGCTTAAGCCAGATTCTGTTGAAAAAGGGAATATTGGTGCGATTTTGGAGAAAATTACAGCTTCTGGATTTAGAATTGTAGCAATGAAATTAACTCAAATGACTGCTGCAGATGCTGAGGCTTTCTACGCAATCCACAAAGAAAGACCTTTCTTTGGAGAGTTGGTAGAATATATGACTCGTGGTCCTATTGTAGCGGCTATCTTGGAAAAAGAAAATGCTGTTGAGGATTTTAGAACTTTGATTGGAGCTACTAATCCTGCTGAAGCTGCTGAGGGAACTATCCGTCAAATGTATGCTGAGTCTATTGGGGAGAATGCTGTTCACGGAAGTGATAGCGATGAAAATGCTGCCATTGAAGGTGCATTCCACTTTGCTGGAAGAGAAATGTTTTAAGGTACATTTACCATAAACAGAAAAACGCAACGATACCGTTGCGTTTTTTGTTTTTATAGGGTTTTGCTTTTAACGTAGTACAAGGGTTTTGATGACTTCCTTGCCTAAGGATTCGTTGAGCATGCTGATAATTTTTTCCTTGCCGTAGCTCAATTCTTCTCGAAGTACACTAGAGCTCAGTTGCACATACAAAGTGTCTCGCTCCAATTGAATGGCCGTGGTATAGTTATTCACGCCATTTCCCATCATTTTTGCCCAGGCATCCCTTACATCTATTTTGTCTAGTCCACCTTGCAGGTTATTGGTATCTACAAATTCCTTGAGTACCTCACTGATGCTTAAATATTCACTGTGCCGTTTTGCCATTAATCGATGCGTTCTAAGGGTTCATAACGACTGTAAAGGTACAAATCTTTCTGCGCATTGAGGATTAAAAGTTTGTCCTCGGTAGCCTTCAGCACGGTTTCCTTCCAGTTGGAAAAAGGAGTGGTATACTCCAAAATCAAACTGTCATGCTGTATGATAGCCTTGATATTTTCAGCATCACCAGAAGTTTTAAATGTGCCTTCCAAAGTAGGTGTCAATTTTTTTCTGAACCCAATCAAACTATCATTAAGTTCTATAAAATCTATGGTATTGCTGAAGGTGTATTCCCGTTTGGAGCCATCGGCCAAAGTGACTTCCTTGATTTCCCAGTAACCATTGAGATATTGCAGGGATGTTTCTGGATTTTTTCCACAATGAAATAGTGTGAAACAGGCTAAAACTGTAAAGAAAAGTTTGAATTTCATCTGTTATAAACTTTGAATTCCAAAGGTCTGCCATCCTATGGGAAAATACAAGGATTGTCTTTTCTTTTTAAGATGAAAGAAGATTTACAGTTTAAAAATCTTGTAAGATTGGTGGATTTGCTTGATGATGTTTTCGGTACGGTCAGCATGGGTATCGCTTAAAAACAATTGCCCAAAATGTTCGTGGTCCACCAAACTGATAATCTGGGCTACGCGATGTTCGTCCAGCTTGTCAAAAATATCATCCAAAAGTAGGATGGGAGTAACGCCGCTTTGCTGTTTTATAAAGTCGAATTGTGCCAATTTCAAGGCAATTAAAAAGGACTTTTGCTGACCTTGACTTCCAAATTTCTTGATGGGGTAATCCTCTATTTCAAAGTTAAGGTCGTCCTTATGGATGCCTCTACTAGTGTATTGCAACGCCTTGTCTTTGTTCAGATTTTGGGCAAAAAGCTCTAATAGGTTGTGCTCGAAAAGGTCGCTTTTGTAACTGAGGTTCACGGTTTCCATGCTATTGCTTATGGCTTCATAGCGCGATTTAAAAATAGGAATGAAAGTTTTTAAAAATTCATCACGGGTTTTAAAAATAGCGGTGCCGTACTGGTGCAATTGTTCGTTGTACACTTCCAAGGTTTGGGCATTGAACGTGTTGTTCAGGGCGAAAAATTTCAATAAGGCATTTCGTTGTGAAAGCACCTTGTTATAATTGATGAGGTTGTTTAAATATACCTTATCGCTTTGCGAAATAACACTGTCAATAAACTTGCGTCGTGTTTCGCTGCCTTCCAAAATCAAGTCTCTATCGGCGGGAGAAATGATCACCAATGGAATAAAGCCAATGTGGTCACTAAATTTATCGTAAACCTTGGCATTGCGTTTAATGACTTTTTTCTGGCCTTTTTTAAGGGATACGATGATTTTTTCGGAGCGCTCTTCACGGTCAAAAACACCATCTATTACAAAAAAGTCTTCACCATGTTTAATGTTCTGGGAGGCAATAGGGTTGAAGTAGCTTTTTCCAAAGGATAAATGGTAAATAGCATCCAAAACATTGGTTTTTCCAATGCCATTGGCCCCAACAAAACAATTGATTTTGGCATCAAACGTAAAGGATTGGCTTTCAAAATTCTTGTAGTTGATTAATGAAAGAGACTTTAAAATCATAAAATGAGAATGTAAGATGTGTTTTTGCTCCAGTTCTGCAAAAGGCGGTGCAAATTATTAAAAATAACAAAAAAATTGCCTTTTATTTATCAATAAAAATTTTATTTTTGCGGCGCATTAATACAGAATATATGGCAACTTACAAGAAAAGAGGATATAAACCAAAGACTAAAGTAGAACCACAGGAAGAAGAGATTGTAGACGAGCACTCAACTACAGCTGAGGTGTTTAACACCTTAGATGAGTCCGCATCAAAAACTGAAGAATGGGCCGAAAAGAACCAAAAGACCATTTTGGTTGCAGTAGGAGCCGTAGCGGTTTTTATTTTGGGATATTTGGGGTATAACAAATTTATTGCCGAGCCAAAAGCTGAAGAAGCTATGAACGACATGTTCACTGCACAGCAGTATTTTGATCAAGCGGTAAACGGTACTGAAAAAGATTCTCTTTACACCTTGGCCTTGGAAGGTTCTGGAGGAAAGTTTGGAATGGTGGATATTGCTGACAAGTACAGCGGGACTCCAGCAGGAAACTTAGCCAATTATTATGCAGGTATGGCGTATTTAAACCTTAAGGATTACAAAAATGCCATTGAATATCTACAAAACTTTTCAAGTAGTGATATCATGTTGGCTCCTTTGGCAAAAGGAGGTATTGGTGATGCTTTTGTGCAATTGGATCAATTGGATGATGCTCTAGGGTACTATGAGCAGGCTATTAATGCTTCAGCTAACGAATTTACTACACCATTGTATTTGTTTAAGGCGGCAACTCTTGCTAACAAGTTGGGAGATGCTAACAAAGCCTTGACTTATTTTAAGCGTATCAAAAATGAATTTCCAGACTCTACGGAAGCTACAAATATTGATGTTTTCATAGGTAGAGCGGAAGCAGCTCTATAATATGGCAACAACAAATTTATCTCAATACGATAAAAACACAATCCCAAACGCGAAGGACTTTCGGTTTGGGATTGTTGTTTCAGAATGGAACGATAACATCACCGAAGGACTGGCTCAAGGGGCTTATGACACTTTGGTAGAACACGGGACTCTTCCCGAAAATATACTGCAATGGCGTGTGCCGGGAAGCTACGAGCTTATCTACGGAAGCAAAAAAATGCAGGAACAACAAGTAGATGCCGTAATTGCTATAGGTAGTGTGATCCAAGGAGAAACCAAGCATTTTGATTTTGTATGCGAAGCCGTTTCCCAAGGCATCAAGGATTTGAATGTACAGCATGATATCCCTGTGATCTTTTGTGTGTTGACAGACAATACCATGCAGCAGGCCATAGACCGTTCCGGTGGGAAACACGGAAACAAGGGAGTAGAAGCAGCTGTAGCGGCCATTAAAATGGCTGTACTGCGCCAAAACGCTTAGTACCAATCCAATTCCAACGTCAATTTTTTTAAGTTGGGTGTGTTAACATTTTTTAGCATACCAAGCATGATATTTCCTTGTATTTTAAGTACATTTGAAGTGTAATAGTGACGAAATTTTATAGTGAATTTATTTGGCCAACGTAAAAATAAGCGGTACAGCTATACTCCCAAACATCTAAAAATTGAGGAGAAGGAAGCCAAAGACACTATGGAGTCGCAATGGAAGGAAGTTAGGGATGCTAACCGCCGAAAAAAATCTTTTTTTACCTCGCTTCCTTTTTTGGTCTTATTTTTGATTACTGTTCTAGTACTACTATACATTTTAAGTCGTTACGAATAACAGATAAATTATGGGAATATTTAGCTTAAAAAAGAACAAGAAATTCGAGTATACACCACGATATTATAAAGGTGAAGGAAGTCCTTATGAGCTGAAGCATAAATTTGATGACTACAGGCAGACCGTAGGCAACAACAGAGGTCTGAAAACCAAGGTCAACAATGCTTTGGAAGATTATAAGAACAACCCAGACACCATGGGCGCCAACAAGCGTGTCCTGATTATTGTGGGAATCTTGATTTTGATATTCCTAATTATCATCGATTTCGATTTATCTATATTCTTTTCAAAACCCTAATGGCAGACATCATTCAACTCTTACCTGATCACGTTGCCAATCAAATAGCTGCCGGTGAAGTGGTGCAAAGGCCTGCTTCCGTGGTAAAGGAACTTATGGAAAATGCTATTGATGCCGACGCCAATCAGGTAAAACTCATTATAAAAGAAGCGGGAAAAACGCTCATTCAGGTCATCGACAACGGGAAGGGGATGAGCCCTACCGATGCACGGTTGAGCTTTGAGCGCCATGCTACCTCCAAAATCAGGGCTGCTGAAGATTTGTTCAGTTTGCATACCAAAGGTTTTAGGGGAGAGGCTTTGGCCAGTATTGCAGCCATTGCCCATGTAGAGCTTAAAACCCGTCAACGCGAAGAGGAATTAGGGACCCAAATTACCATTGAAGGCAGTGAGATCACGGCTCAGGAAGTGGTTGTAACTCCTGAGGGAACTTCGGTAGCTGTGAAGCATTTGTTTTTTAATATTCCGGCACGACGTAACTTTTTAAAGTCCAATACGGTTGAGCTTCGTCATATCATCGATGAGTTTCAGCGTGTTGCTTTGGCGCATCCGGATATCGCCTTTATGATGTATCATAACGGTAGCGAAACCTTTAATTTACCTGCTAGTAATTATAGGCAGCGTGTGGTGAATATTTTTGGAGGCAAGACCAACGAAAAATTGGTGCCCGTAAATGAAGTTACCGAAGTTCTAAAGATTTCGGGCTTTGTGGGGAAACCGGAATTTGCCAAGAAGAACCGTAACGAACAGTTCTTTTTTGTAAACGATCGTTTTATCAAGAGTGCCTATCTCAACCATGCCATCAATTCAGCCTTTGAAGGCTTGATAAAAGATGGGGCGCATCCAAGTTATTTCTTGAATTTGGAGGTAGACCCAAAAACCATCGATATCAATATTCATCCAACCAAAACCGAAATTAAATTTGATGACGAGCATACCTTGTATGCCATTATCCGTTCTTCGGTAAAGCACAGTTTGGGGCAGTTCAATATTGCTCCGGTTTTGGATTTCGATTTGGATACCAATTTGGATACGCCTTATGATTATAAAGATAGGAAGGCATCCACACCAACGATAGAAGTGGATAGAAACTTTAATCCGTTTGCGGAGGAGATGAGTACTTCGCGTCAATCTTCTTCTTCTTCTTCTTCTTCTTTTGGGGGAGGAAGCTTTGCAACTACATCGTATAAAAAAGATACAGGAGCTAGTTGGGAGAGTCTTTATGTTGGTTTGGAATCCAAAGGGACTAGAGATGAAGAGGATTTTAGTGAAGTGGAGTTTGAAAGTGAGGAAACCACCGAACCATTGTTTCAAGATCATGAAGTAGGGGCGACACAAAACACGTATCAGGTTCATAACAAATACATCGTAAGCACGATTAAGTCGGGGATGTTAGTAATCGACCAGCACCGTGCCCACCAGCGTATTCTTTATGAAAACCTACTGAAGAGTATGACTGTAAGGGAGGCGGTAAGCCAACAGCTACTTTTTCCTTTGGAATTGCACTTTTCATCAAATGAAATTCCTATTTTAGAGAGTCTTAAGGAAGATTTGGAGTTTACAGGCTTTGTGTTTTCCCAATTCAGTGAGGATCTTGTTGAGATTACTGGTGTTCCCGTAAATGTGCCCGAGAGTGAAGTGTCCATTATTTTGGAGCAGCTCATCAGTGATGTAGAGCAGGAAGTGCCTGATAGTAGTTTTAGTGCCACCGACCTTTTGGCCAAATCCATTGCCAAAAGTTTGGCCATCAAAACAGGACAATCTCTTACTAAGTTAGAACAGGAACATATGGTTAACAGTTTGTTTGCCTGTAAAGAACCTTCTGTGTCACCAACCAATAGACCCACCTTCATTACGATGAGTGTGGATGATTTGGATAAAAAATTTATGTAGACTATGATTAGGATTACCGATACCGTAAAACATCTCATTATTATTAATGTGATCATGTTTATTGGTACCATTGCAATAGGTCATGGCGAATTGTTTTACAAATGGTTTGCCTTATATTTTCCGAAACATGAATTCTTCCAACCTTGGCAGATTATTACCCATATGTTTATGCATGGCAATATAGCGCACATTGCGTTCAATATGTTAGCATTATGGATGTTTGGGAGTGCCGTGGAGCAGCAGTTGGGAAATAAGAAATTTTTATTTCTTTATATATCCTCTGGTTTGGGAGCTGTTTTGCTAACGTTCATTGTTTACTATATTCAAATTTTTCCTGATTTAAAAGAAATTTCCTCTTTAGGTTTGCCTACGGAGATGGTTCAAGAAATTATTAATCTAGATATCGTTAAAGGAAACTATTATAATGGGGATATTTTATATGATAAAATGCAACCTATTTTCACAACATTTAACGAGAATTTTTCACTAGTGGATAAGAATAGTTTTCAGGCATTTTACCATTTAAATGTTAAAACAAACTCTTCCATGGTAGGGGCTTCTGGCTGTATTATGGGGATTTTGGCGGCCTTTGGAATGATGAATCCGGAAGCAAAACTTATGTTGATTTTTCTGCCAATCCCTATAAAAGCTAAATATTTTATCCCAGGAATTATTATTTTGGATTTGATTTCGGCGCTTACCGGTCAGTCGTTCTTTAGTCCTAGTAATACAGCTTATATAGCACATATTGGAGGTGCTTTGACAGGATTCCTTATCATGTGGTATTGGAAGAAAACACAGTTCAATAAAAACAGATGGTATTGATATGACTTCCTTGAGTCAGGACATACAGTATAAGCTCAAGCGATTAAATGCCTTTGAGAAAATTATTGGCATTAATGTCGTGGTGTTCCTTATCTCCTTAATTCTTTTTAAGGCCTACGGAACAAGCTTGCATTGGTTTGAATTGCCTAAGCGCTTTGAGGATTTTATCCATCAGCCTTGGTCTTTGTTTACTTATGGTTTTGTGCACTATGGGTTTTGGCATGTGGCACTCAACATGCTTATTCTGTACTTTATTTCCCAAATGATGCTCAATTTGTTCCGTACCAAAACGGCTTTGAACATCTACTTTTTGGGGATTGTTTCCGGCGGATTGGCCTTTTTGTTGGTCTATAATCTGTTTCCTCAATCCCAGTTAAAAAATGTAGGAACCCTTGTTGGAGCATCTGCAGGAGTTCGCGCCTTAATTATATTTTTAAGTGCCTATATGCCACACAAAGAAGCCCGTTTAATGACTTTTAATATCAAGCTTTGGTATATTGGTGTGGCCATGGTAGTGATCGATGTTCTGGGATTGTTCAGTTTGAATCAAGGAGGCTATGTAGCCCATTTGGGTGGAAGTTTACTGGGATATGTTTATGCACAACAGCTCACCAAAGGCAAGGATATTGGCAAGTGGTTTGAAAATTTTATGGGATGGATTGAGAGTTTCTTTAAGCCTAAGTCGCCTTTAAAAACTGTGCATAGAAGCAAAGCCAAATCTTTTGTGGGCCATAACAAAGAAGAATTCAACGCATTCACTAAACAAAAGCGTATCGATCTTATTTTGGATAAAATTGGCAAGAGTGGCTATGAAAGTTTGACGCAGGAAGAAAAATCATTTTTGTTTAAAGCAGGAAAGGATTAAGACTGTATGAAGCGACTAAAAATCATTGAAAAATTAGTATTCTTCATTAACTCCATTGTAGCAACTATGTTGTTGCTGTCTTATATTTTACCTCACGTATCGCCTGGTAAATTTGCTTTTTTATCTGTGCTTAGTTTAGCGGTTCCGGTACTCATCCTCCTCAATATTCTTTTTGTTATATACTGGTTGTTAAAGGTGAAGAAGCAATTGTTGTTGTCGCTGTTGGTGCTAAGTATTGGTTACACCTATCTGTTTTCGCTTTATAAATTTTCGTCTTCCAAAGATGTGGAAGATGAGGCCAACCTTTCGGTGATGACATATAATGTGCGTTTATTCAATTTGTTTGAATGGATCAAAGACAAAGACGTTAAGAAAGAGATGTTGGGCTTTATCAAAGCACAGGAACCAGATATTATAAGCCTACAGGAATACCGCCCCGATGAAAGTATTCAACTTAAAAATTATCATAAGTTTGAAAAGGTGTCGGGAAATAAAGTAAAGAGTGGACAGGCCATTTTTTCAAAATACCCTATTGTGAATTCCGGTTCTATTGAGTTTCCAAATTCTTCCAACAATGCCATTTATGTGGATATTGTAAAATTGAAAGATACCATTAGAATCTACAATGTGCATTTACAATCCCTGAGGATTGATCCTAATGTGGAAAAGTTGGCCGAGGAATCCTCAGAGAACCTGTTTAAGCGTGTTGGGGGCACTTTTAAGATGCAACAAAGCCAGACAGAACTCTTTTTACGAAACAAGGCGAAATGTCCCTATAAAATGATTATTTGTGGTGATTTCAACAATACGGCCTATTCCTATGTGTATAAGGAAATCAAAGGAGAGCTTCAAGATACTTTTGTAGAAGCCGGAAATGGTTTTGGACGAACGTTTAACTTCAAGTTTTTCCCGGTAAGGATTGATTTTATTTTAGCAGATAAGGATTTTGAGGTGAACAGTTTTAAAACCTTCGATACCGAACTTTCCGATCATTATCCCATCATGACCAAATTAAAGCTGCATCATTAGGCAGTCTACCGAGTCTGCCAAAATGTGAATGAGCAGGCCAATTCCCAAAATTCTACTAGGTTTCCAAAATGAAAGTGCGGTATAAACTGCAATGGCATAATAGGAGTGAAGTGGATGGAAATTGATGCTACAGCGTGTGGGGTCAAACATTGGGGTTGCCAGTATGTGATCTAAATCGATGGCAAAACAGGCCCACATGATGAGTGTTGCCAATAGCCATTTTGGTTTAAAAAAAATAATTGCAACCAACACGGGAAGCACAAAGTGAATCCCGTAATGTATAAAGGTTTGTAGCATTACTTTTGTAGTTTCTGAGCTTCCAGATAGGTAATGGCATTAGGGCCTTCGCAAAATAACAAATCCAAGATGCTCAGGTTGGAAATAAAACCATGTTTGTCGCCAAACACTTGTGTGTAAGCTTCAAAGTCTCTTTGGGGTTCTCCTTTGCTATTCACCAAGCTTCTAAAATCTTCTAGCGGAGTCGGGTCTTTGTGATACTCGCTAGTGGTTTCAAAGTTGATGTCCAATTGCAAGCACTCACAAATAGTTTCAAAACATTTCAAATTGAAGTCTAAAAGATATTCAAAAGGTGTTTTGAACAGAGGCTCCAAATCGGCTTCGTAAAACTCGAAATATGGGGAGGTTCGATAGGCCGATTCCAAAGATTTCCAATGCAGCAATTGCCAATCGGTGTCGTTGGCAATTTTCACATCCTTGTAAAGCTGTCGGTTTTTTTGGGTATGCTTAATAGGAATATTCAAAAGCAACTTACCATTGGCCGCATATATATAGGCGCGGTTACGGTAGGTCTGTTTTTGGTAGTTGTCACACATTTCCAAGGTGACAGTGTCTGCCTGCAATAGTGCTGCAAAATGCGCCACATTGGGAAAATAGGTAGGGTGTATGACAATATCCATAACTACTAAAAAATCTATTAGAAACTAGAGAATGTTTATTCTGCTTTTCGTTTTCTCCATTTGCTGAAGCCAAACCAACCTGCCAATAACACCAAGAACGGAATTAAGTAGGAAGTAGGCTTGCCACTACCTTCAACAGTTGTAAACCAACGCTCCCAACGCGGTTTGCCATTGCCCCAGCTCATCCAGATAAATACAGGTTTCCCAACCACGTGATCAAATGGTACAAAGCCCCAAACACGGGAGTCCTGAGAGTTGTGGCGGTTGTCTCCCATCATCCAGTAATAATCCTTTGCAAAGGTGTAACTGGTAGTAGGTTGTCCATCTACAAGGATTTGGTTTCCATTTACAGACAATTTATGCCCTTCGTAATGGGTAATTAGGTGTTTGTAAAGAGGTAATGTTTCAAGGTTCAAATCGATAGTCGCTCCTTCTTTAGGGATATACAAAGGTCCAAAATTATCGTTGTTCCAGTTGTAGGCAACATTACTCGGGAAAATTCCTGAGGATCTTTCTCCTTTAGGACTTTTTAAAGAAACGATGTCTGCCACATCTGGGTGGTTTTTTAAACGAGCAATTGCTTCATCAGAAGCAGCAGGAATTAAATAAGACCCTTGACTTCTTCCATAAGCCAAACCGTCTGTAATGTCGTAACGATTCAACATCGCTACAATTTCTTGTGGATGGATATTTCTTTTAAAAGAGATTTCATATGAGAATTGCAGCTTGGCACGATCTGGAAGGTCATTTTGCTCTCCGTTGATGTAAACATAGCCATCTCTTAATTCCAAAGAATCCCCTGGAATACCCACGCAACGTTTTACATAGTTGGTTTTTTTGTCGATAGGTTTGTAGTAATACTTATCGGTGTGGTACATGTCCAGCATGGTATCTACAGGCCAATTGAACACCACAATGTCATTGCGCTCGATATCTTCAAAACCAGGAAGTCTTAAATAAGGCAATTCAAATTTTGGGATATACGATTTTATTTTGGCACCTGGAATGGTATCGTGTACCATAGGCGCGGCAATAGTTGTCATTGGGATTCTGGCTCCATAGTTTACCTTACTTACAAACAGGAAATCCCCTACCAAAAGGGTCTTTTCCAAAGAGGAGGTAGGAATGGTAAACGGTTGAATAAAATAGGTGTGCACAATGGTTGCGGCCACAATGGCGAACAGAATCGAACTCACCCAATCCCCAAAAGCAGTGCGTGGATGTAAATCTCTGTTTTCAACATAAGTAACGTCTGCTGCATAATTTAAATAATAGTTGTAAAACCCTAAAGTCGCTACCGCCAAAATGGTATCGGTGGTAGAATTTTTTTTGAAGCTTCTGGCTGTCTCCACCCAAACCACCGGAAACATGATTAGGTTCACAATAGGAACAAATAACAAAATGGTCCACCACCAAGGTCTGTTAATGATTTTCATGAGGATGACAGCATTGTAAACGGGAACAAATGCTTCCCATGCCTGACGTCCTGCTTTAACATAGAGTTTCCAGGTTCCCAAGCCGTGGATTAGTTGTACGGCAAGGAAAAAGATAAACCATTGTGATAATGTCATGTTTTAGAGTTTAGTAAGTTGAAATGTATCGAAAAAGGTAAAGAAGAAAAGTCTCCTTAACCAATGTTTAACACATTTTTCATCGAAAATACACCTTTTTTTCCAACAATCCATTCCGCAGCAATTACAGCACCCAAAGCAAACCCTTGACGGTTGTGTGCGGTGTGCGAAATTTGAATAGAATCGATTTCAGAATCGTAGTTGATTATGTGGGTTCCTGGAACGTCGGCAATGCGTTTCGCTTCAATTTGGATTTGATCCTCTTGTGGCGCTTCCAAAGTCCAATTGTTGTAGGCGGCATTGTTGTCGATAATTCCTTCGGCTAGTGTAATGGCCGTTCCACTAGGGGCATCCAATTTTTGAGTGTGGTGGATTTCCTCCATGCTCACTTGGTATTGCGGTTGTCCTTTCATCAAGTTGGCCAACACACGGTTCAACTCAAAAAAGAGGTTGACACCAAGACTGAAATTAGACGCATAAATAAAGCCGCCTTCATTGGCGTTGCAAAGCTCTACAGCTTTGTCGTAATCTTGAAGCCATCCAGTGGTTCCTGAAATTACGGGCACCCCGTTGCTAAGGCATTTGGAAATATTTTTAAATGCCGAAGAGGGTACACTAAAATCTATGGCTACATCAGCTTCGGTAATATCATAATCATCGGTATCGGCATTGGCTTTAATTACAATAGAGTGTCCACGGTCGATGGCAATGGCTTCGATGGCCTTTCCCATTTTTCCGTATCCCAATAAGGCTATTTTCATGATCTAAAATTTAAAATTGAGGGTAAGTCCCAAATCGGAACTATTATCTTGTTCGTTATATTTAAAGTGAGGTTTCAATGCCAAGTTCTCGTCGATGTTGTATTGCAGTAAATGCGCGTCGACATTGGCATCTATAATGTTAAGGGCATATAGTCCTAAAGTCACCAAGAGTGACACTTCTTTGTTGCTTCGTAAGGTTTTTTGAGCTCTGATCAAACCATCCCTTGAAAGGCGCGGATTCTCCAAAGGATTTCCTTCGGAATCTTCACCCCAAAACTCATCATCCTTAAAACCGGCCAAGCGGCGTTTGTAGGCATCGCGGTAGCGGTCGTACTGCTTACTATTGTCTACATAAAAGTAAATACCGGTTCCCAATGCTGCATAAACAATCGGGATTTTCCAGTATTTCTTGTTGTAGGCCTGTCCCAAACCAGGTAACACAGCAGAATAGAAAGCAGCCTTTGAAGGCGCCAAAATATTCAATGGACGACGTTTTACGCTGTCTTGAACCACCATAAGGTCGGTGTTTACAGCCGTACTGTCCGTTTGAGTTTGAGCGTTACCTGAAAGATGACATAGAATGAAAAAAAGCGTACTATAAAAAAGCTTATTTGACACCTTTAACTAATTTTTGCATACGGTTAAAATCTTCTTCGGAATGGAAGGGGATGGAAATGGTCCCTTTGCCATTCTTGGAAACTTTAACGTTAATTTTGTGTCCAAAGTATTCCGAGAACTCCTTAATTCCATCTTTGATAAAGACAGGTAATTCTTGTTCGCCTGATTTGCTTTTCGGTACTTTAACGGTTTTTTCTTCTTGGTAGGTTTTCACCAAGGCTTCGGTATCGCGTACGGATAATTTATTGGAAATGATTTTTTCGTAAATCTCCAATTGGGCGTCCTGGTCTTCAATATTGATAATGGCACGACCATGTCCCATGGAAATAAAGCCATCACGCATCCCTGTTTGAATGATTGGATCCAATTTTAACAAACGCAGGTAGTTGGCAATAGTAGAACGCTTTTTCCCCACGCGGTCACTCATTTGTTCCTGAGTAAGGTTGATTTCATCAATCAAACGTTGGTAGGACAAAGCGATTTCTATAGGATCCAGATCTTGACGTTGGATGTTTTCCACCAAGGCCATTTCCAAAGACTCTTGGTCGTTGGCAATACGGATGTAGGCCGGAATGGTTTCCAGACCCAATAATTTGGAGGCTCTAAAACGACGCTCTCCAGATACCAATTGGTATTTGTTAAAATCTAATTTTCTAACCGTAATAGGTTGGATGACACCAAGTTCCTTGATGGAGGTGGCCAATTCACGAAGGGCTTCTTCGTTAAAATTGGTACGGGGCTGGAATGGATTGATTTCAATGGAAGTGATATCCAAATCGACAATATTTCCAATAACCTTATCGGCATTTTTATCTTGAACAGAACTTATATCATTAGTGGGGTCCTTAAGAAGTGCGGAAAGTCCTCTTCCTAAGGCCTGCTTTTTTACTACCTTCGCCATTACTCATTCTTTTTAATGATTTCTTTCGCCAAATTTAAATAATTTACGGCGCCTTTACTGGTCACGTCATAGTTGATGATGCTTTCACCATAACTAGGGGCTTCCCCCAAACGTACATTACGTTGGATGATGGTTTCAAACACCATATCGCTAAAGTGTTTTTGAACCTCCTCAACCACTTGGTTAGACAAGCGTAAACGGGCGTCGTACATGGTCAACAACATGCCCTCGATATCCAAATCTTGGTTGTGGATTTTTTGAACACTCTTGATGGTGTTCAACAGTTTGCCCAATCCTTCCAAAGCAAAATATTCACACTGGATAGGAATTACTACGGAGTCCGAAGCAGTTAGGGCGTTCAAGGTCAAAAGGCCCAAAGATGGGGCACAGTCGATCAAGATATAGTCATAAGTTGACTTTAAGTGGCCAATGGCCTTTTTCATCATGTATTCACGTTGGTCCTTATCAACCAATTCAATTTCGATAGCCACCAAGTCGATGTGCGCAGGAATGATGTCTACATTAGGGGACTCGGTTGGCATAATGCATTCCTCTACGGGCAATGTATGCTCCAATAATTGATAGGTTCCAATTTCAATGCTTTCAACATCAATACCAAGGCCTGAGGTTGCATTGGCCTGAGGATCGGCATCGATAAGCAATACTTTTTTTTCTAAAGCACCTAAAGAAGCGGCTAAGTTTACCGAGGTCGTTGTCTTTCCAACGCCTCCTTTTTGATTTGCAATTGCAATGATTTTACCCATTAATTGATTTGGTTTTTGTCTTGGTAAAAATACGATTATTTGCGAGTTTAAAAAACGTTAATTGTTAACAAACGTTAAACGTTTATTTTCAAAGCAGTCTTGGTCTCGCAAGGGTTTATTGGGGCTATATGTGGTGGCGATACTCTTTATTCGTCAATCAAAATTTCTAAAATTTGAATGGCTGCATCGCTAATTTTGGTTCCGGGACCAAATACAGCTACTGCGCCGGCATCAAATAAATATTGGTAATCCTGTTTTGGGATTACCCCGCCAACAATTACTAAAATGTCTTCACGACCATAGGCTTTGAGGGCCTCTACTACCTGTGGTACCAGGGTTTTATGACCGGCGGCCAAAGAGGATACTCCCAACACGTGGACGTCATTTTCAACAGCCTGTTTGGCAGCTTCCTGAGGGGTCTGGAACAATGGACCAATATCCACGTCAAAGCCTATGTCGGCATATCCTGTGGCGACTACTTTGGCCCCACGATCGTGACCGTCCTGACCCATTTTGGCAATCATGATACGCGGTCTGCGACCATCTTGATTGGCGAATGTATCGGCTAATTCTCTTGCTTTTTTAAAGGAATCGTCTTCTTTTATTTCTTTACTGTACACACCTGAAACTGATTTTATTTGCGCTTTGTAACGGCCGAAGACTGTTTCCAAAGCATCACTGATTTCTCCTAAAGTAGCACGTTCGCGGGCCGCTTCTACGGCTAGGGCCAATAGATTTTCGGCACCGCTGTGGGCGGCTTCGGTTAGTTTTGAAAGGGCCTGTTGTACGGCTTCGCTGTTACGCTTGGCCTTTAGGCTATTTAAACGTTCTATCTGTTGGGTTCGTACGGTTTGGTTGTCTACTTCCAAGGTTTGGATGGGCGCTTCGTGCTCCAATCTGTAGTTATTCACCCCAACAATGATATCCTGTCCAGAATCGATGCGGGCCTGTTTACGGGCGGCCGCTTCCTCGATTCTCATTTTTGGGATACCGGCCTCGATAGCTTTGGTCATTCCTCCATGTGCTTCTACTTCTTCAATGAGCGCCCAAGCCTTTTCTGCAATATCGTGGGTAAGTTTTTCTACATAATAACTGCCTCCCCAAGGATCCACAGTTTTGGTAATTTGGGTTTCTTCCTGAAGGTAGATTTGTGTATTTCTTGCAATACGTGCCGAAAAATCCGTTGGGAGTGCAATGGCCTCATCTAAGGCATTGGTATGCAAGGATTGGGTGCCTCCAAACGCTGCTGCAGCTGCTTCTATACAAGTTCGAGCCACATTGTTGAAGGGATCCTGTTCCGTCAAACTCCATCCCGAAGTTTGACAGTGGGTTCGCAATGCCAATGATTTTTCATTTTTAGGATTGAATTGCTTGAGGAGTTTTGCCCAGAGCATTCTGGCCGCCCTCATTTTGGCAATTTCCATAAAGTGGTTCATTCCAATGGCCCAAAAGAAGGAAAGGCGAGGCGCAAAGGTGTCGATGTCCATCCCTGCATCCAATCCTTTACGGATGTATTCCAATCCGTCGGCCAAGGTGTATGCCAATTCAATATCGCAGGTAGCACCGGCTTCCTGCATGTGGTAGCCCGAAATACTGATACTGTTGAATTTTGGCATGTGCTGGCTGGTGTATTCAAAAATATCCGAAATGATCTTCATGGAAGGTGTAGGCGGGTAGATATAGGTATTACGCACCATAAATTCCTTCAGGATGTCATTTTGAATGGTTCCAGAGAGTTGTTCCGGTTTTACGCCTTGTTCTTCGGCCGCCACGATGTAAAAGGCCATGATGGGCAAAACAGCACCGTTCATGGTCATGGAAACGCTCATTTTGTCCAATGGAATATGGTCGAAAAGCACTTTCATGTCCTCTACGGAGTCTATGGCTACTCCTGCTTTTCCAACATCGCCCACCACACGTTCGTGGTCGGAGTCATAGCCTCTGTGGGTTGCCAAATCGAAGGCTACAGAGAGTCCTTTTTGACCGGCGGCCAAATTTCTTCTGTAAAAGGCGTTACTTTCCTGCGCTGTGGAAAAACCGGCATATTGGCGTATGGTCCAAGGGCGTCTTACGTACATGGTACTGTAAGGCCCACGTAAATTGGGCGCGATCCCTGCTACGAAATTTAGGTGGTCCACTTCCTCCAAATCGGCTTTGGAGTAGGTGGTTTTTACCGGAATGTCCTCGGCCGTTTGAAAGGTTTCCTGAACGCTCTTTTCGGGAGCTTCCAAGGTCCTTTTGAGGGTGATATGTTGAAGATTTTTTCTTTGCATTAGAGTATCATTTTTTGAAGGTAGGGATCAAAATCCACTTCAAAAGGAGTGGTTAGATTTATCATTACCGTTTTTTTGTTCCCAGACAGTATATAACTGGCGCTGTAGGCCGTAATTTGCGTCTCCTTATTATCAACGCGATAGACCGCTTTGAATATTTGGGTGCCCGAATTGGAACTGTATTTTGCTGTTATTTTATTGAATTCCAAATCGGAGCCTGCGGTTGTTTGTTCGTAGTTTAGCCTGATCAGCCCCAATAGTTGTTGGGCGTCTCTCTTGTATATAGGGGTAAAGGGCATGGTGTTTATACTGTAAGTAGCGCCATTTCCCTTATCGAAAAATAGATAATGATTGCCTTCCATTTCCCTTAAATACCTGAGCCTTCTAGTTTCAAATTCATAGGCTTCTTTGGTAAGCATAGAATCCAACATCTGGTGGTATTCCACCGCCGAATATTTTACAAATGAGTCCGGCAGAAATACTTTTATGGCGTCGTCATCCAATTGGAAATAGTCGCCATATATTTCACTTCCTTCTATAGGTTCCGCCCAATTGTTGACTTGCTGTGCCACCTGCATACAAGAGGTTAGCGTAAGGAACAAGAGGGATATGGAAAGCAGTTTTTTATACATGATTAGTGGTTGTGTCCTTCGTGGTTGTCTTCCTGTTTAGGAGGTGTTTGGTTGAAATCAACATTAGAGGCTGCTTCCACTTTTGAAAAGTCGATGTTGAGCATTTTTGCATAGTACATGTCCAAAGCCACAAAAAGTGCCAAATATTTGTCTTTGTTTAGCACGGTAGTCTGTTTTCTAATGGCCTCTCCATACATTCTGTAGCTCATGCTGTTTGTGTCCAATAAGGCTTTAAAAGTGGTTTTAAAACCAGACTCGGTCATGTTGGTGCTCACACACTCTACAATTGGGTTGTTGTAGTCTAGGTGGTATTCGGTGCCATCGGTAACCCAAAGCCCCTGTTGTGTTTTTAGGGCTCCCAAAACTTCCTTGGTATGGTCTGAAGCCATGGTTGTATAATCAATTCTTTTGGTTCTCACCGCATTGAAAAACTGGGTGTAGGCCCTATTGCTGTTTTTCTTTTCGTCTCCATAGGTGTCCAAAAGATCGGTTTCAAAAGATTGCAGGGCTTCGTTCAATAGTAAGGAGTCCTTGCTGTTGCAGAGCTTGATCTCGTTGCGGTTGGCATATATTAAAGGAATGTCCGGCGTGCTGGATTCCTGTTTGCAGTTGAACAAGGTAAAACTTAAGATTACTGATAATGTCACTAATTTAAATTTCATAATTTTAAATGATTTGGTTATTCTGATTTGATTCGTTGTTGTTCCAAAGCTTCGGCCAAGCGTCTTTCTACGATTGGCGGGAGAAGTGTCTTTACCGGATTGGTTTTGACAAAGGGGTAAAGTTCCAACTCGTCTTTCATTCTATCCTCTGGGTTGGGGTGTTTGTTGGTTCCTAAAAGTACCAATTCGCCTTTGTTAAAGGCTTCTTGCTCCTTGTTGGCGCTTTCCTTTATTTTACGTTGAATAGTGCCTTCTTTTAACTGTTTCAACAGGCCTCCCTGTTGCTCGATGTCCTTGAACAATTCCAGAGCTTTTTCTGCCAACTGGTCTGTGAGCTGTTCAATATAATAGGCGCCGTCGGCAGGATTGTTCACCTTGTTGAAATAGCTTTCATGCTTGAGTACCAAGAGTTGGTTTCGGGCAATGCGTTCGCCAAATTCGTTGTCTTTGTGGTAAATGGCGTCATAGGCCAAGTTACCCACGGTATCTGCTCCTCCCAAAATGGCTGCCATACACTCAGTAGTGGTGCGCAACATGTTGGTATTGTAATCGTACAGGGTTTTGTTGCGCTTGGTAGGGGTGGCAATGATATGGCAGGTTTCGTCTACATTATATTCTGAAGCTAGAGAGGCCCAAAGCAAACGTAAGGCTCTAAGCTTGGCAATTTCAAAAAAGTAATTGCTGCCCACGGACACCTGGAAGGTGGCCTTAATACTAGGGTTGCTTTCCAAATGGGTTAGGTATTCGTTGGCGTGGGCCAGAGCATAGGCCAGTTCCTGTATATGGTTGGCTCCCGCATTTTGGTATAGCCCCAGGTTGATAGTAATGCTGTTGGTTTCGGCCACAATGGCTTTATAGGCTTCGATATCGCTGTTCAGGTTGCGGTACCAGTTTCCTGTTTTTGCCAAATTTCCTATAATGTCAATATGGATCGCGAAAGACGTATTTCCTAAAAGCGCTTTTAATTCCTTTACAAACTCATCCGAGCAAAACTGCAGGGTGAAATGAAAGGTTGTTTCAGAATTTAGTAATCCTTCCATTAGGGCGTTTAAGTCAACTCCCGAAGAAGGAATGACAAAGGTGATGCTTTCCGCACCACGGTTTAGGACCTCTTTGGCCTTTGTATTCGATTTTGCTTCAGCGGCTACAAAAATGGTCTGGTTGATGGTCCATTTTGAGGCTTGTGTGTTTGGATCTGGAAAGGGCAATTCCATTTCATCCAAATGGTAAAAAGGCCGTACATCGATGCCTTCGTTGGTATTCCAAATAAGGGTGTCGTTATAATCGGCTCCTTTAAGGTCGACCTGTATTTTCTGCTTCCATTGTTTGGAAGAGACCTCCTGAAATTCGTTGAATGCCAATTTAGTCATGGTTCGATTGTGTTTTTAAGCTGTCTTCGTATTCGATAATGTATATCTCCTCGTTCGCTTTTTTCATATAATATTTTTCTCGGGCCAATTTTTCAAGGCCTTCTTCTGTACTCAGGGCCTTGATGGCTTTCTTGTCTTTTGCAATCTCTTTTTTGTAGTACTCTTTTTCATCTTCCAATTCTTCAATATCGGTATTGAGTTCATGGTGGATGAGCCAGGAGTTGGCATCAAAAAACAGCATCCAAACGGCAAAGCCCAACAGGATGAGCACGAAAGGATTTTTAAGGGGCTTAAGGTATTTTATTTTAAAGGTCAACGCGTTTATAAACTTTGGTTGATAATGGATTTTACGATGTCTATGGCCACCGTGTTGTATCTGTTGTTAGGAATAATGATGTCGGCATATTCCTTTGTTGGTTCAATGAACTGTTCGTGCATGGGCTTGAGGGTGTCCTGATAGCGTGACAGGACTTCGTCCAGATCTCTTCCACGTTCTGAGATGTCCCTTTTCAAACGGCGAATCAAGCGCTCGTCACTATCGGCATGCACGTAGATTTTAATGTCGAATAATTTGCGCAGTTCGGGGTGGGTAAGGATCAAAATGCCCTCTACAATCATTACTTTGGTAGGAGCGGTTTTTACGGTTTCGCCCGTGCGGTTGTGCTTGACGAAGGAGTACACGGGTTGCTCGATGGTATTGCCCTCTTTAAGTTCTTTAAGATGGGCTTCCATGAGCTCAAAATCGATGGACCTTGGATGGTCGAAATTGATGGCCGTACGTTCCTCGTAAGTGAGGTGTGAGGTGTCCCTGTAGTAGGAATCCTGCGATATTATACCAATCTCACCATCAGGCGATTGTTCGAGTATCTGGTTCACTACCGTTGTCTTGCCACAGCCGGTTCCTCCTGCAATCCCTATAATTAGCATAATTCCTCTTTTATTAATGAAGCAAATTTAAATATTTACAAGAATAATCAAGGGCGAATTTCCGAAACTTCTTTTTCCGTGACCATTTTATCGTTTTGATTTCCCCATGAATTGGTGATGTAATTCATGACATCGGCTACCTGTTTATCTGACAATCCCAATGGGGCCATCGAGCCCTTGAAGGTATTGCCATTGACCACGATGGTCCCAGAAAGTCCATATTTGATAGCTTTGATGCTCTCTGCTCTTTTGTTCATAAGGTAATCGGCTTTAGCCAAGGGAGGAAATGCTTTTGGGAGGCCTTCTCCGTTGGCCATATGGCAGGTCATGCAAAAGCTTTCATACACCACTTTGCCTTTTTTGATGCTGTCCTGTAACGATGACTTTTGTACCGGTGTATAGTAGTTTGTCCCAGCTCCAAAGGAGAGATATAGCGAAATAAAGAGTGTGTATAGATTCATTATGTTGAGCGTAATAGTTTGACAATTTATAGGCTTATCCAATCTCTAAACCAAAGGGGTTCGATGTTCTTCCAAAGCTACTTTGCTCAGGAGGAAATAAGCGTTGTCAAGGTACTGAAATTTTAAAGTTTGGCCAATAAATTTCCTTTTCAAATGGGATGTTTATGCTAAGTGATAAAAGCATGCACTGGGTGTAGGTTAGATTTATGGGAGCAAAGAGCGTCTTTAGAGTTTTTTGCGTTTGAAGATTTTTTTTGTTGTGATGACAAAAGAGCAATTGGATGCCTATTCATGGTTGTTAGGGAAGTTTATAGTGGCTTTGTTTGTCTTCAATGTTTGGGTAGTCAATGGTTTGTGGATGTTTAATACAGTAAGGCAAAAGAGGATATTTGTCCTAATTTAACTGTTGAAATATTGACTGCTATTAGGGAATTTTACAAGGTTTTTAAATTTCTGAAGAAATGTTGTTGGTTTTTCAATAAAAGCTATATATTTGCACACCCAATTTAAGGGCATTGCGATGTTCTTAATGGATTAGATAACCACTCGGGGTGTAGCCTCTCGACAAGCTCGAGATAAACTACCCAACGAGATCACACTTACGGGGTGTAGCGTAGCCCGGTTATCGCGCCTGCTTTGGGAGCAGGAGGTCGCAGGTTCGAATCCTGCCACCCCGACAAAAAGGCCGAACAGCAATGTTCGGCTTTTTTTGTGCATTGGATTTTAGTCGTTAGATGTTAGTATTGGGTACTTAGATTTAATAATACCTATTCTCATTTTATGCTATATCCATACTATATCCATGCTATAAGCATACTATAACTATACTATATCCTTCCTTTAATTATATATTAATCATGCCTTGTTTATTAGGACTATATTCTGTAAATTACTAAGAGATACAGAGCATTATGGCAAAATCAAGAGGTATTTTAAGTTTGGAGGGGCAGCTGGATGGTCTTTCCTTTTATTTTTTACATGGCAGTCCCGTGGTAAGACGCCCAGGCGGGTTTGATGGGAAGCGCATCAAGACGGACCCCAAGATGGTACGGGTGCGCGAGAATGGCAGTGAATTTGGGCAATGCTCGAAGGTGAACAAGGCTTTTAGACAAGCTTTGCGCCCGTTTTATGAGGGGTACACCTTTAGTCACTTTCATAGTAGATTGTTGGGGTTGTTTACCAAAATTAAAAGTTTGGATACCGTGAGTGCTCGTGGGAAGCGTAGTGTAGCCCAAGGCATGACCATGGCGGAAGGTAAGGGATTGCTGAAGGGGTTTGCCTATACGCCGCATTGCCAACTGAGTACGCAGGTGCCTTTTAGGATGGCTTTTGACTGGGAATTACAGACCTTAACGGTAAGCCAATTTAAGGCCTCGCAGCTGCCTTTTATTACTGGGAGTACGCATGTGCAGTTTAGGTTAGGTGTGCTGGATTTTGATTTTGAGACTTTGGAGCAGCACTTGGAACTGAGTGTGCCCATAACTGTAGACCGAACCTTTGATGCGGATGCTTTTGATTTGACTCCTACGATGATGAACCCTGTTGACCATACTGGGATTGCGGTTTTGGGGATGCAGTATTTTCAGGAGGTGAATGGGGATTTGGTGCCCTTGTTGGGAGAGCAGGCTGTGGGGATGTTGGTGGTGAGTAGTGAGCCCTTCGATAAGCTCAGGGTGACGGCGTAGTGACTTCTCGATATGCTATTTTCTGCTGTAACATCACTCGAAATGACGGGGATTTTGGCGGGAGAGGGACTTAGGAAGGTTAATTCTTAGTTAATCGGCAATTGTTATACTCATCATTGCTAATCTGCCAATAGACGGTGCTCCAACAAATTCAATCTGATAGGTATTAAATATATTGGTTATATTAAAATTGAAGGACACCTTCTTACGCCATTGGTATTTTGCTGAAAAGTCAACAGTAGTAAAGCCTCCTAAGGGCCCATGGTTAAAATTAGTTGGAGGTGTTCGGGTTCCAGATCCTTCTTCACTTCCAACCTGATTGCCACTGTAAAAATCATATTTTTGAACGACTCTGGTTATCATGGAAAGATCTAATCGATTCTTGCAAAGTTTTTCTACGGATAACTGCGCAATACCTCTATGATTGGGTGCATTGATACTTTTTTCTGAAGGCGATATAATGCCATCTTTGTTGGCATCATTCTCTTCAAAATTTGCATTAAGCCAAGAATATTTAAGTGTTAATTTCACCGAAGGTGTAAAATTGTAAGAGGTACCTATATCTAGGCCATACACCTTTGCTTTACCGTAATTAAAAAAGGTTAGAAAATTGGCCCCTTGCAATGTATCGTTACTCACTGTCCCTGCAAAACTCGGGTTATGTGTTACCTCAATTCCATTAACGGACAGGGCTCTGCCTCCAACAGGCAGCGCTGGGGTAATAAAATTTTTACTGGATCCATAATACACATTGGCATCCACCCAAAGTTTTTTAATGGGCTGTCCTTTAAATCCAAACTCCCATGTTTTGACTTCTTCGGGTTTTAAAGGCTGTGTATTCACAATGGCTTCGGAATCATTAATCGAGGAGTTATTGGGAATATATGCCACACCTTTCCCTCCATTTCCCAAAAGATAATTTCGGATACTGGCATATTGATTTTGAATGGACGGTAATGCATAGGCTTTAGCCCAACCTAAGCGGATATTCCCATGAGGAAAGTCTTTTACCAAAGTAATTTTTGGGGCAAACAAATCGTTGAAATTATCATTTTTATCAAAGCGAATAGCACCTATGGCGCGAACATTCGTTATTATTTTTTTTTCAAGTTGTAATACGACTCCAATTTGAAATACTGAGATCTCTCCGGACTCTCCAACCACACTGGTTCCATTATCTGTATTGGGACGTGCATTTTCAAAATCCAATCCACCCACTAAAAACAATCCCACTTTTGGGAAACTGGTATTGTACTGAAAATCGGCGTTAAACCGCCTACTTTTTTCTTTAATGCTGGCACTTTTTAAAGAAAATTCTTCGGCTTCTTCCGGTGGTAGATAGGTGTCACCTGGTTGTGATCTCATCCAAAAGTTCTGGGTATAGCTTGTTATGCTATAGCTCTTTCCTAAACTTCCCCATGTATTGTAAACATTAGCATAAAAATGAGGACTTATTAACCGGGCCTGTACAAAACTATAGGTGAACCTCCTCATTTGGTTTCGTCCACTTGAAACAACTTGTACAAAATCATTGCTGCTTGCGCCACCAGACAGAATAATTTCGGTTTTCGAATTTATGTTATAGAATAACTGTGCTTCTCCCCGTAGATGCTTAAAATCAAAATCAACATGATGCTCAGGAATAGCTTTGGGCGAAGCTGGTACGTAAACACTATCAATAAAATAAAAATCCCGGCCACTAGCGTATTCCCCTGTAACTTTCCAAGCCCAGGTATTGTTGATTTTTTGTGCATGTCTTAACCGCCCGCTAAACTGATACTGATTTCCTGCACTTAAAGACATGGATGTGCCTTGATAAATTCGAGGGTCTTTAGTAATCGTATTGAAGACTCCATTATGCGCATTCGGCCCGAACAACGCTGTTTGTGGACCTAGAATAATTTCCATTTGCTGGATATCATCCTTAACCGTTGTACCGTTATTAAAGATAGGTAAACCGCCACTTAAGGCGGCTGTACTAATGCGGCCATCAACAATTTGAAGTACCTTATTGTTAAACGCACTATTTAATCCTCTTGCATTAAAAGTGGTGCCATCTACCCCATATCTTGTAAACTCTACCCCTTGAACTGTGGCTAATAATTCACCAACATTAGAACCTGAAAAGCGATTGAAATCTTCAGAAGTTAACACCTGTACAGAAGCAGGTGCACGGGTTATTTTTTCGGGACGTAAAAGCGATGTAACCACTACTTCAGATAAGGTATCCATCAGGATTTCTTTATCCTGATCTTCCTTTTGCGCAAAAATGCCCTGTATAAAAAAGAAAAGGGAAAGGCATAAAATAGTTGCATGTTTCATCATACATGACTTTAGTCAAACTTAAATTACTTCAACTACTTAGGGATTCTTTATTATGCAATTTGGGACTATTACTTAATATTCAAATACAAAAATTGTCACTGGAGTGATTAAAAAGCAATAGGGTAAAAAAGAAACCCCAAACTGAATATTTTAATGATTTCAATTAAAATCATATTCCGTTTGGGGTTTATCTCTATCCTTTAATTTAAGGAGTATTAAAATTAATTCTTTTTTGTATACGAAATACATCTTAGGGTAATTTATGTGCGTATAATCAGTGATTTATAGGGTGTTTGTCTCATATGTAAATTAGATTTTTACGATGTACAAGTTTGTTTTATTAGTTAGCTTTAAGAGCATTTTCAAAAACATAATCGCCCAATTCCCGGCCCAAGTCTTCACCTACATCAACAGCCAATCTAAAGTGATAACCAATATAAATTCGTGATAAAGAATTTTCTCTTACAGCGTCTGAAATCGAGGAGAAGGAACGGATTACACCTGGCTTATAGCCACTGTCTTGATGAATTTCATAATTATCCCTGTTATCGAAAAAGCGAATTATTATTTGTCCAGCCGTAGCACCTGAAATGGCGTGTGCAGATGGATATTCGCCTACTGCGGGAGTATTGAGTACTGGCACCCATGACGGATCTGCAGCGGTTGCATCATTTCCATCATTATCAGCTAGACGGATAGCCGATATTGGTCTCCAGAAATAGTAATACATTTTACTATCGAATATAGATATATATGCATCGGCAATCGCTCCATGTACTAAAGCTAGGTATCTTGCCGTTTTCCATGCGTTTTGCGAATTTTCATTATAAGTGTCCCTCACTTGTCTGGCCATAACATTCCAACCTCGATTGGAATTTTCTGCCCAAAACACTCCTAACTCAGATTGGTCTGCCGAACGAACCTGACTGTTTAATGCCCCATAATCTTTAGTTTCATTAAAATCTGCTGCATATTCAGGGGAATCTATGGTATAAGGAGGCTCTGATCTAAACATATCACTTGCTTCCATAAAAAATGGTTGAAGGTTATGATAGAAAGGAAAGCCATATCCCATACCATTTGGAGCTAAAGGATAAGGTTGGTAGCGATATTGTCCTGGTAAGGTGCCTTCCGCAGGTTGATTAGGAGAACCTGGAACTAAATTTTGTAAATCACCGGCCCTTTTATTCATGATGGCCTGTGCTACGGCATGGCCCAACGCGATTCCTCTGTTTTTGGCATCTCCTTCAGGAACCGAATTTAAAGAGGTCTCCAATAATGCATTGATACTTCCTAGATTTTGTGGTAGATAAACCGCAGCAAAAGGAAATTGATTTACTGCCATGAGAACATCATATGCCGCTTGAGATACGGCCGCATCAGGATCGGCATCCTTATCTCTAGGAACGCCAGCATAGGTTTCATACCGAGGCGTTATACAATTAAGGGCATCATGCATGGCCAGATGCACCAATGCCCAAGTATAAGCAGCTGCGGGCGGGGGTGTACTTGGGCCTAATGGAAATGTATAAAGATCTTCCATAGCCTGATTCCAAGCCAAGACTGTACTAGCGGAATGATTTGCCGAAGTATTTTTCAACATCATCGTATTTTCATCATCAATAATCTCTAAATCCTCGTCTTTAGAGCAAGACACATTCAAAACTAACAGAATAGTTAGCAAAGCGCATCCTAATTTAAACTTCCAAGCATTTAAGGTTGCCACCTGTGTTGTTTTCATAATTTTTCATTTTAAGTATTGATAATGTGCGGTTTGGTTCTTTTTGGAATTGACTTGGGAGCATTTCAACTTTTTCTTTTTTCATTAATAGTCTAAACTGTATTACTGTACAGGTTACAATCAATCCTATAGAGGGAGCTGTTCTAAATGTTGATTTACAGTTGATTGTATTGAGAAATTATGATTAAATTTAATCTGCACCTTTGAATTGAGATTATAAAAGCGACAGGATGTGAAGTAACAGCGATAGAGACAAAAAGAAATAGGATTACAGCGCTTTATCGCAGTTTTGTATGTGTTTGTCTCAAATTAAGGTCTGTATGCAGCTAAAGCCAAAGGCTTGATGTTTATATTGATACATTTGGGGAAAAATGGGTACATATGTCGATAAGCGAGTTTATATTATCGGATAAGAAATGGCATCGTCTAGGACGGCATGTATTTTTTTGGCTTTTCTGGGGGGGCTATTTTACGATGGTTAGATACCTTAATCCTGTTATTTATATGCAAACAGGCCATTTTAGAAGCTTGTATAAAACCATCGTGGAATGCGCTTTCTTTCTTGCTCCTCAAATGGTTTTAATTTATCCATTACTTTATTTTATTTTCCCCAAATATGTATTCAAACACAAATACGTTGAAGCTGTTATATGGGGAATCGTATTTTTCATAATAGCCAGTTGTTTCCATGTGGTATTTCTAATCATTTTCCCATGGGACAGAGTCCCTTGGATATCTACCAGTCAACTGTTTTTTACTGCAGATTCCTTCTCCAAAAAACTTCACACAGCTTATTTGGCAAGCTTACAGGGTGGCTTAACAGGGGCTGCATTGGCCGGAAGTTTTAAAATGTTTAAACATTACTATTTAAAAACGTTACGCAACCAGCAATTACAACAAGAAAACTCCGATGCGCAATTACGACTTCTCATGGCCCAAATACAGCCACATTTTATGTTTAACACATTAAACAACATATATTCACAGGCTCAGGAAGAATCTCCGAAAAGTGCCAAAATGATTTTGGAACTATCCCATATTTTAAGATATATATTGGATGAAGGCAAGAAAAAAAAGGTGCCTTTGGAAAATGAACTTGAAATGATTATTGATTATCTCAACCTAGAAAAAATAAGGTACGATAAAAAACTAGATTTACATTATTCGTTCCCAACTAACACTAGCGATATTACAATTGCGCCATTACTGTTACTGCCATTGGTGGAAAATTGTTTTAAACATGGAGCTAGTAAAATTATTGATAATCCTTGGATTAATATAAAAGCAGAACTTCAAAATAATCAGTTTACAATGAAACTGATGAACGGTAAAAAAAATAAAAAAACATCAATTAAAAAGCGAAAGGGCACAGGCATTGAAAATATTCAGCGCAGGTTACAGCTTATCTACCCCAACAAACATCAACTGGACATAAAAGATGACCCCGAAGTATTTGTTGTCAATCTTCAAGTTGAATTAGATATCGATGAAGGGGGAGCAACCCAACCAAGCATAGCACCTTTAACAGCATATGAACAGTTTTGAAAATATAAAACCAAGATGCCTGATAGTCGATGACGAGCCTTTGGCTAGAGATGTGTTAAAACGATATTTAAAAAAATTACCTGTTTTACAACTTGTTGGTGAATGCAATAATGCCATAGATGCTTTTGTATTTCTTCAGACCAACGAAGTTGATATCCTCTTTTTAGACATAAGAATGCCTGAATTATTGGGAACCGAATTAATACGCTCTATTAAAAAAGCACCCAAAGTGATCTTTACAACTGCTTATAAAGAGTATGCTTTGGATGGGTTTGAACTTGATGCTGTGGATTATTTATTAAAGCCCATACGTTTTGAACGTTTTTTAAAAGCAGTGAACAAAGCCTTACCTGGTTATGAAGCCTCCTTAATTGGCAATGAAACTTTTGAACTCGATAGAAAATCGGGTATTGATTCCATCTATCTTCGTATCAATAGAAAACAGGTTAGAATTATTTTGGATGATATTCTTTATATCGAGAGCGATAAAGACTATATCAAAATATTTACACCTGATAAAATGCACTTATGCAGACAAACCATATCGGCTATTGAAGCCATGATTGACAAAAACAATTTTGTTCGCATCCACAGGTCATTTATTGTTCCTATAAACAAAATCAAATCTTATACTCACGAATTGGTAGAAATCAATAAAAAGGAATTGCCCATAGGAAAGTTCTACTTAAACCATTTTTTAAAAGTAGTCAGCTCCACGTCTTACTGATTTTCCTTTTAATTTATATCTGGGGAGTCGAGGTGTTGAATAGCCTCAAATAATCTCTTTGGATTCCCTCTTTTATTGTTTTCCCTCTTGCATACTCATTAACTGATATAAGAAATCCTTGCCACCAGATGTTTTGGTGTGGTTATAGAAGTTTGAAATTGAATTTGAGGATCTAATATCATCAAATATGCCTAGGTCCTTTATTGTTTGCTTGTCTAAATCAAATTCTATCATTCATTGGGTTTTTTGCCTTTGATGGGGTATTGCAGTAAAACGGTTTGTGAATGTTTTGGTTGCATGAAAATATGAAGCCATTTTTGTTACATGATATTGGCAACAGTTTTTTATTTTATTTCAGGATATTTTACTTTTTCTCCTTTCCCAACAAAAACTAAGGCATCAAAATGTTTGAACCAATTGGTTTTATTTTCTTCAAGGTTGAACATTCCATCATATTTCTTTTCTGCATAATCTGGATGGTCAGCAATGAGCTGTTTGGAATCGATGAAGTAGTTTTTTTCGGTTGATGGTAGAAGGTTCAGTAGGTTTTCTTGGTCATTGCTCCATTTCTCTATCTTTTTTCCTGTTCTGTAGGGCATATGGATTGATGAAATTGCAATATGATACGAGATGTTTGGATTTAAATTTACAAACTGACCTCCCATAGTTTGGCCTTTCATAAAATCGTATTCATATTTTGCCATATGGGCATTGGCTAGCCACACAATGAATTTTTTTTCTGGCATTGTTTTAACCAAAAAATCAAGGTTTTTTGCCATCTGACTATCTCTTACCGGGATTGCTTTGGCAATTTTTGAATGCGTTGAATTTATGATAATATCACTTTTGAAGCTTTCTAAAAATTGAAACCAAAGTTTGTTTTGAATAACTTTATCATTTTTTAAAATCCTTTCAACTTCGTTGACTAAATATTCCAAATCTGTTTTACCAAGAATACTGTTGGCTTTTTTCCTGTTTTTAATGTAAGTTTCAGTTTTTGCAATAAAATTTTCTTCAAAACTAATCGAGTTGGTTATAAGGAATTCAGATAGTTTTTTGGTGAAATTAATATAGGTATATCCAGAGCCCATTTGATTGTCGAAGCCCCAAATGGTAACATTGTGTTCTTTTAAAAATTCGAATAGTTCTTCACATTGTAAGGAGCGAGACCAAAAGGAGTATAAATTATTCTTGTCATGCTCAAAATAAAGTCCGAAAAAGTCGCCTTCAAAAGCAATGTCTTTATATCCTTTTTCTAGAACTAAATACTTTACAAATTGAGTTTTAGCTAAAAAATCTGAGCCAATATGATGTTCAGCCTCCCCTAAAAACACAACTTTTTTGCCGGTTAAATTTGAATCTAGAATTCCTTTAACATCCTCGGTTAAAAGATTCTCCATTGAGTTTAATTCGTGGATATTTTCCTCGATTTGGCCAAAAATGGAATTAAGAGCAAAGATTATGAATAAGGTTGTTATTACTTTTTTCATCTTGTTACCTATATATGTGTTGGTTTATGTTTTGATGAAATTAATAGGTTATTTTTAATAACATGTAAGAAAAATCTATAAATAAATCATAAAATTTGCCAGTAATGAGTGATACTTCTCGATATGCTGTTTCCTGCGTCAACAGAAATCGAAGTGACGAGGGAGTGAGTTGTGAGTAGTGAGCCTTTTGGCTATGACTTAGGGAGCGGGTACCTTAGCCTCGCTGAATCTTCGATTTCGTACACCAGCTGGGCTTATATATGTTGTTAGTTGCTGGCTGTTAATTATTGTGGTGGTGTTTTTCTTTATGTTGTCTCAATAAATCTTTCCCATAATCATTTCCGTTTGGTGTTCTTACAACTGTATGAATATGGTTTCTTGACGGTTTTCCATCATCGGCATTCGGTACACCAACGACTTTTTGATGATCAAATTCAATTAATACAACCGGACTATGAATTCGATAGTAAAAAACAGCATCTTCAGAGGTGTCTCCAACCCATGAAAACCAGGTGTTATTTATATGTGCCTTTACTTCCTCCATTTTGACTTTATCGTGTCCCTCCCGAATATTGCTGATGTACAAATAAATTAAGTCTAGGAGTTTTTGCCTCTGTTCATTAGAAAATTTTGAGACTTGAACCCCTTGATAATTGAGCTTTAAATTATCTTTATTGGCTTCAGCCACATTGTTATTGTCAGTTTTAATTTTTGAGATTGTGGCTTCTTTTTGGTGTTCTGGGGTTAAAGACAGCATAATGTGCAATCCTAAATTCTGTTCGTCTTGAAAGAGGGTATTTCCTTTGTACTTCCCGGTAGTTGTAATTATTGGTTCCCCTCCCATAAACACAGGAGACATTACAACTTGGTCTCCTAAAATAAAGTAGTTAATAATTAGGTGGTGTCCATCCAATTGCCAACCCCAAGGTTCCGTACTTGAGGGGTTCCCCATAATGGTCAGGAAATACAATTCTTCATCATAATACCATAAACCGTTGTTGAGTTCTTTAAGCGTATGGTCAGTCTTCATAATATCTTTGCTAAGCTGGAGACCTTTAGCACTTAACGACTCTTGAATTAATTGAAAAACATTTTTTTTCTGATTCTCGGTCAATTCTTTCAGGCTAACTCCTTGCCGGTCATATATGCCGTTGTCTACATTACACCATTTTCTCCATTCCTCATCATCTATGTCGAATGTGGTACGTTGCAGTTGTGAAGGAGATAAGCTATTTAAAAAATGTTCAGCAGCTTTTTGAATTGGTAAAGTTGAAACCCCTGTAGAATGAATTTGAAACAAATCAGCCGAATCGCCACTTTCTGTAAAAATTCCAACAAAGGGCTCTTTCAGGGCGTCTGACTCCTTTTGGGCAAATTGTTTTTTCCAAAAATTAAGTTTCTCAATATTTTCAGAAGTTTCGTCATTTTCCTTTTGAGAATCTTTCTGTTTGCAACCCAAAGCAATGAATAGGATAAATATTATGATTACATTTTTCATTTGTTAAGAGTTGCTTTAGCTTGCAGTAGTGTTTATGGTGTGATTTTGGCGGGGATGGATTCTCTGGATTTATACGCTTAAGAAAGCAACTTAAATATACGCTTTTTTCTTTGGTTCACATACTAGCAATCTGTTGAATCATAGCAGGTTTCGTGCTTTTGTTGGATGAATATCCTCAGGATTTTCGAGTTAAGAAACTAAGATAGCAAAATTGCGAGGATTTTCAGAAGTAGGCGAGAACAAGCAATTATTTATAGCATTGTTGTGCTTTCGTTATTTTTCTAATTCCATTTCTATCATTGTTTTTAATTCTAATAAAGTAGTTTTAATTGAATTTGACCTTCTTTGATACTCTTCATACTTTTGACGTTCTAAATCAAAAGCCCAAAGAAAATCTTGATTATTTAGAATATCTTCGACTTTTAGGTCAAAATGCATGTGTTCCTGTCCATTATCATGATATACTCGCTTTAACTTTAAAAACTTGTATTGGAATTCAGATATTTCGGATTCGGTTCTCTTATTTAAGCCATTGGCAAAATAGGTAGCGTTAGGTAATCTGGAAGTGTAAGCCCTATTAATTGCTGTTCTTAAAGAATCATTTCTTATTACATCTAAACCAGTTGATTTTAGAGCTTCAAACGGCCCATTATCGAATCGCAGGTACATGTCCATACTTAAATTGGCATAAAAATCTAAAAAAAGTGAATCGTTAATTGTTTTTTTGTGAAAAACATACCTCTGAAGACTATCTAACCCAGATTTTTTTCTTTCTATTCTTTGATTTAGAAAATCTTCATATTGCTTTAAGTCCCCATTGATTGAATTAAGAAACTCATTTAGGATTAGATATTCTTTATTGTTTACTTTTCTCTGTTCGTTCCAATTATTAATTTGTAATGCTATTAAAATTCCAATAACGACAAGCACAATTTCTCCTAAAGCATATTTAAGATACTTTCCAGTTTTGTTTTGTTCCATAAGGTCGTATCTAATCTTTCTAAAAAACTTAATCATAGGTTTGGTTGGTTAATGAGTTAGAAGGTCAGGTATAACTGTTAGTTACAAGATTAAAAATAGTGAATTTTGGTTTAGAACTGACGTTAGCAATTCCTAGTGGATTGGGACGTCGTCGCATCGGCCATAATTGGGTTTAGGCATTATTGGTAACATTTTCTAATTTCATTCCATATCAAGTTTGTTCACTTCAGTAATGCCTTTCCTCAGAGTTTTAGAATGGATTATTTCTTTATTGATTTATACTTTTCTGTTTCTGTTTTTTCTCCTTGACAAAGCCTCTTTTTATTCCGGATAAAGAAGTTTTCTTTCCAAGGATTTTTTGTGTTTCCATGCTTAAATTTACTTTTTTATTAGAAACACGCGCTTTCCTTTAAGTTGGAGCTGTCCACTTTTTACTGACTACTTGCAGTTTTTAAACATTGTGAACGTTGATGGTAGCAGGTTTTTCAATACAACTCTTCAATTCTTATAGCCATTTTGTACTTTCGTTACTCATCAATTATCGCTTTTAATATATCATACTCTCTTGAAATGTCAATGGAGTCCTTTTTAGCGTTTCTTAAATAAGGTTCTTTATTTAGTAAATGCTTGTCAGTAATTTTTCTGTCTAATATTTTAAGAATTGCTGTGGCTAGATTTTTTCTGTGAACAGATCGTCCTATTAAACCATATGAGCTCCGCGAGGAATAGTCAAGTGCTATTTTAAATTCATTGGATTTTTTGAGCTTTTCAAAATCTTCCGGTACCGCTTTAGATCCTCTATAGCTAATAAAATAATTGGGATAGATGTGCTCTTTTAACAATTTTATGGCATCTTCTCCTCTGTTTTCCAAATTTCTGGAGTCATCATAATAATGAACAATTTCATTGCTCAGGTCCTTGTCGCCTAGAACATCCATACCAATGGCTAAGAGTCTGTCATAAATTTTATAGTCGGCCGGCACAATTGACACTCGCCTAATTAAAGCCAAAGAGGAATCTAATGCTTCTGTATAAGGCAAATCTTCTTTTATAACCCGTTTTAACAACATGGCATTTATATAAGCCGATTTTAATTTGTTTTTTTCTCTATTCAGGGCAAGGGTGTCCTCCATCATACTTGACCTCAGTTCTATGAACAGTTCCTGCCTTAATTTTTCCCTCTGCCAATTTTCTTTTGCATTATTAAGTTGTAACGCAATCAAAATACCTATTACCACCAGAATAATTTCTCCAATGGCATATACAAGATACCTGCTGAACTTGTTTTCAGAAAGTAGTTGGTGTCTTATTTTGCTAAAGAATTTTATCATCATGTGACGGTTTCTCTCTAAAGATAGGATTTTTAACAATGGTAATTTTTAAAATAATAATATACAGAGGTTTGTGTTTGGATGATGAGAGGTATATGGTTAACCAAATTTTTTATTCCAGAATATATAGGTAGAAAATACTAGTTTCTGTTGAAAGTTTTAAAAGGAACTTGCGTCCAAGGTCTGAAACAAAAAATATGCACATAAAAATTTGGTCCGATATACGTTGTCCTTTTTGTTATATTGGAAAAAGACACTTTGAAACTGCTTTACACAGTTTCCCCCATAAAGATAGTATCTCCATTGAATGGAAAAGTTTTGAGTTAGATCCTAATTTGCAAACTGTAACAGATTCTGATGCGCTGAGCCATTTTGTTGAAAGCAAAGGCATAGACAGGGCGCGTGCCCAACAAATGTTTGATCAGGTTTCGGCAATGGCCGCAGCTACTGATCTGGATTTTAATTTGGAACAATCTATTCCTGCGAATTCCTTAAATGCCCACAGATTATTGCATTTTGCAAAACAAGAAGGGCTTGCCAACGAAACCAAAGAAGCTTTGCTTAAAGCGCATCTTTGTGATGGTAAAAATATAGACGATACCAATGTACTTAGTGATATAGCAAAATCTTTAGGTCTCGATACTCATAAGGTAAATGACATACTAGAATCGGATGATTTTGCATATGATGTGAGACAAGATGAAATGGAGGCCAGAAACCTTGGGATTACATCTGTGCCGTTTTTTGTTTTAGATGGCAAATATGGTGTTTCGGGGGCTCAGCCGGTGGAGGTCTTTAGTCGGGTTCTTCAAGAAAGTTGGGAGAAGCATCAACACAGCATTCAGATGGTGGCTAGTGATAACGCCTGCGATATGGATGGCAATTGTAATTAATACAAAATACGATACTCATGACACAGGAAGGCTATTTTTTAATAAGTAGCTTTCCTATGTTTCGATGCTTAAAATTATTGTGGGCACTTAAATCTGCTATTTCTCTGAAAGCTCCTTGAGCTTATCCAAAGCCTTGGGTCAAGTGGTGTTAAAGTAATCAAGGTAGTCCTCCGCCATATCGCATTCTACGGTTACGGTTGTTACACCATTATGTTCTTGGAGGGCATAATTTTCAAGACTGCCAGCCCATTTTTCAACCTCTGGACCTTCGGTAATTTCTTTATCTCCATCCAACATTCCGTAATGGCGAATGGACACCAACTGGAATGGAATATTATCGGCAATTTCGGATACCATTCCACCTCTTTTACCATTGGCATCGGTTCCTATAAAGTAGATTTTTGATCCGTTTTCCCAACTGCCTTCATATGTTGAGGTGGGATTAAATGCGGCTGTCCATTACAGCTGGTTAACACTATTGTCTCATTCCATAAGTCAACAATGATGTATTATAAAGTTCTAGGTTACTTTTTTCTCTTTAATTCAAACACGTCCTTTCTTCTGTCTTTAAGGTTTCTTACGCTACCAAATTCATTTAATTCTCTAAGCAAATCAATATCAACATCGGCAATCAAAATCATTTCGGTGTTTGGGGTTGCCTCGGCTTTTATGCCATTGGTTGGAAATGAAAAATCACAGGGCGTAAACACCATGGACTGGGCAAACTGAATATCCATATTGTGCACATTTGGCAAATTCCCGACACTTCCCGCGATGGCTACATAACATTCATTTTCAATTGCCCTTGCTTGTGCACAATGTCTTACCCTAGAATATCCATTTTGGGTATCGGTTAAAAATGGCACAAACAATATGTCCATACCATCATCGGCAAGAAGTCTGCTTAGTTCGGGGAACTCAGAATCATAGCATATCAAAATTCCAATTTTACCACAATCGGTATCAAATACCTTAACTTCATTTCCTCCTTGCATTCCCCATACTTTTGCCTCGTCTGGGGTGACGTGGATTTTTTCGTAGGGCTCTATAGTACCGTCTCTTTTACAGAGATAGCCTACATTGTAGAGCGTGCCATCTCTCATTTCGGGCATACTTCCCGCAATGATATTGATGTTGTATGTTATGGATAGATTTGAGAATTTCTGAACAATGTCATCTGTGTATTTCGCCAATTCCCGAATGGCCTCAGGCTCCGTTAAGTGGTTGTATTGCGCCATTAAAGGCGCATTGAAAAATTCTGGAAACAAGGCAAAATCCGATCTGTATCCAGAGACAGCATCCACAAAATATTCGACCTGTTGAAGCAACGAATCAATATCCTTGTAAGGCCTCATTTGCCATTGGATTAATCCCAATCGGACCACAGTTTTTTTGACTTCCGCCTTTTTGGTAGGCTTTTCATAATAAATGTTGTCCCATTCAAGAAGCACGGCAAACTCCATGGATGCCTGGTCTCCCTCAAGGTATCCTTTTAGAATTCTTGCAGGGTGAAAATCGTTAGAAATTTGAAAGTTTAGGACAGGGTCGTGGATTTCTTTTCTTCTTACTTTTTCAATGTATTCTTTTGGGGTGAGTTCCTTAGAATACTTGTGATAGTTTGGAATTCTTCCTCCAAAGGCAATGCCTTTTAGGTTTAATTTTTCACATAGCTCTTTCCTATAATCGTAAAGCCTTCTTCCTAGTCTCAGTCCTCTATATTCTGGTTTTATGAATACGTCTATGCCGTATAACAGATCACCATCGTAGGTATGTGAATCGAAGGTGTAATTAGCTGTAATTTCTTTATAGGAATGGTTATGGTCATGACTGTTATAATCCACGATAATGGATAATGCGCACCCAGCAATCTGCCCGTTTACCTTTATTACAACCTGGCCTTCCGGGAACTTTTTAAGTAAGGCTTGGATGTGGTTTTCTTTCCAATACACATCGGGCATGGAGGTATATGCAGATTGCATAACATCCTTAATCTCCAAGTAATCCTCCAATTGAAGGTATAAAAGTTCAACTTTTTCTATTTCGCTTAGTTCCATTTCTGTTGTTATTTCTGGCTTCCCTCAAATTTAAGGTAAAATTCCCAGAGTAGTCATGATGGTTGATGGAGGTGTTGATAGGGTGCTCCATCTATATTAGTTTCTTGTGTTCTATGTGGAAAGGCTTTTTAGCAGGTGTTTTTTTAAATAGAGAAAGAAGACGTTTCTTGTGGCAGTGATTGATTTTCTAAGTATAAATGAGAAGTTATCAATATTGAATGGGCAGTATTATTTTTGAATGTTAAACGCTATTTGGTAATAAACACAGAGGACAAGTGCCATTTTGTTTATTTCTTCTTTAAAATCAGATTCACTTGTTCCTGCGTAAATAAAGTCTCTTATTGTATTTGGACTCAATCTTAATGAAGAATTTGCAAGAAGAAGATTTTTTATTCCCTCACAATCAGTTTGCTTGGTTAAGCAATCAGAAATGTTTTTATCTAATTTAACATTGTATTCATTCATTTCCTCAACATTGAAGAGTTTGGCTTCTCTTTTCATATTTTCATCTGAACGAATACTTGTGTTCCAGACTTTTAATTTTCTAATTTGATCGTTAATTGTGCTAGAAATACTATCAAGGAAGAAATTAGAGGTAATTTTTTTGTGACTTAAATCATCTACATACTTGAAGTATGCCATTTCAATGTTCATATCGGGATATCTGTCCTGAAGTTTAGATTCAAAATGATCAATTCCGGTTTTGATTATTTTAATCTGTTCTTCACTAAAGCAATTTGTTGTCTGCGAATA
Organism: Mangrovimonas sp. sgz306409; assembly: GCF_059735265.1. NCBI lineage: Bacteria > Pseudomonadati > Bacteroidota > Flavobacteriia > Flavobacteriales > Flavobacteriaceae > Mangrovimonas > Mangrovimonas sp. sgz306409. The sequence goes on from NZ_JCAPEU010000005.1 coordinate 194,254, forward strand.
AGAGTGATTTTTTAAAGAACAAAATGCTAAAAATATTAGAAGTAAAAGTTTTTTCAAAGTAAAGCCAATGATTTTGAATTGCATAATCTAAATGTTTGGAAAGTGAAAAGAGGACGTTGTTTTCAGGTGATATTTCAAAATCATTTATTTTTTGAGACAAAATACATCTCGATTTCCCCTTTACCTTTGGCTTCAATCTTACCTCTTGGTTCAAAGACAAGGTCTTGTTCGTTTTTCAATAAATCGTAGGTTGCCTGACTAATATTTACTTTGCCAACCTGCCCATTGGTTTCAATTCGGCTGGCCGTATTTACCGAATCGCCGAAGAGGTCGTAGGCAAATTTCTTTTTTCCAACAACGCCTGCAATGACAGGTCCTGAATGGATCCCTATGCGCATGTTCCATTGAATATCACTATTTTTATTACGTTGTTCAAGAAACTCTACCATGCGGAATGCCGCTCTCACACAATTTATAGCATGATCGGGATTTCCTTGAGGTAAACCACTTGCGGCCAAATAGGCATCGCCTATGGTTTCTATTTTTTCAATGCCAAATTCATCCATGATATCATCAAATGCCCCAAAGATGTCGTGTAGCTCAACCACGAGTTTTGTGGCAGGAATGGAGGCAGTGAGTTTTGTGAAGTCTTGGAAATCGGAGAATAGTATCGTGACACTTTCAAACTTTCTAGGTTCAGATTTTCCCAATTCCTTGAGTTCTTGGGCCACCTCTTTGGGGAGGATGTTCAGGAGTAGGTTGTCTGACCGTTCCATTTCAATTTGTAATGATGCTTTGGATTTTCTAACGTAACGCCACCTCATATAAAAACTTCCCGCAAGCAACAAGAAAAAGGCTCCGATTATTAAGCTGATGTTTCTTGTGTTTTCTTCGTGGCGAATATCTTCATCATGGGCTTGTTGTAATGAACGTGCTTCGGCTTGAAACTCCATTTGCTGCAACTTTTGTCCTGGTTCCTTGGAGTCCAAACTGTCTTCAACAGTTTTCAGCAGTTCGAGGAAATGGAGAGCTTGGTCGTCATTACCCATGGCTTTGTGGGTATCATATAAACAATAACAACTGGCTCTTTTTCTTAATAAAGAATTAATGTCTATAGCAATGTCATAGCCTCTTTGGCAGTATTCCAGTGCTTTTTTATAGTTTTTTTGCCTCAGGTAAATATTCCCAATATTATTTACAGAAACCGCAATGCCATTTTTATCCCCAAGTTGTTCGTAATAGGTCAGGCTTTTTTTGTGGTAGTCCAAGGCTTGTGGATACTCGGCTTGCTTGTAGTGCAGCTGTGCTAGATTGCTATAGGTTTCAGCAATTCCTTTTTGATGATCTATTTGTTCAAAGAGAGATAGGCTTTGGGAGTAATAGTCAAAGGCCTTGGTAAAGTCTCCCTGTTCCCTGTAGATGGCTCCAATCTTTGAAAGGTCAAGGGCCACCGCCCCTTGGTCTCCCTTTTCCTTGTTAATTTCCAAGCTTCGGATATGATATTCCAAGGCCTTTTCATAATTACCTTGATTGAAGTAGATGCTTCCAATATTATTAAGGGTAGTGCCCATCTGTTTGGGTTTCCTGTACTCCAGACTTTTGATATAATGGTCCAGAGCTTTGGTATAATCGCCCTTATCGTGATACACACTTCCAACATTATTATAGGCAATGGATAGGGCTGCCGGATGCCCCATTTGTTTCGCTATTTCTAAAGCTTTGAGGTAATATTGAAGCGTTTTTTGATACTCACTTCTGTTTACCCATGACACTCCTTGAATGGTATAGCCAGCAAATTCTGCTCTTGGATACTTGGAGGTTTGTCCAAAGGCCACCAATTTTTCCGCAAGAATAAATGCCGAATCGGGTTGGGAATAGAGATAGCCATCCCAGATATAATCTGAATAAGCTTTGGTCCTAATGGAATCCTGAAGGGTGTGGTCCTTCCAAATGGTGTATAGTGAATCGAGGTTTACTTGGCTTTCCAAGACAAAACTACTTAACAGACATATTATTGAAACGATGGTTCTAAACATTGCGTTTTATATCGGAGAGATACAATGGTTTGTTAAGATTAAAGATAGTTAAAGAAATTCAACTTTCAGGTTTTTGGTGAGTTTGGCTGGTGGTTTCTAGGAGTATGTCTGGTTTACTTTTGAAGTTTTTTTAGAGGAGTTGTCTAGAGGTTTGTAGTATGGGAAGCAAGAGTTGGTTAGTCCATTTGTGTTTTTATGTCTGAAAGCAATTGCTCTGTATTGGATTGTACTGTTTTGTACAGGTCCAGATGCGACATGGCAACAATGGTTCGTTGTTCCAGCAAATTGAAGAGGTGTAGCATATTACCGTCTTTAGACAGTTCAATCTTTGATATTTGCCGAATGGGGCCTAGTGATTGCTCATTGAAAATAGCATCATTTATTGTTTTTAGGTCGCTATCATCTTCATCGAGGATAAATGCCGTTTGTTTCAATAGTTCGTGTTGGTAAAGGGCATCTACAATATGGATGTTGTTATTGCCAATTACCAGGGAGATTCTTTTCAGCTCGTTGTAATATTGTATGATTTTTCTTTTGGTGGTCTCATCTTTTAAGATTCCAATGGTTCCAGTTGCGATGAGTTCCTGAAATGTGGTATTTATAGGGTTAAAGGTTTGCCTTGACACCAAAGAATTCAGTTTTCCATAAATACTGTCGGCACCATAAAATGTTTGATTTGCCGAAAAGTACTTTAAAAGATCCCTGCCATTTTGATAAAAGCTCGATTCTACTTCTATATAGGTAGCCAGTACTTTTGATTGATCCTCTAGGTCTACAATGAGTTCTTTGATAATCTGTTTTTCCTTTTTGCTTTCAATCCTGTTTTGGTTCCAGTTGTTGATACTTAGGGCAATTAAAATTCCAATGACCACAAGAATGATTTCTCCTATGGCGTATTTCAGGTATTTAGCGGTGTTGTTTTGCTGCATTAGATTGTAGCGTGTTTTCCTAAAGAATTTTATCATGGGTTCGTGATTGGTTGCAAACGGTTCATTTTTTTATTGGTATGAGCTTGAAGGCTGGATTGATGTTGAAGTGTTGGTTGTATTAAAGATAGGTAAATGCAACCATCTTTAGTATTTGCTAGTGATTTTTCTGGTGCGAGTTTGCTTTTACTTGGAAGAGGGGGAAGAGCTTGAAAAAAGAATGTTATGATACATAGCAGCATTTTTAATTATTAAAGCGTATCTATTGTTTCTTATATTTTAAACGGAACTATTTTGATTCCACAAAAGGTTTAAATCCACCATAGACCATTCTGCTGGCATCAAAAATCAATTTTTCAGGATTAGTCAAGGGGTCTACCAATTCTTTTATTCTTGGGTCGGTTGGCACTTTTTGGTTGGCCAAATCACGTATTTCTTTTGAAGGGAATACCGTCCATCCAAAGATAACTTCCTCGTCTTCTTTCGCATTTAGGGTTTCAATAAAGGATTTGGTTCCTTCTAAATGTAACTCGTCACCAATAAATTCGAAGTAGGCAATAGCCCCGTATTCTTTCCAAATGTCAGCTACTTTTTCCGCGACCTTTTTATATTCCTCCAAATGAACTTGAGGAATTGGAAAGACGAAGGCATCTATGTAGTTTGTCATGGTTTTAGTTTTTTGATTCTATAAGGTCCATTGTTTTGGTTCTAATTTAGGAAATAAAACGGGCAAAAATTTAAAAAGAGGTCTTTGGAAGAAATACCAAAGACCTCTTTTTGGGTAAGATCAATTTTGCAATCCTACTTGAACATCCGTGGGGTTGACAAGTGAATTGAAAATTGGTGACTGCTTTGCTAAGGTTATCAATTCCTGTTTTTGAGCCTCGTCTGAACCTTTGATATCAAAGATTACCCTTATTTGCTTGAATCCTTTTGGCCCTGAGGTATTTAAGCCCAGGAATCCTTTAATGTCTATGTCACCTTCAATTTTAGAGGATACGCTTTCAATTTCAATACCTCTTGCAGCGGCCAATAATACCATAGCGGTGGTCATACATCCCAATAATCCGTGAAGCAATACTTCTCCCGGATTGGCGCCTTTGTTTTTTCCGAGTAATACAGGTGGTTCGTCATTGTCATAAATGAAAGGTTCTGTTCTACTGGTGTCTTCCTGACAGGCCCCGTAAAAACCCTGAATGTAACTTCTGTTATGTCCCCCGTCTATCCATTCGTTGGTGGCACGAAGTTGAAAATTTCCAATTTCAGGGGTGGTTTGAAGCGCTGTTACTACCGCTGCGATATCTTCCTGATTAAATCCGTTTACTGTTTTTGCTAGAGTTTCCATACTTTGATTTTTTATTGATTAATAAATGATTACAATACAAAAGTATAGATGGAAGGCCCCTTAGAGATAGGCGCAAAAGTTCATAAAATTGACAATTCGGTTCAAAAGGGTAAAATGGGCTTTTTGGTGGTTGGGAATGTAGGTTATTGCTGAATTGGAGCCTCTCTGTATTGTAAAGGTGTTACCGAAAATCGTTGTTTAAAAGCTCTGATAAAACTGGAAGGTTCTTCGAATCCGCATTCAAATCCAACGATATTTACGGCTTTATCGGTGGTGGTTAGGAGGTGGGCGGCAAGGTCGAGGCGCTTGTTGGAAAGCCATTTTCCCGGTGAGGTTTTGTAGATGCCCTGAAAGTTTCTTTTGAACGAGCTCAGGCTCATATGGCACAAACTGGCATACTGCTGCAGATTTAAACAATAGGCAAAGTTTTCCTCCATAACCTGTTGCAATTGGGCGCTTTGTTCCTTAGTGATGGATAGGAGGTATTCGGCCAATGTTTGGTGAATGGGATTGGTAAAGATATTGAGCAACAATTCTTCAAATTTAAGCTGCAGAAGGTTTTTGTCGGGATAGGAGGGGGAGCCCAAAAAAGCAGCTAGGGAATTAATATAGCCTTCCAAATACGCATCTAGCTGGACCCTGATTACGGCATCTGTATGAGTATCTTCACTTGAATTACTTTTTGCAACAATTGCAGCAAACCGTTGAATGAACTTCTTAATAAATTCATCTGGGATGAATACCATCAAGGCACAATAGTCTTCATCAAAATATTGGTGCACCAAGTTGGCGCCTTTTTTTACAAATAGGGAATCTCCGGCCTCCACCACATAATCCTCATAGATGCTCCGCCACATTTTTTTGCCGGAGGTTACAAACACAAAGTAGTTGGATTGGGACCAAATGCCAGCTTTTACTTCATTTACCAAACATTTGTATTCAATAAAAAGCAAATCATGGATTTGAAGCTTTTTGTAATTGGTAGCGGTCTTAAGATATCCGTAAAGGTCTAGCATGGTTGTGGCGAAAAGCTGTTTTTGGTGATAGGCTGATACAATTTCTTCAGTTTGTGTATAGTTTAGTTGCGTGAAAATCCGCTAGGATTTTCGGGTTAAGAAACTAAGTTAGCAAAATTGCGAGGATTTTCCGTGAGGTCACGAGCACAAAGTGGGAACTGGCGAAGCAAAATCGGAAGCAATGAAGTATACATGGCGTTGCGGTACGTATTTTATTCTTTTCGGTGTGCTATCATTTCCATTGGTCCAGTTGGAATTAAACAAAGTTTTAAAAATTCCGACGTAACTTCTTTAATTGGAATAGAACCATTTCTTTTTCCATCAAAATATATTGTAACAAAAAAGGTTGCATCAATTTGTTCAATCATTTTTTTCTCACCTTCTTTTCTTTTAGACATTTCGAGTCTTTCCTTATCCCAAAGTTCCTTGTTAAATATAATTTCCGTTTCTCGTCCATTTTCAGTCAGAACGAATGTCATTTTTTCAATATTTTCTTTTTTAAGCGTTGTGATTGTTGGTTCGAGTCTGTAAAAGTCGCATTCAAAAACAGTGTCTTTTCCATTTGATTTTCCATCGATAAACAATTTTAAGTGATTATCATTAACAACTTTATAATTGGCAAATTTTTCGTTTTCAGAGGTCAAAATTTTATTTTCTAAGACTTTAAGGTTGGAGGCTTTTTTTACGAGAGAGAAATCCGTGTAAAATTTCGCAATTGAATCGTTAATTTCTAATAACTGAAATCCAGGATACCCCTTTCTGTCATTTCCTGAATCAATTTCTTTTAGTATCCATTTTCCATTCAAATCTTGTCCATCTACTGAATTAAAAATTATCGTTTTTTTCATATGCGCCACAATAGTGATATAAATATAACTAATTGAAATGAAGATGCTTTGTATTTATTTGTCCCTTAGAATTGTAGTTTGAATGGCGCTGTGCTTAATTTTATCTGGGAAAAGCAAACTACCCATTACCATGCTTACACAACTTATGGCCGTTCCGTAGATGGTAGCGTCTATTCTGGTTTCATACATAAAACAGAAGAACCATGTAAGACCTCCAATGATTATGGCAGCCCAGGCTCCTGAAACAGAGGCTTTCTTCCAAAATAGTCCAAACGTAAAAGGCGCAAACAAACAGACCAAAATAAGACTTAGAGAAGCTGCAACGAGACCAACAATATCGGAGTCATCAAACGCAAAATAGCAAGATATGACTGCCACTAAAACAACGCTGAGCCTAGTGTATAGCAGTAACTGTTTGTCTGAAAGCTTTTTTACGTAAGGTTTGATCAAGTTTTCTCCTATCACTGTTGCCGGTGCTAACATTGCCCCACTTGAAGTACTTAAAATGGCCGATATCATAGCTCCATAAAAGAGAACCTGTACAGGAACACTTGTCATTATTTTTACCAAGGAAGGGATGATGTCTTGGCTATTGCCATTGTTCATTAATTCGGGATATAAGTAAACACCTCCTAAACCAATGATCAGTGGAATGCTGGGAATGACCACCATTAGTACGGCACCCAAGAAGAGTCCCTTACGTGCGGCATTTTCATTTTTAGCAGAAAACACGCGTTGATAGATTTCTTGAACAGGAATGGCTCCGGCAATAAATGCCAACAGAAGTGCAATATATTCAGACCATGCATCTAGGCCTCCTTTCGGAGTTAATTTAAAGAAATCGCTTGGCTGGTTTTCGAAAATTGGTGTAATACCTCCTGTGTTGTGTAATATTTCAAATAGCAGTATAAATAGGCCTAAAAGAATCATGATACTTTGGACCATGTCTGTATAGGCTACAGCCCACATGCCTCCTATGTATGTGTAAAACACAACTATTGAAGCGCCTATCAAAATTCCATAATTAAAGGGAATATCCATTATCGCATTGAACAAATAGGCCAAGGCAACAAATTGTGCCGCGATCCAGTGAGGGTAGGAGAATACCATTAAAAGGGAAGAGGCGGCTTCAAGATTTTTGTTATACCTTCTTCCGAAGAAATCATTTATGGTAACAATATTCATTCGGTACAGTTTTCGAGCGTAGAATTGTCCAACAATAAACAAACAAATCCCACCAGATAAGGTTAGCGTGATGTATGAAGAAAAGCCATCTACAATGAAATATCCTGGATTTCCCATAATTTGACTACTCCCAAACCATGTAGCAAATAAGGTGACGCCAACAAGCGAGGTGGATAAACTTTTCCCTGCAAGGGCAAAATCTCCAGAAGTTTTTATTTTTCGGGAAGCCCAAAATCCAATTCCAAGCGTGATTAATAAGTACCCTATTATGAACAAACTTACCATTGGTGGATTTTGGATTTGTTAGAATTGATTTATGTCATTGTATCTGAATAAAGATAAGGTTTTTAGGGTTATGTTGGAGGTGGAAACGGATTATACCTATTGTACCATTCCGTTTTTCATTCAGGCTGTTTTTTGATCCATTCAACTATTTTCTCCAGAACTTTGGGCGAAAAAGTCTGTTCGATGGTAGCATATTCATTGGGCAAGCCAGTTGTACTTTCTTGAAACAAATGATTTAGATTCTCAAATTCCATTGTTTCGACATTCTCATTCCCGTTTTCTTTCAAAATTCTTTCTATGTTTTCAAGATTTTCTTTTGGTGGAACTTGTAAGTCGTTAGTACCGTTAAGAGCAAGCACCGGACATTTGGTATTACTCAATGATGTTTGAGGATCAAATTTAATGAAATCAGAAAACCACGGGATAGATAATTGTTGTGATATGGCCTGTATTTGGCTTTCAGGCAACATGGCTCCAAACACTTGGGTAAAATAATCTTTTAGATCTATTTGCAGTTGTTGCTTGTTGTTGTCTGATTGTAAAATGATGTCATATGCACCTTTCATATTGCTTTGTCCTTGGGTAATACCAATTTCTGGAACACCCATTTTTCGTTCTAATAGCTCTTTTTGCAAAAGCATTAGTTGATCACCCCTAATACCTGAACCTGCGAGAAGGATAATAAAAGAAATATCTAGATTTTCACTGGCTACAATTGGAGCAATAACACCACCCAAACTATGTCCAATTAAACCAATATTGGAAATATTGATGTCCTTACGGGTTTTTAAAAAATCAAAGGCACTTTTGGTGTCATTAACAAATCCATTTAATGTGGTTTCATTATATATGCCTCCTGATTGGCCAGTGCCCCTGTCATCAATTCTAAAAACAGCAATTCCGTTTTTGGTCAAGTAATCCGCAATCACTAAAAATGGTTTGTGGTTTAACAGTTCTGAATTTCTGTCCTGTGGTCCACTGCCACTAATAAGAATGACGGCTGGAAAATTGGAGCCTGTTTTTGGATAGGTTAATGTTCCCGCAAGAGAAATACTATCTATTGCATTTTCAAAAACAATATTTTCTGAATTATAGTCAAAAGGTTCTTTTGGCTCTTGAGGTCTATTGGCTTGACCATACATTTGAAGTGTAGCAAAAGCCAACAGTATACATAGTTGGTTGATTGTATTCATGAGTTTTTGTGTTTTTAAGAGGAGTTGTAACTTGTTAAAGATGTTGTATTTAGGAAAGGGTAGTACTATAGCAATGGATTATAATCGGTGTTGTCTAGAGTTTTTCCAGTTTCTAAAATCGGTATATAAAAGTCCATTATCAGATAAGATTTGCTTATGAAATTCTGTATTGCTTTTTTTGTCTATAAATGTCAAGTTGATATGAACTATACAATTATGCTTTCTTAGATTTGTCTTTAACGAACGTTCCATTTGTCCATTTTTATCTAAAATTTCATAGTAGCCCACTGGTTTAATAAACTCTATTGCATCGAAACAATAAGTTAGGTGAATTGCAAAATTTTCAAAATCAAATTCCCAGTAGTTTCCAGAAGAAACATCTTTGGTTAAAATCGAATTGCATATTTTGATGTCAACTTCAGAAACTTGAGTGGAGTCTGATGCAGATTTAATTTTTACATTTTGTACAAAGCAAATATCATCATCATTAATATTCCATTCTTTAATTCCTGAATAACCTCTTTGGTCACTGAATACAGTGTTATTGATCCAGTCAGAAATTTCTTTTTCCTCTAAATTGCTAAATTCAATATTTTCACTTTTTGCATAGTTTAATATAGCTAATGAAACATCATTTTCTTTTAGTTCTTTGAATTTTACTATGGCATCAGTTGGACTCTCGCAGTTAACTTGTTTTATTCCTATGATAGTCTTCGCTTTATCAGCATTGCATCCAAAAATCAAAACAGCAAAAACTAATGTTCTTAAAATAATTTTATTCATAATCAAGCTAATTTATAGACAACATAGGGCTAAACACAATGTTTTTAATATCCATTACAGCGGTCATGACTTTTAGTTAGGATAAAGGTTATTGGTGATTCAGAAAAGACGATAGACTGTTATCAAACCCCCAATTTTTTAAGAATACTTGTTAATTCCGCTTCCTTTTGTGTGCCTATCAAGAATTTTTTACCATTTAAAAGCTCAATAGCCAAGCCTTTGTTGCCTTTCATATTGTAGACGGTGCCATATTTGGTCCAAAGACGGATGCCCCAACCTCCAACAAACCCGTAATTGATTACTTGGGCCGTTTTGATGTCGCTCCATTTGGTGGTCTTTTTTACAAAGGGAAAGAAACTCATTTCAATGCCGCTTTTGTTGATCCTGGTAGTCAATTTCATTACAAAAAAAAGTGCAACCAAAGCAAAGATGAAACAAGCGAAGCCCATAAGTCCGAGGTCTGATATGGGTTTGTCCCCAAAAGGTTCTTTCAGAATGAACTGTTTGTAAATGCCCACAAGTGGCATGATGCCAATGGGAATTAAAATAAGCCAAAGCCACCATTGGGTGAATTTTTGTTGTTCGTAAAACTCAGGTTTCATGTGTGGGTTGGTTAAGGATTACTGGCAAATACCTTTAATAAAAAGGTTAGAATAAATTTAAGAAAATTCCTTCTATAATAACTGAGATTTATTTGGTTTCTTTCATTTAAAAATAACCGAGCTGTATTTAAAACTTATGATCATTTCATCAAATTGTTTTATAAAGTCTTGACCAAGATTGCCATAGAAATGATCGGCGTCTGCTTCTATATCGTTTTTATGAAGTTGGATGCTGCTTAAAGTGGTTTTGGAATTACCAATGGTTAAGGGGATGCTATCCATAATATAACCTTCAAATTCAATAATACCGCCTGCACTGCCAGAGGTAAAGGTTTGGGAGGTATAGTGCTGTTCAATCTCCTTTTTATATTTTCTAAAAAATGGGGCATATAATGAGGTGCTTTTGGCGCCCGTATCAAAGCCAAAGCTTAAAGTGTCATTTTGGTATTCTACAGCGATTATAGGTGTGAGGCCGTCCAAAGCAAAGTTATTTTGCTTGTAGTCAATTGGTGTTTTGGGAGTGGAGATGGTATTGTCTTTGGAAATGTGTACTTCCTCCATGGCTTCAATAACCGGGAAGCCAATAATTCCGTTGATAAAATACTCTATCTGAGGAAAGGAAATGTCCTCATCATTCAAAACCAAAAACACCACATTTTTAAAGGTGAGATTTCCTATGCTGAGTTCCTTAGCGATAGCCAGATCGCTATCTACCTTTTCCCCTGTGAAAGCGGTAACATAAAAATCGGATTCGATGTATGTGAGGCCTAGTTCTTCTACAAGGGATCGTTTTATTACCGAAATATTGGCGCCCGTATCAAAAATGCAATTGTAGGTTTTATTGTTAATGGAGGCATCGATATTAAAAAGGCCCACTTTGTCTTTGGTCATGGGGATTGTGGCGTCCTCATTTTTGATGATTTCTTGAGGAGGTATGGATGATAGAGATGTCCAAATCTTCCATTCGTTTTCTAAATTTTCAATTTTAGAGGAGTCATTGACAAGACGATAGTTTTTCAAGATGTGCTCACTGGCTTCAGCTGCTTCCTTATATTGGTATAGATTGACGTGGTTTAACAGTTTGGTGTTGTATAGGGTATTGAACATGGTATCATTTAGATGTAATGTTTCCATCTTGAGCAGTTCAGCAATTTTCGAATTGGATGCTTCCAAGTCGTTAAACCGATTTAGAATGATAGCCTCATAGTAGAGGCTGTTTTCTTTGCTCAAATTATTTTTTTGAGAGCGATAATGCTTTTTTAATTTAAAGAAGTCCTGTACTTCAATTAAACTATCCAATTCTTGGGTTAGTTTGGTGTCATCAATTGGTTTTTGGGTGGGTTGGCCACAGGACAGCGTTATTGCTATAATGGAAAGCATCAAGTATCTCATAAATGACTATATTGTTTAGGTTGGTTTTGAACTCTTTTAGTTGACATTGGTCACTTCTCCGGATCCCGTGATTTGGGCGGAGATAACGGGATTACCAAGATAATAAATATTAGCGCTACTTACATTATTACAAACTTTTTGGCATAAATAATTGACATTGAGTTCTTATAGGTCCTTAGTCTAGATGAAGAGCTACATACTCATGTAATTTTAATTTTTGTATTACTTTAGGTATTCTAAACGTTTTGGGTCTACCAAATTCCAATAGGTTTCATAAAAATCATTTTTCTCTGTATTATGGTTTTTTATTAAATCGGCAAATAAATTTGTAAGGGATACCTTTACAGGAGAAGCATCTGACAATACGTCTATTTTGGCCTCATCAAAAATCATCACTGAAGCGTAGATGTGTTGCCATTCCTCAACTCCGTTAGTAAGCACCGTATATTTTTTTCCATTAGAGAAAAGATCTATATTTTCCCACATTAGGATGGGGTGTTTACTGTTGCTAGGAAAGATTTCTTTATTCCACTTACCGTATTTGTCGTACATGACTTTATGGGTGTAAAGTGCTGAATAGACGCATTCAAACCTAATTTCATTAAACGCTAGGGTATCGTTATTGTAAACCGCTTTATATTTTTCATGTAATATAGCTGTAAAATCATTTTTGTAGATTTTTGGACATTTATTGTCTTTTGTTGCTTTGTGGGAAGCGCAACTTAATACAAATGATAAGCAGACAGTTGTTAAGATGTATTTCATTAATAGGTTGGTTGTTTGATTATTAAATTGGTTTATCATAATATAGGAAATAGGAATGTCAGTTGTTTAGATATGAGTCCTCATTTTTTTATTCTTTAATATTTTGAATATGTAAAGGGCCAGAAGTCCAATAAATAGGATAAGGAATAAAGGTTCTAGGTATTTATAGAGTCCACTTTCAATCCCAAATCCGTCCAGAATCGACATCAATGTTAAGGAAAAGCATAATAGTCCAATGAACAAATTCAAGATACGAAACATTTGTGTTGCCTGACGGTAATTGTATTCTGCATTTTCGTTGGTGATTTCAGTGGGATAGTTAAAAATCCAAGGATATTGGTTGAGCTTGTAAATTACCGCGCCTATGATGCCACAGATGATTAGATTTATCCAAAGTAAATCTTTTATTCCCAATCCATTTTCGTCTTTTGAAGGCCAATTAAAGTGGATAGGAAGTTTATCAGGGAGCTGACTATAGCTAATCCCAATAGCAATTATCGTACTTAAAACCAATAAGAAGGTCAACATCTCAATGGATTTATCGATGTTTGTTTTTTCAATTTTAATTTTTGGTCGGCTCATGAGGGGATTGGTTACTTTAGATAAAGATAGGATTTTTGGGGTATATTTTGTAGGAAAACACCGTGAAATTTTAAGTTAGAAAGGAGCTTTCAAAGCAAGACATTAAACAAAAATCCAGATACAATAATGAACAGCGTTACCACACTAAAATAGATGGCGATGAGTTTAGTGGTCATTACTTTTTTGAGTAGGGTAGCCTCGGGGAAGGAGAGTCCCACGGTAGCCATCATAAAGGCAATTGCGGTGCCAAGTGGGATGCCTTTGGCCACAAATACTTGGATGACTGGCACAATCCCAGCGGCATTGGCATACATGGGAACGGCGAGTATGACTGCTAATGGTACTGTCCACCATTGTGAACCGCTCAAATAGTGTTCAAAAAAGTTTTCCGGGACATAGCCATGCATGGCTGCTCCAATGGCAAGGCCCAAAAGAACATATGGGGTCACGCTTTTTACAATTTGCCAGGCATCTTTGGCTATATTAGGCATACGTTGCATAAAACTTGAAGTTTCCTCTTCAAATCGCAACTGTTGTTGGTTTTGGGTTAGAAGTTTTTTTACCCAATCTGTGAGCAAGGGTTCTAGATGGAAATTCCCTAATACCCAACCACCAACAGAGCCCAATAAGATTCCTGATATTACATAAATGAGGGTGGTTTTTAGTCCAAACAAGCCTAGGAACATGGCTATGGCTACTTCATTTACCAAAGGAGAGGTGATGAGAAAGGCCAAAGTAACGCTTAAGGGAATCCCTCCCCGTACAAACCCTATGAACAATGGTACAGAGGAGCAGGAGCAAAATGGGGTAATGGCTCCAAAAAAAGAGGCTAAGATATATTCCAAGCCAAATAGCTTTTTTGTTGAAAGGTAATTTTTAAGGCGCTCCACAGGGAAGTAGGTATTCACCATTCCCATTAGGAGCACCATAAAAAAAAGCAGTAACCCTATTTTTAAGCTGTCGTAGACAAAGAAATTGAGCGCTTTTGCCAAATGGGTTTCTGGAGCCAAGCCAAAAACGCTATAAATAAGCCAATCCGCAAACTGTTGTATCCAATTGAACATAATTCATGTTTTGGAGTCTTCGTCATCTAGACGGAGGCCAAAGGTTCTCTTTTCTTCAATAGTAAAAGGATTAGCTTTTTAAAAGCTCTATAATTTCACTGGTAAGTGGCACCCTGCCCTTGATTTTTATTTCATCATCAATCACTAGCGCAGGTGTGGACATGATATTGTATTTCAACATTTCTTCGATGTCTTCTACTTTTTCTACCTGAGCTTCTTTGTGGGTTTGCTTAAGAGCCTCCAGAACATTGTTGTAGGTGGTTTTGCATTTGGCACAACCAGGACCTAAGACTTTTATCTGTATCATTTTTTTGAAGGTATGATTCTATTCGTAAAGATACGAACATATCTCTTTAGTTCGTTATGTTACGAACAATATTTTTAAAAAAACTTTAGTTAAATACTTTGTTAAGAAGGGATTTGGCTAGGGCAAAATTTTCTTTGTGAATACAGTACTTCGTAGTGGGAGGGGTAATGTCTCCTTGGATAAGGCCTGCCTCTTTGAGTTCCTTTAAATGTTGTGACAGGGTGGATTTTGCAATAGGAAGTTCCTCGGCCATATCTCCGTGATAGCAGCAGGCTTGAGAATGTAACAATTCCAAAATGGCAATCCTTACGGGGTGTGCCAATGCCTTGGCAAATCTTGCCGTGAGTTCTTGTTCTTTTGTGAAATACTCATTTTTAGGAATGTTAGGCATGGCTGTTTCGGTTTCTATTCGCTAATATACGAATGTTCGTGAATCTTGGGAATTAAGAAGTGAAATGTACACTTCAGTTATGAGTACTTAAAAACCTTTGTAAGCAACAATCGAGAGCATTTCCATTTTGGTTTGGATTACAAATCTTTTAATTATTTGCACGGTTAATTATTTTAAGAAAATCCCTATCTTTATATGAATAAATTTTCACTGTAAAATACTGTAAATATGAAAGTTAGTCAAAATGGAATCCCCAAATTAATTGCGCTCTTGTTTTTGTTTTTTACGCTGTCATGCGATCAGACGGAGTACCCTACTTTGTCCACCTCTGATTCTATCCAATACAATCACGGTCAGATTGTTTGGCATGATTTGATCACGCCTAATCCGAAACAGGCTATGGATTTTTATGCTAACCTTTTTGGATGGACCTACAAGTCCCTTGGCACGGATGATATGGCCTATCATGTCATCTATAGCGGAGGCCATGCCATTGGCGGTATTATTCCGTTAAATGTAGCAACGCATCCTTCTGGGGAGTGGCTGAGTTCCGTTTCAGTGACCGATGTGGACAAAGCGGTGGAATACAATACGGCCAAAGGAGGAAAGACCTTATTTAAACCTTCCAACTTTAAAGGTAGAGGCCGATCTGCTCTTGTGCAAGATCCGCAGGGGGCCTATGTGGCTTACGTCCATTCAGAAACTGGAGATCCTCAATTTCAAGTAGCCAATAATTCCTGGCTTTGGAACGAGCTGTGGACCAATGATGTGACAGGCTCTCTGGACTATTATAAGGGCGTAGCTCCTTATGCTGCTGTTGAAAACAATGAAGAAAAGGTGCCTTACTTCATCTTGAAATCAGGAGATCAAAAGCTGTGCGGTGTCATGAAAAATCCAGTTGCCAACATGAGATCAGCCTGGTTACCTTACATTAAAGTGGTGGATGTCGAAAGCGTTTCTACAAAGGCGGTTTCTTTGGGAGCCAAAATAATGCTGGAACCTCAGCAGGATATCAGAAATGGTTCTGTAGCCATCATTCAAGATCCTAATGGAGCGCCTTTCGCCGTTCAAATCTGGAATCAATAACATTAAAACTCCTTAAAATGAAAATACATAAATCCTTTTCCGTTCTCGTCGTTATTTTGTTCTTATTTCTTTTAGCCGCCTGTGGCTCTGCCCATACCAATGTGGGGGTAGACATGCGTTTCGGCCCCAATGGACCTCATGTGTCACCTCATGTAGGTGTTGACTTTTATGGTGGTGGACGCCACTAATATTTTTTTTGAGTTGAGGTTAAGCTGACTATGTGTAGTGCAGTTGCTCTCTGCCTAGTTGCTCTTGTTTGTGGCTATAAGTCCTGATCGGGCAAAGGTGCCTATGGTGAATAGTTGTAGAGCTTGAGTTACATTGCCCTATTTGCAGTTTGTGCTAATATTTTAGAGTTTCTATGTTAAATGTCCTCGGTGGGTTGTTCGATGTATTTTAAAACAATCCCTCCGTTTACTAATTGTTGAATAGAAACCAATGACAGGTGCTTTGGTGTTAAACCTTGATAGAAGAGCGGACGGCCACTACCCAAAATAACGGGAGCAATCCCAATACGGTATTCGTCGAACAGATGGTCGTTCATCAACGTTTTGGAGAGGTTGGCACTTCCAAATACAAACATGTTACCACCTTGTTGAGCTTTTAATTTGGAGATTTTTTCTGAAGGGTTTTCCTTAATGAGTGTGGTATTGTTCCATTCGGCGTTAGATAAGGTTTGAGAAACCACAATTTTGGGAATTTGATTCATTAAATCGGCAATTTCTCCTTCGGCGTTGGTCCAATAGGCAGCCATCCCTTCATAGGTCACACGTCCGAATATGAGATAGTCTGCCGAGTGCAATTGTTCGATGCTTAGTTGTTCAAGCTCTGTTCCCCAGACCTTATGATGAAAGGATAAATCCCAAGGCTCATTGCCTTCAAAGTAGCCGTCTAGTGTGATGAGGTTCCACATAATCAGTTTACTCATGACGCCATTGTTTTAGTTGGGTGAAGGTATGTTTGTAGTAGGGAAGGGTATCTAAAGTTAGTTGTTTTTTCA
This sequence comes from Mangrovimonas sp. sgz306409, assembly GCF_059735265.1. Lineage (NCBI taxonomy): Bacteria > Pseudomonadati > Bacteroidota > Flavobacteriia > Flavobacteriales > Flavobacteriaceae > Mangrovimonas > Mangrovimonas sp. sgz306409. The sequence goes on from NZ_JCAPEU010000005.1 coordinate 211,060, forward strand.
GTAGAAAAGATGAGTATTTTTAGAATAAATCAGGATACTAGAGAATGGAATAAGTTAAGATTCAATGTTGGTTAGATGCTATGGCTATGACAAATGCTAAAACTGCAAGTGGAACTGCTAAGACAAATCGCATACCAAAGCTTTTTAAACACAGCACAGTAACTAGTGACAAAAGAATGAAGCCTAGAAAATGTTTAACTCCTTTTTTGTATTCTTTGCATACACTCCATCAACTAGAAGTATGAAAGGGGGCAAGGCACTAATTAATATTAATAAAAGCATGTTGTAAAGATTGGTTTAAGGAATAACGGTTGTTAATGTGCAATTTCTATAGCCTTATGCCTGCAGTAATTTTTATTGGTAAATCATTTTCTTTTGGGGGAATAGGGCAAGAATAGTTGTGGCTATAGGCGCAATAAGGGTTATAGGCTTTGTTAAAGTCTATAATAATAAAATTACCACTAGGTATTTCCAAATCAATAAATCTTCCTCCTCCGTAAGTTTCTGTTCCGTTGGTAGCATCGGTAAAGGGGAGAAAAAGGTGGTTTTTGTATTCTTCTCGCTCTCGAAGACTATGGCTTTGGTATATATTAAGCGTATATTCTTGATTATCAATTTTAAAAATTGCAATCCCATATATTTCGTAGGTAGGTAATCTGTCGGTTGTCGTTTTCATTTGGAAGGGAACCGCATTTTCTTTCTTAATAAACCGTGCCATGACTTTAAAGTTCTCATCAATAGGAAAAAAATCATGTTTTTTAAATTTCTTCAAATCTTTCTTTGAAAGTGGAGAATTCTCTGGGTTTTTATATTCGGCTGTGAGATGTTCTTGAAATTGGGCAATAGAATCGTTATATGTTTGAGCTTTTATTTCGATGAAGACCGCAAATAATATAAAAGAGCATATTAAATTTTTCATTCGTGTATAGGTATTAATGAGTGGCTGATATAGTTTTTATTGAATTATGAAGGACCTATTATTCAATCTTGTAGAAGTATGGATAAGCAATTATAACTTAATTGTCGCTTATGATATCATCTTGGGTGTTGAATATTTCGTCTTTTCCAGCAGAAATTAATTTATAGGATGTTGAATCGATCAGTTCATATTTATAAGGTGTTTGCCAACTATCGGCTAGCCAACTTGACCAAATAGGTTTTGACGAAATATATGAACCATAGTCGGTAGGATAGTATCCATAATAGTTTTTATACTTTTCCAATTGTAGTTTAATTTCGTTCATTTCTGTTTTCGTTCGATCTTCATTTAAATATTCATGAACAATAAAATCACCTCCCTTGAATAGGCCTGCAACCAAAAGAACACAGAGAGCCGGAAAAATTATCAAAACAAGAATAACACTGAAAGCCAAGCTTCTTATCGTTGAAGCTTTTCCCTCCGCTTTTTCTAGTGTGTCGTAAAGGTCTGATGTCGCCCAAATTACCAGTAATAAATGAGGGGTTTGCCACGGGAGCCAATTTAAAAAGCCAATTTGTAGTATTAATGTGGGTAGTAGTAACCAAAGTCCAATCATAAGAATTCCTTTGGAGTGTTTTTTCAATGCCAATTGTCCTAATCCAGGAATTAATAAGGACCCGATAAAAGGTAGTAGGTTTTTCAAAATGAAATATTTTTAAAGCTGACTTTTGTTGGTTTAATGAATTTCTTGGATACATCATCCATTAGATGTGATGCTCACTAGTCAGTTAAAAGTAAGAAAAGTTTTAATTATCACAAATTGTTAAGCAATTGTGTTTTTTAATAAGGGAATCTCTGATTTTACCAAGTGATGGTTTCTCAATTTCTTAAACAGAGGGTTATCCATAAAAGGGGGTAGGATTGGCAAGGCAAAGGTTTAGATGTCTTTGATTTGAACAAGTAACCGATGAGCGCATGTACTGAGTCGAGAAAAGAACTGTTAGTCTTTCCACCAAACTTTATTCTCATGATTTTTATAATCGACCAATTCACCCAATTTTGGATGGATATGGGCACTCTTGTTGCCTTGTGCAGCATCTAAAAAAGCTTCCATGGGTTCTTGCCAACTGTGTTGCGCCAAGGAAAAGCCTGCCCAGTGCACAGGCATGATGCATTGTACTTTTGCATCCCGAGCCGCTTGCACACTTTCTTTTGGGAACATGTGTATCAAATGCCAATTTTGGTTGTATTGGCCACATTCCATAAATCCAAAATCGAAGGGGCCCAATCGGTCTCCAATTTCTTTAAAATGTTTGCCATAGCCCCCATCGCCAGAGAACCAGATGTTTTCGGAAGGCGTTTTAAATGCCCAGCCTCCCCAAAGGCATTTTGCCCTGTCGGTAAGTCCTCTACCTGAAAAGTGGCGGGTGGGAGTAAAGGTGATATCGATCCCTTCAAAGGAACTTTTTTCCCACCAATCGAATTCGGTGATTTGATTATTAGGAACTCCCCATTTCTCCAAATGACGCCCAACCCCCAAGGCTACATAAAAATGTTTCACCTTTGACTTCAGTTTTTTGATGCTTTTATAGTCCAAATGATCGTAATGGTCGTGGGTTATCAACACAAGGTCAATCTCAGGGAATTCTTCAATCAGGTCCAAGGTGTTTTTGCTAAACCTTTTTACAGGAAAGGGGGCAATTGGCGCTGCATCTGGTCCTAACATAGGGTCGATCAGAAGTGTTTTGTTCTGCATACGCAGTAATATCACGGAGTGTCCGTACCAGATAAATTTGGTGTTTTGGGAAGGTGAGAGAAACTGTTCTTTATTGAAGGTTTCTATTGGCAGGTGTGTTTTGGGTTCACGATCCTGCTTTTTGAAAAACTGTTTGTACAGTAATTTGGGAAGGTTTTGTATGCTGATGGACATGATAGTTTCTTCCAAATTTTGGAATTTATCATTGTTCCAATTGGGGCTCTTGGCATATTGGGTGATATGGTCGTTGGTGGGTTTTGCTCCGTAATGTTTTTTGTTCATGGTTGAGGTTTTACTACTAAATTCTCCTTCGTTTGTTCTTGCCTAAGAGATATAGGGTACTAGGCTACAATATATTCAAAACCAGGAAACATACTATCTGCTAAAAATCAAGTAAAATTACGCTTTATATATGATATGCTCGCACAGTAGCTATCCTTAAATAATTTGGTTTTAAATGGAATTGTGAGAGCAAAACATTGCGTTGCATTTCAGTATGAAAAACAACGCAATGAATTATGATAGAGGTAATGAGGAGGAGTTATTGAAATACTATAGGCAAATTAGATATTGGAATTTTAACAATAAGAAAAGGTTGCGTCATCACTGTGGTTGCGATTCCATCGGAACCTAGTGTGTTAATCCTAAAGATGATATTTTCAACATTGGCAGTCATATTAAAATCCAAACTAGAGCCTCCATGAGGAAGTACTTCGCTAAATATGGCTATTACTTGATATTGAGAAAAATCGATATCCGTTTCCGAAAAATTATCGGACACATTGTTTACTGAATTCATTTGGGCCAATAGAATTTTCCAAGCTCTTTCTTCAGTAATAATCATTTTCTGTTCTACTAATCCTTCGGCCCCAGCTCCATAAAGATTGTCCTTAGCAATCAAGGTGGGTTCAATTTCTATCATGTCAGGTTGATTGTCGATTGGTTCGCATCCCAATAAGATAATCGATACTAAGATAATTAAGGCATGTGTTCTCATAATTGTGTGTTTTTTTGATTAATGATGAATAGTCAAAATAGATGGTTTTGAATATTTTTAGAACATAGGTGCCTATAACTTAAAAGCGCGTAGTTTTGTTAGGATGCCAATCTCTTTGAAGTAATGATTCTTTTATCCTTTTAGTTAAAGAATCATTTTAAGTGATTGATTTTGTGTTAGGTGTAATAAAATTACAATATAAAAACTAGAAATTGAATGATTTTCAGGTGTTTATATTTTTTAAGGGGAGTTTTTTAGAGGGTGCTATTATAAGTTTGTCATAGATTGTACTATTGCTACTTAAAAATGAGTTCCCAATAGCCCACGTCAATCCATTTTTCAAACTTATAGCCGACCTCTTTGAATTGGGCAATCTTTTCAAAACCTAGTTTTTCATGAAGTGCAATACTTAAATCATTGGGTAGGGCAATACCACCAATAACCGCATGGAATTTCTGTTTTTTAAGTTGATTTATAAGGCTTTTGTAGAGTTGGGTACCCAATCCTTTTCCATGTTGGTCGTGCCTAAGATATACGGTACTTTCAACAGTATATCGATAAGCAGATCTTGATTTCCAACCCGTAGCATAGGCATATCCCAAGATTTCATTATTTTCTTCGTAAACAATCCAAGGGTATAGAGCGCTGTTGGTTTTGATCCGCTCTGCCATATCCTCTTTGGCAAGCGGCGTTTCCTCAAAGGTAATCACGGTATTTTTGATATAGTAATTGTAGATGTTTGAAATTTCTTCAGCATCGTTCATTTCAACATTTCTAACCATGCAACGTTTTATTGTTTTAGTTTAAAATAGAAGGAACATTACTAATTTACTGAATAAAAAATCCAGTTGCACACTATTCTTGCATGTAACTGGATTTTAGTTGGATTTACCGGTTTTTAATTACCGCCTATGGTTGATTTTAGTTTTTCTTCAATGGCACTCAAATTAAAGGAACCTGGTGTTTGACTAGGAGGATAATCCTTCATAGTCATTAGGAAATTGGCCGCCAAGCCTTGTATGGGCACCAATACATAGGCGCGGTCCAATAGCCAGTCGTAATAGGTGTTGGAGTTGTGTTCGGCTTTTTCAAAGGGGTCACGTCTTAGGTTTTCAATTAAGGGTACGCGAAGTTCTACCCAAGGTTCCATCCATACGCCAAATTTTTCACCACGATTTTCAAGGAATACAATTTTCCAATCATCGTATCTGGCAGCTACAATTTGCCCATCGTCATTTACGTACCAAAATTCGTGGCGTGGAGACTCTTCTGTTTTACCGGAGAGATAATCAACCATGTTATAGCCATCGATATAATTTTTATAGCTTCGGCCATTTAAGGAGACTCCTTTTTTAAGTTTGTCCTTAATGTCTGACGCCCCAGCTATGGCTGCAAAGGTTGGTAGCCAATCTTCATGGGCAACAATGCCGTTTAAAGTTTTATCAGCAGGGAAATGTCCTGGCCATTTAATAAAGGCAGGTACGCGGTAAGCACCTTCTCAGTTGGAGTTTTTCTCGCCTCTAAAAGGCGTGGTCCCGGCATCTGGCCAAGTGTTGTAGTGAGGACCGTTATCTGTAGAATACATCACTACCGTATTATCAGTAATGCCCAATTCATCCAATAAATCCAAGAGCTCTCCAACGTTGCCGTCGTGTTCTATCATACCGTCGGTATATTCATCATTACCGGGATGGCGGTGCTCTTCTCTAACATGGGTACGGAAATGCATACGGGTACCATTCCACCATACAAAAAAACGTTTGCCATCTTTCACTGCTTTTCTGATAAAGTCTTTAGCTGCCGCTATAGTTTCGTCATCAATGGTTTCCATACGTTTTTTGGTTAATGGTCCGGTGTCTTCTATGCGTTGTCCTCCTTTGCCATCGGCCCAACAATGAAGCACTCCTCGTGGACCATATTTTTCCAGAAAGGTTTTGCCGTCCTTCATTTTCATCTCTCTTGGATAATCAAAATTTTCGGGCTCTTCTTCGGCATTGAGGTGGTACAAGTTTCCTAAAAATTCATCAAAGCCATGCATGGTTGGGAGGTGTTCGTCCAGATCGCCTTGGTGGTTTTTTCCAAATTGCCCGGTGGCATAGCCCTGACTTTTTAGAACGGTGGCCATGGTGACATCGGTTTTTTGCCAGCCTTGGGCAGCACCTGGCAGCCCTACTTTGGTCATCCCGGTTCTTACGGGTACGTTACCGCCAATAAAGGCGGCCCGACCGGCGGTACAACTTTGTTGCGCATAATAATCGGTAAAGGCAAGGCCTTCTTTGGCAATCCGGTCGATGTTTGGGGTTTTGTAGCCCATCATGCCGCGGTTGTTGTGACTAATGTTCCAGGTACCAATATCGTCTCCACAGATAACCAAAATGTTTGGTTTTTCCTGACTGAAAGAGCATAAAGGCATCAGCATCAACAATAAAAATAACTTTAGTGGGTGAAGTTTTTGTTTCATGATTTTTGAGATTAATTAAAAGGTTATTGATTAATAGTTGTGAAGTAGGAGGAGAATTGTAGAGGGGCTGGTAATCAATAACTAGTGTAAACGAAATAAGTCAAACTTTTACCACAAAGTGTTGATAATTAGTGTTTTGTGCGGGATTTTTTGATTTTAGGGAAATTGTTTGCAAACTTTTTATTCTAAAACTTAAGTTGTTGAAGTTCAGTTAAAACTTTAAAATAGGAAAGTAGAGATATGAAAAGAGGTGTCCAATATTGAACACCTCTTTTCGGCTAACAACTCTAAAGATCAAAACAATGGAATTTTCTAGTGTTTATATGTCGACACCCTAAGGGCTATACGGTGATTATTTTGGTCAAAGTATACCCGTCGGTAGTGTTTCCGGTAAGGGTGTCGGCCATATTATCCTCCAAACTATCCGAGAACACATTATCGGTTTCGTTGGAGGTGTCTGCAGTACCGTGGTAGCCTGACGTGGCGTAAACGGTGTCGCATATATCTTTAGGAAAGGCAATTTGGGTGACTCTTTTTGAGTTGCCATTGGCATCTAGAATTTCCACATGGATGTGAGGTGCCCTGCCCATGTACCATCCAGGAAAAATACTGATAAAGGAGGCTTGGCCATTACTATCGGTAGTTTGACGCCCTCTTAAAAAGTGATTGTCAGTATAGTCGGCCGTCTGCATTTGTACGCCGCCATATTCAGAATAATTGCCATCCGCATCGCAATGCCATATATCCACCAATACTCCTTCCAATGGAGCACAATCGTTGTCTTTATCTTGTATGGTAAGAGTCATGAGGAAAGCCAAACCAGAGCGATCTCCTATAATGTTTTCCCTAACCAATTGTGAGGGTGTTTTGATAGGGAAGGGACCTTTGGTCTCACTTGGGGATAGTACACAGTCCCCAGTAGTACTGCCAGAGTTATTTCCCGAATTGTCTCCCGTTGCCTTACCTGATCCTGAATCATCATCACTGGAACAGCCTGTTAGAACTGTTGGAATGGCTACGATGGTTCCAACTCCCAAAAGTCCGTTCTTTAAAAAATCTTTTCGTTTCATAAGCTGTATGTTTTAATTCTTCAACCAAATTATAAAAAGCTTAATGAGAAATGAACAAATTGAGAGGAAAGGGAGAAAATTTGCGGTTAATTAACCAAAAGTGTGTTTAGCTGAGCGGCTCCAAATTTTGTTTGTAACTGTTACCAATGGGCAGTTTGGCATAGCCTAGGTCTACTTCTTGGGAAGCGATACTTTTAACATTGTGCAAAGGCACAATATAGGATTTGTGGATTCTGGCAAACTGTGCTTTCGGGAGTTTTTCCAAGATGCCTTTCATGGTGGATCTGGTAACCAGACTTTTTTGGTCTTGGATGTAAATTTTTACATAGTCGTCCATGGCTTCCAAATAAAGGATGTCCTGAATTGGGATGCGGTGAAGTTTGTAGTCGGCCCTTATCGATAGCAAGGGGTTGGCATTTTCGTGTGCCTGCTCCAATTCCAAGCTTTTTTGGACCCGCGATACTGCTTCGGTGAAGCGTTCCAAAGAAAAGGGTTTTAATAAATAGTCTGTAGCGTTTAGGTTGAAACCTTCTACGGCATATTCATCATAGGCTGTGGTAAAAATGACCTTTACCGGTTTGGTGAGGGAGGCATAAAAATCGATCCCATTGATATTGGGCATTTCTATGTCCAAAAAAATGACATCTACCGGAAATTTATTGATGTATTTTTTGGCGTTTGCAAGATTGGAAAAGGTTTTTTCCAGTTGAATGCCCGGTACCGCACTGCAAAAGGTCTCTATGACTTTAAGCGCCAAGGGTTCGTCGTCTATGGCAACTGCCGTGATCATGATACGTTTAGTTGTAAAGCCACTTTAAACCTTCCTGATGCTACTGTAGTTGTGAGTTTATGCGCATTGGGGTAGAGAATGTTTAGGCGACGCTTTGTGTTTTTCAATCCTTGCATGGTAGAGGTTTGCTCATCTTGATATTTTTTGGAGAATGTATTCTCTACTCTCAAAAATAAGGAATTCTCTTCGTTTACGGATAGGTCTATGAGAATCTCTGAGTCGTTTTCTGCCGAAGGCCCGTATTTAAAGGCATTTTCAATAAAATTGATCAAAAGCAAAGGCGCTATTTTTTTGTTGGAAAAGTCCCCCGAAAAATTGGCAGTCACCTTTATGTCCTCTGAAATACGCAATTTTTGAAGTGCGATAAAATTCTCTATATAGGCAATTTCCTTTTTGAGATCCACCATTTTTTGGTCGCTTTCCGTCACAACATAGCGCATTAGGTTGGATAGTTTGATGACTGCTTTTGGTGCTTCATCAGATTTTGTAAGGGTTAGGGCATACAGACTATTAAGGGTGTTAAACAGAAAATGCGGATTGATCTGAGCTTTTAAATAGGAGACTTCAGTGGCCAATTTTTCGTTTTGCACACTATGCAGATGTTCTTCTAATCTTAAAAATAGGGACAGTAAAAACACGACGATGTAGTGGAAGAAATAGCTGTCTCTTGAAAAAATGCCGAAAGGCAGCAACCGATTTCTCGGTTCTGGCGGCATTGCGGGCATTTTGGGTCTTTCCATGTTATTTGGGAAGTGTTCTGGAATCAGGATTTGCGGTAAATTAAATACCAAGAGATACCCCAAGAGAGAGAGCCCCAAAAACCAAAACCAGCGCTTTTTGATATAAAATTCTGGTACAATAAAATAGTAATTGCCATAAAACACCAAGAGCAATAGCATATAGCTTAAAAGGCTGCGCTGAAATGGTTTTACCTTAAGTAATTCCAAACCCGAACCAAGGTCGGGGGAGGTTAAAAAAGGGATGCTCACCAAACCAATACCAATCAATAGATTGATGAGGAGGTACCTGTTTTTAAAAGGGCTGAAATTCATATTTCAAAAATACCCCTTAAAGATAGTGATTTGAAAAAAATGAGGTGTTTGCTTGGTACAAAGCGGTAAACGCAAACTTACGTGGCTCATTAAAAGTATGGTATATATGCTAAGGGTTATTCTATGCGTCTGTAATTTTCGGAATAGATTCTATTGCCCTCATCGTCAATCTCGATTTGTGTAAAGGAGTTGGGGCCCAATTGCAATTCGTTATTGAATTTTGTTTTCAAATCGATGATTTTGGTCATGATTTTAGAACCATAATCCAACACTTCCGTTAGGGTATCTCCATGGATTTCGTAACTGCCGTAGCCAAACCATTCCGAGGAATCTGACGGTACATTTTTACACCACATCACCTTAGATTTCGTGTACATTTTTACTTGCCTGTAACCTTCACTGGTTTGGAAGGAGTCTACTATGTTATTGTCTTCATAATTGTAAAAACTCACCAGTTCCCAAGCCCCTTCCAAGGATTTTTTGTTCATTATTTTATCCTTGTTAAGGGGTTCCATGGCTTCCGTTGTGTTGGAAGATTTTGAGTTGTTGCAGGATGCTATAAGTATACAAATGGCTAAAAAAGGGAGTAGTTTTTTCATGATGGAATGCTTTAAAAAAGATGACACGATAGCTGTTTGCTCGCAGAAAATATTAGAAATTACCAATTGTTAACATATGTAAAAATACTCATTTTTATACGAATATCGTAATTTATTTCCCTTTGAATTATTGATATGCATTGAGTTGTTGTGAAAAATTAACAAAAAAATAACGCAACCGATTGAGTAAAAGAAATAATTACGTATATTTATCGATATCAAAATTATACTAGGTTAAAAATACCATAACCTTAAATTAACAGACCTTAAATTAATATTTTGACAAAATGACCGATCAATTCAAAAGTAATTACAGGAATAAACCCCAAAAGGGTTTTTTAACGTTACTGCTCATGGCCTTTGCCTTGGCGGTGCAAGCACAAACGGTTAGTGTTTCAGGAAAGGTTGCCGATGCTACTGGCCCTCTTTTGGGGGTTAGCATAATAGTAAAGGGAACTACTACAGGAACCGCTACCGATTTTGATGGGAATTATACCTTGGATGGGGTAGACTCCAATGCCACCTTAGTTTTTAGCTATGTGGGGTATCTTACCCAAGAAGTAGCCGTTGCAGGAAGAAGTGTCATCAATATCACCCTGCAAGAAGATCTTGCTCAGTTGGATGAAGTGGTGGTAGTTGGATATGGTACAATGGAACGTGCCAATGTAACCGGAGCCATTTCAACAGTTGAAATGGAGGAGGTAGCCAAAGCTCCTGTAGTCAATGTGGTAGAGTCTTTAAGAGGACAGGTTGCAGGGGTACAGATTAGCAGAAATACTGGGCAACCAGGTTCGCCGCCGGTACTTAAGATTAGAGGTAACAATTCTTTGGGGGCTTCTACAAACGGGGGGACAAATCTTGATACTGTGAACCAGCCTATCATTGTTGTGGACGGTGTTCCGTTGGTTGGTGGTAATATGGCCGAGTTTAACCCAGACGATATCGAAAGTATAAATATCTTAAAAGATGCCGCTTCCGCTTCTATTTATGGTTCCAGTGGAGCTAATGGGGTCGTTTTGATCACAACCAAAAGTGGGAAAAAGGGAAAAACTCAAATCACAGTTAACAGTTCATCCGGTTTTGTTAGTTTGGCTCAAAGGCCTGATATCATGACTGGAGACGAATTCGTGAAATTTAGGATAGATGTCAATCAGAACAGTAGTTCAGGAGCGCAGTATTTTCCAAATACTTTGGGATTAGATCCTATTGAATATGCTAACTATATTGAAGGAAATCAAGTAGATTGGATGGATGAGGTTGCTAGAACAGGAGTTCAAAACAATGTAGGGTTGACGGTTTCCGGAGGAACCGAGAAGACAACTTTTTATTTAAATGGGGATTTCTTTAGAGAATCTGGGCCATTGGTGGCTTCAGATTATAAGCGGTTTTCTGTACGCTTCAATGGAGACCTACAAGCAACAGATTGGTTGAAAATTGGAGCTAGAGTTCAACTATCTAAAAGTTTTGCCGACCAAAGAACAGCCATTGTTGGTTTTGGAAATGGAGGAGTGCCAGCCCTGTCTGCATTGGTTGAGTCCAGTCCGTATGGTAATTTATATGATGAAGATGGTAATTACAGCAAGTTTGCAACAACTGACCTGTTTGCAGTAAACCCATTGCACAAGTTTAACGAAAGTGAGCTGGATGTTAATATTACAAGGTCTTATGTGAATCCTTATGTGAATATTGATATAGCCGAAGGCTTGGATTACACCTTGAATACTTTTGCTGAAGACAGAAGAGAGTTTTTAGGAAGATTCCAATCAACTAATTTTACAGATGGTGCAGACAATTTAGCTCAAATAAGAGAGCGTCAACAAGTTACTTATTTGATTGATAATATTCTTTCCTATAAAAAGGATTTTGGTAAGCACGGGTTCGATGTAGCGTTGATATACGGAATGCAAAAATCTGAATGGACAGAGGTTAATTCCCAAGCTACTAGAACAGCAGCTGATGAGTTGGGATATTGGGGCCTTGGAACGGCACCTCAGGAGCTTCAAAGTACAGGGGTAAACACTAGTGATTGGGCTAAATCCTATCTAGCCGGAAGACTTGGTTATAATTACGATGGCCGCTATAGTGCTACTTTAACTTTACGTAGAGATGTGTCCAATAAATTTATTGGAGACAATAGAGTAGGCTACTTTCCATCGGCAGCTTTTGCATGGAATGCGCACAATGAAGCTTGGTGGTTTGGAGGAGATACCTTTAGCAATTTTAAAGTACGCTTGAGTTATGGAGAATTGGGTAACGATAATATTCCTTCATTTTCGTATCAAGCCAATACCAATGCAGTGTTAATTCCGCCGGCAGATGCTGAAACGGGCTTAATCCCTGGAAATGTTGCTGGAAATCCAGATATTAAGTGGGAAACTAGTAAACAGTTCAATGTTGGGGTAGATTTTGGCTTTTTCAATAGTAGGGTTAATGGTTCTGTTGAAGTTTATAACACCAAAACAACAGATGTATTGCTTTATCAGCGCATCCCAGCGGCGCTTAACAATGGATATGAATTCTACCCCTCAAATATTGGTGAGACTGAGAATTCGGGAGTTGAAGTTGGCTTAAGAGGTGATATCATTAGAACCGAAGATTTTTCATGGAACATGGGGGTTAATTGGGCTACTTCGAAAAGTAAAATTATAAGATTGAATGAACTTGGAGAAGATGGAGAACCATTGGATGATATAGATAATGGTTGGTTTATTGGTCAAGATTTCCAGGAAATTTATGGATTTGAATATTTAGGAGTTTGGCAAATAGGTGAAACCCCTGATGTTACTAATTTGGGAGCAGTTCCACAACCAGGAGATCCTAAAATTAGAGATACCAATGGCGATGGCAATGTAGATTTTGAAGACAGAACCTTTTTGGGCAATCCAACACCAGATTGGTATGGTGGTATCAACAATGTGTTCCGATATAAAGGTTTGGAGCTTTCGGTTCTATTTGAATTTGTAGAAGGCGTAAAGAGAATCAATTCTATCTACAATAGTTATAATTCTGCCAGACAGAATAGAATAAATATCAATTATTGGACGCCAGACAATCCAACCAACGATTATCCAAGAGTAGGTGAAGGTAGTGCGATGACTCCAGGAGGAACTTTCTACAATTCTATTTTTCTTGAAGATGCCAGTTTTGTATCTTTAAGAAATGTCTCCTTGTCCTATAGTTTACCAAGTGAAATGCTGGATAGAACTTTTCTAAATGGTTTGACCTTATCCGTTAGTGGTAACAATTTAAAATATTGGACAGATTATACAAATGCCTATTCTCCAGAGATAACAAATACAGATCAGTATCCTATTTCTAAAACTTGGGTGATGGGAATTAAATTAACCTTTTAAAAAAGAAGACAATGAGAAAGTTTTATAAAATTTCAATTGCGCTTTTTGCAGTTACACTCTTTTTTACAGGGTGCCAAGATGATTTTTTAGATCAAGACTTACGCCATACTTTATCCGCTGAGGATGCGGCGAATACGGTAAATGGCAATAAAGCTTTAATTGCCAGTGGTTTGATTTACGCCAGAAGTATTTTTGCTGATGGGGGCGCTGGAATTTCAGTATTTAAGCCCTGCGGTACGGATATCGTGCGGAGTGGGACCAATTTAACTGATGAACCAGCAGATGGATTGTTGGGAATGAATACCTATGACGGTAATTTCTCTGCTGCCAGTGGGCCTCTTGATGCCATGTGGAATTATTATTACTCAGGCGTCACTCCTGCCAATATTGCAATTAGTGGTATAGAGGCTTCAGGCCCTATTGAAGATTTGGATCCAGAAATCAAGGATGCATTAGGCCAAGCGTATACCATGAGAGCCTATTTGTATCTTGAATTGGTGAGAAGGTTTGAAAATATCCCAATAGTGGAAGTAGCCGATTTGGAAGAAACAGGACCTGTGTTTACAACAGAGCAAAATTCTAAAGAGGAAGTATACGATTTAATTATTTCAGACCTAGAAGCTGCCATACCTTTATTGAAAACCAGAAGTGAGGGTGATGATCAGGCAATTTCTATATCTAAAGGTTTGGCTAATATGATGTTGGCAGAAGCCAGTTTAGATATTGGTGATTATACTAAAGCCGTTGCAGCAGCAGAGGCCGTGATTAACGATGGGTCTTATGTATTACAGCCATTGGATAATATTTTTGGATTGGATGGTGGCAAAGGTGGTGAAGAAAATAACAGCGAGTTAATTTTTTCAATTGCTTTTCAAGAGTCCTCATCTACTGTGCAATGGACATCACAAATGTTTGTACCACTGTACGACAGAATCCCAGGTGTAGCCAGAACTATGGAAAGTGGTGGAAGACCATGGTCAAGGTTATCGCCTTCAGAATACTATTGGTCTTTATTTGACACCGATGGTGATGGTGATGTTATGGATGAAGCCGACGGTCGGGTACAAGCTTGGCATAAGTTGTTTTGGACTTTTGATGACCCTGAAAACTTACCAGATGGTGTAGAAATAGGAGATGTAGTTTTAGAAGAGCACGCAGCCTCAACCAATGTAAGATATATTGAACCAACGTCCACTAAAACTTGGGAAAATGGGCAATATAATAGAACAACTGCTTTAGCTGAAGGTTGGAGAAATATTATTATTTTCAGATTGGCCCATGCTTATCTTGATGCGGCCGAGGCTCATTTTCAGTTAGGAAATACCGGACAGGCCATGCAATATCTTAATGTGTTAAGAGAACGTGCTTATGGGAATACTTCTGGGAATTTTTCCAACATCACTTTTGAAGATATTATTGAAGAGCACGCTCGCGAACTGGGCCATGAAGGTCATCGCTGGTATTTCTTAAAAAGAAATGGCCTATTAATTGAAAGAACCAATATGTACAATCCAAATGCAGCTGGAAATATAACTGCTGGAAAACATGAGCGTTGGCCTATTCCTCAAAGTTTTATAGATCAAACAGGTGCTACTCAAAACCCTGGTTACTAACAAGTAAAGAATAAGTTATGAATAAATTTTTAAAATTTCTTTTTAGTGCATTCACAATAGTGTTGGCCTTGACACTTGTGAATTGTAACAATGATGACGATTTTACTGAGGTTTCGGTAACAGCGGTAAATCCAACATCTGTATATCCTCTTGAAAGTGTAACCATTCAAGGTTCAAATTTCGATTATGTACAGTTTGTTTTTGTTGGAGATAAACACACGGAATTTTTCCTCAACGAGGATGGTACTTTAACCTTTGTCGTTCCAGAAAATGCCCAAGTAGGCAACAATGTGGTGACTTTGGCCATGGTTAATGATTATAGAGTTCACTTTAATATTGAAGTCTTATTAACTCCGGTACCTATCATACAAAACTTTGATGCTTTTGTGGCAGTAGGCAGCAATGTTACCATAACTGGTACTAGTTTTAATGCGGGATATAACCCGGTAGTAACAATAGATGATGTGCCAGCCACAATAGTTTCCAATACCGATACTGAATTGGTGGTGACCGTGCCTGCAGGGGTAGATGACAATGCATTTTTGGATCTTACTGTTAGTAATGATTTTGGAGAAGCAACGGCTTCAACAGCTTTTGTGGCAAGACAAAATTTCCTAGTGAATAGTACTTTAAGCGAAGGTTCAGGGGATGAGTTTACCGGATGGGAAAAACTTAACGGTGGAGAAACCATGACCGAGCTTACCGGAGATGATGCTTATGGCGGCGGTCGCTCTATTAGAGTGGCACCTGCTGGAGGTAACCCTTGGGACCGCCAGTTTGCCAGTACGCCAACACCGCTTAACTTTGGAGAGCAATACACCGTTATCCTATTTGCTAAGGCTGAATCAGCTGGAGCGCAAATGCGTGTGTCGGTTTCTCAGTATGATGGTAACGGAGCAGACTATTTTTATGGAGACACCGTTGAAATTTCCAATGCCGATTGGTTGCCATATACATGGACTTTTACGGTGACCAATGATTTACCAACCCACAAAGTGGTGTTGGATATGGGAATGGGAAGCGTACCTTTTGGTATTGATCATATTGCTTTGGTACCTGGAGCATTTTCAGCTGTCGCTGGGCCACCAGAATTATTGTCTAACGGAAGTTTTGAAGATGGTTTGACTGGTTGGGAAAGCTTGAATGGTGCCCATGATATCTCTACTTCTGAAGCCTATTGCGGTGATCAATCTTTAACAGCTATAGGTGCAGGCGCAAACCCTTGGGACACTCAAATTGCTTCCGACCCGATAGACTTGGTTGTGGGAACACAATATGAAATTGGTTTCTGGGCCAAAGCGGCGGGACCTGATGGCATATTTAGAATTTCTATGTCTCAATGGGATGGTAACGGATCGGATTTCTTCTATTCTGACGATTTAGCAATTCCGGAAGATTGGAAGTATTTCTCCTTTGTGTTAGAAGCTGCTTCAGTTCCTTCAGGAGTATATCGATTATTGTTCGATATGGGAGCTACTTCGCAAACCTTCTTTGTGGATGCCGTAACAGTTAAAGAATATGAAATTGTAGGAAGTAGTTTGGCTGCCAATGGCGGTTTTGAAGATGGGCTAACCAATTGGAATACCCTAAATGGCGCCCATGAGGTTTCCACAACAGAATCCCATTCGGGATCGGCTTCCATGACAGCTACGGGCGCTGGAGGCAACCCTTGGGATGTGCAAATGGCATCAGACCCAATGGATATGGAGGAAGGAAATGACTATAAAATTAGTTTCTGGGCGAAAGCCGCAGGACCTGATGGTGTCTTCAGAATTTCTATGTCGCAATGGGATGGTAATGGATCGGATTTCTTTTATTCGGATGATTTAAGTATTCCAGAAGACTGGACTTATTATTCGTTCGTAGTGAATGCGGCTGCAGTACCTTCAGGAGAATATAGATTGCTGTTCGATATGGGCGCCAGTACACAAACCTTTTTTGTAGATGATGTGTCGGTGGTTCCATACGATGCCTGCGATTAAAAAAATAGAAACAGAGTTAAATTAGAATTAGTTTTGAATTAGTTGGAAAATCGTCAGGTCTAGAAGCCTGACGGTTTTTTTATAGCTACATTTAAATTGTAAAATAAAATAGCTTTATATGTACTCCAAATCAATTTTGAAGAGACTCTTGGTCATTGTAGTACTTATTGTTGGTACTTCAAATCTTTTGGCTCAAATTCGACTTCCCAAGCTTTTAAGTGATGGTGTGGTATTACAAAGGGATACAGAACTGAGGATTTTTGGTTGGGCTTCAGCGGGAGAGACCGTTCGCTTAAAATTCAACAAACAAAATTTTGAGACGGTTACCAATGCTTCGGGGGAATGGGAATTCTTAATACCGCCTCAAAAAGCAGGAGGTCCTTACCAAATGACTTTTAGGGGGAAGAACTCAATTGAGGTAAATAATATCCTTTTCGGAGATGTATGGATTTGTTCAGGGCAATCCAATATGGAAATTTCCATGGAACGGGTCAAGGAAAAATACCCAAAGGAAATTGCGGCTTCAAAGAATCCTTTTATCCGCCAAATCGAGGTGGTTGATGCTTATGATTTCCATCAACCCCAAACAGATTTTAAGGCTCCTATGCAATGGTTGGAAGCCAATCCCGAAACCATTTATAAGTTTTCTGCAGTGGCCTACTTTTTTGCCAAAGAATTGTATGCTACTTATCAGGTGCCTATTGGTTTGGTTAATGCCGCCCATGGAGGGGCTAGGGTGTCCTGTTTTTTGAGTGAAATGGCCCTTAAGGAGTTTCCAGAGGATTACCAAGTTGCTCAAAAGTTTAAAAATGACAGTCTTATTGAGGCTATTACAACAGCCGACAATAAAAGAGCGGAAGATTGGTACAAAGAATTAAACTCAAATGATTTGGGTGTTAATCAGTTACCGCAATGGAGTGATCCGCAATATGATGATTCCCATTGGAACCAAATGATGGTTCCTGGATTTTGGGCAGACCAATCGTTGGGCTTTGTGAATGGAGCAGTTTGGTTCAGAAAAACTATCGATGTGCCCAAGTCCATGGCTGGAAAGCCAGCAAAACTTATGATGGGGCGCGTGGTGGACCAAGATTTTACCTATATCAATGGGAAACAGGTGGGCAGTATCAGTTATCAATACCCGCCGAGACGCTATGAGGTGGCTCCTGATATTTTGAAAGAGGGTAAAAATGTCATTGCCGTTAGAGTTGTGAACCAGTCGGGAAGAGGTGGTTTCTTCTATGATAAACCCTATTACCTAGCTGTTGGTAAGGATACCATTGACTTAAAAGGGACTTGGAAGTACCGTTTAGGGACTAACATGGAGCCTTTAGCCTCTCCAACTTTTATTAGATGGAAACCCGTAGGGCTTTACAACAAAATGATTGCGCCTTTAACCCAATTCAAAATAAAGGGTGTGTTGTTTTACCAAGGAGAATCCAATACCTACGATCCTCAGTTGTACTCAAAACAATTTCCTGCTCTCATTTCCGATTGGAGAGCTCAATGGGGGCAAGGAGATTTCCCTTTTTTGTATGTGCAGTTGCCTAATTATATGCAGCCATACAATACAGAAAAGGAGAGTCAGTGGGCGCAATTACGTGAAGCCCAATGGAAGGCTTTGTCGCTTCCCAATACAGGAATGGCGGTCACTATTGACGCAGGAGAATGGAATGATATCCACCCATTGAATAAGGAGGTTATAGGAAAACGTTTGGCTTTGCAGGCACGTTCTTTGGCTTATGGGGAACAAAACTTGGTGGCATCGGGACCTTTGTTTATATCAGCTATTGAAAGGAATGGTGCTTTGTATGTCAATTTCAACAATGCGGGAGAAGGCTTGGTTTGCCGTGGGGATGCATTGAAAGGTTTTGAAATAGCAGGAGCCAATCTTCATTTCGTAAAAGCTAATGCCTCTATTGAAAATAATACCGTGGTGTTGAGCCATCCCAATATTGCCGATCCTCAATATGTAAGATACGCATGGGCCAACAACCCTGTGGAAGCTAATTTATACAACAAAGAAGGATTGCCGGCATCGCCTTTCAGAAACTATGATCCTGAAACGTTGTACAAAGTAGCTTGGCAAGGAAAGCAGTGCGCCGTGGTGCTGACTTATGATGATGCCTTGGATGTGCACTTGGACAATGTAGCACCACTATTGGATGAATTAGGCATGAAAGCGACCTTTTACATTTCGGCAGCAGCAAGCGGTTTTACATCACGAACAAAGGAATGGCAAACCTTAGCCTCCAATGGACACGAATTGGGCAACCATACACTTTATCACCCCTGTTTAGGAAATCTTCCCGGAAGGGAATGGGTTGATCCCAACTATGATTTAAGTACCTACAGTATTGAGAAAATGGTGGAGGAAATTAGATTGACCAATGCCTTTTTAGGTGTTCTAGACCACAAAGCCGAGCGCACCTTTGCCTTTGCTTGTGGAGATATGGCCATAGGAGATAGAACGTTTATGGATTTGTTGAAAGGAGATTTGGCGGGTGCTAGAACTGTGTATAAAGGCATTGAAACGATAGATGCCATCGACCCCTATGCTATCAAGTGTTTTGGGGTGAATGGCGAATCAGGAGAAGAGTTGATTGCCGAAGTGGAAAAGGCGATGAAAAACAAAGGCCTTTTGGTGTTTTTGTTTCATGGTGTGGGAGGAGGCCATTCCTTGAATGTTTCTTTAGGGGACCACGAAGCCCTTGTCCGTTATTTAAAGGCTCATGAAGATGTTATTTGGACGGATACGATGTTGGATGTGGTAAAAAATATTAAAGCCAACCAGGGACAGCAATAGTTCTGTTTTGAAAAAGTTAATAAGCCAAAAATAAAAAAGCCTGCAATACTTGCAGGCTTTTTTAATACTAAGTTTTTTTTACGGAACGTTCGTTCCGTTTAAACCATCTTTAAAACCGTCATAGGCTGGTTTTGGCTCAAAGTCGGCATCATACATCAAGGGCCATTCGGTACCATTGTCGTACAACCAACTGTCAACATCCCTTACGCCCCAAACCGTGATTCCAAATTGCTGGTTGGTAGGAACTATAGTCTTATAGTAATAGGACACGCGTTGGTATTGATCAGATTGAAGAGCTGCTCTTTCCGCTGTTAATTCTGTAAGGTCATCGGCATAATTCACTTTAACATCCAATTCCGAAACATGAACTAAAAGCCCAGTGTTGGCAATTTCCTGAATAGCCAATGGCAGGTCGCTGGTAGGCCAATCGTGGTTGAGGTGCATTTGCATCCCAATACCATCAATAGGAGTGCCGTTGTTTTGGAATTCGCTCACCATGTTCAGGATGGCTGCTCTTTTGGCAGGAGTTCCAGCAATGTTATAATCGTTGTAAAACAATTTTACATCAGGGTCGGCTTCTCTAGCCCATTGGAAGGCTTTGGCTATATAATCATCTCCAATACGCTGTTGAAATAGGGTGGAGCGTAAAGCACCGCCATCGTAACCTTCGTTTACCACATCCCAACTTTGTACGATAGGATTGCCATCATCATCCAAAGCATCGGCAAAATGGGCTACGGCGGCCTGAATGTAATCTTTTACAAGAGTTTCAAATTCGGCATCGGTTCCAGAGAAATTTTCCAACCAATTGGGGATGGCATATTCTGGATGCCAAAGCAAGGTATGACCATGAACCCGTAAATCGTTTTCTTTCGCATAGGCTACAATAGCGTCTCCATCACTCCAATCGTAGCTGTTGGGACCCATATACATATTGTACATCTTCATGTCATTGCCTGCCGTGATGCTGTTATAATCGTTAAGCAATACCTCCTTAAAGGCGGTATTGGTTGCTGAACTAGAAGCAAGTTCGGCCGCTGATACTGTATTTCCTATTGGAAAATTTACCTGGTCTTTTAAATAGTCCGGAGTACTAGGGTTTGGGTTGGGGGTGGAAGGACCGCCTACAATAGGACTGTTCCCACCATCATCGCTACTACAGGAAACGATGAGCACACAGATAAGGAGTTTGAAAATCTTCTTCATCTATATTTTTTTTTAAGTTTTGCCTACTTCAAAATTTAAATGGTGGTTCGGCATATTCCCATTGTGCTTTTTTGTAACAGTAACGCACTTCTGTTATATTTTAAGTATTAAACATTTTATGGATGATACCAAGTTCCAAGCCACGCAATTCTGCTAATCCTTTTAACCTGCCTACTAATGAATAGCCGGGGTATTGTTCTTTTCCTTCTTCAATAGAATGTAAAAAGCCATGGTCTGGCCGCATGGGGAGACTGGTTTGTCGTTCTTGCATTAGAATTATGAGACGTTCCATAATTTGTGCAATTGGATTGTTTCCGTAAAGGTGTTCGGATTCCCTAAAGATACCTTCTTTTTCCCTGGTAACATTGCGCAAATGCAAGAAATGGATGCGATCTCCAAAATCGTCTATCATTTGAAGCAAATCGTTGTCTGGATGGGCTCCAAAGGACCCCGTGCAATAACAAAGACCATTCGCTTTAAGAGGCACCGCCTCAAAAATGGCTTGCACATCTTTGGAAGTACACATCACCCTTGGCAATCCCAAAACTGAAAATGGCGGGTCGTCTGGATGGATGGCTAGTTTCAAATCCAAGGACTCAGCCACGGGAGCTACTTCTTTAAGGAAATGGATGAGGTTATTTCGTAATGCATCGTCATCAATCCCTTTGTAATTATCCAGAAGGGACAGGATTTCTTCTGCTGTAAAATTCTTTTTGCTTCCTGGAAGCCCCAAAAGCACGTTTCTGAACAAGGTTGCTTTGTCTTCTTGTGAAAGCTGTTCCCCGTAGGCTAAGGCATCGGCTTTTTGTACTTCGGTATAGTCGTCTTTTGCTCCAGGGCGTTTCAATAGAAACACATCAAAATAGATGAAAGCTTTGGGATTGTACAATAAAGCTTTTGTGCCATCGGGATTTGTAAAGCTGTGATGTGTTCTCACCCAATCTAAAATTGGCATGAAATTGTAGGTGATAACTTTAATGCCGCACTGTGCAATATTTTTAAGACTTTCTTTATAGTTTTCAATATAGGTTTGATAGTTGCCCGCACGACGTTTGATGTCCTCGTGTACGGGAAGACTCTCTATGACGGTCCATTCCAGTCCTGCGTTCGCAATGATTTGTTGGTGTTTTTGGATGTCCTCAATTTCCCAAACGTCCCCCACTGGAATATGGTGCAGAGCACTTACAATCCCTGTGATGCCACATTCCTTAAGATCCTTAAGGCTAATGGTATCATTAGGTCCAAACCATCGCATTGTTTGTTGCATTTGTATCATGGCCTTTCCAATTAAAATCCAATACTGTTACCACCATCTACAGGAAGTACTGTTCCTGTAACAAAGCTGGCTTCATTTAAGGCTAAAAAGTACACGGCATCCGCAATGTTGGAAGGTTCTCCCAAAATTCCCATAGGTGTTCTACCCAATACCTTGTTTTTGCGTTCTGGATCATCGTCAAAAGCTTTGGCTGACATTTTGGTTTTAATAAAACCAGGGGCAATACAGTTAACCCGAATGCCATATTGGGCCAAATCCACAGCCATGGATCTGGTCATGGCTTCTATGGCTCCTTTACTGGCCGTATAGGCAATTACTTTTGGAATCCCATATTGAGATGCCATGGAGCTGATATTGATAATGCTTCCGCCTTGGTGCTGTTTCATAATTTTAACCACCTCTCTGCTCACGGCAAATGCACTCAATACATTGGTGTGAATGATGTTTGCAAATTCTTCATCCGAGACGTCTTCAAAAGGTTTTTTGAGGTTGATTCCTGCATTATTGACCAAAATGTCTATATTTTCATCACCCGCTATATCCTGAATCATGTCTGGAATACCCTCCAAATTATTCAAGTCAAAGATGACTGGTACGGCATTGGGTCCTATTTCCTTACAGGCATTGTTGGTTTTGTCTTCCGAGCGTCCTATGATGTAGGTAACAATCCCGTTGTCGCATAGTTTTTTTGCGGTGGCATAACCCAAACCTGAATTTCCTCCTGTTACAATTGCTATTTTACTCATGTGTTCTTCTTGTCATTTAAACGTTTAAACGTTACCATTGTGGCCGTATGCCCGGGGCATATGGAAATTGTAAATTTTGATAATATTGTAATGTGTGTGTTGGAGCTTCAACTCCTTTTGGAAACTCCATTTTTGAAAATTGTTGAAAATACAACAGGCAGGCATCCCGCCACCATCTGGCTTCCTTGTATTGTATGTTCAATAGCATTTTTACTTCGTTGAAGCGTTGTGTGTCAACCTCGTTTTCGAATAGGTTCCAAGTGGTTTGCATTTGCGCTACTTCGTTGACGCCTTCCTGGTATTTAAGGGCTAAACCATCCCAAAGGGTATGACCGTTTTTTAGTTTGTAGGTCCATGGTACATGGTGGAACCATAGCAAATCCTCTTCGGGGCAGGTTTCTAAATTATTGAACATGGCCGCCACCTCAGGTGCATACTGTGCTGTAGCATTGCTTCCAGTAGGTGTGCGGTCAAAACCAACACCATTGCTGTCCGCCTTATGGTAATAAACGGGGTTCCATTCAGGTCTGGAGAGGTCGCTTACCCATGGTCCGGGTCCATAGTGATGACCGGTAGCCATGATATGATGAAGGCCTAAAGGCGTCATATAATCTACCACAGCTTTGCGTGATTCTATCATCATGTTTGATACCTTTTCTACGAATGGTTCTTTGTTCGAAAAGGTCATTTTTACCCATTCCTTGGCAATGTCTTCAGAATTTAAATACGGATCCCATGCCAAGCGGCCAAAACCATACCAATTGGCCTGTAGAAAATGGTGACCGGTCCAGTTACGGTCGGTTCCAATATTGGAAACTCCGGCAACCCCGGTAATTTTTTTGTTGTGCAGGCTGCCATCAATCACTTTTGCAACGGTAGACCCCTTTCCTTTTCGGTAGGTGTCTGCTTCAAAGACCTCTTCAAATAATTTGGGTTGATAGACTAGATGGGTAGCGCCACCCATATATTCTTGGGTGATTTGAAATTCAATCATCAGATTGGTATTGGGCATGGCACCAAACATGGGGTGGAAGGGCTCCCTAGGCTGAAAGTCGATAGGGCCATTTTTCACCTGAATGATAACATTTTCCTTGAATTGCCCATCATGGGGTACAAACTCATTATAAGCTTGTTTGGCCCTGTCGGTAGCATCGTGTTCCGAATACACAAAGGCACGCCACATCACAACACCATTGAAAGGCGCTAAAGCTTCTGCCATCATGTTTGCACCATCCACATGGTTCCGACCATAGTTTTGAGGACCTGGTTGTCCTTCGGAATTGGCTTTCACTAAGAAGCCTCCAAAATCGGGGATATAGGTGTAAATTTCTTCTACCTTATTTTTCCACCAAGTTTTGACATTTGCATCGAGAGGATCAGCAGTTTTAAGTCCTCCTATTTCAATGGGGGCAGAGAATCTCGCCGTCAAATATACCTTTAGGCCGTATGGACGGAAAATATCCGCCAAGGCTTTCACTTTTTCCAGATATGTAGGTGTAAGCACCAAGGCATTGGAATTGACATTGGTGAGCACTGTGCCATTGATACCTATAGAGGCATTGGCCCTTGCGTAATCTTCGTATCGAGGATCTTTATATTCTGGCAATTGGTGCCAGTTCCAAAGTGAAAACCCAGCATAACCACGTTCAACAGTTCGGTCCAAATTATCCCAATGGTTTAAAATCCGGATGTCTATTTTAGGACTGTCAGTTATATTTAGGTTTTCAACTGATTGATGGGTTTGGAGCCTTTTTAAAAAGTTAAAGGTTCCATATAAAACGCCTATATCGGTTTTTGCCGTTATTACGATGGAATTGGAAATTGATTTTATCACATAGCCTTCTTTGTTGAGGTATTCCAACTCTTTTGAAAGCTGATGGGCTATGTCTTTTGGTAAGTTGCTATAGGAGCCAATAACAAGCCTATATTTTCCATTTAGTTTTTCGGAATCCATTCCCAATAAGCCAGAAATTCCCTGTTGGATTTCCCTGCTGGCTTTCTCCATGGTTTCAGAGTTTCCGTAAAATTGAATCCCTCCAAGTAATGATTGGTATTCTTTTAAAAGCGCGCTATCTGAAATCGTCTTATAGTCCAACCACAGTTTATAGCCATCGGTTGCGTAGGTCGCACTTTGGAAGAGCAAAATGAGACTAAAAGAGAAAAGCCATTTTAAGCATCTAGGCATAGGAACAAGAATTATTTTACACCCCATTTTTAAGACCCTAAAACCTTTAAAAATGGAATTAAGTGTAAAATAAACAAAAATAATTCTATTGTCAAAACAATAAATGCAATCGTTTGCATTTATTGTTTTTTTAAATGATATTTGATTTTATTATCAATTTCATAATATTATGTGGTTTTCATTTCATAGGCAGAAATCCCTTTCTACTTTATTAGGTTTTGCAATGGTTCTCTTACTAGTTGTTGCGTGCCAAAAGAATGCAAGTTCAAAAGACTCCTCAAATTCTTCAGAAGATATTGCTTTAGCAGAATCCCACCAAGAATTTGATTTTCCGTTTTATAATCCGTCTTTATCTTTGGAAGAGCGGGTACAGGATTTGATTTCGAGATTGACATTGGAAGAGAAGGCCGACCAAATGATGCACAACACCAATGCCATCGAACGATTGGGCATACCGCCATACAGTTGGTGGAATGAGGCATTGCATGGCGTGGGACGTTCTGGAGTAGCCACAGTATTTCCGCAGGCTATCGGGTTGGGAGCAACCTTTGATGAGGAACTGGCCTTAAGGGTTTCCTCGGCCATTTCCGATGAAGCCAGAGCCATGCATAACGCAGCTAAAGCTAAAGGGTATTATAAGCGTTACAGCGGATTGACCTTTTGGACGCCCAATATCAATATTTTCAGAGACCCTAGATGGGGCAGGGGGCAGGAGACCTATGGAGAAGATCCTTATTTGACGTCTCGTTTAGGGACTGCTTTTGTAAAGGGACTTCAAGGAGAAGATCCCAATTATTTAAAAACGGCTGCATGTGCCAAACATTATGCTGTACATAGTGGACCGGAAAAGTTGCGTCATGAGTTTGATGCAGAAGCCAATCCAAAGGATTTGTGGGAAACTTATTTGCCTGCTTTTGAGGCCTTGGTACAGGCCGATGTGGAATCTGTGATGTGTGCCTATAACAGTACCAATGGAGCTCCTTGCTGTGCCAATACCTACTTGATCTCGGATGTGCTTTTAAACAAATGGGGATTTAAGGGGCATGTGTTGAGTGATTGTTGGGCCATCGTTGATTTTTACACACCATCTGATAAAGGAGGTCATGGCACTGTGGAAACAGCTGCTCAAGCTTCAGCTTTGGCAGTAAAAAATAGAGTGAGTTTAAATTGTGGCAGTACCTATTTGGAAGGTATTCCTGAAGCAGTAAAACAAGGGCTTTTAACGGAAGCTGAAGTAGACAGGGAATTGGCTACTTTGTTGAAAACTCGATTTAAATTGGGGCTTTTTGATCCGCTAGGGAGTCATCATTATGATGATATTCCAATAGATGTTGTGGATAGTGATGAGCATCGTGCTTTGGCGAGGGAAGTGGCCCAAAAGGGGATTGTCATGCTGAAGAACAATGGCGCTTTGCCCTTAAAGAATGACTTGGCGCGTTATTTTGTAACGGGGCCCAATGCTGCCAATTCTGATATTTTATTAGGGAATTACTTTGGTGTGAATCCAAAATTGGTCACCGTTTTGGAAGGCATTGCGGGAGCAGTGGATCATGCCAGCCAGTTGCAGTACAGAATGGGAATTATGTTGGATCGGCCCAATTCCAATCCACAAGATTGGACTACTCCAAATGCTGGGAAAAGTGATGCTACCATTGCGGTTTTAGGGATTTCAGGACTTTTGGAAGGAGAGGAAGGAGAGTCTATAGCTTCAGCCACTCTTGGCGACCGTTTTGAATATGGTTTGCCGGAAAACCAATTGGAGTTTTTGAGAAAATTACGAAAGGAAGCAGGAGAGCGCCCTATCATCACGGTGGTTACCGGCGGTAGTCCCATTGACTTGGCTGAAGTAGAAGCTTTGTCGGATGCGGTGTTGTTTGTATGGTATCCGGGGGAAGAAGGCGGCAATGCCATTACGGATATTATCTTCGGAAAGGTGTCGCCTTCGGGACGTTTACCAATTACTTTCCCGAAATCGTACGAACAGCTGCCTGCCTATGAAGATTATACCATGAAAGGGCGCACCTATAAATACATGGAAAAAGAACCTTTGTATCCCTTCGGTTTTGGGTTGTCCTATACTTCATTTACTTATGGCAGTCCAAAGTTGTCTTCAAAAATCATTACTTCCAATGATACCGTAACTGTGTCGGTTGAGGTTACTAATTCAGGTAAGGTAGATTCCGATGAAGTCGTACAATTATATTTGGCCGATATGGAAGCGAGCTTTGAAGTACCCAATTTTCAGTTACAAGGGGTAAAGAGAAGTCATTTTAAGGCAGGAGAAAGCAAAACAATAACTTTTGAACTAGAACCCAAAGCCTTTGAAATGGTAAACGACAAAGGGGAACGCCTTATAGAACCGGGGACCTTTAAAATCTATATTGGAGGTTCAAGCCCTATGAAGAGGAGTACTGTTTTGGGTGCTCCCAAAATGGCAGAAACCACTGTAGAAGTTCGATAATCCAAAAACGGAAAAATGACTTTTTTTAATGACGTTTGGATGATTGTCTAACCACTACTTCGGTATTTAGGAAGGTGATTTCTGTAATGTCATCGTCCAAAGCATTTTTGAGATGTTTCACTATTTTTTCTGCTGAGGTTTGTCCCATTTTAAATGCGGGATGCGTTACGGTTGACAATCCAGGATCGATGATGGATGCAATAGGGTCGTCATTAAACCCTATTACCGCCAATTCTTCAGGAACCTTCACATTAAGTCGTTTGGCTATTTGAATGGCGCTCACCCCTGTAGTATCGTTTGAAGAGAAGATGCCATCTGGCGGATTATCCATTGTAAGCAATTTTTTTGTGGCCTTTTCCCCTTCCTCATAACTTAAAGTGCTGAATGGGATGATAAGGTCTTCATTCACTTCTAAATTATAATCCTTGAGAGCATCCATGTAGCCTCGTTTTCGCTCGCTATAAATATTCATGTATTGTGACCCCGCAAAGTGGGCAATACGTTTACAACCTTGTTCAATTAAGTGTTTTGTGGCCTTGTAGGCTGCCGAGTAATTGTCAATCATCACTCTGTAGGTTTCAATGTCCTTAGGCACACGATCCACAAACACGATGGGGATATTTTTATCCAAAAACTGTTTAAAATGGGAGGTATCCCTAGTTTCCATGGCCAAGGAACAAATGACTCCACTTACCCTACTGTTATATAGGGCCTGGGCCATGTTGATTTCATTTTCATAGGAATCGTTGGACTGGGTGATAATCACATTGAATCCAGACTTTTGGGCTCGTTCTTCAATACCACTAATCAGGGCTGAAATAAAAGGACGGTTGATTCTTGAAATAAGAACACCGATAGTATAGGTCTTGTTGTTTCGTAAACTGGCTGCAATGATGTTGGGGGAATAGCCCATTTCCTGAGCCGCTTGTTTTACTTTTGCAATGGTTTTTTTACTAATGCTATGATGGTTTTTTAAGGCTCTGGAAATCGTGGAAGTTGATAAATTGAGGGCCTTGGCAATATCATAGATGGTAATGTCCTTTTTTTGTGTCATGGGTGAGGTTTGTGCGTATCTACAAAAATAATCTTTTTTAACAAATTACCGATTGTTGAATTTTTTTGGCTTAAAAATTAGTAATACTAAAATTAGATGGATAAAA
The DNA here is from genome assembly GCF_059735265.1 of Mangrovimonas sp. sgz306409. NCBI lineage: Bacteria > Pseudomonadati > Bacteroidota > Flavobacteriia > Flavobacteriales > Flavobacteriaceae > Mangrovimonas > Mangrovimonas sp. sgz306409. Next base: position 239,492 of record NZ_JCAPEU010000005.1, read on the forward strand.
ATTATTTAATTGTTAATTTTTATGTAAAACTTTTGTAAATTGTCAAGAAATAATTTTTGCTCACATCCTTGATTCGGGTTATGAAAGTTTTAAAAAATCAATTTATTCTTTTTGTGGCGCTAATAAGTTTGGGTTTGGTATTGGTTTCCAATGCCAAATTTTTTTCCAATTTAAAGCAACCGATTGCGTATAATGAAGAAGTCGCCTTTGATTGGTTTGAATATCAAGGACAGGATGCCATGTTTGATAGTAACATTCCAACACAAAATGAATATGTAAATCCAATATTGGCAGGGTTTTATCCAGACCCTAGTATTTGTAGGGCAGAAAACGCTTATTATTTAGTGACTTCGTCATTTTCCTATTTTCCTGGATTGCCCATTTTTAAGAGTAGTGATTTGGTTAATTGGAAGCATATTGGCCATGTCATTACTAGAAAATCACAAGCAGATTTTAACGGGGGAGCGTCCAGAGGGCTTTTTGCACCTACTATTAGATACCACCAAGAAACTTTTTTTGTGATATGCACTAATGTAAGTTCCAAAGGGAATTTTATCGTGACCAGTACAAACCCGGAAGAAGGTTGGTCCGAACCCATTTGGTTGCCCGAAATAGACGGTATAGATCCAGACCTGTTTTTTGACGACGATGGTAAAGTCTACATTACCCATAATGGTCCACCTCCAGGGAATATTTCCAAACACAAAGGGCATAGAGCCATTTATACCTGGGAATACGATTTGAAAAGGCAGAAGGTAATTTCTGATCAAAAATTATTGGTTGATGGAGGTACTGACATGGCCAAGGAGCCAGTCTGGATTGAGGCTCCACATATTTTCAAAAAGGATGACTACTATTATTTGTTTTGTGCAGAAGGGGGAACGGGCTATAACCATTCCGAAGTGGTGTTTAGAAGCAAGCATATTTACGGGCCATATACCAGTAATCAAAACAACCCGATATTGACCCAAAGGCATTTGTCTAAAGAGCGTTCCAACCAAATTACCACAACAGGTCATGCCGATTTTGTGGAATTGCCCAATGGAGATTGGTGGGGCGTATATCTGGGATGTCGGCCTTACGGTGACGACTTTTATAACACAGGAAGGGAAACCTTTATGCTACCCTTGAAATGGAAGGCCAACAGTTGGCCTGTTTTTGAACAGGGCAATGAACCGCATCCACTAATACATAGAAGACCCGAATTAGCGTTAAATACAGAACAGATTCCTCCAACCACCGGAAACTTTGTGTCTAGAGATGACTTTACGTCAAAGACATTAGGGGGGATTTGGAATTTCCTTAGAACACCCAATTCGCAATGGTACACTTTGGAAAATGGTCAATTACTGGTAACGCCACAAGATGAAAACATGCATGAGGAAACCAAGTTTTCCTTTATTGGGAGACGGCAACAGCATGCCAGTTTTGAGGTGGCTACCAAATTTTCCTTTGTGCCTTCTCAATCAACAGGTGCTGCTGGATTGGTGGCCTTTCAAAATGAAAAGCATTATTTATTTATAGGTAAACGTTTGACTGATCAGGGAAACTCAGAGGTATTCTTAGAGCAAAGTTTTGGCGATTCGTTAGAGATTTTGGTTTCCAAAGCTTTGGAGGAACACAGTCAAAATCTTTGGGTGAAAATTGTAGGACGAACTAAATATTATGATTTCTATTATAAACAACATAAAGATGAGGATTGGCGCTTGCTGAAAGCAAATGTGGATGCCTCATTATTGAGTACTAAAGTAGCCAAGGGATTTGTAGGGAGCATGTTGGCAATGTACGCTTCCAGCAATCATTTTTGAAAACCACTGTTATTAACTAATCACAAGATGTATTATATAGGATACGATTTAGGTAATTCATCAATAAAAGCCGCATTGGTGAATGCCGCTTCTGGCAAGGTTTTGGGACTAGCTCAATACCCAGACAAGGAGATGGAAATCATGTCTTCCAGAGCGGGGTGGGCTGAACAGGACCCTAATCTTTGGTGGGAATATCTGGGTATCTTGACACAAAAATTAATCAAGGACACAGGTGTTGCCAAAGCTAGAATAAAGGGAGTGGGCATTGCTTATCAAATGCACGGTTTGGTTTTGGTGGATAAGGATTTCGAGGTTTTACGACCTTCCATTATTTGGTGTGATAGTAGGGCTGCTGTGATTGGAAATAAGGTGTTTCAAGATCTGGGAGAAGAAAAGTGCATGACGCATCTTTTGAATTCTCCAGGGAATTTCACCTTATCCAAACTCAAATGGGTGAAGGACAATGAACCTTCGCTTTATGAAAAAGTTCATAAGTTTTTATTGCCCGGCGATTTTATTGCCCTCAAATTAACAGGAGAAGCTACTACCACCATTTCTGGACTTTCCGAAGGGATTATGTGGGATTTCAAGACCAATACCCCTGCGAATTGGTTGTTTGATTATATGGGAATTGATACTGGTTTGATTCCTAACATGGTGCCTACTTTTTCTGTTCAGGGATCCGTGACCAAATCGGCGGCAAAGCTTACAGGGTTGCCTAGTGGCATTCCAGTGCTATATCGTGCAGGCGACCAACCCAACAATGCTTTGTCTTTAAATGTCTTGAGACCTGGTGAAATTGCCGCTACCGGAGGCACTTCGGGAGTCGTGTATGCTGTAACTGACAATAAAAGCACTCAAGAAAGTCTTCGTATCAACAATTTTGCTCATGTAAATTATACCAAGGAACAATCTATTATTGGCAAACTTCTCAATATAAATGGCGCAGGGATTCAATACAGTTGGATGAAGGAACATGTGCTGAAAGGTGAAAACTATGAACAGATGAACGCCATGGCGGCAAACGTTCCTATTGGATCTGATGGTTTGCGGGTTATTCCATTTGGAAATGGTGTAGAGCGCATGATGAACAACAGTAATGACGGCGCGGCCATATTCAACCTAAATTTTAATAAACATCATTCTGAGCATCTTTTTAGGGCTGCTTTGGAGGGCATTGCCTTTTCGTTTGTGTACGGAGTCAATATTATGAAAGGAGATGGTGTAAAGGTGTCCAATATTAGGGCAGGCAACGACAACCTATTCCGATCTGGAATATTCGCAACCACTTTGGCAACCCTTATTGATTCCGAAATAGACATTTTGGATACTACAGGGGCCATTGGAGCTGCAAGGGCGGCAGGAGTAAGTATGGGTGATTTTAAAAGTTTGGAAGACGTTTTTTCTGATAATGAAAAAGTCTGCACTTATGGTCCTGTTAAAGATAAAGGCCCATATACAGAGGCGTTTCAATTATGGGAGCTGGATTTGAGGCGAAGGTATTTAAGCAATTTGTAAGCTAATATTCATAAAATTTAAACATCATAATCTTGACTAAATATAACTAAAATGGCAACTAAAGAATATTTCAAGGGCATTAAACATATCGAGTATGAGGGAAATTTGTCCCATAATCCATTGGCATTTAAATATTATGACCCCAATAGGATAGTGGCAGGAAAAAACATGCGGGAGCATTTTAAGTTTGCGGTGGCGTATTGGCATACGTTCTGTGGCCAAGGTGCCGATCCTTTTGGAGTGGGCACCCAAAATTTTCCCTGGGATCAGTCTTCAGATCCCATTCAGGCCGCGAAAGACAAGGCAGATGCCGCGTTTGAGTTTCTAGACAAAATTGGCTTTGATTATTACTGTATGCACGATTTTGATCTGGTTCAGGAAGCTCCAACTTTTGCAGAATCGGAAAAGCGCTTGAGTACTATTGTGGATTATATCAAAAGCAAGCAGAAATTCCATGGTAAAAAGTTGCTTTGGGGAACCTCCAATTGCTTCACACACCCTAGGTATATGAATGGTGCAGCTACCAATCCAGATTTTAAAGTGTTGGCAAGAGCAGGAGGACAGGTGAAATTAGCCATAGATGCGACCATTGCCTTAAACGGTGAAAACTATGTGTTTTGGGGTGGTCGAGAAGGTTATATGTCCTTGTTGAATACCGATATGGCAAGGGAGTTGAACCATTTGGCCCAGTTTTTAACTATGGCTCGCGATTATGCCAGAAAGCAAGGCTTTAAAGGCACTTTTTTCATTGAGCCCAAACCTATGGAACCTACAAAGCATCAGTATGATTTTGACACCGCTACGGCCATTGGGTTTTTAAAGGAATATGGCTTGGAACGCGATTTTAAAATCAATGTGGAAGTTAACCATGCAACCTTGGCACAGCATACCTTTCAGCATGAATTGGAAGTGGCTGCGCGGGCCGGAATGTTGGGCAGTATCGATGCGAATAGAGGGGATTACCAAAATGGTTGGGACACCGATCAATTTCCTAACAACATACAAGAAGTCACCGAAGCGATGTTAGTGTTTTTAAAGGCAGGTGGTTTGCAGGGGGGCGGTGTTAATTTTGATGCTAAAATCCGTCGTAATTCCACCGATATGGAAGACATCTTTTTGGCACATATTGGAGGTGCCGATACGTTTGCCAGAGCTTTGATTACAGCAGACAAAATCATTTCCTATTCTGGTTATGATTCCTTAAGAAAACAGCGTTACAGTTCTTTCGATTCAGGAAAAGGTAAGGAGTTCGAAAAAGGAAAGTTGGACTTGTCAGATTTGTATGAAATCGCTGCAGAAGATGGTGAAATTCCATTGCAAAGTGGAAAACAGGAGCTGTTTGAAAACATTATTAGCCAATACATTTAAATCGGATATATTTCATTTTTAAAGATTTAAGGATTAACCAAAAGGTTAGCTCCCAAACTTCATATGGCCATTAAAAAATCAATTAAATTTTAAATATAAGTCTTACCTTACAACAGTAAAAAATTATAATACCTAATAACTAAACTACTATTTATGGAAACAGTTTTGCAAACCGCCGACTGGTGGGTTTTGGGACTCTATTTTTTGGCCCTTATTGCCGTGGCGGTATGGGTTGTACTTCAAAAGAATAAAAACACAGAAGATTACTTTTTGGCAGGCCGTAATGTGGGCTGGTTCGTTATTGGAGCCTCTATTTTTGCTTCTAATATTGGATCGGAGCACGTTGTTGGATTAGCGGGGACGGGTTTTGAATCGGGGACTCCAATGGCGCATTATGAATTGCATGCTTGGATTGTACTGCTTTTAGGATGGTTGTTTTTACCGTTTTACATTAGAAGTGGTGCGTTTACCATGCCCGAATTTTTGGAAAAACGATTTGACAGTCGCTCTAGATGGTTCTTGTCGGTTTTTTCATTGTTGGCTTATGTTTTGACTAAAGTATCTGTTACTATTTACGCCGGAGGAATTGTGGTTTCTGAATTATTGGGAATCCCTTTTTGGTATGGCGCTATTGGCATCGTCATTTTCACCGGAATTTATACCGTAGTGGGAGGGATGAAGGCCGTAATTTATACGGAAACGCTTCAAACGGTTATCCTTATTGTGGGATCGATGATCATTACCTATTTAGGAATGCAGGAAGTAGGAGGGTGGTCGCAATTGAGGGAAACTGTTACGGCGGTTAGCCCAGATCATTTCAACATGTGGCGTCCAATTAGTGACCCTGATTTTCCTTGGACAGGAATGTTATTTGGAGGGACCGTTGTAGGGGTTTGGTATTGGTGTACCGATCAATATATCGTGCAGCGTACCTTGGCAGCCCATAATATTAAAATTGGAAGAAGAGGCGCCATTTTTGGAGCCTATTTAAAGTTGTTGCCTATCTTGATTTTCTTGATTCCCGGTATCATCGCTTTTGCTTTGACCATTCAAAACCCGGAAATGTTTGGTGTAGAGAAAGCCGATAGAGCATTTCCAATGTTGGTGAAAACCTTGTTGCCAGTTGGATTGAAAGGTTTGGTGGCAGGAGGATTGATGGCAGCGCTTATGAGTTCGTTGGCTTCGGTGTTCAATTCTTGCTCTACTATTTTCACTATTGATATTTACAAGAAGTTGAAACCAGAGAAGAGCGAACGTGAATTGCTTACCATTGGTAAAGTAGCTACCGGTTTTATTGTAATATTAGGGATTATCTGGATTCCTATTATGGAAAAAATTGGAGGTGGTGTGATGTACCAATACCTTCAAAATGTACAATCGTATATTGCGCCTCCTGTAACTGCGGTATTCCTTTTGGGAATTATCTGGAAACGTGTCAACTCCCAAGCGGCCATTACAACTTTAATGACGGGATTGGTGTTGTTGATTTTGCGTTTGGGATCTGAAATTTATTATCAGCCACAAATTGCTTCCGGGGAAACGGTAGATAGCATTATGTTTAGTTTTGCCTCTATTAATTTTGCCCATATGGCTATCTTCATGTTTATTTTCTCAGTGATTTTATGTGTCACTGTTAGTTTGGCTACTGGGGCTCCAAATTATGAGAAAATCAGTGGTCTTTCTTTTGGAACCTTGACAGCTGAAGACAAAGCTGCTTCAAAAGGTAGTTATGCTACAATCGACATTGTACTTTCGGTACTTTTAGTTGTCATTGTGGTCGCTATTCTATCGTATTTTACGAGTTAATTTTTCTGAACCTTAATATAAAATGGCCAATCAATTTTGATTGGCCATTTTTTTTGAAATTCACAAAAATAATTTTGTTTAGTCATTGTTAATTAAGCTTTTAGCGTTAATTTTAGTGAGTGAACTACAAAATGTTTATTTTGTAGTTTCCATTCGATTAGTAGCAAGCACTGAAAATATTAATCCATAAAAAAAATAGTATTATGAGCAACAGTAATTCAATTTTCGGACTTTTGGTAGGAACCGCGGTTGGCGCTACTTTAGGAATTCTTTTTGCACCAGAAAAGGGTAGTGTTACAAGACAACGCATCGCGGATGAAGCCATGTCGGCAGCAGACAAGTTTAACAGTACCGCACATGATTTAAAGGATAAAGCCAGTTCTAAGGCACACGATTTAAAAGATAAGGTTTCAAGTTTTATGAGCCATGATAAGGACTCCCTTGGTTCTAATTTGGAAAGCTTGGTGAAAGAAGCCAGTGTAAAAGCGGAGGACGTTATTTCTGTTTTGGAGAAAAAATTGGCGGACCTAAAAGCTCAAAACAAGAAATATCAAAAAGCCTAGTATGAATTTGTTTGAGTCATTAAATGAAGCATCATCCAAAGCCGTAGATTCAGGCGAAGTATTTTTGATCAAATCCAAGGAATATGCCAAGTTAAAGGTCTTTGAACAGCTCACCATTTCTATGAGCTTATTGGGCAAGGCCCTTTTAATAGGCAGTTTTGTATTGATTGGTTTTTTCTTTTTTGCCATTGCCGCCGCCATCGCATTGGGGAGAGTCTTGGACGACTATGCTTTGTCCACTACCATAGTTGGTGGTTTCTTTTTGCTATTGGCCCTTTTGGTGTACCTGCTTAGACATCTTATCAACAAAAAAGTGATACAGACCATGTCACATAAATTCTTTAATTGATTTTTATGAAAAAGTATAGTTCGTTTGCAGAAATAGAGCACGACTTAAAGCGGTTGGATTTGGAACGGAAGATTGCTTTGGAAGAACTGAAAGGCGTTAAAGGTGGCTTGAAAGAAGATTTGCGACCTTCCAATTGGATGCAGTTGGTGTTAAATTCCGTAGGAAAATATGGTGCTTATTTATTGTTTAAAAAGTTGTTTTAAACAGCTCAAATAGTTCTGAAACAAATCTACCCCGAACATTTTGTAAAGCAAGGATGTTTCGGGGTTTTTTGTGGTTTATAGTGACCAATAAACGTCTCCTATTGATGTATAATAACTTTTAATAACTTCCATGTAAGTTTTTGTGTAAAAGTTCTACTTTTGTTAAGATTAAATCAGAGAAATTATGTCAGATACAATTGAAAAAGTAAAATGCCTTATCATAGGTTCGGGACCTGCAGGATATACTGCAGCTATATATGCAGCTAGAGCTAACATGGCACCGGTATTGTACCAAGGAACCCAACCAGGGGGGCAGTTAACCACCACCAATGAAGTAGAGAATTTTCCAGGGTATCCAGAAGGAATCACAGGACCAGAAATGATGATGGAGCTTCAAAAGCAAGCAAGCCGTTTTGGAACCGATATTAGAGATGGTTGGGTTACCAGAGTTGATTTTTCTGGAGATGTACACAGAGTTTGGGTAAATGACCATAAGGAAATCCACTGTGATTCTGTAATTATCTCTACAGGAGCCTCTGCAAAATATTTGGGATTGGTTTCTGAACAAAAATATTTGAAGCTCGGCGGCGGGGTTTCTGCCTGTGCCGTATGTGATGGATTCTTCTATAGAAATCAAGAGGTAGTGATTGTAGGCGCAGGAGATTCTGCTTGTGAAGAAGCTCACTATCTATCCAAATTGTGTTCAAAAGTAACGATGTTGGTAAGAAGAGATGTATTCCGCGCTTCAAAAATCATGGCCAATAGAGTTAAAAACACCAAGAATATAGAGATACTATTCAATACAGAAACAGAGGAAGTATTGGGAGACGGACAAGTAGTAACGGGTGTAAAAGTTAAAGACAACGTTACAGGAGAAGTTAAAACCATTCCTGCTACCGGCTTCTTTGTAGCCATTGGTCATAAACCAAATACAGATATTTTTAAGGAGTATTTAGATTTGGATAAAACAGGGTATATTATCAACAAACCTGGTACTTCAAAAACCAATGTTGAGGGTGTATTTGTTAGTGGAGATGCTGCAGATCATGTGTACAGACAAGCTATTACGGCTGCGGGTACTGGATGTATGGCGGCCTTGGATGCTGAGCGTTATTTGGCAGCCAAAGAAGCACCTGTAGAAGCATAAAGAAATTTTTTCTTCAATAATATAAAATCCGAAGTTGGCACTTCGGATTTTTTTATGTGGAATTTTGAATTTGATTAGGTGATATTTAAAATTTTGCAATTCTACATTAATTATAGGTTAAAGACTTGTTAAAACTTTGGGCTTAGGTATTATTTTCTAAATTAGCGGCTTTATTAACCCTAATTATTATTATGAAGCAATACTCAAAATTACTTTTAGCCAGTTTTTTAGCGGTGTTTTTTATGACACTTTCCTGTAGCGAGGATGATGGCAATCAATCAGTAACTCCAGCAATTACCTTATCGAGCAATGTCGAGACTATTCCTTTAGGAGAAAGCATCACTTTTGAAGTGATAACCAGCGAGAATGAGAATGTGACGGCAAGTGCTACTTATTTTGTAAATAATATCATTGTAAATTCCAACGTGGTTACTCCTGAGGTAGAAGGTCAGTACTCGGTTAAGGCGACTTATTCGTTAAATGGTTCCAACTTAACAAGTAATATAGTTACTTTCACTGTAACTGAAATGCTTTTGACTTCTATTGAAATTGGAGCCGCTTCCGAAGCTATCGAAATAGGAGAAACTTTTACGTTTAGTGTCATAGGAAATAATGGCACGGATGTGACTTCTGAAGCTACTTACTATATTAATGGAGAGGAGATTGTCTCTAACGAATATACTCCAGAAGAAACAGGGACTTACGAAGTAAATGCCACGTATATGCATGAAGGAACCCTTTTAGAAACAGACGTACTTTCTTTGGAAGTATTGTATCAATCTACGGAAGTCACTGTTTTTGATGAGGTAGTTTTTTATGATGGCTATGCTGCCACTGTTAGTGAGCCAGTGCCTGCTGGCGTTATAAGAAAAAACAATGCGTCAAATGTAACTAAGTTAAGTGCAGAAGCAATTGATTTGTTTAGTGATGAACTCACCATGCATGTAACACTTGGTGCTTTATGCGATAATTACGATAGAATTGGTGGGGTGTATTTAAACTTAGTGCCTAGTGGTACTGAATTTAGTACAGCCGCCGTTGAAGAGCGTATTGAAATCGGTCGTTTTATCACACCTTTCATGAACAAAAATGTTCCTCCAACGGAAGTTCCTTATGAATTTGAAGTAGACAACTTGGCCTTATTGTTCAACGACCCAGTGATTAGCAGTACCTACGATTTTTGGATTGAATTGTATGTGTTTGGGGTTCCTTACGCCGCACAAACAGAGGTTACGGGATGTGCTGGAAGAATTGATACTTTCTTAGGTACTTTAAAGTTCGTTTCTACAGACAAGACTTACGAGCATGTGGCACAACATTTGGAGCCGATTGCATCTAGTGTGCGTGTAAACAACTATAATTCCAACGGGACTGATGTATTGGGAGAAACTACGAAGACCTTTACCTTCGACATAGAAGAAAACTTAAGTAATGCCAAAATCCACTTGATTACTTCTAACCATGGAGCTAACTCAGGAGGGGAAGAGTATGTAAGAAGACAGCATTTTATTTATTTTGATAATAGTGAGTTGGATATGTATATGCCAGGAGGAAAGTCTTGCGAGCCTTACCGTCAATACAATACCCAAGGAAATGGAATTTACGGTAGTTCACCTAAATCAGAATCATGGTGGACTTCTTGGAACAACTGGTGCCCTGGAGATGTTATTCCAATTAGAACTTACGAATTAGGAGAGGTGTCACAAGGAACACACTCATTCAAAATTGAAGTTCCAGATGCAGAATTTGTTGACGGACAAGGATATATTCCAGTATCGGTTTACATACAAGGAGATATCAACTAAAAACGTTATACTACAACTAAAACTACAGAAACTACAACAAAAAAAATCCGAAGCGTAACTGCTTCGGATTTTTTATATCTATTTGTTTTAAAACTTATATTGTTTCAGGTAACGTATAAGTTCGTCCTTCGTTCTGTGCTTTTAAATACTCCATTAATGGCGCAAAGTAATCCAACATAGGTTTTGCACTCATTTCGCTTCCTACGCTTGATTTTAAAAGTTCTCTCCAATCATTGTTAGCTCCGGTTTCCAATACTCCTTTTAAGAAGGTTCCCACGTCTTTACTTCCAAAATAGTTGGTAGCATGTGGATCTTGATGCAAGATGTTTTTAGCAATGTGATCGTGGAATTGGAATAATAAAATGTATGAGATGGCATAGTCATAATATTGAGCCGCATCATCATTGATGTGTGTTTTTGAAGCAGCATCACAGAATTCTTCTCCTCTTTCTGATGGAGGCACCATACCTTGGTATTTTTTAGCCAATTCCCACCATTTTGCATTGTATTGGTCTTTTGGTAAGTTTTCTGCATACAAAGCGTTTTCAAACTCACTCATCACACCTGCAGAGAATGGTAAAAATACCACATAGTTCAAGGCTTCTTTCAATAAGTTTTGGGTCTCGTCAATTTTTACGTTTTCGTCAACTAGACCTTTACTAGCCAAGAAAGGCTTTTGCATTGCAGCCAATCCTAATAAACTTCCAATGGCTTCATGGTACCCTCTATTGGCTCCAGCGCGTAATAATGGTGGTACATTTGGATTGGTATAGGCTTGATAGTAGTAAATATGACCTAATTCATGGTGAATGGTCTCATAGTAATCTGCGGTAGGCTCTACACTCATCAAACAACGCAAATCGTTTTCAAGATCCATGTGCCATGCAGAAGCGTGGTTGTTCTTTTTGTAATCAGCATCAGCCGGTAGTGGGTACATGCTTGATTTTTCGTAGAAACTCGCTGGAAGCGGATCAAAACCAATGCTCACATAAAAGTTTTCTCCTTCTTTTACAATCCACTCAGGATCTTTGTCAGCCAAGGCAGCATCGATATCTAACCCTTCAACATTTACCAACGGGCTCCAGTCTTGTCCCCAACGGTTAGGCAACCAGTGGGCAGGAATGTACTCAGGTACTTCGGCATTATATTTTTTAGCCAATTCGTAACGAGCCCAAGTGTGTAATTCGCGATATAGAGGCCAAACTTCCTTCACCATTTTGTTCATTTCGGCAAGCATTTCCTGACGGTTCATACCGTATTCAGAAACTTGGTAACTAAAGTAATCGTCATAACCTAAAGCCTGTACCGTTTGGTTGCGCAATTGACGTAAGTTTTCCAAGCCGTCTTTTAGATCTTTTCCAACTGCTTTTGAGGCTTCCCAATTTTTAAGACGCTCTGTTTCGTTGGAAGATTCTCTTAAAACTTTATCAATATCTCCAGTAGTTATTGATTTCCCATCCACTTGAAAATCGAAACCATAAAGGGTTTCACTTTGTGCATTTTGAGCAGCAATTCTTTTGGATACAATATCCGAAACAGTTTCAGGGTTGTTTCCTGCACCGTAAAGAATGGTGTTCAATTGGCGTACCTGCACGATGTCCAATTCGTCCTTATGCTCTAAAAACTGTTTTGTTTTTTCAATAACTTCCGTGCTTCCAGTGAATTTAGCGTATGCTTCATTGGCTTTTTGTACGTTGTAAGCGTTTGTGGTGTCACCTGCTACAATGTGCGTATTGGCAGCCCATTCTGCTTTGGAAGAATCATAATACAATTTTTTATAGGTTTTGGAATAGTCATCCAAAAAGGCTTGAGCTTCCTCTTTGACATTGGAAGACGCCTCTTGTTTTTTGTCTTCTTCTTTACAAGCAAACATTGCAAGCAGAAGAAAAACTAAAGGGGTTAATTTTCTCATTTGTGTAGTATAATTATAGAATTTAATTAGTTTCCTTTTTTTGAAGTTTGGCCGTTCCCGTAAATTTGTTGATAGTTATTTGAGGTTCGTGGTACAGGTATATTTCAGAATTTCCGGCGGCGTCTATAGTGACATTTTCTTCAACTCCAATGGCCACATAACTACTGAGGTCGCTTACCAGATTACAGGTTTTAACCGTAAACTCTTTTCCTTCAAAACTTGACGAGTTATCAGTGCGAATCAAGCAGGATTTTGAAGCCCCTTCAATATTGGCATCCGCACGTTGGTACATGTCCAATTTTACATATTTGCTATTGATCAAGGCTTCGGTTTTGCTGTTGTCGTTTAATATAATCTTGGAGCTATCTGCAGAAACATTCAATTTCACCTTGGATTTGTCATGGCTTGAAAACTCAAAATTAGTTGCATTAATGTTGAGATAGGCACGGGCAGAACCAGAGGTTTTTAGTGAAGTATTTTTTAATTCCAAAGAAGTGAGAGACCTTACTTCGCCATCGTCCTTCACTTCAATATATTTCAGGTCGTGACTATAATTGACCGTGATGTGCATTTTCTTGGAGGAGGTAATTTTTTTTGAAGAGCTGAAGACCAAGGTGCTGTCCTTTACTTCGAAAAGAATGATTTCGTGTAGGTTATCGTCGGTTTCAATTTCTACGGAGGGCTTTGAGTTATAGATGATTTCGACTGAAAAGTCTTCGCCAACTATAATTTTGTTGAATGCATCAATGTAGGTTTGCTTGATGGTTACATTCCTGTCACCTTTTATTTTATCGTCGCTTTGGCCAGAGGCCGTTAGAATAAAACCTATGCCGATACATAACGTTAAAAGGATTTTGTTCATTAGGTTTATTTAAGGTTCGTTAAGCAAATATATACAAAAACCATCCCAAACTCTAAAATGAGCTTGAAATGGTTTTCAAAATGATTGGCTTGTTGGTGTTTATTGTGCTATCTAGTGCTTTTTGATACTTCCAGAAACGTTATCGCTTTTTTCAATCTTTTCTGGATTGCCATAGTAGGTTACATCGCCGCCACTGGTGGCCGTTGCAATGAGTTCCTTGGAAGTGTTTACCTTGATTCCTGCACCACTGGATGCTTTGACGTGCGAGGATTCTGTACTTAGGTTTTCTGCATCAATATCGCTACCGCTGCTGGCGGATGCAATAAAATCGGTAGTACTCCCGGATAGGTCCAATTCGCTTCCGCTGGAAGAATTACAATCGATGGATTTGGCCTGTATGTCCAATTCCATGTCGCTACCGCTGGAAGTTTCCAATACAAAATGTTCGCCTTCAATGGTATTGGTGCCATGCACATCGCTGCCGCTAGTGGCCTTGATTCTGGATACTTTGTCAAAATTCACCATCACCTTTTTAGAGGCCGAACTGGAAATGTTTTGGTTGGCGTAAATCTTCAATACATCGCCATCAACTTCCGTTACAATAACGTCTTGAAGATTTTCATCGGCTTCCACCGAAATGCTTGGTGTGTCACTTTGTGTTAGGTAGACATCAAGTCCTCTACTGATTTTTATTTCTGTATACTCGCCGGTTACCTGGCGTTGTTCAGTAGTTACGTTTCCATTGCCCTTTATCCCAGAAATTTTAAAATCCAGGTTGCAGGAGCTTGCTAGAGCTCCCAACAGGGCTGCAATAATAATTTTGGATAAGGTTGTCATAACTGATTGTTTTTTGATTGATAATTGCTTGTGTAAATGTATGATTTGTTGTTGATGAATGGTTTTATAAACGTATGGGTTGTCGATTTTTAATGATGAACTGTAGCTTAGTTGTCGTCTGAGGTAATTTCAATGCCCTCATCTGAAATGTTGACCTTTACATCTTCTTTTTTAGCCTTCAATCCTTCGTTGTTAATTTCTATTTGAACACTGTCCTTTTTAAAGCGAACTCCTTCTTCGTCAATGTTAAGTCCTGAATTTTCATCATTGACATTCACTTTTACTTTGAACTCTTCATCGTCACAGTCCAAACAAATGGTGTTGTCTTCCATTACTTTTAAAGTGTGAGAGGTGTCGTCATAAGTTGCAATATTGTCACTGTTCCTATTGTGTCTTAGGTAGGATCGCGTATTGCCATGTAAATTGAACACCATACCTTCTGGTAAATACAGAATCACGGTAACGTTTTGATCTGAAAATTTGTTTTTATAATCCGTATGCAAATAGTTGCTCAACAATAACTGGTTGTTTTTAAGCTCAAACTCATAGTCTATTTTTTCGGCCGTTTCCCTAGCTTCAATATAGTCGCTACCCTTGGCTTCTTTTACAATTTGCAAATAGGCCATACTGTCTGAGGTAGAACGAATGTTGAGCATCACATTCTTTGAGAAAATCACCTTTTGGTCTTCATTATTATACTTGATTTCAAAGCCACCTTCTCTGTGCATGCCATATCGGTACTTGTCAAATTCGCTGGATACCATTTTAATGGACAAGGTGTCCTTTTTGGTAAGGTCTAAGGTTTCGGTTTGAGTGACTGAATTTTCCAAAGCAAAATGAGATGCTTCAGTGATTCCAATGACAATGATGCTTACCAAAGACAATAACCACAATCCTAATAAGGTGAATTTGGCCACGTTTCCTATAGACTTAAGATTGTTGATCAATATTTTCAATCCTAAATAGAAAATGAAAAACAACGGGATCCCAAACAACAGGAACAATAGCACCGAGCCTATCCATAATGGCAGTCCAGTGGTGTTTAATGCTTCAGGGTAATCCATCCACCAAGGGCTATAGAAGCTTGAGCCTCCAAGAGAGAACAAGCTAATGATAAGCCCGAAGAGCAAAATGGCTCCAAAAATGATTAATATGATACCAATAAACTTGGCAAATATTTTAAGGAAGAACATTATAATGTCTCCAATGGTATCAAAAAACGATTTGGATGTCGATTTGATTCTGTTGCCCTGTTTGGGTAAATCGATACTTTTTACGGTGTCCGATACCGTTTGGGAAACATTTTCAAACCCGTCTTTAATTTTTTTTTCAATGTTACTGATGTTTACAGGCTCTCCGGTCATTGTGAGTTTCTCAGCAGTGGTCACGGCCTCCGGGACCAATACCCAAAACAGGATATAAATGAATACGAAAGTACCTCCTGAGCCCAAAGCCAATAAAATCCACAACAAACGAATCCAGATGGCATCCACTCCTAAGTAGTGTCCCAAACCGGAAGACACACCCCCTATATAGGAGTTGTCGGTATCGCGATACAGTTTTTTTGAAGTTCTGGACTTGCTTTGGTAGCTTGTTTTTGGTTCGTCCTCAAAAATCTCGTCATCCACAAGATAATCCTCTGGTTGCCCCATGATGGCGATGACTTCCTCTACTTCCTTGTTGCCAATGACTTGTTTATCGTGCTGTACACGTTCGTTGAACAGTTCCGCAATACGGGCTTCTATGTCTGCAATGATTTCTGAGCGACCTTGGGAGTCTGTAAATGAACGTTTGATAGCCTCAAGATAGCGTTGCAGTTTTAAGTATGCATCTTCATCGATATGAAAAAATATACCTGCTAAATTTATGTTGACTGTTTTATTCATTTTGTTTGTTTTTTTGGCTTGTTACTAGGTTTACGGCGTGTTGCAATTCACTCCAAGTGGTATTTAATTCTTTTAAAAACAGCTTTCCGGTTTCGGTAAGTCCGTAATATTTTCTTGGAGGTCCAGAGGTGGATTCTTCCCAACGGTAATTGAGAAGCCCGGCATTCTTTAATCTTGTTAGTAGGGGGTATATGGTGCCTTCTACCACAAGCATTTTTGCGTCTTTTAGTGTATCCAAAATTTCTGCAACATAAGCATCGTCATCTTTTAGAATGGAGAGTATGCAGTATTCAAGGACACCTTTGCGCATCTGTGCTTTTGTGTTTTCTATTTTCATGTGTCAATGCTGTTTTTCAATGGAGCCAACAGGTCCATTGGGTTAATTTTTTGGTGGAAACTTCCTGATACTGTTCGTGTCATGGTCCTGGGCAATTAAAAGTTAAACTGTTCATTTTTTGATTGATTATTTGATGAAATTTATTGTAAAAGGGTAGTGGAACGGTTCGCCATCCCTAGCCTTAAGACTGGCTTTTATGATGAAAACCAATTCCAGGATAAATCCTATAAAGGCCAAAACTCCCAATCCACCACCTATATATAAAAGTGGTGAAGGTTTGCCGATATTGATATGGAAATCGTGCAACCCATGAAAATCTATAAAGTCTATACCATGAAGGAATTTAAAAACGAAAAAGGGAACGGTAAGGGTTCCAATAATCAAGGCATATAATAAAATGCTAATTTGAAAATTGATGGCCTGTTTGCCGTGTTGGTCTACAAACTCCGATTTATCCTTGTTCGCAATCCACAAAACAATAGGCCCGATAAAATTCCCCATGGGAATTACAAACCTTGAAAAGGTAGATAAATGAATAAATGTGGCGATATTTTTTTGGTGATTGTCTAGCATGGTTTTAAAACATATAATAGTTTCTTATGCAAATATATATCCAAAAGAAGGTATTATGCAATACAAAGTACTTAAAATTAACAAAATATTAACAATAATCAATTCCTTAATTTTCAATACTTTTAGTGAAATATTAATCGTTATTATGAAGCTTACTCCAGCAAAAATCAACCTTTTCTTAATGTACAAATTACCAGCGGCCTACTTTACTGGCGTCCGTGCTACCTATATCGATGATGAACGTTGCGAGGTTAAGGTGAGGCATCGTTGGATCAACCAAAACCCATTTCGATCTATGTTTTGGGCTGTTCAGGGGATGGCTGCCGAATTAACCACAGGTGCGCTTGTGCTTTCAAAAATACGGGCATCAGGAAAGCCTATTTCTATGTTGGTAGCATCCAACAGTTCTACCTTTTCAAAAAAAGCTGTGGGCAAAATTATGTTCCAATGTGTGGATGGTCTTAAATTGGATGAAGCTATAGAAAAGGCAATTGCGACTAAGGAGGGGCAAAGTTTTGTAATGCATGCTAAAGGAATCAATAGTGACGGGGAAGAGGTATCTTCATTTAGTTTTGAATGGACCATTAAATTAAAGGAGCGGCTGTAACAAAGTGTAAAAATGAACAACTTATAGATGTTTAATTAAAAAAGGAAAAGATGACAGCACACGAAATCGACTATAGAATTTATGGGGAAGAAATGCAATTTGTAGAAATTGAACTCGATCCCAATGAAGGGGTTGTAGCCGAAGCCGGTAGTTTTATGATGATGGATGATGGTGTGAAGATGGAAACTATTTTTGGAGATGGCTCTACAAAGAGCGGTGGTTTTTTAGACTCCATTTTAGGGGCCGGAAAGCGTATTTTAACAGGTGAGAGCCTATTTATGACGGCATTTTATAATACCCTACCAGGAAAACGAAATGTATCTTTTGCATCTCCCTATCCAGGAAAAATTGTGCCTTTGGATTTAACCGAATTTGGAGGGAAGTTTATTTGCCAAAAGGATGCTTTTCTTTGTGCGGCTAAAGGAGTGAGTGTTGGTATAGAATTTAGTAAACGCTTGGGGAGAGGGCTTTTTGGTGGTGAAGGATTTATCATGCAGAAGTTGGAAGGAGACGGAATGGTATTTGTTCACGCCGGGGGAACTTTGGCTAAAAAAGTTCTACAACCGGGAGAGGTTCTTAAGGTAGACACAGGGTGTATTGTTGGGTTTACCAAGGAGGTAGATTATGACGTTGAATTTGTTGGAGGTATAAGAAACTCCATCTTTGGAGGGGAAGGATTGTTCTTTGCCAGATTAGAGGGACCGGGAACGGTTTACATTCAATCTTTACCATTCAGCCGACTTGCGGGAAGGGTATTGGCCAATGCGCCTCAAGCGGGAGGACGAAGTAAAGGAGAAGGCAGTATTCTTGGAGGTTTGGGCGATTTGTTGGATGGGGACAACCGTTTTTAAGGCTTTAATAATAGTTTCTTAAAGCTGTATTAATGTTTGTTTTTTCGTGTTAAAATTTGAAGATTTTGGTCAGACATAAAGGTTTTTTTACTACATTTAAAACATGGAAAAATTAAAAAAAGAGCCTATACATAAATCTACTTTGAACCTAAAAACCTAACAAACGCATGGCAAGAGCAATGTTTGAGTACACCAAAACAATCCTTAAAAAAGTGAGTTTTGATGCTACGTTGTTTTGCAAAGAGGTACAAAAGGCAGTCAATAGATTATTACCTTATGAAATTGACGAACTTAGAATCTTTATCGATTCGCTTGTACAGCAAAACCCTGAACTAAATCAATGTTTAATTTATTTAAAAGCATAAAGAAAAAGGCGACCAATTGGTCGCCTTTTTTACGACTCTTTTTTAGAATAATAAGGATTAGCGAGTTATCTTTGCCGAAAATTTCATTCTGAAAAAGATTTTTCTTCTCATATTGTTGGTTGCCTTTTCATTACGCCCCGTATTCTACTTGGGCCAGATAGGCTATTATGAGTTGAATATCGACTACATTATTGAAACTTATTGTGTCAATAAGGACAAACCGCAGTTGCAGTGTAATGGAAAATGTCATTTGGCAAAACAATTGCAGCTTACTTCAACTTCTTCCGAAGATAGCACCGATGCTACATTTTTGGCAGAAGCTTTTTTTCCTGTGTTTTTGGTTCAACAGTCTGAGGTGACCTTTAAAAATAACCATTTTGGCTTTCTAAAGAAATCAAAATTCTATTACAATAAGCAGTATGCTCATTTATTGGAGCATTCCATCTACAAGCCTCCAATGGCCTAAAATTTAATATTCAGTTTTTTTACAAGGCTTATGGTGCTTGCCATTGAAAGCACTCCAATATTAAATTTTACAAATGAAAATTATCAAATTTGCATTTGCAGTATTGCTATGCACCTCTATTATATCATGTTCATCTGACGATGACAACAATACAAACGATTTAACTGGTCAAACAGGAACTCTAGCTTTAAAATTCGATAACGGTGTAGGTGACCAAGATTTTATTTTTGGCGTGACCTATAATAAGTCCAACGGAGAATCCTATCAATTGGAAACCCTTAAATATATCATAAGCAACATTCGCGTCAAGGATGCCGAAGGGAATACATTTACCTATCCTTTAGAAAGCAACGCTTTTATTATTGATGAGAGCAACGGTAACAATGCCGGTGAGATTTTTGTGACTTTGGACAATGTTGTGGCAGCCGACTATACCGAAATTACTTTTGGTATTGGGATTGATCAGGAGCGTTTTGCGATGGGAGCTGAAGGACAAGGCGATTTTCTTGTAGAGGCCGAAGCGGCAGGAATGATGTGGTCTTGGGCAACCGGGTATAAATTTACACGTTTTGACGGCACCTTTTCAACAGGAGAGCTTGTTGACCAACCTTTGAATATTCATATGGGAAGTGTGGGGACTTCATTAGACAATTATAGAGAAGTAACCTTATCATTTCCAAACACCGTAAGAGTAAGAGAAACAGCTTCTCCTGAAGTGCATATCAAGGCTGATTTTGCCAAGGTTTTTGATGGTGAAACATCTGTGAATTTTGCCGATGGTTACGGTCAAGTGCATACCAGTTCTGAAACAACGCCTGTAATTGCGAACAATCTGCCTGGCATGTTCCAAGTGCATCACGTTCATAATAACTAATTAATAAGCTAGTGTTTGTCTGGAGCATTCAAAAGGATGTTCCAGCCTGTGCACTATTATTTAATATGACGTTGTGATGAAAAAGATCATTGTAATGATGCTTCTTCAGGTGTTTGTGTTGTCTTGTTCCAAAGATCAGGAAGTTGGTTATGTACCAGTACCCTTAACTTTGGAAGCGCCTTCTAATTTCCCTGAATTGGCCTATAATTTAGATAACAATCCACTTACCGAAGCAGGTTTTGAGCTTGGGAAATCCTTGTTTTACGAAGGAAAGCTTTCGGTGAATGATGCTATTCCATGTGCTTTTTGCCATGAACAGGCCTTTGCCTTTACCCACCATGGACATAATTTGAGTCATGGTGTTGATGGTGCCATTGGCCTGCGTAATTCTCTACCAATTCAAAATTTGGCCTTTTTGAATGAATTTATGTGGGATGGTGCCGCAACGCATCTTGACATGCAGCCTATTATTCCAATTACAAGTCATTTGGAAATGGGGGAAACCATAGGTAATGTGGTTGAAAAGCTAAAGGCCGACCCTAATTACCAACAGCAGTTTGAAAGGGCTTTTGAAGATGGCACCGTGAACGCTGCCAATATGCTCAAAGCATTGTCGCAGTTTATGGTGATGATGGTGTCTTCCAATTCAAAATATGATAAATATGTTCGCAATGAAGATGGCGTTACCTTATCTGCTATGGAATTGGATGGCTTGCAAACTTTTGAAAACAAATGTGCTTCTTGTCATGCCACCGATTTGTTTACCGATCAAAGCTATCGTGATAATGGCTTGCCCATCAATCCGCAATTGGATGATAAAGGACGTTTTGACATTTTTGAAGACCCAAATGACCTTTATAAGTTTAGGGTGCCGAGTTTAAGGAATGTTGAGAAATCCTATCCTTATATGCATGATGGGAGGTTCCAAACCTTAGAGGCTGTGTTGGATTTTTACGACAATGGCATGGTAGACAATGGCAATGTAGACCCAATATTATTAAGAGAGAATCAAACCTATGGCATCTCTTTAAATGCCTATGAAAAGGAAAGTATCATTGCCTTTTTGAAAACTTTAACCGATAATGAATTTTTGACTGATGACCGTTTTTCAGAATATTAAAAAACAGACGTTTTATATCACTTTATTACTGTGTTTTGGGGTTATAACTGCTCCACAGGCCTGTGATTTATGTGGCTGTACCACAAGTAGTGGGAGCTCCAGTTTTGGAGATTTAAGTACTTCAAACTTTATTGGGGTACGCTATATCCATCAAGATTTTGAATCTAGGGATGGTATTTTTGTTAATTCACCCAAAAGTGAAGAAACGTTTCATACGTATCAATTATGGGGAAGGATTCCTTTATCGGATAAGGTTTATGTGAGTGCGATTGTACCATATCAAGATTTGTACAGACATTTTGATCACCGCACAGAGCATATCCATGGTTTGGGAGATATCAATATAATGGGATGGTACCAACTTAATTTTTATAAAAAGCAGAAAAGGGATAGCCTGGTATTTGCTAATAGAGAACTGTCAGGGCATGGCTTGAATTTTGGTTTGGGAATGAAATTGCCAACAGGAGAATTTGAAGAGCAACTTACCGATAGAGTCAACCCAGGGTTTCAGGTTGGCACTGGAAGTTGGGATATGGTTGCTACCGTCTTGTATAGTTATAAAAAGAAGAACTTGGGAGTAGGGGCTAGTTTAGCGTATTACCTTAAGACTGAAAACAAGAATGACTATAAGTTTGGAAACCAGTTTAGCAGTGCCGCAAATGTGTTTTATGATGTGAATTTGAAAACCACCACATTGAGGCCCTTTCTAGGAGTGTCTGGAGATGTTTACGAAAGCATAGAGCAGTATGGCGAAACATTGGCCGATACCAATGGATATATCATTAATGGTTCTTTGGGAGCTGAAGTTGCAAAGAACAAATTTTTATTGGGATTAAAATATACCTTACCGATTGCCCAAGATTTGTTTGGTGGCGATGTTAATTCCCAACAACAGTATTCATTATATCTCAACTACAGTCTGTAGTTGAGATATAATGATTTATAAAGGTTTGTCTGTTTATTTTGAAGCCGGCAGCGGACTGATAATTTTTACATTCTGAAAGGCAATGGCGCCTCTAATAATGCCTGAAATCACCGTTTGAAGGGCCTCGATAATTTGCATCTTTAGCTCACTTTTGTGGTAAATGATACTGACTTCGCGGGCAGGAGACGGCTCTTCAAAATGGCGTAGATTTGATTGGAGTTTATCATTTAATTCCAAAGTATGCAGATATGGCAATAAAGTCATTCCAAGGCCTTCATTCGAGAGTTTTACCAAGGTTTCAATACTACCGCTTTCCAATTGAAAATTGTCGTCTACGTGGCTTTTAAATACTTTACAGAGGTTGATAACACCGTCCCTAAAACAATGTCCATCTTCCAAAAGGAGCATGTCATCTATTTCAAGGTCATCTGTGCCAATTTTCGATTTTGCATGAAGTCGATGGCTTTCCGGAATGTAGGCAACGAAAGGCTCATAATACAATACACGTTCTTTTATAGACTCATTTTGTAATGGGGTTGCGGCAATGGCAGCGTCCAAATGCCCTTCACTAATACGGGTAATGATTTCTTCCGTAGTAAGTTCCTCGATAATCAATTTTACTTTTGGATGCCTTTTGATAAAGGTTTTTAGGAACATAGGTAATAGAGTCGGCATAACGGTTGGGATGATTCCTAACCTAAATTCACCCCCTACATAGCCTTTTTGTTGGTCTACAATATCTTGAATTCGGTCTGATTCATTCACAATATTTCTGGCCTGCTGCACAATTTTCCGACCTACATCCGTCAATTCTATTGGTTTTTTACTTCTGTCGAAAATGAGCACATCCAATTCGTCCTCTAATTTCTGTATTTGGGTACTTAAAGTAGGTTGTGTTACGAAACATTTTTCTGCGGCTTTGGTAAAGTTTTTGTATTCCGCAATGGCTAAAACATAGTGAAGCTGGGTTATGGTCATGGGTTATTAATTTAAGCTATAAAAATATAAAAACTATTAATAAAACTTATGGAGCAATGTGTTAATTATGCCGTAAATTTGTATTAAACCTAAAAATCAAAACGTTATGACATTTAACAGTATTGGATTAGATACTAAACAAACAAAAGCCATTGCAGAAGACCTAAATGTGCTGCTGGCTAACTTTCAGATATATTACCAAAACTTAAGAGGAATTCACTGGAACATTAAGGGAAAACGTTTCTTCGATTTACACGTGAAATTTGAAGAATTGTATACCGATGCCAATGTGAAGGTGGATGAAATTGCAGAGCGTATCTTGACTTTGGGAGCGACACCGTTGCATACCTTTGAAGATTACACTAAAAGTGCCAAAGTACCAGTGGGAAAAAATATTTCACAAGATGAAAAGGCGGTACGCCTGATTGTAGATTCCTTAAAGGAATTGTTGCAGATTGAAAGAGAGATTTTAGAGGCTGCAGGTGAGGCTAGTGACGAAGGAACCAATTCTATGATGAGTGATTTTATTACAGAACAGGAAAAAACCGTTTGGATGATGAAGGCTTGGTTAGATGAAAGCATCTAACAAGTGTTAATTGATAATGATTGGTGAAACCACTGCGAAAGCAGTGGTTTTTTTGTTAATGAAAAAGCGCCGTAAGTATTAGTTACGACGCTTTATTTATTGGTTAACCAAATTTTTAGCTATTGCTACGCTTTAGAAGGATTTTGGCTTCTTCGAAGTCGTTGGCAGCTTCTAAAAACTCTACCATCATGCTCCAATTGGAATTTGATTCGTAGTAGTTTTTATAAATTTTTTCTGTTTTAATGATAAGGCTATTCCCTTCCAAAATTGCAGAACTTATAAAAGCACCGGTTTGGTTTTCAACATTAAAGTTGAGTTTTTCAATACCGGATACTTCATACCCTTCTGGAATTGCTATGCTAATTTCATTGGTGAAAGAACGTGGATTACCTAAGTACACATTGTGGGTTCGGGCTCTAGTTTTGTCATTGATTTCAAATTGACTACCTATTAATTTACCCACATTGAAAATATAATTAGGTCCAGCTTTTTTGATTAAGTCACCTTTGGTAGTGAAATTCTCTTTGAAACTTAAAGGTTCACTAATGTCAAATCGTCCCGTATTTACTACTTCAAAGTTATAATCATCCAATTCTATGGAGTATTCATTGGCGGTTGATTTTTTACAGGTTTCCTGTTGTTTATCTTTAAGCTTTCTTAACAAGGCATCATACTCTTTTTCTAGTCGCGCTCTATTTTTCTTGTTTCTAACATGTTTTAGAATAGGCAAAGTTTCATACTTGTCGTGATCTTCGTAAATATAGTCGAAATATTCCAGCCTGTTTTCTTGCTCACCAGTTTTATTGTGGCCAGTATGTGTGGAAACTCTATTCATTTGTAAGCCCATGAAATCTTCTTTAAAGCTTACTTCCATGACTTCTTTAGAATTGTTGGCTTGGTAAGTTGTGCTTGGAAAGGTAAATTGTTCAATACCTTCAATATTCTTTCTTTTTTCAACTTTTAGAGCATAGGCTTTTGAGTTTTCCAGAAGTGGAGATATATTGTTGGCCATGGCGTAAGCGTTGAACAAATCAATATAAACGGGTGTTTCTGTGTTTACTTTAAGAACAAAATCGGTGTTTTGTTCTAATAGGAGTTCATCTATAGTTCCATTGTAACGCTTGGTCCCTACTAGGATGTCGTAATCAATTTTTTCATCTTTAAGTACGTTGGTAAAATAACGCATAAACCTTTCTTCGCTTTGGTATAAGGTTGGAAGATTGTCATAATGTTGGTAGAAATTGATGATTTTAGCTTCATCCATTACGATGGCTTCAATGTATTTGGTTAGATAGGCATGGCGCATGTAGTAAAAAATGGACTTTACTTTTTCAGCATTGGACTTAAAGTCATGATCGTTGATATAATCTTTTACATCCTTTAATTTTCCATCTGGAGCAAGTCTACTTTGATAAAATTCAAATACTTCTTCTTGAGAGACTTTCGTTTTAATGGTTGTGTCCTCTGCAGGGATAAAGGCGTAGGCATCTTCTTGGTTTCCACGGGTTCGCGCAAAGGTGACATTAAATTTATAGCAAGGGAGTTCTAGATAAGGGTAAAACCATCTAGGGTAAGTGTTTTCTTCAACATCATTCATTTTAAAGCCATAGTGCCAATCTCTTCCTTTTTTACCTGTAGCTGCGTATTTTTCCAACTTTGGCGCTCCATTGTACGTGTTGAAACTTATGAAGAAATCTTTTTCGGTGTGAAGTTTGAAATCATAGTTCATAATTGGGTAGTTAGCCTCTACAATACCCTCTACAGATTTAAAACGGTAAAGGTCATTTTCGCCTGGAATCATATCGGTGTAGAAGTAGTAATCTATAATGTCACCTTTTTCCAAGTTTGGAATAGCAATTTTTCTTTCTTCCTCTCCTTCAATGGTTTCTTCCTTGGTGTCTACGATATACTCTTCTCCGTTGGGTTTGATTACCTTGACACCCAAATAAAAAGTATTGGTTACCACACTGGTACCAATGCGTCTGTATTGGTTGTCATTTTTGTACTTAAATTCGGAATATTCTGTTACTGCGGCTTGATCCAATAATTTAATTCTGTTTCTTACCAATTTGGTGTATTCTATACTGTTTTGAGGACGTATGTAGTAATAGTCTACAGAGCGAACTATATAAACAGCTGATTCATTTTGCCATTTTTCAGGAATATCAAAAACGTCGTTGTAGGGACCTCTTTTGCTCCAAATTTGGGCTTCAATTTTCTTTATCTTTTTGAGTTGTTCCTCAGATTGCGCCTGTAGGGCGAATACCGTAAATAAGCATAATAAGCTTAAGGTTAAATTTTTTGTCATGTTTTTAGTTGTTGTTTGGTTTGGTTAATAAGAGTTGTTCATTATAGATTTTTTTGAGCTGTTTTATGGTGTCGTTCCAGAGTTGGAAATTATTCTTCTTTATTTGTGCGTTTTTGATAATAAACAGCTTGTAGTATTCCAACGTGTTGCCATTTAATTGAAGCCCCACTTTTATTCTAAAGTCTTCGTTATCGACATCAATTGATTCAGGAAGACTATCTATGCTATAACCATTCGGAACTTCTAGATTCATTTGAAATTCGTAATGTGTTTTGTACTGGAACATAAGATCAATTTGGCGATCTTCAAGTTCGTAACTTGAAAATTCTTTGTTTGGGTCAAGATCTAAGTATATTGTCCCATCAAAACTGGAAATAGCATTTTTAAGGGTCAAGGAATAATCTATGGCCATGTCAGCTTCTCTATTTTCCAAATCAGAGGTCGCGATGTTCTCCACTTTGATGTTTTTATCGCCATCATCCAAATAGTAGGTTAGGGCCTCCTCTTTTTTATCATTCATTAAGCTGTGGTAATGATACAGGAAAGATGCTCTACTTTCTCCTTTAAAAGTGCGTTTGGCTGTTCCTGTAATTTCCTCATCAACTATTTTGGCATTGTATACAAAGGAAGAAGCATTGGTTGCTGCAGTAGAAACAGGAACTGGTTCCAATATGAAATTATCTCCATCTTCAATCAAGGCTTGTTTACCTTGAATGCGCTCGGCATATTCGCCAAAGGAGTTGTATTTTTCGGTACCATCCAAAAAGATTTTCTTTCCGTCTTTAAACAAAGTACAAATCATGTGGTTGTCTACAGAAAGGGAAGGCGTAGAGTAATCGTAGGCAATATGTTTTGTTCCTATCCAGGTAAGGCGTACATCAAAACCTGCTTCTACTAGCATTTGTTTGATCAGGTTGGCCATTCCTTTACAGTCTCCGTAGCGCTTTTTGAAAACGTTTTGTGAGTCGTCCGGTTTAAATCCTGCAATTCCGTCCTCAAAGGCAATGTATCTAATATTATCTTGGACCCAATAATAGATGTTTTTAATTTTTTCTTCATCGCTAGTTGCATTTGCTGTTAAGTCCGCTACTTTACTTTTAAATTCAGCAGGGTTGTCCTTCATTTGATCTATCAGTGAACTATACCAAGCATAAAGATCTGCCGTTTCCCCAAAAAGCTTATGTTTTTTATCGTCATAATCGAACGATTTTGATAAGACCAAAATATGTGGGTAAATATATGTTGGTCCAGGCATCATTTTTTCGTCATAGTGTCCCTCAAGGTTTTTAACGGTATAGGTGATAATATTATCCCCTGTTTTTTCGTCTTTGGTTTCTTTTTTTGTGATATCGAAACCTTCAAAGTTCATTTCTTTAAATTCAATTTCCAACCATTGTGGCACCCTAATTTTCACTTCTTTTTCCAAGATTTGGTATTCATCTGTAAAGTGGATAGACGTAAAATATTTGATGTCCTTGTAGTGTTTCGTTTCTTCAAAAAAATACTGGTAACCTTGAACAGGAAAGTCCACGTTAGCGTAGATGACTTTGGAGTCGTTGTGAAATAGATCATTACTGGTGTAAGACTCACGATAGTTACGTATTGGAGCATAATCTTTATTTCTGTGGCTAAAGTAAAAACTCTCAACCTCTATTTCTCCATTGTAAAAGTCGTATTTCTGGATGTCTGCACGGTCGCCAATATTCATCATTTGTTGCTCTTGAGAATAATCAACCGTTACCAAGGTGTTTCGTTTGTCAATATCGAATGTTATGTAATCTTTCGTATTTAAAAGAATGACATCTTCTTCAGGGAACTGTTCCCTTAATTCTTTTGCTTGCGCAATGTGCTCTGGAGTTGGGTCAAATTTTTTCTGACTAAACCCTAATAGGGTCACAAGACTTAATAATGGTAGAAGCTTGTTTTTCATAAATAGTTGGTCAATTATTGGTTATAGTAATTTATAGGAGCCCTCGAGCTTTTATTTCGAGGTATTTGTTAATGGTATTTATGGTTAGGTTTTCTGGAGCAGTCAATATGGTTTGGATGCCATGTTTGTTCAGTTCTTTAACCATTAAACGTTTTTCATAGGAGAATTTCTCCGCAATGGTCTTGTGGTAGATGCTTTGTAAATCTTCGGCATCTGTGTTAATAAGCGATTCCAATTCGGTGTTTTCAAAGAAAATGACCACCAACATATGTGTTTTTGAAATAGCCTGAAGAAAAGGCAATTGCCGTTTCAAGGCACTTATATGCTCAAAATTGGTATATAGCAGTAGTAAACTTCTATGGGTGATTTTCCGTTTTATTTGGGCATAAAGTAGGCTATAATCACTATCGGTAAATTGAGTGTTGACATTGTATAGCGTTTCCAAAATTCTGTTGAGATAGGTCAATTTTTGGTTGGCCGGCAAGAGGGTTTCAATGTTTTTTGAAAAGGTCATTAGTCCTACCTTGTCGTGTTTCTTTAAAGCAACATTGCTAAAAGCTAAAGTAGAATTGATAGCGTAATCCAAAAGTTTCAGTTCATTGAAAGGCATTTTCATTACCCGTCCGGTATCAATGATGGAGTAGATGGGCTGCGACTTTTCGTCTTGGTATTGATTAGCCATCAATTGGGCCCTTTTGGCGGTAGCTTTCCAGTTGATGGTTCTAAAATCATCACCGGGAACATATTCCTTTATTTGTTCAAATTCCAAAGTATGCCCAATACGTCTTATTTTTTTCAGACCAAATTCAGTCAATTTATTGCCAATAGCCAAAAAGTCGTATTTCTGCATTTGAATGAAGGAAGGGTAGACTGCTACCATTTGCTCATTCTGAAATTGATATTTTCGTTTAACAATTTTAAGGGCCGTAGACGCAAAAACATTCAATTGACCAAACACATATTCACCGCGTTCCACCGGACGAACTGAATAATTGAAATTATGGGTAGCGTTTGGAGCTAAAATAGATGTATATGAAAAATCCCGTTTTTGAAATTGCACAGGGAGTTCATCTATTACCTGGATAAATGTTTTAAAGGGATATTTGTTGGAAATGGTAATAGGAACCTCATTTTCATCGCTATTTGAAAATTTTTCGGGTAGCAACCGCCTTCCTTCGATAGCATTTTTAAAGCGATATAGCAATATTAAATCCATGACAAACAGAATACCAAGTGTCAAAACCATGGCCCAAGCTAGAGCATATAAAGCAGTAAGCCAATAGGATGCCAAGAAACATAGACTGACAATTGCCATGTAGACAAAAAAGCGACTGTGAATGTATAGGGATTTAATAAACTTCATGGCTTATCTAGGCACTTCAACAGATTGTACAACCATATCGATGACCTGTTCTGTAGTCATGCCTTCCATTTCACGTTCTGGAGTTAAAATGATTCTGTGGTTTAATACGGGAGCAATGGCCTTTTTAACGTCTTCAGGAATAACAAAATCTCTACCACTAATCGCTGCAAAGGCTTTGGCAGTATTCAAAATTGCAATGGAGGCCCTTGGAGAACCTCCCAAATATAAATGTGGATGATTTCTGGTTTTAGACACCAATTCAGCAATGTATTTTATGATTTTTTCCTCTACCAAAATGGCTTGTGTTTTTTCTTTAAAGGCGGCCAATTGGTCAGCATCCAAAATTGGAGAAATCAACGTTTGTGGTTGTTTTC
Source organism: Mangrovimonas sp. sgz306409 (assembly GCF_059735265.1). NCBI lineage: Bacteria > Pseudomonadati > Bacteroidota > Flavobacteriia > Flavobacteriales > Flavobacteriaceae > Mangrovimonas > Mangrovimonas sp. sgz306409. Next base: position 269,213 of record NZ_JCAPEU010000005.1, read on the forward strand.
CCTGACGTTGGTGATGGGTGTCCAAAATTTTAATTTCTTCCTCCAAAGATGGGTAATCCACTTTTATTTTGAATAGAAAACGGTCCAATTGAGCCTCTGGAAGGGCATAGGTACCTTCTTGCTCAATTGGGTTCTGTGTGGCCAAAACCATAAAAGGGGCTTCAAATTTATAAGTGGTACCGTCTATGGACGCCTGTCTTTCCTCCATCGTTTCAAATAGGGCCGCCTGTGTTTTGGCTGGGGCTCTGTTGATTTCGTCTATCAGGACAATGTTTGAAAAAATAGGGCCTTTTTTAAATTCAAAATCGGAGGTTTTCATGTTGAGTACAGAAGTTCCCAACACGTCACTCGGCATTAAATCTGGGGTGAACTGAATTCTGCTGAAATCTGTTTTCAACACCTTGGCAAATAGTTTTGCCGTAACCGTTTTTGCAATTCCCGGAACTCCTTCAATAAGGGCATGACCATCGGCCAAAAGGGCTACGATAAGTAATTCTACAAATTGGTCTTGGCCAACAATGACTTTTTGTAGCTCCGCTTTAATCTGTTCTACTGCATTTTTAAGGTCTTCTAGGGGAATGCGGTTATTGAATTCCAAATTGTCCTGTTGTGGTGTTATCTGTTCATCCATATTACAATATTTTAAGCATGCACCTTAGGCATGTTTGGATTTAAAAGTTTCAATTAAGTTGTTTAGTGTTTCCAATTCCGTGGCGGTTATGTTAGGAGTGTTGGATATGCTTTCGATGGTGTTGAATAAGTTTTTGGTAGCTTCAACACTGTTGTTGCTTCTTGCCGCCAGGTTATTGATGAATTCAGTATTGACGGTTTCGGTAGACAAGTAAAGTTGGGTGCGAATGTAATCCATAAAATGCTGAATTTTATGCAACGCAATATCATGATGGTTACCCTTTTCAAAATACATATTGGCAATTGTCCTTGTAAAATCAAGGGTTTGGTTGCGTAATGGTGTTACTATAGGGATAGCTCTTTGCTTGCGTTTACCTTCAAAAACGATATAGAATAGAACACCGATAAGCATGATGTAATAGGCCCATTTTAAATGCTTATTGTTAAGCATGAGGTACAAAGGGGAGCTGTAAAATATTTTACCAGATTTATAATATTCATCCAAGTAAATGGGCTGCTCCTCATTTAGATAGGACATCAAACCGGCGGTATATTGTTGGTTGGGAGGAGTAAGCATAAAATAATTGGAAAAGGCCTGTGGAAATAAGCTCACAATAACGGTTCCTTCTCCAAAAGGGGTTTTGATGATATTTGGGTGGGCAAGGTTTAGCGAATCTGAACTATTCAATTTCTCGATAACGCCAACAATCTTCGAGTTTATAGAATCAATACTGCTGAAGTAAGCTAAAAGTCCTTTGGCGTCTTTATTATTGAAGCTTACTTTGCCCGTGTCAAGTACTTTATTTTTTAGTTGTAATTGATAGTCAAATCCAAAACCATCAAATTGGCTTAAATGGGAAGTCTCTAGTTTTAGGGTGTCTAATAATTGCTGTTCCAAAACAGAACCTGCCACAAAAAGCGTGTTGCCCTTGGAAGTCCAATCCAATAGTCTATCCAACTCACTTTGGCCAAAATTAATCTCATTGTTTATAAAAACGTAGGAGCCAATGGAGTCAGGAGTGTTTTCTAAATATTCAAATGGAGGTCTATCGACATTGATAAGTTGGGATTCTGAAAATAACCTCTCCAATTGTTCTTGGAACACGTAGGTGCCCAACGGGATTTTATGGTGTTTGGCATAGGATGGGAACCAATTGAGCTCTTTGGGTTTGGTAGCTTCTAGCGCCACAATACTCAACAAAGTAAAGACCGCTAAGGCGATATATATTTTTCCTTTTCTATTCAATTGGCTTTGAGGCTTAGGTTAAGTTTTTCAAAAACGGTACTTAGGGTTCCAAACTTTATGTCATCTATAGGGAATTCTCCATACCAGACATAGTCATAGATTCGGGTAATGGTTGTGAATTCTGTTTTCAGTTGGTCTTGCGAGATTTCCTTGATATAATCTTCATTGGTTTTTTGTTGTTTCCAATCAATGATTTGTTCCTCTGATAGGTTTTTTAAGGATTGTAAATAGAGGTACCTAATCGCCAATCTATAATTGCTCTGGGAAATGGCTTTTTGTATCAAGCCCTGAATATCTTCATTTTTAATGATATGTTCATCATCCGAAAACTTAACGGTAGGCGGGTTGGACTGCCCGGAAATAATGTTTTTAGACTTGACTTTTAAAAAGAATTTCGACAATAAAAAAACTAGCGCGGTAAAAATTAGATAAGGAAATGCCTGCAGAATAAAATTTAAAATCCCTGTAGCTTGACCTACTCCAAAAATGGCTTCCAAGATCGTTCTTAGCATGTCGATAAAAAATGATTGGATACCCTGTAAAAAGTCACCAACAGCATTCTCTCCTTCGGGAGTTTCAACATAACTAAAATCGCTATCTTCACTATATTTTGCTAAGTCTTCAAGGCTGATCTTCTTAATAGCGACAGGGCTATCGTCGTTACGAACCGTCAAAGAATCCTGTTGGGCATTGACCAAATGAGCTATCAAAAATAGGAATGTTGCTATGAAATATTGAAACTGCATTTAGTCCTCTGTGTTTCCAATAGCTTTAATTCGTTCCATGGTTCCTGTAAAGTTTTTGCGTTCATTTAAATTGAAATACAAAAAGGCAGTCCCGATGGTAACCAAGACGTTAAGGGCGTATTGGAAGAGAGAACTAAGTACGTTTAAGAAAATGTATACAGGGTCTACAAACGACCTCATATTGCTAGGGTCTACGGCGCCACTGAAAACCCCCATTTTAATCCAAGTGTAAATTACCGTTGGTACAGAAAAGATACTGGCAGCAACTGCTATAATGATGTAGAAAACAATGATTGTGGCAAGTGTGATCCAGAATTCATCTTTAGTCAAGGTAAATCCATAGCCAAAGGAGTCGCCAGCATTCATTTCTCTAAATACCAAAATAGGCAACACTATGGCCATTGGCACAATAAAATAGAACACAGGCAAACAACAAAGCATCATAGAAACAAATAAGGTGAGCCATTTCAAAAGGGAAAGTCCTAGGAACCCCCAAAAGGTTTGTTTTACATTTTGTTTGACCTCTAAAACATCTGTGTCTCCATTATGCTTTATGTATGATTTGATATAGTGTAACACTGTTGATGTTGTTGCCGTGTAGGCCAAAATAGCAGCTATAAAATAAATTACCATAGCAAGTGCATACATCATTGGGCTGGTACTTGGAAAGCCTTTAGCTATATCAAAATTAAAGCTGTCGCCCACAATATAAACGTAAAATACCAACGCTACCAAAAAGAACACGATGTAAGGACCTGCAATCTTGAAAATAGCCTTAAAAAGAGGCTTGAATTCCATTCTGAAAAAGGCAAAAGTATCCGTTAAGATGGCTCCAAGCTCACGCTGTTGTTTAAATTCTATGTGTGATTTCATTAGTTTGGGGTTAGTGTTTTGGTTGATTTTTTATGTAATTGAATAGGATATATAATATAATAAAATACGATGCAAAATAGAGAGCTGCCAATAATGAAAATGGCTAGCCAATCGGGCATTTCGGTGTGACGGGTTACAAAACCTTCAAGGAACCCTGCTACCACAAAAAATGGAATGGTACTCAGTAAAATTTTAAGTCCGTTGACAATACCTCGTTTAAAGGATTCCAAACGGGTATAGGTGCCGGGGAATAGGATGCCATTTCCAACCACCAAGCCTGCACAGCCGGCAATGATGATGACCGAAATTTCAAAGGTTCCATGGATCCAAATAGTTCTAGCCGATTCCCATAGTAATCCTTTTTGGTAAAAGAAATATTGAAAGCTTCCCAACATAATGCCATTTTGCATCATCACGAATAGGGAGCCTACACCAAATAGAATTCCGTAGACGAAGGCCATCAATGCTACCTTGATATTGTTGATGGTAATGCCTAAAAACATATTCACTTCCCCCGTCTTTTTGTAAACGGCCATAGGGTCGTTGTTTTCAATGTTTTCTAGCGTCATATTTACATAGCCGTCGCCCATAATTGCTCTTACAAAGTCACCTTCATGGGCCGCCGAATAAGCGCCTACGATACAAAAAAGGGCAAATACCAAAAAGGCAATCAGCAATTCCCGTTGATGATGATAGAACTGCGTGGGGAATTCAGTTTTAAAAAAGGAAATAAGTCTGTTTTTGGATTCCTTTTTAGTGGTGTAAATTGTTAAATGCGCCTTAGAGGCCAGTTGGTTTAAATAGCGTTCGGTATTGCTGTTGGGATAAAAAGTTTTTGCGTAGCTTAAATGGTCGGTAATTTCAATATAGAGATCGGAAAGCTCGTTTGGGTTTACCGTTGTTTTATTTGAAAGAATGTTTTCAAATTGTAACCATTTATTTTTATTTTGCTTGGCGAAAGCAGCTTCACGCATAAGTAGCTATTTGCTTTCAAAGAAAAGAAAATATGGAAAAATTTCAAATAGAAACTGCGCAAAATGTAGGCATCCATCAAAATGTTGCCGGTATTGGAGATAGGATATTGGCATATTTGTTGGACTCTTTGGTTGTAGGGTGTTATTTAATCTTGTCGTTCATGCTTTTGGGGGCTTTGGATTTGGGCATGGGAGATCAATGGGCGTTGTATTTGTTGATTACGCTACCTACTTTTTTGTATTATTTATTGTTGGAAGCTTTTTGGAATGGGCAAACCATTGGGAAGTCTGCATTAAAAATTAGAGTGGTAAAATTGGATGGGTCTAAGCCAACTTTTGCCAATTATTTTGTGAGGTGGATTTTAAGAATTATTGATGTAAGTCTTTCGAGTGGTGGTGTGGCGATATTAACCATTTTATTCAAAGGAAATGGGCAGCGTTTAGGTGATATGGCGGCGGGAACTACAGTAATAAGTGAAAAGGATATGGTTTCTGTAAATGATATGGTTCTAAAGGATTTGCCTACTGATTATGTGCCTACATATACCCAGGTAACCTTGTTTAAGGATAGCGATATGCAAACCATAAAAGGCTTATATCAAGACGCCAAGAGAAATGGGCAGCACAATGTTATTGTGATGTTGCATGACCAAATTGTTAAAGTGATTGGCATTGAGCCCAAAGAAAAGCCAATAGATTTTGTGGATACTGTGATTAAGGACTACAATTACTACACACAACAGATGTAATGTTTTTTCAAATCATTGATATACTAGGAACCATTGCTTTTGCCATCTCAGGGGTTTTGGTGGCACTGAGCAAAAAGATGGATCCTTTTGGGGTTTTTATCATTGCCTTTGTAACGGCGGTAGGAGGAGGCACCCTTCGGGATGTGTTGATTGGACAAACACCGGTTGCTTGGATGACCAATATGACCTATGTCTATGTTATTTTTGGAGCCACTTTATTTGCTGTCTTGTTCAAAAGTAAACTCAACTATCTAAGAACTTCTTTGCTGTTGTTCGATACCATTGGGATTGGTCTTTACACGGTTGTTGGCATTGAGAAGGGATTAGTAGCTTCTCTACATCCTTTAATATGTATTGCTTTAGGAACAATGACCGCTTGTTTTGGAGGGGTGATTCGTGATATTCTGTGTAATGAGATTCCTGTCATTTTTAGAAAAGAAATCTATGCTACGGCCTGTATTTTGGGAGGAAGTACCTATTTTGTGTTAAGGGAACTGCCTATTGCTGAGAATTTCATTTTTGTTATTGCAGCAGTAGTGGTCATTGTCATCAGGCTTTTGGCTGTTAGGTTTAAGATTAGTTTACCGAGTTTATATAGAGAATAAACTCAATTATTAACATAAAAAAACCACGCTTCTAGCGTGGTTTTCTTTTTCTATAATGAAGTTTTTACTTATTGAACTGGAAATCCGCGGTCTCTCATCAATGCTTCAATTTTGGCATCACGACCTCTAAATAAGCGATAAGCTTCAGCTGGGTCCATGGCGTTTCTTGGAGCGAATAAGTATTTTACCAATTTAGCGGCAACTTCTTTATCGTAGAATCCTCCTGGAGCTTCAGCAAAGGCTTCAGAAGCATCACTTGTCAATACATCGGCCCACATATATCCGTAGTATGCGGTGGCATATCCTTCACCAGAAAATACGTGTCCAAATTGAGGTGTTCTGTGACGCATTGGCAATTCCTTAGGCATGTTCAATTCTGCTAAAGTTTCACGCTCAAATTTGTCGATATCGATGTTTGTTGGATCTGCCAAGTGCAATTTCATGTCGATTAACGCAGATGCCAAATATTCTGTAGTTGCAAATCCTTGGTTGAAGGTAGCAGCTTTTTTGATTTTAGCTACCAATTCAGCAGGAATAGGCTCTCCTGTTTTGTAGTGCACCAAAAATTGATTGATTACATTATCTGTAGATAACCAACGCTCTAATAATTGTGATTGGAATTCAGTATAATCTCTAACACCACTGTTTAAAGTAGGGTATTTTACATTAGCAGAGTAGAAGTGTAGTGCGTGACCAAATTCGTGGAAGAACGTGTTGGCGTCATCCCAAGATACCAATACAGCTTCACCTGGAGCAGGTTTTACAAAGTTAGAGTTATTAGAAGCCAATACCGTTTTCTCTCCTTCAAAAGACGTATAGCTTCTATAGGTAGTAGCCCAAGCACCTGAACGTTTTCCTTCACGGGCATAAGGATCCAAGTACCAAAGTCCTACTAATTTTCCTGAATCTTTATCGGTTACTTCCCAAACTTTTACATCTTCGTGGAATACAGGTACGCTTCCTTCCTTAACAGGTGTAAATTCATAGTTGAACAATTCTCCCGCAACATAGAATAATGCTTGAGTTAATTTATCCAATTGCAAGTATTGTTTTACTTCGTCACTGTCTAAGTCATATTTCTTCTGACGTACTTTTTCTGCGTAGTATCTGTAATCCCATGGCTCGATTGTAATGTTATCTCCATTAGCATCGGCAATAGCTTGCATGTCTGCAACTTCTTCTGCAACTCTACCAATAGCCGCTGGCCAAACAGCCATCATTAAATCCATTGCATTTTCTGGATTTTTAGCCATACGGTCTTGTAAACGCCATTGCGCATAGTTGTCGTAACCCATTAATCCAACACGCTCTTTACGAAGCTTCAAGATTTGGGCAATCAAAGCGTTGTTATCATACTCATCGCCGTTGTCTCCTCTAGCGTAGTAGTTGGTCCAAACCTGCTTGCGTAATTCGCGCTCGGTAGAATAGGTAAGGAACGGATCCATTGAAGAACGGGTGTTAGTAATAGCATATTCACCTTCGTGACCTTTATCGGCAGCAATTTTAGCTGCAGATTTGATAAACCCTTCGGAAAGCCCTCCTAATTGCTCTTTGTTAAGGTAGGTTACATAGTTTTCTTCGTCATGTAATAAGTTATCTGAAAACTTGTTGTAAAGACTTGATAATTCTTTATCGATTTCAGCATAACGGGCTTTTTTCTCAGCATCAAGATTCGCTCCGTTCATTTCAAAACTCTTATAAGTCAAGTCAACTACACGTTGTTGATCTGCTTCCAAAGGCGTGGTTTGAGACGCATCGTAAACTGTTTTGATACGTTGGAACAACTTTTCGTTTTGTGAAATCTTAGAACCGTACTCAGATAATTTAGGCGCCAATTCAGCTTGAATGGTTCTAAACTCTGGAGTTGATACGTTACTACTCATAATGCCGTAATAAGCATATACACGATCCAAGGTTTTTCCAGAGCTTTCCATAGCTACAATGGTGTTTTCAAAGGTAGCAGGTTCTGGATTGTTGGCAATTTTTTCAATTTCTAGAAGGTGCGATTCCATAGCCGTTTCCATGGCTTGTTTGATATCGGTTACCTTCATTTTATCAAAGGCAGGAACCCCTCCGTAAGGTCCTGTCCATTCTTGTAGCAAAATGTTTTCGGTATTGTCTGCCATAGCAATGTCTTCTGTTTGGTTAGGGACATCTTTGCATGAAGTAAATGCAACTAAAGCACATAATCCAAAGGCTTGGATGTGTTTAGCGATATTTTTTTGTTTCATTTAGAATTAGTTTTTATTAACGGCCTCGAAGGTATTAAATCTCAGTTAAATTTTGCGTGAATTTTTCGTTAAAACCTTAGCTTGTAGTTAGGTTTTAGTCGATAATTTCTACTTTTCTTATATAAATGTTATGAAGGGGCCATTCTGCCTTGTCCGTTTTTTGGGCCGCAATTTTATCCACCACATCCATACCCTTGATTACTTTTCCAAAGGCTGTGTAGGCGCCATCTAAATGGTGAGCACCACCTTGTTTTTGGACAATGAAAAATTCATAAGGGGAAGCTAATTTATAGGCGTTTTCAATTTCACTACTTGGCATGCTTACAATGCCTCTGTCATGTTTAAAACCTTTTTTTGTATCTGGTGGTAATAGGTATTTGCCAATTTTACTTCTTTTTTTTGTGATCTCGTAATCATCGGAACTACCGCCTTGAATGATGAAATTGTTAACCACTCTATAAAATTGGGTATTATCGAAATAATGCTGCTTGGTGAGGTATATAAAATTGGCACGGTGAAATTTTGTTTCGTCAAACAGTAAAATATCAATTTCACCAAAGTCGGTTGTGATACGCACTTTGTTTTCCTTGTTGTGTTTTTCGTACTCCAAAAAGAATTCCATCACGGTGTCATCTGTAAGTCGTGGGAATTTTCGTTTTGGCGTAGTAATAGTGTCCTTTTCTTTAGGTTGTATCTGGGGTACGGTAGTGGAATCTACCTTGGAAGTTGTGTTTTTTTTCTTGGATTGCGTACCTTCACAGTTTGTTAGAACACAAAAGGTGAGAAATAAAAGAAAGGGTGTTTTTAGAGTCTTAATAATGTTGGACATCTGTATCTATTTAGGGATTTGTTAATTTCCTGAGTGATTGGGCAATTAAAAATGGGGTTATGGAATTTGATGCATTCACTAAATTGGTTTCAAAAATAAAAAATCTGCCACTTCCAGGAGAAGCCTCGCAGATTAAAATGTCTCCGCCTTTTCGTTTGGAATTAATGAAACAGCAGGAGCAGGCCATAAGACATTCCAAAAACGCAGGGGTTATGGCCTTGTTTTACCCCGATGAAAAATTATACACGAAATTGGTGTTGATTCTCCGGAAAACCTACAAAGGAGTGCACTCTGCCCAAGTTGGATTTCCTGGTGGCCGCTATGAACACAAGGATCAAAATTTAGAGGAAACGGCCTTAAGGGAAACCCATGAAGAAATAGGGGTGCCCATGACAGACATTGATATTGTAAAACCATTGACCCGCTTATATATTCCGCCTAGCAACTTTACCGTATACCCATTTTTGGGGGTTACCAACAAAACCCCAAGTTTTATCAAGCAGGAAGATGAAGTAGAAGACCTAATTGAAGTTCCTTTTGGACACTTTGTTGATGAAGGCAGTTTAACCAGTGCTTTTGTGAATACTTCTTACAAAAAGAATGTTGAAGTTCCGGCGTTTAAATTGAATAATCACATTGTTTGGGGGGCTACAGCTATGATGCTTAGTGAGTTAAAAGACTTGTTAAAACAGGCAACTTAAAATTATAGAATTGTTACTTTTGTAGCTTCGTAAAAATTAAAGGGTATGGGATTGTTTAAGAAAAATCCTTTTGGACATGTATTGTTTATAAAGAAATGGTTAATCCGTGTGTTGGGTGTTATTACCCACAGACGTTTTAGAGGTTTTAACGAACTTCAGATTGAAGGCTCTGAGGTTATCAAGAATCTTCCGGACAAAAATGTCCTTTTCATTTCCAATCATCAAACCTACTTTGCGGATGTCGTGGCCATGTTCCATGTATTCAACGCTAGTTTAAGTGGAAGAATAGATTCCATCAAAAATGTGGGGTACCTGTGGCATCCAAAATTAAACTTGTACTACGTTGCGGCGAAAGAGACCATGAAAGATGGTTTATTGCCTAAGATTTTGTCCTACGTAGGATCTGTGAGTATTGAGCGTACTTGGAGAGCCGAAGGGAAGGATGTAAACCGTCAAGTGAAAATGAGCGATATTTCCAATATTGGAAAAGCTCTGGATGATGGTTGGGTAATTACCTTCCCACAAGGAACCACCACGCCTTTTAAACCTATTAGAAAAGGAACGGCTCACATCATTAAAAAGTACAGACCAGTGGTTGTGCCTATTGTGATTGACGGGTTTAGACGTTCTTTCGACAAAAAAGGACTTCGTGTAAAGAAGAAAAACGTACTGCAATCTTTCGAAATTAAACAGCCTTTAGAGATTGATTACGACAATGATTCTGTTGCAGATATTGTTGAGAAAATAGAATATGCCATAGAGCAACATCCTTCTTTTTTAAAGGTGATTTCCCAAAAGGAACTTATGGAATTGGAGGAGCTCAACAAACAGCGTGAGTGGTAAGCTAGCTGTTTTTATATTTCCAATTTTTTAAGTTCATGGTAATTTCTGTTGAGTTTTTTGAGTAAAATCCCATAGACTAGCCAATAGAAGCCTAAAAGAATCAAGATTACCAAACCGAATACTACAGTAAAGGTTAGGATAACTTTGGCATAGAACATTAAAAGATGACCATTTGCAGAGGCTTCCTGAACCTTGGCAATTAAATCTTGGTTTTGGTCAAATTCAATAAACAGCACTGCCAAGCTTGAAAATACCATGTAAAACAAGTTGAAGGCTACATATTGCTTCACGGTTCTTCTAGTCTTTAGGATGTTTTCCATGAGTTGTTTGGCACTATCTGTAACCGATATTTTTCGGTAGTTTCTGTAGAACAGAAAGAAGAAGTAAGCCAACACCACATACCCAATGACAGTTAAAGGAATTAGGAGGTAGCTGCCATCCAAACGGTCGAAGGATTTGAGGTTTTTGGAGTCTTTCAGCAAAAATGAAATACTTAGCCAGAACACAAATTCCAGCATACTTAGAATAAAGATCCATTTAACGATGGAAGAGGATTTTTTAAGAATCATCTTGTAAATATCGTTATAGGACAACTTGGGGTAACTGTCCCCACGTTTATTCCAATCTTTTTTTAATAATTCTAATTCATCCATTTGCTACGGATTTAAGATGGTTTTTAATTTCGTTTTCACGCGGTTCATTTTCACTCGAGCATTCACTTCTGATATCCCTAAGGTCTCACTGATTTCTTTATAGTTTTTGTCCTCAAGGAATAAAAATACCAAGGCCTTCTCAATGTCATTCAACTGGTAAACGGCATTGTACAAGAGTTTAAGTTGTTGTTCTTCGGTGTCGTCATACTCTTCCGATTTTATTTTGAACTGTACAGTGTCAAACTCCTGAGTGTCAATTCTACGTTTAGACTTCCGGTATAGGGTAATGGCTGTATTTAAGCCTACTCGGTACATCCAAGTACTAAACTTAGCATCTCCCCTAAATTTTGGATAGGCTTTCCATAGCTGTATGGTAATTTCCTGAAACAAATCATTGTGGGCATCTTGGTTGTTGGTATATAGCCTACACACCTTGTGCACAATGTTTTGGTGCTCTTCAAGTAATTTTACAAAACTATGTTCTAGTTCTTTATCCAAATTTTTAGTTGTTAGCTGACTATTTGTAGAGGTTGCAGAGAAGATGTTACACTTTAGGAGCGTTTTATGGTGTAAATTTTCAAATTTTTAACATAGGTGTTGTTTTTGCTTCTGAAAACTAACGAATTAAAAGTTAGGTTGTTTTTTGAAGAATTTCAACTTTGTCCCTTGATTTTAAAAGTCCCATCACGATGCAGTACTGAGCCAGAGCATAGGTGAACATAATGCTAATGTGGGAAAAGGGCAGGGGTTCGTGAAACTTGTCGATGGCCAAAATACTATCCGAAAGCATGAATAACAGAGCGCCAGAAAATATCAAATAATAGCTATTGCGCGTCCCTGTCTCCTTTCTAAGGTAGGCTGTTGTAACCATGGTTAGAATGACCAACATGTAAGTGATGACAGCCACCGTTAAATTTCCCAATCCTTCATAAATAGTAAATAACAATCCAACTGCAAAGAGGAGTAGAATTGCAATGAAGGGAAATGGTTTTTTTTCGGGATCTCTGTTTTTTAAAAACACGAAAGTGTACATCACGTGGGAGGCTAAGAAGGCCACTAAACCAAAGATGAAGTAAAGCTCGTCGCGTTGGGCATACATAAGTTCTATATCTCCCAAAAGTGAAAACAAAAGGGCGAACAAAGTCATTAATCGCAACGTTTTGTTGAGATGATTGCTTCGCGTCACAAAAAAAATGATCAAAGTGGTTAAGATGGCGGGTTTGCTTACATAGTGCAATGCATGTAGGCGTTCAGAATTTCCAAAAACCAATTCGGCCAGGACAATAATGAAGTAGATGAGGCTAAAGGACTTTTCTGTTTTGGTAAGCATTAATGTGTTGTATTCGTTTAGGCGTAACCTAGTTAAAGGTTTCCTTAAAGGTATTGTTTTTAATTGTAACAAAAAACGCTATCCGGTAATTTAAGAGCAGTAAAATTGTTAAAATGCCTCACCAATTCTGAAATAGATTCCCCAATCGTCCTTCCCTACGGCGGCATCCAGCCCTACATTAAATTTCATGGATTTAAAGGCTTGGTAGCGATACCCGACGCCAGCCCCTGGATACATTTTCCAATCAAAACTAGAGGTGTCAGACCCGTAAATAGTGGCTAGGCCAGCAAAGCCAACAAGGCCCATTTTTCTATGGAAATTCCATCTGTATTCACTCTGTACAGCAATCAAGCCATCGCCGCGATATTTCCCTTCAGAATATCCTCGGATATCTTTTCCACCAACGGTAACCTGTTGTTCAAAAGGAATGCTGCCAAGACCAAATTGTCCCGAATAACGGGCAGCCAACACATCTTTATCTTTTCTAAATGGGAAGTAATGGTTGTGCGAAGTTAAAATGCGGTTGGCCCTTTCATCATTGCCCATCCATAAAGGGTACATTTTTAAGCGGAGTTTGGTTTGGTAACCATTCATGGGATAGTAAATGTTACTTCTCTTGTCTATCATAAAGTTAATTTCAAGGCCTTGTGAAGTGGTGGTTGTTGCGGGCTGTAAATTGTAAAAATCTGTTTCGTAATGAGAGTAAGTATAGGCAAGCCCACCGTATAAATGCTCCACAATTTTCCTTTTAATTCCTACATTTATAATAGTGGTATTTGTGGCATAATCATAAAACCCAGGTTCGTCAATATCACCGGCATAGAATTGAGAAAGGTGATCTCCTGTAACGCCAAAAACTTGTAACCTCCAGGAATCTTCTTTAAAGTACATTTGGGAGAAAACCGCAATAAAGTAGGATTTATTGGTAGTATACACCCCAGCTAGTCCTACCATGGATCTGGGAGATTTTAAATCATTTCTGTTCATCCGGAACATGTACATCGGGGTGACCCCAAACATAAATTTAAGATTCCTATTGTAACTTACATAGGGCATAACCGTAAACTCGTGCGGTTTTTGGACTATGGAATCTTTGGTTTCAGAAGAGGTGTCCTGCTGCGCCCAATTAGGGGTAATACACAAAAGAAAGATTAATAGAAAGAAGTGGTTTTTCATAATTGGAATAGTTGTATTTAAATATACAAATATTTCCGATAGTTCTTACAATGAGTAAGTTATGTTTTGCGGCTTAAGATTTTGAAGGAATCATGGAGTCATGTCTTATGAGAATTGCTAAAGAGAACTTTTCCATTTTTATTATTTTAGCGGCCTAGAATTAAAAATGTTAAGAATGAACCTTAAAAAGCCCTTCTTCTATGTTATGCTAATGGCAACTTCAACCATTGCATTTTCTCAATCCTACCAATTTAAATCTCTTATAGATCTTGAAACTACCGAGGTTATCAGTCAAGGGAACACCGGAACTTGTTGGAGTTTTTCTACCTCTTCTTTTTTGGAAAGTGAAATTATGCGCCTTTCAGGAAAACATATTGATTTATCTGAAATGTATAATGTGAGGCAGACCTACCCTAGAAAGGCGTGGAATTATGTGATGCGCCAAGGGATGGCACAATTTAGTGAAGGTGGTTTGGCTCATGATGTTGTCAATAGTATCTCACAATTTGGAGTGGTTCCCAATGAGGTGTATACAGGATTGCAAGAAACTGAAAAAACGCATGATCATTCTGAAATTGTAGGTGATTTAAAACCTATTTTGGATGCTTATATTAAAAATCCAACAGCCTATAAAGGGGATTGGAAAATGGATGTTGAAGCCAAATTGGATGCAGCATTGGGAAAACAAATTGAAACCTTTATCTATGAAGGTGAGACTTATACACCTCAATCATTTTTGGAAATGACAGGGTTGCAATTTCAGGATTATGTGAGCATTACTTCGTTTACACATCATCCTTATAACAGCAATTTTATATTGGAGATTCCTGATAATTTCTCAAATGGAAGCTATTATAATGTAGCTTTGGATGAATTGGTGCAGATTACAAATGAAGCCCTAAAAGCTGGGTTTTCCATTGAATTGGATTGCGATGTTACCGAAACTACATTTTCTTCTAAATATGGTCTTGCGGTAATACCTGAAGATAGAAACATAGGGGAGGCAGCATTGAAAGCGATTACAAAAGAAAAGGAGATAACTTCAGAATTTCGCCAACAGGAATTTGAAAATTTTAATACCACCGATGATCATTTAATGCATATTGTAGGCATGGTTGAAGATCAAAATGGTACTATTTATTACAAAGTGAAAAATTCTTGGGGGAAGCACACAAAAAAGGTGCCTAACGATGGATTCATATACATGAGCGAAGCTTACTTTAAATTGAAAACTATTTCCATTATGGTGCATAAGGATGCCTTGCAACCCTCTGTAAAAAACAACTTGAATTTATAATCTGAAAGAAAAGGCGACCAAACAATGGTCGCCTTTTTTATGTGTTACTGTTTTACAATGGTAAGAATACCCGAATCTCCCGTATTGGTTATAATATGAAGGAAATACAATCCAGGAATTTGGTCTATATCCATATCAATTTTATCAATATCCTTAAAATTGTCTTCCGAAAGGACATGGCCTTCTATATTGGTAAGTTTTGTTTGAACTTCTGTAAATGAAGTGCCCAAATCGATTGACACACCTCTTTCAAGCTCATTTTTTGAAAATGCAATAGTGTTGGTAAAAGAACTCTCAAATGTTTCCAGAGACGAAATAGTAATACAATTTGATAACTCCATACAGCCTTCGGCGTTGGTGACTTTTACGGCATATGAACCAATAACTTTTGGGCTAAAGGATTGGGATGTGGCTCCGTTTATTTCTTTATTGTGGTCAGAACAATCAATCCATTGGTAATTGGCACTTTGCAAATTTGCTGTGAGTGTAGAGCCTTCAGCACTAACAAAAGTGTCTAAATCTGTTTGAGAAATTGGGCTTCCTTCTGTCCAGTTGGAGTTGGTCCCTGATAATTTAAAATTTTTAAGTGCGGCATTGTAAGCATTTCCCGCATAGTCCATGACAATATTTTGGTCTTTATTGTTGCCATTTGGAATACCTTGGTTGAATTTATAATATAGTTCCAAATTGGGAGTTTGGCATATTTCGGTATTCATATTGTTTTTGATCTCCTCCTCAGTTCGTGCAATAGACCAAACCCTAACTTCGTCAAGTAAACCTTCAAAAGGACCAAGATTGTAATTGCTATAGCCTATTCTTACAGGCTTATCGGTGTGGGTGTCAACTTCTAAATCAAGATCTCCTTCTCCGTCCAAATTTCCGTCTACGTAAAGTTTAAATTGATTTTCTGATAAGTCAGGGTCATAGGTTGCGGCCACGTGATGCCATTTGTTGTCTGTGATGGTTGTTTTTCCATAAATACCACCGCCGCCAATTTCAACTCTTATGAAGCGGGCATTATTATTTATTTTAAAGGAAAATCGCTGTCCAATTCCTGAGATACCCATATCAACAATAAATCGCCAGGTATCACTAGGTTCCACTTTTATCCAAGCTTCAACGGTTCTGGCACCATCTGCTTCAATGCCTTTGTAGTCTGTTTGTATATAGTCGTCCACACCGTCAAAGTGCAGGGCGTTTTGAGCATTAGTATTGTAACTTAAGCCTATGAAAATAAAGAGTAATTGAATTTTTGTGCTTAAAAATTTTGTCATAATCATTAATCAGCTAGAAAGTTAAAATTAGGAAGCTTTTCAGTTTTAAAGCTGTGAAACCGTGTGGATTAACCTTAATTTAACCTCTAGGTGAACTTCTTTAAGTGTTGTGTATTAGGTGTTTGTAAGTTGAAAGTGTTGATTTTAATAAACTTGAATTAGAGTAATGAAAGTAAATTTTGTTTGAAAATTTCCATCCCTAGGGTAGCGCTTTCGGCAATTACGGTAATGTTTCTAGAGTTAGAAACAGCAGGTCTTGGGTCAATATAAAATGTGGGCGTGTTTTCGGGAGCATAGTGCATTAAACTAGCCGCAGGATAGACCTGTAATGAAGTGCCAATTATAAGCAGTATGTCTGCTGTGTCGCAAATGGAAATGGCAGGTTCTATCATGGGGACTGCTTCCCCAAACCATACAATATGTGGACGCATTTGGTATCCTCTTTGGCACTTATCTCCCATTACAATGTCGGTAGTGCAATTAACAATATCAGCATCGTCGTAGGTGCTTCGGGCTTTCAATAATTCCCCATGTAAATGAAGCACGTTGGTGCTGCCAGCGCGTTCATGAAGGTCGTCAACATTTTGGGTGATGATACTTACTTGATATTCTTTTTCCAATTCTGCCAAGGCAAAATGTGCGGCATTTGGGGATACTTCAAATAACTGTCGGCGTCTTTGGTTGTAAAAGTCCAAAACCAATTCGGGGTTGGCTCTAAAGCCTTCCGGAGAAGTCACTTCCATAACATCGTGCCCTTCCCAAAGGCCATCTGCGTCCCTAAAGGTTTTAATGCCGCTTTCGGCGCTCATTCCTGCTCCTGTGAGTACTACGAGGTGTTTCATGAGTCAAAATTACTATTTATAAATTATATTTGGCCTATGACAGATCTCAAACTTTTAGAATACCTAGAGAGCTATCTTACCGATAGCAGAAAACAACGATTTGAAGAAGTATTGGCCCAACGCACCAAACATTTTACGGTTGCTACAGAGGACGTTTTTCAGTTACATAATACTAGTGCAGTTATTAGAAGCTGTGACGTTTTTGGCATACAGGAAGTGCATATTGTAGAGGAACGAAATAGCAGACGTATTGATAGGGAAATTGCCATGGGAGCCCAAAAATGGGTAGATATAAATCGATATCATAGTGTAAAATCATGTGTAGCTGATTTAAAAAAGAAAGGCTATCAAATTGTGGCCACAACGCCGCATACCAACGACTGCGAATTGCATGAATTCGATTTCACTAAAAAGTCTTGTTTCTTCTTTGGAAGAGAGACCGAGGGCCTTTCTGAAGATGTCTTGAAGGAAGCTGATTGCTATTTAAAGATTCCTATGGTGGGCTTTACAGAAAGCTTGAATATCTCAGTTTCTGCAGCAATTATATTGCAGCATGTGACTTCAAAAATGAGATTGAGTGATTTGGACTGGAGACTTACCGAAGCAGAGATTTTAGAAAAGCGCATGGATTGGGTTAAAAAGTCCATTAAAAATTACGATAAAATTGTAGCCCATTATCATGAAAACGAGGAGAATTTGTAACTTTAAATGAAATTATAAATTCTCTGGCTATGGCACATAATATGGTTGGTTGGTTTGAAATTCCCGTGTCTGATATGGCTCGGGCCAAAAAATTCTATGAAATTGTTTTTCAAGTAGAAATTGCCCTTCATGATTTTGGAGGTTTGCAAATGGGGTGGTTTCCAGACAGAGGGGAAGTGCCAGGAGCACAGGGCACCTTGATCAAACAGGATTCTTATATTCCAAGTCAGGAGGGGACCCTGATTTATTTCATAAGTAAAAATGTGCAAAACGAATTGGATAGGATAGAGGAAGCTGGTGGACAGATTTACCAACCTAAAACCCAAATTTCACCGGAACACGGGTATATGGCAGCATTCATAGATTCGGAAGGGAATAGGATTGCCCTTCACTCTAGAGCATAAAAAAAGTCGAAACTTAGTTTCGACTTTTTCTTTAATATTTAAAACCTACTAGGTCTATTTCTGTTGAGTACTTTGTATTCTTCGTAACACTCACTGATAGCATCCAGAATTTGAAGATCATTGGCCGTTTCAATGAAGTCCTTGGAGTAGTTGCAGTGACTTACAATTTCATCCAAATCATAACGGTCAACCTGTAATAGAACTGTAAGCATTTCACGGTCAAACTTGGTGGCCAAAAGGTTTCGGATTTCATCATCCTCTTTCATTTGGCGCAGTTTTTTCATTTCATTAGGCTTTCTTCCAAAGGCATTATACAGGAAATCTGCAGGGTTAAAAATGGCTCCCAGCACTTTGTTTACGGCATTAGGAGAGTTGTTTCCGGCTTCATACCCTTTGTTGGACAATCCTGAAATACTGTAGCGGTAATTGGTTTTGATAGGTACCTGCTTTACGTCAACTTCCAGATATCCGGTAAGCCTTAATTGGTTTACTACAACTTCTTCCAATGCCAATGCGGACTCCGTCAATTCAATTTGAGTTTCCCCAAATTTAATCCAGTCGTTGGTAACCCTTACTTTAATGGATTTGTATCCAAGATATGAGAAATGCAGTGTGTCGTTAGCTTTGGCTTTGATTTCAAAAGCCCCTTTGTCATCCGTAGAGGTTCCAATAACCTGGTTAAGATTGACAATGTTTACCTTTTCCAAAGTTTCTCCTGTACTTGAACTTACTACAATACCTTTTACTCTGGTGTCATCTTCTTGAGAGACCACAGAGGTGGTTATAAAAAAAGTACATATTAGTAGAAGTAGGTATTTCATATCAATCTTTGTAAGGTATAAAAGTAATAAACTAAAGATATATTACTGATACATCCAAAAAATTTTGACTAAAAATTAACAAGCGCTTTTCCTTGTTAGAGCCAATTTGAAAGCAAAGAGGCTATCCTGTTTTCTTAGGATAGCCTCTTAATATATTATTGTTTAACGTCTAGAACGTCTTGGTCTGGATCCGCCAACAGCATTTGCTTTTGGCGCTCCGCTACGTCGAGGTGGTTTAGAACCTCCTTCAAAACGTTTACCTTCTCCTTTGCTTCTGGAGCTTCCGCCTTTAAAGTCGTCGTTACCTCTTCTTCTTCCTCCGCCGTCGCGTCTACCGCCTTTACGTTTTTTACCTCCATACTTTCCTTTGTCTGAGCTTATTTCAACATTTACATAGCGACCTTCATGTTTAAAGTCGGTAAAGAAGGCTAGGATTTTCTCTTGCAACTCTGGTTCTGTATTAAAGAAAGAGAAGCTGTCCATAACGTCTACTTTAAAGACATCGTCCTTGCCTAATTCTAAAAGATCTCTTAAGAAATCTTTTAGGTTCATCCAGTCGTATCCATCTTTTTTACCAATGTTGATAAAGTATCTCACGTCATCGGAAGATGAAGATCTACTGCTTTCTCTATCTCCGCGAGATTCTTCAACATTTAAGGATTGTGATTTTTTGTAGTAGTTGTAAAAGCGACTGAATTCAACCGAGAAGAATTTTTTGATCAATTCATCTTTGTCGGTATCCTTGAATAGTTCGTTGATATTACTTAGGTATTTGTCAATTTCGTGGTTAACTTCGGTGTTATGTACCTTATTGGCCAACGAAAACAATTGCACTTCGCAAATTTCCATTCCGCTTGGAATGTTCTTTTTCTCGAAGTTCTTTTTGATAATACGCTCTATGCTTTTAATTTTTCTAAGTTCACTTTTGGAAACAATCACCATAGAAACCCCGGTTTTTCCTGCGCGACCAGTACGGCCAGAACGGTGTGTGTAAGTTTCTACTTCATCAGGAAGTTGGTAGTTGATAACGTGGGTCACATCGTCCACATCAATACCACGGGCAGCTACATCTGTAGCCACAAGCATTTGGATTTGTTTGTTTCTGAAAGATTTCATCACCAAATCTCTTTGGTTCTGGCTTAAATCTCCGTGAAGTGCGCCAGCGTTGTAACCATCTTCAATAAGGTTTTCTGCTACTTTTTGGGTATCGCGTTTAGTACGACAGAATACTACTGAAAAGATATCAGGATTGGCATCGGCCAAACGTTTTAAGGCTTGGTAGCGGTCTCTTGAGTTCACTAAATAGTATTCATGCGAAACTTGATCACTACCCACGTTTTTGGATCCAACAGTAATTTCTTTTGGATCATACATAAATTCTTTGGCAATAGATGCTACTTCTCTTGGCATGGTAGCCGAAAACAACCAGGTGCTTTTGTCTGTAGGTGTATGAGATAAAATATCAGTAATGTCTTCATAGAATCCCATGTTCAACATTTCATCGGCCTCATCCAAAACAGAATATTCAATTTTAGAAATATCCACCATGTTACGGCTGATCATGTCTTTCATCCTTCCAGGAGTGGCAACAATAATTTGCGCCCCTTTTTTGATAGCTCTTGCTTGATCGGTAATGCTGGCTCCTCCATAGATGGCTACAACATTTAGTCCTTTGCAATACTTTCCATAAAGTTTTAGCTCATTGGTGATTTGTAAACAAAGTTCACGTGTTGGCGATAAGATAAGTCCTTGTGTGGTTCTGCTTCCCACATCTATTTTTTGTAACATTGGAAATCCGAAAGCAGCTGTTTTTCCTGTTCCGGTTTGTGCCAAGGCCACCAAATCGGTGTCTTCTTCTAATAAAATTGGGATGGCTTGTGCTTGTACGTCACTAGGAGTTTCAAATCCTAAATCATTAATAGCATGCAATAGGTCGTCATTAAGACCTAAATCTTGGAATGTGTTCATTCGATTGTAAGTATTCGATTATGTTTTTGTAGTGTTACATAAGAAGCGAATCGACATACTTAACCTAAATCTTCCTGTAACACATCCTCACTCTGAGGAATTTAACTCAACCTTTTGAGTTTCAGCCGGCAAATATACGCTTTTTATTTCAGAGTACAGGAATTCCCTGATAATTATGATTTTATTAAGAGTTCTAGAGTTGATTTAAATAGTCCACAAGCTGCACAACAGCCTTTCCCCGATGACCTATGCTGTTTTTTTCTTCCATGGAAATTTCGGCAAATGTAAGCTCGTATCCTTCCGGTTTAAAAATAGGATCGTATCCAAAACCGGCCGATCCAGCTTTTTCTTGGGTGATGTCTCCTTTGCAAATCCCAGTGAAAGTATGTTGTTTTCCGTCAAGAGAAAGGGCAATAACCGTTTTAAATTGAGCCTTTCGGTTGGAATGGTTTTCCAATGCTTCCAACAGCTTGTCCATATTGTCATTGGCATCTCTTTGTGGTCCTGCATACCGTGCTGAATAAACGCCAGGGGCACCATCTAAAGCTTCAACCTCTAAACCGGTATCGTCTGCAAAACAATCGTAGCCATAATTGTCCTTGATGTAATTGGCTTTTTGAATGGCATTGCCTTCAATGGTGTCTTGGGTTTCTGGAATGTCCTCCAAACAATCAATATCCTTGAGACTCAGCAATTGGATGTTTGAGGGAATTAACTTTTGAACTTCTTGAAGTTTGTTTAGATTGTTAGTGGCAAAAACCAGTTTCATAGCTCTAAATTTAGAGTTCAAAAGTACAACTTAGTATTTCAAATTAAAACCCATGTAGAATTTCTCAATGAATCTAGGTCTACTAATAATTGATTATATTTGAGTATAAACCTTATAAATAGTGCTTTAAAGCGTTGTTGTAAATAGACTTATTATGAGACTTTTTTGTTTTCTTTTGTTAGCCCTTATCGTTTTTAATTGTAAAGAAACTGTCACCGAAAAAACAGCCTTGGGAAGTGTAGAGTTTACTGTTCAAGGGGATGAACAGGCAAAGCCATATTTTGAAAAAGGATTGCTGCTATTGCATAGTTTTGAATATGTTGATGCTAGGGAAGCTTTTAAAAAGGCTCAGGAATTAGATCCAAACTTGGCCATGGCCTATTGGGGAGAGGCGATGACTTACAATCATAGTTTGTGGTCTGAGCAAGACTTTGAAGAAGCTAATACAGTTATTGCTGAATTGAAACAATTAGAGCGTTTAGATGAATTATCCGAAGTAGAGCAGGACTTTATAAAAGCTGTAGAAATATTATATACCCCCAAGACGTCCAAGAATGAACGCGATGTAAAGTATCGAGATTTTATGGGGAGTTTGTATGAAAAGTATCCGGGTAATAATGAAGTGGCCTCTTTTTATGCGCTTTCCCAATTAGGCTCGGTTGTAGGGGCTAGAAACGATTCTATTTTTGGACAGGGGGCTATCATAGCAAAACAAGTGTTGGAAGATAATCCTAAGCACCCTGGAGCTTTACATTATTTGATACATTCCTATGACGATCCTTATCATGCGCATTTGGCTTTGGATGCCGCCAATAGTTATTCGAAAGTAGCTCCAGATGCCAGCCATGCCTTGCATATGCCATCCCATATTTATGTGGCTTTGGGCATGTGGGATGAGGTGGTCAGTTCTAACGTGGCGTCTTATGGAGCCAGTATCACCAGAAAGAATGCGAAAGAATTGGATAATGATGCGAGAGGGTATCATTCTTATCATTGGTTGGAATATGGCTATTTGCAAATGGATAGTATCAACAAGGCTAGGGACATGGTTTGGGACATGCAGAAATACACCAATGAATTGCCTTCCAAACGTGCCAGAACGCATATGGTATTTTTAAAAGGAACTTATCTGTGTGAAACGGATGATTGGGATAATGCCATTGTCGAGATTCCCATAGACGTATCTGGGTTGCGAATTTCAATTAAAGCCATGAATCAGTTTTTGGATGGCTACAAAGCATTTTATGATAAGCAGCCTCAACAATTGGACAGTCTCATTGTAGATTTAGAAGAAAAAATACAAAAGGAAAGTTTACTGGTTGATAATCTATCTCAAGGCGCTGCGTTTTGTGCCTCGGTGACAAGGGAAACACCAACACAACGGAGTATAGATGGTTCAACTGTGATATTGACCCAACTCAAAGCGCTACAGGCTTGGTTGAATGAGGATGTTGAAAAAACGGAAAGATTGTTAAAGACTTCAGTAGCTGCCCAAGAGGCTATGACCTATAGCTATGGGCCACCATCCATTCAAAAACCAACACATGAGTTGTACGCGGAATGGTTGGTAGAGCAAAAACGTTATGAGGAAGCCTTACAACAATATGAGCTTGCTTTGGAGCGAGGACCTAAAAGAAAGTTGGTAGAACAAGGAATTCAAAAAGTTAAGGTATTATTGGCAGACAAAGTAGTTATGGAATAGTATATTTGTTCGGATTTTTAAAAATACTTTAATGAAAACTACTTTTTATTCACTTTTTACACTCTTATTGCTAATGGGATGTGCCGACAAAACTGAATCTGAACAGGTGCAACTAAAAACGCTGTCAGAAAATAATCCTTTCAATGTTAAACTAAATGTCCCAATAGATTATGCATCTGTGGACGGTGCTGCTATAGAGGAATATGTAGCCACTACTATCGATAACGTGGTGACGGAGGTAGAAGCTATCAAAGGGCAGGAAACTCCTACGTTTGAAAATACCTTTGTGGCGTACGACAGAATTAATAACCAATTGAGCAAAGCCAGTAATAATGCCTTTATGTTGTATTGGGTTTCTACAGATTCCATTGTTCGTGCTGAAGGTTTGAAAGGCAATCAAAAAGTGGATTCTTTGGGAACTGTAATTGGCTCTGATAAATTATTGTTTGAAAAGTTTGAAACCTTTGCAGCTTCAGAAGCTTACAATACGCTGCAAGGGAATAGAAAGAAAATGGTGGATGACGTGATTGCAGGATTCAAGCAGTCTGGGGTTAATTTAAGTGCTGAAAACCTTGAGAAGTTTAAAACGCTTACAGCAGAAATTAGCGATTTGTCTTCACAGTATTCAACAAATATGAATACAGCTAATGAAGTGTTAACCTTAACAGAAGCCGAAACCGATGGTTTACCAGAATCTTTCAAAGCTCAGTACAAACAAGAAGATGGTTCATATGATATTCCTGTAATCAATGCTACTAGAGTGACCATGTTGAACAACCCAAATAGCTCTGAGGTTAGAAAAGCCTACACTATTAAGTATGACAATCGTGGAGCGGATAAGAACTTAGAGATTTTAGATTCTTTGGTGAGCAAGCGTTACCAATTGGCCCAGTTGTTCGGAGCCAAATCTTATGCAGAGTATAATTTGAAATTGAAAATGGCCAAGACTCCAGAAACCGTTTGGAACTTTATTGATGGTTTGGTAGCAGAATCTAAAGGAAAGGCTGTTGAAGATTTAAAAGTGTTGGAAGCTGTGGCAGCCAAGAAAGGGCAAACAGTTAACGCTTGGGATTTGGGATATTATAAGGATCAAATCTTAAAGAATGAATACAATGTAGACCACGAAAAAATCAGGGAATATCTTCCAATGGATGCTTGTTTAGAAGGTTTGTTTACCATTTATCAGCAGTTGTTAGGACTTGAGTTCCGTAAGGCTGAAAATGCATCAGTTTGGTCTGATGAAGTGGAAGCTTACGAAGTGTTCGAGAACAACAAATTGAAAGGACGTTTCTATTTGGATTTATATCCAAGACCATTTAAAGAGACTTGGTTTTATGGGGTGCCATTAACTTATGGTAGACAAACAGCGGAAGGATATGAGGTACCTGTGGCTATGTTGTTGGGGAACTTTACCAAGCCAACTGAAGATATGCCTTCATTATTGACCTATAAAGAATTGAGCACGCTTTTCCATGAGTTTGGTCATATTGTAAACAGCATGTCTTACGATGGAGAATTCAATGTTCAGGCTCAGGCTAATTCCGATTTTGTGGAAGCAATGTCGCAAATCTTTGAAAACTGGATTGGAAATTATGAGATGTTGAGTTCTTTTGCGAAGCATTACAAAACAGGAGAAGTATTTCCTAAGGAGTTGTTTGATAACATGAAAGCCTCTCAAAATGTGTCGTCTGGTTTGAATGCACAGTCTATGTTGAGAAAGTGTATCTACGATATGAACCTTTACGACAAATACGATCCTGCCAACCCAGTAAATACAGATGAGATTTGGAAGAACATCGACAAACAAATGGGGGTAATGGATTGGTATGTTGAAGGAACACATCCTCAAGGAAGTTGGATCCACGTGAACACCCACCCAACTTACTATTACGGATATTTATGGTCTGAAGTATACGCTCAAGATATGTTTACCCTTTTTGAGAAAAATGGTTTGACAGATCAAGAAACCGGCGTTCGCTACAGAAAGTTGATCTTATCCAATGGTAGTCAACGCGATGTGGTAAGTGCTGTGGAAGAGTTTTTGGGAAGACCTTCAAACAACGAAGCGTATATTAAAAGTTTGGGATTGGAGTAATTTGCCAACTATGATGGTGGTCATATTTTGTTTGGGTTAAGGGCTGTAAATTGCAGTATGTTTAACCTTTAAAAGCCACAATCATGAAAATCAAAATTCAATACGTAAATCTAGATAACAGTAATTCTTTATCTACTTACACAATTCAAAAACTTGAAGGATTAGCAAAAAAATATGATTGGGTAATCAATTGCAGCGTTTCTTTTAAAGAAGATAACAATTATCAAAAAAATTGGAAAATTTGTAATATGGAATTGAGTTTGCCTGGTCCAAGAATTTTTGCTTCTTCCACAGAACGTAATTTTGAAATGGCGGTTAAAGAAACCATTGGCGATTTGGAAAAACAGTTGAAAAAGAGAAAACAATTGTTTGCAACGTATTGATTTCGTGGAGTAAGTGATTTTTTCTATATTAGAACATCGTTTTAATTTGTTAAAATCCCTCTCCAAATATGAAACAAAACTTACTCTACGCTTTAGTGGTGGTTTTGGTCACAGTATTGCAAGGCAATGCGCAAAATGACACCATTGTTTTAAAGAACAACAATACCATTGTTGGGACGATGAAAGAAATGAACAATGGGGTATTGACCATAGAGACCGATTATAGTAAAGACGATTTTAGAATAAAATGGCTGCATGTGAAAAAAGTAAAAAGCATGCAGCTTTTTTTAATCAATCTATCCAACGGAAGACGTTTTAATGGCTCCATTAAAATGTCGGAAGAACAGTCCAATGAGGTGCTTTTGGTGAATGAGGATGAAACACTCACGGTAAAAGTGGATGAGATTGTCTATTTCAAGGAAGTCGAATCCGATTTTATTTCTAGGGTAGATGCTGAGGTCTCGGTGGGTTTCAATTTTACGAAGTTGAATAACTTGGCCCAGTTGACCATTAACAGCAAGATTTCCTACACCGGAAGCAAATGGTTTTTTAACGGGGGATACAATCGGGTGAGCAGTAGTCAGGATAATGTGGAATCGACTATCCGTACCGATGCTACTTTAGGATCCCGTTATTTTCTTAAAAAAGACTGGTTTGCCTTGGCTTCGGCAAATTTCCTTTCCAATGACGAACAGAAATTAAAATTGCGTACCGCTATTCAAGGTGGTATTGGAAAGTATATCATTCATTCCAACAAAATGTATTTGGCTTCTGGAGGGGGATTGGCATGGAACAACGAACGCTATACAGATGCCGATATCAATAACCGAAACAGTTTGGAAGCCTTTGTGTCGGTAGAGGCCAATTTGTTCGACTTTGATGATTTCGATTTGTATTCCCACGTAACTGGCTATCCCAGTTTAACGGAGAGCGGACGTTTTCGTACCGATCTTAATGTGACTGCCAAATACGATTTGCCTTTCAATTTGTTTATCAAACTAGGGCTTACCTATAACTACGATAACAAACCTGTTGAAGGAGCTTCTACCAATGACTATGTATTTCAGGCCACTTTTGGTTGGGACACCGATTAAGCTTAACGGTGATGGTAGGGTTCGTTTTTCAAGATGGTGAAGGCTCTATAGAGTTGTTCAATCATAAACAAACGGACCATTTGGTGTGAAAACGTCATTTTGGACAAGGAAACTTTCCCTTGGGCTTTTTGATATACTTCAGGTGAAAAACCATAAGGCCCGCCAATGACAAACACCAATTGCTTAATGGCAGAATTCATATGTTTTTGTAGGTATTCCGAAAAGTTGACGGAGTCCATTTGTTTACCATTTTCATCCAATAAAATTAAAACATCTGTGGGTTGGAGTTTGTTTAAAATCAATTCGCCTTCTTTTTGCTTCTGTTGTGTTTCGCTGAGGTGTTTTACCTTTTTAAGGTCAGGGATGATGTCCAAGTCGAACTTAATGTAAAATCCAAGGCGCTTTTCGTAATCGTTGATTAGGGATTGTAAGTCCTTAGAATCGGTTTTCCCTATGGCTAAAAGTTTTATGGTCATGCGGCAAAATTACAACTAAAGATTGTGAATTGAAATCTGGATATGGAATTCCATTATCGGAAATCTATTCTTATTTTAGCATAAAATATAGTTATCATGATTTCCGAAGCTCAATTTAATAACGAATTAGAATTAATCATTGCCAATGCCATCCGAGAGGATGTGGGTGATGGAGATCATAGCTCATTGGCCTGCATTCCTGCAACAGCAGTAGGGAAGGCGAAACTTTTGGTAAAGGATAATGGAATTATAGCAGGGGTAGATTTCGCCAGAATGGTCTTTAAATCTGTCGATAAAAATCTATCGATGAAAACCTTTATTAAAGATGGTCGCACGGTTCAAAAAGGAGATGTGGTATTTTATGTGGAAGGGCCTTCCCAATCCATACTTAAGGCTGAACGTTTGGTGTTGAATGCCATGCAGCGTATGAGTGCCATTGCCACTAAAACCAAAAAATATGTAGATTTATTGGAGGGCACCAAAACCAAGTTGTTGGATACCAGAAAAACTACGCCGGGAATTCGCGCTTTGGAAAAATGGGCGGTAAAAATTGGTGGGGGAGAAAATCACCGTTTTGCCCTTTATGATATGATCATGCTCAAGGACAATCATATTGATTTTGCGGGAGGCGTTACTAAGGCCATTACCAAAACAAAGCAGTATTTGCAAGAGACCAATAGGGACCTGAAAATAATTGTGGAGGCTAGGGACTTTAATGAAATAAAAGAGATTCTTGAAAATGAAGGTGTGTATAGAATCTTGATTGATAATTTTAATTTCGAGGATACCAAAAAGGCCGTTGCAATGATTGGAGATAAATGTTTGACAGAGTCCTCTGGAGGTATCACTGAAGCCAGTATTCGAGAGTATGCTCTATGTGGCGTGGATTATATTTCCTCAGGAGCCTTGACGCATTCTGTCAACAATATGGATTTAAGTTTAAAAGCTTTAGAATAATCATTGTTTTAAAAAGTTAAGCAAATAACATAATCTATGACCAAATCCTTAGAAGAAAAGCTAGAGTCAATTCCCGTTATAAGCACCTTTATGCGGTTGTTGAAAAAAATCCAGCTTCCAGCCTTAGAGGGATTGACATTGTACGATTTGCTAAAACTATACATCACCGGAATCGTAAAGGGAGCAGTAACCTCTAGAGCCAGTGCCATTGCCTTTAGCTTTTTTACGGCCATTTTTCCTTTTCTTCTGTTCATTTTAATCTTGATTCCACATATTCCCATTGATGGGTTTAGAGAGGAATTTTTGATGTTTTTGGAATCTTTTCTACCTCCAAAAACCTCCGATTTTTTCTTTGCGAATATTTTCGGAAATATTGAGAATAATGAACGAGGTGGTTTGCTGTCTTCCGTGTTTTTGCTTTCCATTATGCTTATGGCCAATGGGGTGAGTGCCGTGTTTTCGGGGTTTGAAAGTTCCTATCATGAGCAGCTTACCAGAAGTGTGTTTAGGCAATATTTGTTGGCAGTAGGAGTGGCTTTGATTTTGGCGCTTTTGCTCATTATTACCGTGGCCATTTTTGGATATTTCGAGATTTACATCATTCAACCGCTTTTGGATAGTCTGCATCAGCAAGGGCTAGCTCCAAAAGAAAGCAATGTAACTTGGCTTATCGTTGCCAAATATGTCTTTTTTGTGTTGATGGTTTATATTGCTACAGCCGTATTGTACTATTTTGGGACCAAAGAAGGGAAATCTTCAAAGTTTTTTTCGGTTGGGGCTTTGTTTACAACCTTATTGATCATTTTAAACTCCTATTTTTTTGGTATTTATATAGAAAACTTTTCACAGTACAATGAGCTCTATGGTTCCATTGGGGCTTTATTGATCCTTCTTTTTTATCTGTGGTTGAATTCCAATATTCTGTTGTTGGGCTATGAACTCAATGCGACTATCAATCGTTTAAAGAAAGGAGTTTAGTATGCCACATTTTATAGATGTTATATTACCGATTCCTTTGGAAAAGCAGTTCACCTACCATATCACGGAGGCCGAAGCTGAATTTTTAACACCAGGAATGCGTGTATCCGTGCCTTTTGGAAAGAGTAAAATTTATACGGCTATTGTGTTGAGTGTGCATACCGAAAAACCTTTGGCCTATGAAGCAAAGGACATCCATCAGATTTTGGATGAGGTACCAATCGTGACGGAAACCCAAATTTTACACTGGAAATGGATTGCCAAATATTACTTGTCTACTCTAGGCGAAGTGATGCGTTCGGCACTTCCTGGTGCATTTATTTTGGAGAGTGAAACGGTAATTACAAAAGGAGAGGTTGTTATTGAAGATGAAGGAGATTTGCGGGATGATGAATTCCTGGTGTATGAGGCGCTTCAATATCAATCGTCCTTGAAAATACAGGATTTGGAAAGTATTCTGGATCGGCAAAATGTATTACCCATCCTTAAACGCTTGCTGGAAAAGAATATCATTTCTGTTGAAGAGGAAGTTTACGAAAAATATAAGCCTAAACTGGTGCGCTATGTAAAACTAGGAGCTTCATATACTTCCGAAGATAAACTTAAGGAGCTTTTGGAACAATTGTCTAGAGCACCTAAACAAAGGGAGGTGGTGATGAGCTTGTTTATGCTTTCTGCCAAAACCCAAAAGCCTGTAAAAGTATCAGACTTGTCTGAAGAGAGTGGCGCTTCGTCTGCAATTGTAAAGGCATTGATTGACAAAGGAATCTTTGAGGAATACCATATTCAAACAGATCGAGTGCAGTATGACGGTGACGAAAATATGGCCTCCAAAAATCTTAATTCTTATCAGGAAACGGCTTTACAGGAAATAAAGGATGCTTTTGAAACCCAAAATATCACCTTGCTCCATGGGGTAACTTCTTCTGGGAAAACGGAGGTTTATGTGAAGCTCATTGAGGAAATGGTGGACCAAGGGAAACAGGTGCTGTATCTCTTACCTGAAATTGCTTTAACGACGCAGCTGGTCAACAGGCTTCAGGATTATTTTGGAGAGAAGGTGTCGGTGTTTCATTCCAAATATTCTTCTCATGAACGGGTTGAGGTTTGGAACAATGTGTTGAACAATGCTCCAAAAGCCCAAATTATATTGGGAGCTCGTTCCTCGGTGATGTTGCCCTTTCAAAATTTAGGATTGATCATTGTGGATGAAGAACATGAATCGTCCTTTAAACAATTTGATCCTTCACCACGCTACCATGCTAGGGATACTGCTGTGGTGTTGGCAAGTCTGTTTAAGGCGAAAACATTGTTAGGTTCGGCAACCCCAAGTTTGGAAAGCTATTTTAATGCACAGCAGGGAAAATACGGTTTTGTTGAATTGACGCATCGTTTTAATAATGTGCTGATGCCAGATATTGAGTTGGTCGATATCAAAGACAAGCACAAAAGAAAACGGATGAACGGTCACTTCAGTGATCGCTTGATTGAAGAAATTACAGAAACCTTATCTGAAGGGCATCAAGTAATCTTGTTTCAAAATCGTCGAGGGTTTTCTCCCATAGTGGAATGTAATACCTGTGGACATTCTCCACAATGTCCGAATTGTGATGTGAGTTTAACCTATCATCAATATAAAAGAGAGTTGCGTTGCCACTATTGCAGCTATCATATGGCCATGCAACAAAGTTGTCAAGCTTGTGGAAGCTCGGAACTGGATAGCAAAGGATTTGGGACCGAACAAGTGGAAGAGGAGGCGAAGGCCTTATTTCCAAATCACAAGGTGGGACGGATGGATTTGGATACCACAAGAGGAAAGTTTGGTTACGAAAAAATCATTACGGCCTTTGAGCAGCAGGAAATCGATATTTTGGTGGGAACCCAAATGCTTACCAAAGGGCTTGATTTTAGAAATGTGAAGTTGGTAGGGGTAATGAATGCCGACAACCTATTGAACTTCCCAGACTTTAGGGCCCATGAACGTAGTTATCAGCTTATGGTGCAAGTGTCAGGTAGGGCAGGACGTACCGATATTAGAGGGAAAGTATTGATTCAAACTTACGATCCACATCATCGTATTCTACAGCAGGTTTCTACCAATAGTTATCTGGATATGTACAAGGAACAATTGGACGAGCGCTACAACTTTAAATATCCGCCTATTTATAGATTAATTAAAATTACCCTAAAGCATAAGGATTATAATCGGGTAAATGTTGCTGCCGATTGGTATGCGAAGTCTTTAAGACAGTTTTTTGGAGAATATGTGCTGGGGCCTGAGTTTCCACCTGTGGCTAGAATTAGAAACAACTACCATAAAAACATCTTGGTGAAAATTCCGCAGAAGCAGTCATTGGCAAAAACAAAAGAAGCTATCGTTAGAATAAACAATAGCTTCAATAGTGTTAAAGATTTTAGGGCTGTAAGAGTAGTTCTTAATGTTGACAATTATTAATAATGACTTTATCCTTACCTAAACTTTAGGGGAGTGTCCTATTAAATATTATTTAAGGCGTCTACTAGTTGGGTCTTTTTGTTTCTACTTAACGGAATCTCGTAAGCACCAACTTCTACATTTTTACTATTAAATCTGTCTACCTTGTCAAGGTTAACGATATATGATTTGTGGATTCTTAAAAACTTGCCTTCTGGAAGTTCTTTTTCAAAAGCTTTCATTGTAGAAAGTACTACAAGGCTGTTTTCCTCGGTTACCAATTTTACGTAGTCACCAAGAGCTTCAATCCATTTTATGTCCTTAATATATACTTTACGTTTTTTAAGGTTGCTCTTTACAAAGATGTGCTCGCCATCAGTTTCGTTAAAGTCCATTTTAAGCTTGTGCTGTTCAATGGCCTTGTCTACTGAAATATTAAAGCGTTCTCTTGTGATTGGTTTTTGAAGGTAGTCGGTAGCGTCGTAATTAAATGCTTTAAAGGCATACTCGGTTTTACCGGTCACAAAAATAATTTGGGGCTTATTATTTAATACGTCCAATAACTCAAACCCATTCAAAACGGGCATTTCGATGTCTAAAAAGATTAAATCGACTTTGTGCGTGTTTAAACCATTTTTGGTTTCCAAAGCACTGCTGTATTCAGCAATTAAATTAAGAGAAGGGTGGTTCTCTATTAACTTTACGATGGATAAGCGCTGGATTGCTGAATCATCAACTACTACACAGTTTAAAGTCATAACATTGTTGTGTTTTAGGTTAAGATATCGACAATAGTACAAAAAATTCGGATAAAAACCAAAAAACATCGGTAAAACGTTATTTTTAACAAAAATTTATTGAGGCGTAAAGTCTCGTTTTTTAATTGGAAAAATGTTGTTAGTGTTGGAAATAATGGTTATTTTTGCACCCATTTTTAATTATAAATACATTTTTATATGAATCATTATGAAACTGTTTTCATCTTAAATCCCGTTTTATCTGAGACTCAGGTAAAGGAAACAGTAGAGAAATACGAAGATTTTCTTGTTTCTAGAGGGGCAAAGATGATAGCCAAAGAAGATTGGGGGCTTAAAAAATTGGCGTATCCAATCCAAAACAAAAAAAGTGGTTTTTATCACTTATTTGAGTACACTGTAGATGGTGAGGTTATTTCTCCGCTAGAATTGGAGTTCAGACGTGACGAGCGTTTTATGCGTTACTTGACCGTGAAATTGGACAAGCATGCAATTGCTTGGGCTGAAAAGAGAAGAACTAGAAACAAACAAAAAGCGTAAATTATGTCTTCAATCGAACAACAAGCAAAAGGAAAGAAAGATGGAGAGATCAGATATCTTACTCCATTAAACATCGATACTAGCAAAACGAAGAAATATTGTCGTTTTAAAAAGTCTGGAATCAAGTATGTTGATTACAAAGATCCAGATTTCTTATTGAAGTTTGTAAACGAGCAAGGTAAATTGTTACCAAGACGTTTAACAGGAACTTCTTTGAAATACCAAAGAAAAGTATCTGTAGCTGTAAAGAGAGCGCGTCACCTTGCGTTGATGCCATATGTAGCAGATTTATTAAAATAAAATACCAATAACTATGGAACTTATATTAAGACAAGACGTTGAAAATTTAGGATTTAAAGACGATATTGTAACAGTTAAGAACGGTTATGGTAGAAACTTTTTGATTCCTCAAGGATTTGCTGTAATGGCTACAGCTTCTGCTAAAAAAGTATTGGCAGAGACTTTAAAGCAAAGAGCTTTTAAAGAAAAGAAAATTGTTGACGAGGCTACTAAAATTGCTGAGGCTTTGAAAGCTTTGGAAATCAAGATCGCTTCTAAGGCTGGTGCTGGAGATAAATTGTTTGGTTCTGTAACCAGCATTGATTTGGCTGATGCTTTACAAAAGGAAGGTCACACTATCGAGAAGAAATTCATCAATGTAATTGGTGGTTCTGTTAAGAGATTAGGAAAATACGAGGCAGTTGTAAGATTGCACCGTGAAGTGACTGTTGCTTTACCATTTGAAGTTATTGCTGAAGCATAATTCGCAACATCATATTACAAAAGAGCCTCAACCCTTTGGATTGAGGCTTTTTAATTATATAAAATTTACACATGAAATATTCTAGGCTTACCAAAGAGCAATTTGAAGAATTGCACAAAGAGTTTATCAATTTTTTGGCAACGCAATCCATTACGGCAGATGAATGGGCAGATATCAAAGCCAACAAACCCGAAGTAGCGGAACAGGAGCTTGATGTGTTCAGTGATTTGGTTTGGGAAGGTGTTTTGGGAAAGGTAGATTATTTAGAACATATTTCGCCCCAACAAATACACTTGTTCTATTTCACCGAAGAACACATGCAGCTTATTGCCATTCATCTTAAAAATGCCATTGATTTAACATCAAGGGATGGCTTTAATTGGTTGCGTGAAAACCTGATGGATGAGGACGTAGAGTTCTTAAATGCAAAAAAAGAGTATACTGAAGATAAGGCTTTAGATAAGTTTAAGCTCATCCAGCAAGGAGGGGTAATCACCAAAGGTGAACTTTATACCTATTTTGATAAGCTTATCAATTAATAGGCTACTCGTATCTTAAGGATTCAATAGGATCTAATTTGGCGGCTTTGATGGCGGGAAGCAATCCTGCCACAATAGCCACAACAAAGGCAATGGTAAAAGCCGAGAACATGGCCAGCCATGGAATGACAAAATCGAAGTCGGCTATCTTTGCAAAGGCAAACCCGATAATACTCCCTAGTATAATACCTACAATTCCACCCATTTGCCCAATAAGAATGGCTTCCATAAAAAACTGAAAAGCAATGGTTTTTCGCTTTGCTCCCAAGGCTTTTCTAACCCCTATTTCACGGGTGCGTTCCGTAACCGAAACAAACAAGATGTTCATTAAAGCTATGGATGAGCCAATGATGGTAATGATGCTAATCACCCAAGCAGCAATGTAGAGGTAAGTGGTCATGGAACCAATTCGGTTCAAAAGGTCGTCGCTACGTTCAATAGCAAAGTTGTCTTCTTCAACAGGGTTAAGTTTTCTAATATTTCTAAAGGTACTTACGGCATGGTCCTGTGCGCCTTCAAGCATGTCATTTTTATCGGTTTTTACACTTATGCTATAATTGATGTCAGCATTGGTAAACATACTTCTGGCTTTTTGCAGCGGAATGATCATCCTAAGATCCTGGTTGTTTCCAAAGGTGGACCCCTTAGATTTCAACACCCCAATTACCTTAAACTTTGCCCCGCGGACACTTAACACTTGATTGATGGGATTAATGTTGTCCAACAGTGCTTTTTTAAGGTCGCTTCCTATTACGCAGACACCATTATTGTTTTCAATGTCAAAAAAGTTGAAGTCTCTACCGTCTTCAATTTCAAGTCCCGAATTTTGGATAAACTGCTCATTGGCCCCAATTACGGCAACTTCGGGATCGGTTTTTTTGTTTTCATACTTTACTTCCGCGGAAGCAGTCCCGTAAAACGAAATAGAAGTTTGGGTATAGGGATAATTGTATTGGTCTTCAAAATCCTTGGCATTTCGATAGGTAATGATTGGGTTGTTTTTGGGACGTTCCCTTCTCCCGTGGCGTTCCACAGTAAACTTATAGCGTTGGATGTTGAAAGTATTGGCTCCCATAGAAGAAAAGTCGCTTGAAATGGTGTGTTCCAAATTGGAAACAGCGCTCAAAATACCCACCAAGGCCGTAATGCCAATGGCAATGATCAAAACAGTTAAAACAGTTCGTAATACTTGACTTTTTACGGAGTCTAGGGCGATTTTAAAATTTTCTTTAGCCAGTGAAAACATTCAAAAGGAATTCTATAATTGGTGTCTTTTTCTATAAGACTTTAAATACCCAATAAAGTTACTATAAAATCGAAATAACTTATGACTGCCAGTAAAAATTATAATATTTTTGTGGTTCAATAACGTTAGATATGGCAAAAAAACCAGGAATACCAAAAGGTACGAGAGATTTTGGCCCCATGGAGGTGGCAAAGCGAAATTATATTTTCAATACGATTAAAGCGAAATTTGAAGCCTTCGGGTTTCAACCTATAGAAACGCCAAGTTTTGAGAATTCGGAAACCTTAATGGGGAAATATGGTGATGAAGGTGACCGCCTTA
Organism: Mangrovimonas sp. sgz306409; assembly: GCF_059735265.1. Lineage (NCBI taxonomy): Bacteria > Pseudomonadati > Bacteroidota > Flavobacteriia > Flavobacteriales > Flavobacteriaceae > Mangrovimonas > Mangrovimonas sp. sgz306409. The sequence continues at coordinate 305,159 of NZ_JCAPEU010000005.1, forward strand.
TTTTTAAGATTTTGAATTCTGGGGATTTTTTAGGAAAGGTAGACGATGCATTATATGCTGAAAAGGATTCCCAAAAAATGACCTCCAAAATTTCTGAAAAGGCCCTCCGTTATGACTTAACGGTGCCATTTGCCAGATATGTGGTACAGCACCAAAACGAAATTGAATTTCCGTTTAAGCGTTACCAGATCCAACCGGTTTGGAGAGCAGATAGACCGCAGAAGGGACGTTTTAGAGAATTTTATCAATGTGATGCGGATGTAGTGGGATCTAAATCCCTATGGCAGGAAGTGGAGTTTGTACAGTTGTACGATGCTGTATTTACAGCTTTGAAGTTGAAAGATGTGACCATAAAAATCAACAACCGAAAAATATTATCGGGTATTGCCGAAGTGATCGGGGCACATGATAAATTGATCGATTTTACAGTGGCCTTGGACAAGCTTGATAAAATAGGTGAGGAGAAAGTTAAGGAAGAAATGTTGGGTAAAGGGATTCCGCAAGAGGGGATTGACAAATTGCAACCCTTGTTTTCACTTTCTGGAACTTTTGAAGAGCAGGTGGCTGTCCTAGGTGAGATCTTAAATACTTCGGAAGATGGTAAAAAAGGCATCGAAGAATTACAGTTCATTGACAATGCCATTACCGAATTAGGATTGCAAACCGCCAAGTTGCAATTGGATGTGACTTTGGCTAGAGGTTTAAATTACTATACCGGGGCTATTTTTGAAGTGTCTGCGCCAAAAGGCGTTGCTATGGGCTCTATTGGTGGTGGAGGTCGCTATGATGACCTAACCGGAATTTTTGGGTTGAAAGATGTAAGTGGTGTTGGAATTAGTTTTGGATTGGACAGAATCTATTTGGTTTTGGAAGAATTGGATTTGTTCCCTCCAACCATTACCGAAAACATAAAAGTTTTGTTTATCAATTTTGGTGAAGCAGAAGCCTTAGGTTGTTTAAAGGCTATTAAGGAACTTCGTAAGCAAGGAATAGCCGCAGAAATGTATCCGGATGCCGCTAAAATGAAAAAACAAATGAACTTTGCCAATAAACGGGAAGTGCCGTTTGTTGTGATGGTAGGGGAGTCTGAATTGAATTCAAACACCTTTACCTTAAAAAACATGGCTACTGGAGAACAGCAAACCATATTCCTAGAAGAATTGGTGGGAAGACTTAAATAACAAAACCTTTATAAATTAAAAAAGCCCCGAGATTACTCGGGGCTTTTTTTATAATGTTGGTTACGGCGTATTATAGAAACAATGCCAAACTTAAGATGAATTGGTCAGGACGTGTATCGATACGGTCTTGTAAAATGCTAAGGTCATTGTTCAGAAATTTGGCTTCGTTGGAATTGAAACCTCTTTCGTACCTTAAATCAATACTCAACTTATCAATAGTGACACCCACACCAAAATTTAGTCCGGTTGTAAAGTCGTTTTCAATTTGGTCAATTGTGTTATCACCAAATTCAGTCTTTAAAATATATTGAAAAGACGGTCCTGCAAAAACATGCAATGGACCAACAACTCTAAACCCTAAAAGCATTGGGGCATCCAGTTTTTGAACTTTAAGGTCGTCGTTGTCGTATTCACTTTTGGTATTGGTATACACCAATTCCGGTCTAAAATACAAACGACCACCTATTTTTCCGAAGAGCCCAAAATGGAACCCGATATTTCTATCGGGAGATTTATAACTCACCGACGCAGCTTCAAAATATTCACCATTGGTACTGTAATTCAATCCTCCTTTTAGTCCATAACCAATTAAATCCTGTGCTTGAGCTTTATGGTTAAGGGCTGTTGTGAGTATGATGACACACAGTAGGCCAAAGGCTTTGCCGTAATTCTTATTTCTGGGTTTGAAAAGATCCTGTAACGTTTTCATAAATACTTTGTTTTAGATTTGGGTTATACCGTCTAAAACGTCAGGAAACAGTTATTATTTTCTTTTCATTACAGTTTGGGCAGCCTTCACGATAGCTTCAGCGTTCAATCCGTACTTGTCCATCAATTGAGCTGGAGTTCCAGATTCACCAAAAGTATCTTGAGTCGCTACAAATTCTTGAGGCGTTGGATTGTTTGTTGCCAAAACTCTAGCAACACTTTCTCCAAGACCACCAAGGTAATTGTGCTCTTCAGCAGTTACAATACAACCTGTCTTAGCAACAGAATCCAAAATAGCTTTCTCATCCAATGGTTTGATGGTGTGGATGTTGATAACCTCTGCAGAAATACCTTGCTCGTACAATGCTTTCGATGCTTCCAAAGCTTCCCATACCAAGTGACCAGTTGCTACGATGGTAACATCTGTTCCTTCGGTTAACTGAATCGCTTTCCCGATTTCAAATTTTTGATCGGCAGGCGTAAAGATTGGCACAGATGGACGTCCGAAACGTAAGTAAACTGGACCTTCATGTTCTGCGATAGCGATTGTAGCAGCTTTGGTTTGGTTGTAATCACAAGGATTGATCACCGTCATTCCAGGAAGCATTTTCATTAACCCGATATCTTCAAGTATTTGGTGGGTTGCACCATCTTCACCTAAAGTTAAACCGGCGTGAGAAGCACAGATTTTTACGTTTTTACCTGAATAGGCAATAGACTGACGGATTTGGTCATAAACACGACCTGTTGAGAAATTGGCGAAAGTTCCTGTGAAAGGAATTTTTCCTCCAATTGTCAAACCTGCAGCAATACCCATCATGTTGGCTTCAGCAATTCCAATTTGGAAAAAACGCTCTGGATTTTCCTTGATGAAATCACCCATTTTCAAAGATGGAGTCAAATCGGCACAAAGCGCTACAACATCAGGATTGGTACGTCCAAGTTCGGTTAAACCATCCCCAAATCCACTTCTAGTATCTTTCTTTTCTGTATATGTATATGTTTTCATTTTGTGTTGCGTTGTTATTAGTAATCTCCTAAGGTTTCAGGGTTTTGGCTTAATCCACTCTCCAATTGTGCGTCATTTGGAGCTTTACCATGCCATTCGTGAGTGTACATCATAAAGTCAACACCGTTACCCATAATGGTTTTTAACAAAACACAAACTGGTTTTCCTTGACCTGTTTTTGATTTGGCTTCAGCCATTCCTTTGATGATGGCTTCTACGTTATTTCCTTCTTCAATTTCAACAACAGTCCAACCAAATGCTTCAAACTTTTCACGGATGTTACCCATTGGCAATACCTCGTCTGTTGCACCGTCAATTTGTTGACCGTTCAAGTCTACTGTAGCAATAATGTTGTCTACTTTTTTAGCAGAGGCATACATGATAGCTTCCCAGTTTTGACCTTCTTGAAGCTCTCCGTCTCCATGCAAACTGTACACTAAGTGAGCGTCGTTATTCATTTTTTTGGCTTGTGCAGCACCAAGTGCTACAGACATACCTTGACCCAACGATCCAGAAGCAATTCTTACACCTGGTAACCCTTCGTGTGTAGTTGGGTGTCCCTGTAAGCGGGAATCAATTAATCGGAATGTGCTTAACTCCTCTACAGGGAAGTATCCTGCCCTGGCAAGTACACTGTAAAATACAGGTGAAATGTGTCCGTTTGACAAGAAGAAAAGGTCTTCACCTATTCCGTCCATATCAAAACCTTCCTTTCTATCCATGATCTCATTGTATAATGCTACCATAAATTCGGTACATCCCAAAGACCCCCCAGGGTGACCTGAGTTTACCTTGTGTACCATACGTAGAATATCTCTACGCACTTGAATTACTAAGTCTTCTAATTGCTGTGTGTTTGGCATCTTTAAAACGTATTTTTTAAAGGCGCTAAAATAAGGCTTTATAGGGCGTAAACAAAACGATTTCAGAGGTATTTTAGCCTCATTTTCAACATAGTTTTTAAAGTTTATTTTTAAATATCAGGAGAGATCGTGTTTAGTTAATTATCTTTGCGGATTGATACATTTTTTTAGTCTTGAAAACTTGATAGTTACGGATTCTATTTGGGATTTGGATACGGTTTTGGGCTGGTTAAAATTATACGCAGAAAGATGAAATTTGACTTAAAAGCGAAAGACCCACAAAGTAGTGCTAGAGCAGGGGTAATTACCACCGATCACGGTACTATTGAAACTCCCATTTTTATGCCCGTTGGAACAGTGGCCTCGGTAAAAGGAGTACACCAACGCGAATTGAAAGATGAAATCAACCCTGATATCATATTAGGAAATACCTATCACCTGTATTTGCGACCACAAACTTCCATTTTGGAAAAGGCAGGAGGATTGCACAAGTTCATGAATTGGGACAGAAATATTTTGACCGATTCTGGGGGGTATCAAGTGTATTCGCTTTCTGGGAATAGAAAAATCAAGGAAGAAGGGGTGAAGTTCAAGTCGCATATCGATGGTAGTTACCATACGTTTACTCCGGAAAATGTAATGGAAATCCAAAGAAGTATTGGGGCAGATATCATCATGGCTTTTGATGAATGTACGCCGTACCCATGCGATTATAACTACGCTAAGCGTTCCATGCACATGACCCACCGGTGGTTGGATAGATGTATCAATCATTTGGAAAAAGTACCGTTTAAATACGATTATAGTCAGGCGTTTTTCCCAATTGTTCAGGGGAGTACCTATAAAGATCTAAGAAAGCAATCTGCTGAATATATTGCCAATGCAGGCGCTGTTGGAAATGCCATTGGAGGATTGTCTGTAGGTGAGCCGGCAGAGGAAATGTATGCCATGACCGATGTGGTAACAGCCATTTTACCTGAGGATAAACCTCGTTATTTAATGGGAGTTGGGACACCTATCAATATTTTGGAAAATATTGCGTTAGGTATTGATATGTTTGACTGTGTAATGCCTACTAGAAATGCCCGTAACGGAATGTTGTTTACCGCCCACGGAACCATCAACATTAAAAACAAAAAGTGGGAAGATGACTTTTCGCCAATTGATGAAATGGGCATCACTTTTGTAGATACCGAATATAGTAAGGCTTATTTGCGTCACTTGTTCACTGTAAATGAGCTCTTAGGAAAACAAATTGCAACAATCCATAATCTAGGGTTCTATTTATGGTTGGTTAGAGAAGCAAGAAAACATATATTAGCGGGAGATTTTAGAACCTGGAAAGATATGATGGTTAAACAAATGGACAAGCGCTTATAAGCCTATGAAAATACTGGATTGGTACATACTTAAACGGTATTTGTTTACATTTTTAATGATGTTATTACTGTTTATCCCTATTGGAATTACAGTAAACTTAGCAGAGAAAATCGGAAAGATTTTAGAGAACGAAGTACCGTTTCCTGCCGTGGCACAGTACTATCTGGATTTTACTGTTTATTTCGCTAACCTGCTTTTTCCCTTGTTTTTGTTCTTGTCGGTGATTTGGTTTACCTCCAAATTGGCAAACAATACGGAGATTGTCGCTTTTTTGAGTTCCGGAGTGTCTTTTTCTAGATTCCTGAGGCCTTATATGATTGGAGCAAGTATTGTTGCTGCTTTTGCATTGCTGCTAGGGCTTTACTTAGCGCCTTTGGCTAGTAAGGGATACAATGAGTTCCGTTATAAATATTTAAAAAAGAACAGTAATGTTATCGAAACGCAGGATATCTATCGTCAGATCAATGACCATGATATTATTTATGTAAGCCGTTTTGACCCTAAAATGAAACGAGGGAACAAATTCACTTTGGAACATTACGATGGCAATAAGTTGGAGTATAAAATATTTGCTGACAACATCACTTATGTAGAGCAAGACACTACTTATAAGCTGACCAATTTTGTGAAACGGACTTTTGATGAAAATGACGAAGTCTTGGAAAGCATCCGAAGATATGATACCCTTTTTAAGTTCGATTTGGATGATCTTACCCCCGCCAATTATATGGCCGAGACCTTATTATATGGAGAGTTGACCCGATTTATCGAAAAGGAGAAAAAAAGAGGGTCTTCCAATATTGGGCGTTACGAAGTGGTGCAGTACAAAAAGTGGAGTTTGCCAGTTTCTGTATTCATTCTTACCATTATTGCAGTGTCGGTGTCTTCTATCAAGCGTAGGGGAGGAATGGGAGTCAATTTGGCCTTTGGAATTTCCATTGCCATGGTTTATGTGTTTTTCGATAAGGTATTTGGGGTCATGGCAGAGCAATCGGACTTTCCGCCATTGGTGGCCGTATGGTTTCCAAATGTAATCTTTGGTATGTTAGCGCTATACCTTCTGTACAATGCCAAACGCTAAGCTAAAACACTATCTGCAGTTACACTTTTTGGTTTTTATTGCAGGATTTACCGCTATTCTTGGAGAATTAATTTCGGTAGGTGCCATGGACTTGGTATGGTACCGTATGGTCATTGCCAGTATTTTGATATTTGGATATATGAAGTACAAAAAGCTGGGGATGCGACTTAGGCCAAAAGTCCTACTCCAATTTGTACTGGCCGGAATTATTATCGCCCTGCATTGGATTACCTTTTTTGAAGCCATCAACCAATCCAATGTGTCCATTACCTTGGCCATGTTTTCTACCGGCGCTTTTTTTGCCTCTTTTATTGAGCCAATTATTTATAAAAGACGCATTGTTTGGTATGAAATTATCTTTGGATTAATAGTTGTTTTAGGCGTGTTTTTAATCTCGAGAGGTGAACTTCATTATATCAACGGAATGATATTGGGAGTTATTTCGGCTTTATTATCATCACTTTTTTCAGTGTTGAACGGGGTTTATATCAAGCAATACGATGCAACCATCATTTCATTTTATGAGTTTATAAGTGGTGTATTGTTTTTAAGTGTCTTCATGTTGTTTAAGGGAGGCTTTAATGCCCAATTCTTTCAAATTTCATGGATGGACTTTCTTTACCTATTTATTCTCGGATCAATTTGTTCTGCTTACGCTTTTATTGAAGCGGTAAAAGTGATGAAGTATATTAGTCCTTATACCGTAATTCTATCCTATAATCTAGAGCCTGTTTACGGTATTGTTTTGGCGATTCTTTTATTTCCTGAAACAGAAATCATGGGAGCCAATTTTTATTACGGCGTATTTTTAGTGTTGGGGACCTTAATCTTGGAAGCCATTTTAAAACAGCGCAAAGCAAACAAAATAAAACGCTAATTAATTGGTAAAACCCGTTAAAGTTTTTCTATTCTTCTTCAATATATTTAATTTTGCGCCGTCATAAGACACGAAGCTACATTTCGCATTTTTTCATGAGTTAAAAACGAAAAATTATGTAGGTTTGTACGCTAACTAAAATTAAACTTAAGTTTCAATGGAATATTTAGAATTTGAACTTCCAATTAAAGAACTTCAAGACCAACTGCAAAAATGTCAACTTATAGGCGAGGAGAGCGAAGTGGATGTTAGTGAGACCTGTAAGAAGATTGAAAAGAAATTAGAAGAGACTAAAAAAGATATCTATAAACACTTGACGCCTTGGCAACGTGTACAGTTGTCCCGTCACCCAGACAGACCTTATACCCTAGATTATATCAAAGCCCTTTGCGGGGACACGTTTTTAGAGCTTCACGGTGATAGAAATGTAAAGGACGATAAGGCCATGATTGGTGGATTGGGTAAAATTGGCGATCAAACTTATATGTTCGTAGGACAGCAAAAAGGGTACAATACCAAAACAAGACAGTACCGTAATTTTGGAATGTCCAATCCAGAAGGATACCGTAAGGCTTTGCGTTTAATGAAGTCTGCTGAGAAATTTGGTATTCCTGTAGTCACCTTTGTAGATACGCCAGGTGCTTATCCAGGATTGGAAGCCGAAGAGCGTGGACAAGGTGAAGCCATTGCAAGAAATATTTTTGAAATGACCAGACTTCAAGTGCCAATCATCACCGTTATTATTGGTGAAGGTGCTTCGGGAGGAGCGTTGGGTATTGGTGTAGGAGACCGTGTATTGATGTTGGAAAACACATGGTATTCGGTAATCTCTCCAGAATCTTGTTCTTCTATCTTATGGAGAAGCTGGGAATACAAGGAGCAGGCGGCTGAAGCATTAAAGCTTACCGCTCCAGATATGAAGAAACAAAAATTGGTAGACGATATTATAAAAGAGCCTCTTGGAGGTGCCCATACCGATCGTGAAGGAGCCTTTTTGGCGGTTAAAAATGCCATTGAGAAAAATTACGACGAGCTCAAAAACTTATCACCAAAAGATTTGGTAAATGAGCGTATGGACAAATACATCAATATGGGTGTGTTTAAAGGGTAAATAACTCATTTTTAAAGCTTTAATTAAAAACTGAAGTGGATAACTTCAGTTTTTTTTGGCACTATTAACAATTTTTTTAACTTATTAACAGTTAGATTGTTAATGGATTGTTAAGATTGATATCGCCATTTTTTTTAATCTTTCATATCATTTTATTTACATTCGTGATATATGAAACAACCAAGCCCAATACAAGGATACAGAGTCGATAAGAGTACATTAATTAGCCTAGAAAAGGGAAAAATCCCACCTCAAGCCACAGATTTGGAAGAGGTCGTACTCGGAGCCATGATGATAGATAAGAAAGGTGTCGACGAAGTTATCGACATCCTTAGCCCCGATGCTTTTTACAAGGAAGCTCACAAGCATATTTTTGAATCTATTTTCAAACTATTTGAAAACAGTGAGCCAATTGACCTTTTAACGGTGTCAACACAGTTAAAGAAAGACGGGAAGCTTGAGTTGATAGGTGGTGACTTTTATTTAATTTCCTTGACCCAAAGGGTGTCGTCTTCGGCGCATATCGAATTCCATGCGCGTATCATCCTTCAGAAATTCATTCAACGTAGTTTGATTAAAATTTCAAACGAAATTATTGAAGAAGCCTACGATGAAACAAAGGATGTATTCGACCTCTTGGACCATGCCGAAGCAAAACTTTATGAGGTAACTCAAGGGAACGTTAAAAAGTCCACTGAGTCTGCCCAAAGTTTGGTAATCCAGGCGAAGAAAAAAATTGAAGAGATTTCCAACAGGGAAGGGTTGAGTGGTATTCCAACAGGATTTACAAAGTTGGATAAACTGACCTCTGGATGGCAGCCTTCCGATTTGATTATTGTGGCAGCACGTCCTGGTATGGGTAAAACGGCCTTAACCTTGACAATGGCAAGAAACATTGCTGTAGATGGGAATATGCCCGTTGCCTTCTTCTCTTTGGAGATGTCCTCCGTGCAGTTGATTACGCGTTTGATTTCGAGTGAAACTGGATTGTCTTCGGAGAAATTGAGAACGGGTAAATTGGAGAAGCACGAATGGGAACAATTGAACGTAAAAGTGAAGTCTTTGGAACAAGCGCCACTATACATAGATGATACACCATCGCTTTCCATTTTCGATTTGCGAGCAAAAGCCAGACGTTTGGCATCCCAATACGGCATTAAAATGATCATGATCGATTACCTTCAGTTGATGACAGCTGGAGGAAGCCAAAAGGGAGGTGGAAACCGTGAGCAGGAAATCTCGATGATTTCGCGTAACCTTAAGGCCTTGGCAAAGGAATTGAACGTTCCTGTAATCGCACTGTCGCAGCTGTCGCGTGCGGTTGAGACCCGTGGAGGAAGTAAGCGTCCGTTACTATCGGATCTTCGTGAATCTGGAGCGATCGAGCAGGATGCGGATATCGTAGCATTTATCTATAGACCGGAATACTATAAAATTGAAGAGTGGGATGATGAAGAGCGTTCACCAACCGAAGGACAAGGGGAGTTTATCATAGCAAAACACAGGAATGGTGGTTTGGAAAATATCCGTCTGAAGTTCCTTGGACACTTAGGTAAATTTGACAACCTGGATGAATTTGATACACCATTTGGGGAATTCCATAGTAAAATGAATGATGGGGGAGATGATAACTTTAGCCCAAGTAACTTTACACCATCGGCACATGATGCCTTTGGAGCGCCGGAACTACCGGACGACAACGATGTGCCTTTTTAATTAATTGATAGAGTTTTTACTCATTTTGAAGATGTGAAGAAACAGGAGCTAAGGTTCCTGTTTTTTTATGGGAAAAATTTAGGAGATTAATTTCATCAAAGTCTTGTGAGTAGTACAATTTTAACCTTTGTTGGAGCTACTATTTTAAAGGCAATCCAAACAATTTGATGTAACTTTGCGCTCATTAAAAAGAAAAATTGCCAGCATGATCAATCAAACCCGTACCACCAACATGTTATTGCTAATTATAGTAATTCCATTAGTGTTTTATTTATTGAAAACCTTGTCGTTTATCTTTATTCCATTGGTGTTTTCAATGTTTATAGCCCTTTTGTTTTTGCCATTAATGCGTTGGTTGGGAAAACGAAACATTCCTAAAATGGCAAGTATTGTCATTGTGATTTTGTTGATTGTTTTAGGATTATGGGTAGGTGTAGAGTTGGTAAAATTGTCCAGTCAGCAAATTATGGCCACCAAAAGTGAGTTTTTTGATAAGGCTGAAGTAAAACTTCTCAACCTAAAAAGCTATCTCACCACAACTTTTGGTGTAGAATTCAAAGAAAATGAAAACGTCCTAGCCCAATTTCTGCAAAAAGAGAATTTGGGAACTACCTTCGATTTTATTAGAAAATTAGCTACTTCTATATTGATGACCGCTTTTTTTGTGGTATTGTGGTTGGCAGAATCCATCAATATGCACCAACTGTTGAATACCACCATTCTAAAACAGCGCCACACATCGGTAAAGACATTTATCAAAATTGAAAAGGACTTGATAAAATTTATCAAGGTGAAGTTTTTGGTAAGCTTGCTTACAGGAATTGGAACTGGCTTGGCCTGTGTAGTTTTTGATGTAAGTTTCCCTATATTCTGGGGTTTATTTGCCTTTGCTATTAACTTCGTGCAAATGGTTGGGTCCTTTATTGCCGTGATTTCATTGGCAATTTTCGCCTTTGTTGAATTGGAGCCAAGCAGCACTTTGTTCTTTTTTGTATTATCCATAACTGGAGTTCAGGTATTGTTCGGTGCCATTATGGAGCCTATTTTTATGGGGAAATCCTTTTCCATCAATATTATTACGGTATTGGTAATGCTAATGCTTTGGGGGTACATCTGGGGAATTCCAGGCTTGATTATGGCCATTCCTATAACTGTTTTCATGAAAATTATCTTGGAACAGTTCCCAAATACCAAGCGTATTGCCAATCTACTTTCGGGGACAACCTAGGCGACAGGACACAGTTTGTTGGCTTAATATTTCCTTAAAGCTTTTTATGAAAGGCTAATTTTTAAGTATCTTTCCACTATGAAGAAGATAATCGCCTTAGTGGTATTTTTGGTTTTATGTGCAAATGCTGGTTTTGCCTCTTACATTTTGGTTCCTATGGATGCCGAAGGGCAGCAAAACCATCTGAAGGCTTATGGCATTACCTATTGGACATTGGAAAAGCAGCTTAAGGTAAAGTGGTTGCTGAACTACCGTGGAGGCTCTTTTTTGTTGCCTGATGCAGAGGAAATCCAACGAGAGTGCCAGATTAGAGGGGTGAGTTTTGAAGTTTTATCCAATTCCAAAGCCGAAGAAATCTTAGAATTTATTAGCAGTCCTTCTCAAAATATGGAGGCAGTGGTCTTGGAAAAGGCGCCTAAAATTGCCGTATATACACCCTACGGAAAGCAACCTTGGGACGATGCCGTAACTATGGTGTTGACTTATGCAGAAATTCCCTATGATACTATTTATGATGAAGAAGTGCTCAATGATGCCTTGTTGTTATACGATTGGTTGCATTTGCACCATGAAGATTTTACGGGGCAATTTGGTAAATTCTATCGATCATTCAAATCGGCGGCATGGTATATTGAAGAGAAAAAAGCAGCGGAAGAATTGGCTGCAAAATTGGGGTATGATAAAGTATCTGAAGCCAAATTGGCTGTGGCGCTTAAGATTCGGGATTATGTAGTTGGAGGTGGTTTTATGTTTGCCATGTGCAGTGCTACCGATAGTTTTGATATTGCATTAAGTGCCGAAGGTGTGGATATTTGTGAGCCAATGTTTGATGGCGATGGTAGTGATCCTGCTTATCAGAATAAAATTGATTTCAGCAAAACATTTGCTTTTAAGGACTTTTTATTGGAGCGTAATCCTAATGTTTATGAATTCTCATCGATAGACATGACCCAAAAGCGTCGCATTCCAAAAACAACCGATTATTTTACCCTAATGGATTTTTCAGCTAAATGGGATCCTGTGCCAACCATGCTTTGTCAAAATCATACCGCTTTGGTGAAAGGCTTTATGGGGCAAACTACAGCCTTTACTCGCGATGAAATAAAGTCGAATGTGCTCATCATGGGAGAAAACAAAACCAATGGTGAGGCGAAGTATATTCACGGAATAAAAGGAAAAGGGTTCTTTACTTTTTATGGAGGGCACGATCCGGAAGATTACACACATAGGGTAGGAGACCCCAAAACGGAATTGGATTTGCATCCTACCTCTCCTGGTTACCGATTAATATTGAACAACGTGTTGTTCCCTGCAGCCAAGAAGAAAAAGCAGAAGACCTAAAATAACCATGAAAAGTTTTCAGAAAGAAATTCGGCTTTCGGCCAAGTCAAGAGGTTTTCATTTGGTGACCCAAGAGATACTCAGTCAGTTTTCAGAAATTCAAAATATAAATGTGGGGTTGTTTCATGTGTTTATCAAACACACTTCGGCGAGTTTGACCATTAATGAAAATGCTGATCCAACAGTACGGGACGATTTTGAAAGTCATATCAATAAAATGGTGCCCGAAAATCAACCATATTACCGCCACACTTATGAAGGCCCTGATGATATGCCTGCACACATCAAGGCCTCTTTAATGGGGACCTCTGTTCAAATTCCGATTACTCAAGGACAATTGAATTTAGGAATTTGGCAAGGTATTTATTTATGTGAACATCGCAATCATGCTTCTGGAAGACGTCTGGTATTAACGGCCTTTGGCAATTGATTGCTTGTCTTTGATAAGTTGTTCCAAAATAACTTCTACACCTTCTTCGTCATTGCTTTTGGTTTGGTAGCGTGCTACTTCTTTCACATTTGGGTGGGCATTGCTCATGGCATAACTATAGGCTGCTTGTGCCATCATTTCCAAATCGTTGTTGTAGTCACCAAAAACCATAGTTTCTTCCTTTGAAACTCCCAATAAATCCTGAACTTGTTGTAAAGCATAGCCTTTATTGGTATTCATATGCGAAAGATCCAACCAATTAGATCCAGAGACTTTCACTTGTATATGGTCTTCGTAATGCTTTACGTGAGGATAGATATTTTGCTCAGAACCTCCGAAGCTGTAAACGGCGATCTTTAAGAAATTGTCATCGCTAACTTGGGTCAAGTCCTCAACCTGTTTAAATTCGGTGTAATATTCCTTAAACATATTGATGAAACCATCATCTGTACTTTCAATGTACGCCGAACGTTCTCCACATAATACTATATAGGAATCTTCAATGTCTCTCAAAATAGGAATCAGGCGATTGATATCTTCCATTGGGAAATAATTGGCGTGCAATTGCTTGTCGCCTTGTTTGGTAAGACCGCCATTTTCAGCAATAATGGTAATCTCGTCTTTTATAGAACCCAGTTTGTCAAGGATACTGAAATATTGACGTCCACTAGCCGCTATAAAATGGACATTATTGGTTTTAAGTTCGTTGAATAATTTATAAAAATTACTGCTCACTTCCCCTTTGGAATTGAGCAGTGTACCATCCATATCGGTGACCACCAATTTGATTTGAGATAAATTCATAGGCAAATTTTTTCCAAAGCTAAGACTCTCAAGTCAAAAGGCTCTGAAATTAATGTTAATATATCATTTAGTGGGCAACTCCAATATGGCAACTACAGGATGGTGTTGTAAAACTCTGGGTTTCTTCATGCCACGGGAACGCTTGGTTGTATTTGCTGTTTTCCCAATAGAACTTTGTGCGTTCTTTAGGATTGTTGCCAATTTCGTTCATGGTTTCGGTATCATAAAGTCTTCCATTCACCATAGTGTAAATGATGCTTTCAGAATTTTGAATGTCTTCCAATGGGTTTTTATCCATTACAATAAGGTCGGCCAGTTTACCTTCCTTTAAAGAACCAATGTCCTTGGCCATCCCAATATAATCCGCACCATTGATGGTAGCTGCTTTTAGGGCTTCGTGGTTAGTCATGCCTCCTTGTTGCAACATCCACAATTCCCAGTGTGCTCCCAGGCCTTGTAACTGACCATGAGCACCCAAATTCACTTTTACACCAGCATCAGATAGCTTTTTACAGGTTTGCGATACCAAAATGTGACCATTTTCATATTCGCCATCTGGAACCATCGTTCTGTGCCTTGAACGAGCATCGATAATACCTCTTGGAGTATATTTCAATAGTTTTTCATTTTCCCAAACATTGGTTTTTTGGTACCAAAAGTATTCGCCATTCAAACCGCCATAATTCACAATAAGAGTAGGGGTGTAGCCAACATTACTATTGCTCCATAATTCAACAATATCCTTATAAACAGGAGCCACAGGAATGTTGTGCTCAATTCCTGTATGACCGTCCATAATCATAGACATATTGTGGAAGAAATTGGAACCTCCTTCAGGTACTACAAAAATACCTTCTTCGCGAGCGGCTTGTAATACTTGTTGACGTTGGTCACGTCTAGGTTGGTTGTAACTTTTTACAGAAAGTGCTCCAAATGCTTTGGTACGTCTAATGGAAGAACGGGCATCTTCAAGTCCGTTGATAACAGCTTTAAAGTCGCCATCGGCACCATAAAGAATGAACCCTGTAGAAAACAACCTTGGTCCAACCATATCGCCACTTTTTTGTAACTCGGATAGGGTGAAAATCGTTTCAGAATTAGCCGATGGATCATGAGCAGTAGTGACACCAAAAGCTAGATTAGCGTAGAATTGCCAGTGTTTTTGAGTAGGCAAACCATCTCTAAACCCACCGACGTGAGCATGTACATCTACAATCCCGGGCATAATGGTTTTTCCAGTGACATCATATACTTTCGCATTGGATGGGATTTTAACATCGGAAGCGCTGCCCAAAGATTCAATTCTGTTTTCATTGATAATGATGGTTCCGTTTTCAATCACTTCATCACCTTCCATGGTAATAATTCTTGCTCCTTTTAAAGCAATGCGTCCTTCAGGCTTATCAGTTTTCACTTTTAAATTGATGGTAATGCCATCTTCAACCAATTTGGTGTCTTCTGAAATGTTTGCCGTGTAATAGGTGTTCCCTAAAGTCCAGTGTAATTTTTTGCTGTCAGAAGACCAGTGAAGGTTGAGTCCGGCATCTTTGGAAAGTTGGGTTACAGGCACGAATTTAGTCGTATCTGTGATATCCAAAGTCTGACCGGCATGAGGCATTGGTGCCATATATACTTTATGCAGATGAATAAAAGCAATCCAATTACCATCAGGGCTAGGAACTAATCTGTTGCCGTGCTTAGATTTTACTAATACTTGATCGTCATTACCATTAAGATTGGCAATTTTCAATTCCTTGGTAAGTTCTCCAAAGAATTTGCCTCCCGTTTGGTAAATGATTTTTGTGTCCTCATTATTGAAGATTGGAAAATCACCTTCTTTGGTTACAAATTTGGAATTACTACCATCCGCATTCATTACATAAATTCCATGGTTGTTGTCATAAGCATGACCTTGATCACTGTTACCGGCTTCTTTTAAATAAACAATTTGGTTGCTGTTATGAGAATAAGAAGGATTTCTGTAGATGCCTTTTTCAGAAGTCAATTTTACTGGAGTCCCTCCAGAAGCAGGGATTTTATAGATAGCACCCAAGTTTTCATCGTTCCAAGTGACGTAAACAATATTTTTCCCGTCAGGAGAAAAGCTTGGTTCAAATTCAAAATCGGTGTTAGAGGTAAGACGTTTTGGAGTACCATTTGGAAGTTTTTGCGACCATAAATGACCAACGGCACTAAACACAAGTGTTTTTCCGTCAGGAGACGTTACTGCATGTCTAATAACTTTAGCATCAAAGGTGTCGGGAGCCACAGGATTGTCAAATTCAACAGCTTTGGCAATTTTAATGTTGGCATCTACTTGAAATGGAATATTCGTAACCTCTAAAGAGTTGATGTTGATTTTATTGATCTTACCACCAGCCCAAAACACAATCTCTTCATTGTTTGGCATCCAGTTGAAGTTTGGGTATACTCCAAAAATGGCCCAAGCTTCCTGTTGATCTTTATTCAACTTGTCATAAAGTGGCCACTCTTGACTAGTTTCCAAATCATGGATATACAGCACCGATTTTTCTCTTATACGCTTAACAAAAGCGAGTTTTTTTCCATCTCTGGAAATTTGAGGACGGGCAGCACCTCCAGGGCCTCCGCTGATTCTAGTGATTTCCCCCGTAGCCATATCGTATCTGTTGATCACATAAATTTGGCTGTTCGGATCTTTGTTGTATTGAAAATACCCTCCAGGGTACATATCCTCACTATAATAAAGGTATTTACCGTCAGGAGAGATACTTGGTTCGTTGACATCCTGTTGGTCGTTTTTGCGTTTGGTAAGTTGGATACCACTACCTCCGGTTTTGTGGTACATCCACATTTCACCCGCACCAGCCGATCGCTCTGAAGTAAAATGTTTCCTTGCAATAATGTATTGTCCGTCTGGAGTCCAAATAGCATTGTTTAAAAGTCTAAAATCCTCTTTGGTGATGGCCTTGGCATTTTTACCATCGGCATCCATCATCCAAATGTTGTCACCACCGCCGGCGTCACTGGTGAAAGAAATATGTTTTCCATCAGGACTAAAACGAGGTTGCACCTCAAAGGCAATACCTTCTCTCAAACAAGAGGCTTTTCCTCCAGTACTTTTTATTTTGTAGATATCGCCCAACATATCAAAAACAATAAATTGACCGTCGGGGCTTATATCTAGATTCATCCAAGTCCCTTCATCAGTAGAAAAATGATGGGTTTGATAGTCAAAATCTCCTTGTGGATTGATGACATCCCAAGTTGGGGTTTTGTCTTTATCCTGACTAAAGAGTAAAAAATGACATGATAGAAGTAGTAGAATTAAAGAGCTTGTTCGTAGCATTTTCATTTTGAATTATTTTGGCCCGAAATATACTCATAATTGCTGAAATTTTAGGGTTCTTTTGTTCGAGATAAGGGTGTTGGTAGGGGAGTTATTAAAAAAATCCAGCTCAAATAGAACTGGATTTTTTTAATTTATTTTAAAAATTATAATTAGTCTGGAATTGGATATTGGAAATATGTCGCCCATTGGTTTCCTGGGAATTCACAACCATCTCCCCAAGCAGTTTCTTCACAATCACAAGGTACAGGAATTGTAATGAATATAGATTGAACACCTTCATCCTCAGGAATGAGAATTATAACAACATCTTCTCCGCACACAGGAACACAATCTGTATGTTCTAAAGCCATACTTACAAGGTCATCTACTCTGGTAGGAGAGTAAGGCCCTGTGTAGAGGCATTCGCTGCATATGCTGTCATCAATAAGCATCCAAATGGCTATTTGAAGATCTCCAAATGTATATAATCCATATCCACCTGAGTCCGTTCCAATAAAACTTTGATTCATAAGCCAGTTTACGGCCCCAAAATTTTCTGGATGCTCAAATTTGCCTTCTGGTAGAGTTTCGTATGATGAATAGACATCTGCTGTAAAGCAATCTCCACTCTCAAGGGAAGTGTCTTGATCGGCGCACCAAGCATCGAACGCTCCAGTTAGGGAATTTTCGGGATCGATTTCAATGTTGAAATAGCTATCTATGGCATCAAGCCCTTTTTCAGTTACACATAAAGACACTTGAGCAGGTAAGGTATTAGGATATAGGTCATTGGTTACATCTGTGATACAGTGTACTACAGCATGAGCTGCAATGTAAGGCCCTTTTGAAATGGGAACAGTGTAGGATACTTCATCAATACAGTCCCATTTGTCATTTTCTTCAAAGTGTCCTACCTGTGGATTTCCTGGCGTATTCACAGGGAAATCTAGAGGACTGTTAACCACAGACAGATGGGTTGCTGTAATACAATACTTGGAATTGGTGATTAAATAGGTTATGATGTAATTGCTGCCTTCTATTGCTACAGTTACAGTTCCTACAGGTATATTTTGTCCTGCTAATAATTCCACTTGGGTTTCAGCGGTAATACAAGAGAGGTCAAAAGTAGCTGGGGATGGTGGTTTTGCAGAAGAATCTGTTTCAATTACAGAATTCTCTCCTGAATTTAAAGGTTCTACTTGGCAGCTATAAATGCCTAATGTCATAATTACGCCAAACAATATGGAGTAAAGGTGGTGAGGGTTAGTTTTGATTTTCATGATTGCATATGTTTAGAATTGATATTTGTACCATATGCTATTAATCTAGTTCACTGCAAATATACGTAATTAATGTTTAAATGACCGTTTGTTAGTTGATTGTGTTTTGTTTAGCATGTGTTTTACATTGGATGGAAGTAAAAAGTTATATCTTAGATTGAACAAATTTGAGTAAAGGAAGTTCAAATGAATATTTCAGTTTTAATTCCCGATGGTGAAAGTCATATGTTAATTTATGTTGTGAATTGCTTGTCTCAATATAGGGAGGTTAAAATACACATTATGTCTGATCGTAAGTGGATGCCTATGCGTTTTTCAAAGCACATTTACCATTACTCTTTTTACCCGAAAATGGAGTATGGAGAAGAGTGGATAAACAACATTAATAGGGAAGTACAGGAACACAATATAGATGTTGTTATGCCCATATTTGAAAATGGAATTAGAACGTTGATTACTAATAGGAACAGACTTTTAAGAGCAAAAGCATTGGGGTTGTTACCGAAATTGAAAGATTTTAATACTGCTATCAATAAAAATTTGCTTGCAAAACTTCTAAAAAAGCATGACATGCCCTTGCCGAAAAGTTTTCATGTGAATGGGAATGGGTATCCAAAGGACTTGGAGTATCCAATAATCATAAAACCAGTTGAAGGATTTGGGGGAGGACAAGGAGTACAACTTTTAATTAATGAGACTCAACTCAAAATATATTTAGAAAAAAGTTCATTTGGAAAGGAGTTTTTAATCCAGGAAGTTGTCGAGGGGCATGATGTAGGGTGCAGTGTTTTATGTAAGGATGGCAAAATTTTGAGTTATACTGTACAGAAGGAAATCCAGAAGGCTTTGAATCCATTAGGCCCGTTAACTGGTATGGAATTTATCCATGAAAAAAGGGTTTTGAAAATAATCTCAATGTTAATGAACGAATTAAATTGGTCTGGTGTTGCACACATAGACCTGAGATATGATATGAATCATGGGGATTTTAAAATTATTGAGATTAACACTAGGTTTTGGTCTTCTTTAGAAGGATCAGAAATGGCAGGGGTAAATTTCCCATATCTCTATTGTTTGGCTAGTTTGGGAAAAACTTTTAACACTCCCGAATATCGAAATATTAAATTTTTTAATTTAAAAGGACTGGTAAAATTAATTAAAGAGAATAGAAACACTTTAAGGGATTTTCCATTTATTTTGAAAAATACTCCTATAAAGTATGCTCTTGAAGACCCTGTTCCATTTTTTTTAAAGTTTTTAGAAAGAACAAAAAATATTTGGAAGGACAGACTGAAAAAGAAGTTAGCAGTTTAGTTGGTTGTTAAGTACTTTTTTTCTTTTTCCAGAAGAAAGTGTTGGGATTTCATCAACATAAATTATATCAATATCAGCATCATCTCCAAAATCTTTTTTGATGTCGGCAATAAGCTCCCGTTCAAAAGGAAAGTCCTCATGAAGGTTCAGCTTTACAGTATATTTGTTTTTGCTTTCTTGAATAAACTGGAACTGTTTAAAATAGGAGTAATACTTATAGAACTTGGTGTAAACTATAAACGATGAAATAATTTTCCCACGTGTGTCGTGTATTAAATCCATTTTTCTTCCTTCAATATATTCCAATTTTTCCAGTCCATGATGATCTAAAACTAATTTACCTATATCTCCCGTGTCGTACCTAATCATTGGCATGCAGTAATTAAATAGATCTGTTATAACTATGCGCCCAGCAGTTCCCGGTGTTGCTGCTTCATCTGTATTCAATTCCAAAATTTCAATAAAGTAACTAGCGTGGTTGATGATGTATTGGTTTGGAGATGCAATAGTCTGTTGAGCTATTACTCCAAGTTCTTCATTGGAATATCTAGATAATATTGGGACATTAAAATAGGTGAAAAGCTGTGATTTTGTAAAACTATTCAGGTGTTCGGCATTGGCAATTATGGATGTTAGTTTTGTAGGAGGGGTGAATGTTTTTTTTGAACGTATAAGGTACTGGCAAATGATTTCAAGGGCAGAAGCAAACCCGAGAATGGTTTTTGTCTGTTTGTCCTGCTGTAATTGCTTTAAAAAGGCATCACACTTTTCATCATCCAACCTTGTAATATCAACTTGTATGATATTCTGTAAGTAAGATTTAAAAGATGATTTTTTATTGTGTTTTCTCCAAACTTCCAAATTGTAAAGTCTATTACCAATGTTATAATTACTCAATTTCGAAAAGAAAATAACATCTGCTGTATTTCTATTTTTTTTATTTCTATCCTGAAATAGAAAAAAAGGGATTCCTGTTGAACCGCTTGTGGCTACTTTAAATGAAGGTTTGTCTTTAAAAGCTCTTGATTTAAAGCTGTCAAAATTGTTTTGTATAATTGGTTTTTGAATTACAGGAAAATCTTGCAGTGAGCTGTAATTGAAATATGACTGATAATAAGGTGTGGTTTTCGTGGCATGATTTAAAAGATTGAAAAGGTGAAAATTTCTTTTCTCCAATCCAATCCTTGAAATAGGGTCATTCTGGATGCTTTCAATGTCTCGTAAATGGCTATTAATAGGGCATTTTTTTATAAAATCCAGCAACCAGAAGACACGATTTCTAAACACATTCAACATGCAGTAGCACACTTAAATAAAATTAAATTTAGTGTTTATGTTGCTTTAAACAAAAAAAAACCGATTCAAATTGAATCGGTTTTTTATAAGCGAATTGTTGTTATTATTTAGGCGAACGCCTTACTTTACTTTGTTTACGATTGCTTCAAAAGCTTCTGGGTTGTTCATCGCTAAATCGGCAAGAACCTTACGGTTCAATTCGATATTGTTAGCTTTAAGGGCTCCCATAAACTTAGAATATGACATTCCGTGTAATCTAGCTCCTGCATTGATACGTTGAATCCATAAAGCACGGAAAGTTCTCTTTTTGTTTCTACGGTCTCTGTACGAGTATTGCATCGCTTTGTCAACCGCGTTTTTGGCTACTGTCCAAACGTTTTTACGTCTTCCAAAGTAACCTTTGGCCTGCTTAAGAACCTTTTTTCTTCTAGCTCTCTTAGCAACTGAATTTACTGATCTTGGCATTTCTTAATTTGTTTTTTTGTAGTAGGCGGTCAATAAAATTGACACTTGTTAATTTTGGCCTAACTCCAGGGTTTATAAATTTGTTAACCGGTTAAAGACCGATAT
Organism: Mangrovimonas sp. sgz306409; assembly: GCF_059735265.1. Taxonomy (NCBI): domain Bacteria; kingdom Pseudomonadati; phylum Bacteroidota; class Flavobacteriia; order Flavobacteriales; family Flavobacteriaceae; genus Mangrovimonas; species Mangrovimonas sp. sgz306409. The sequence continues at coordinate 326,658 of NZ_JCAPEU010000005.1, forward strand.
TACTTTAAACGTAACATGGTTTTAACATTGTTCTCGTCTGACTTATGTACCAAAGTATCATGAGTCAAGGCAAGTTTACGCTTTTTAGATTTTTTAGTCAAAATGTGACTTTTAAAAGCGTGCTTTCTCTTAATCTTACCAGTGCCAGTAAGTTTAAAACGTTTCTTGGCACTTGATTTAGTTTTCATTTTAGGCATCTTTCTCCTAGTTTTTAATTTACGTTTCGCTTATTATTGTTTACCTTAATAGGTTTTATTTTGTTTTTTTAGGAGCAATGAACATGGTCATACGTTTTCCTTCCAATTTTGGCATTTGTTCTACCTTACCAAATTCTTCAAGATCCTGAGCCAATTTCAATAATAGAATTTGTCCCTGCTCTTTAAACACAATCGAACGCCCTTTAAAGAATACAAATGCTTTTAGTTTAGCACCTTCCTTAAGGAATTTCTCAGCGTGTTTCTTTTTGAATTCGTAATCGTGGTCATCAGTCTGAGGACCAAAACGAATTTCTTTTACAACAACTTTAGACGCTTTTGCTTTTAACGCTTTATCACGTTTCTTTTGTTCGTAAAGAAACTTTTTATAATCCATAACCTTACAAACAGGCGGATCAGCTTTTGGTGATATTTCTACAAGATCTAAACCTTGTTCTTCGGCAAGGGCCAATGCTGGCCTAATGTCGTAAATGCCTACCTCTACATTATCACCAACAAGGCGTACCTTTTCGGCTCTAATTTTAGAGTTAATTCTGTGCTGGTCTTCCTTTTGTTCTCTCTTAAAGTTATTTCTTTGTCTACGTATTGCTATGACTTATAAATTTTAGTTAAACTTAATTTTTTATTTAAAGGTTTTTAAGGTCTTTTTGATCTCTTGGTCAACAATGTTTGAAAACTCTTCAATGGTTATGGAACCTAAATCTTCTCCACCGTGTTGACGAACTGAAATTTTACCCTCAGCTTCTTCATTTTCACCGATAATCACCATATATGGAATCTTTTTCATTTCCGCTTCACGGATTTTCTTTCCTATGGTTTCGTTACGATTATCTATGAGGGCGCGAATTTCGTGATTTTCTAACAAATTTAAAACTTTTTCGGCGTATTTTTCATATTTCTCACTTATACATAGTACAATAGCCTGCTCAGGAACCAGCCAAAGAGGGAAGTTTCCTCCAGTGTGTTCCAACAAAATTGCTACGAAACGTTCCATACTTCCAAACGGGGCACGGTGAATCATAACAGGTCTGTGAAGCTCGTTGTCACTACCTTTATATGTAAGGTCAAAACGCTCAGGTAAGTTGTAGTCCACCTGAATGGTACCCAATTGCCATTGTCTTCCTAAGGCATCTTTAACCATAAAGTCTAATTTTGGACCGTAAAAGGCGGCTTCACCTTCTTCAATCACATAATTTAAACCTTTGTCCTTGGCTGCATTGATAATAGCTTGCTCGGCTTTCTCCCAATTTTCAACTTTACCTATATATTTCTCTGGATTCTCTGGATCACGAACAGACACTTGAGCAGTGAAGTTTTCGAAACCTAAAGATCCAAATACATAAAGTACCAAATCGATTACTTCCTTAAATTCAGTATCCAATTGGTCCGGTGTACAGAAAATGTGGGCGTCATCTTGAGTAAATCCTCTAACACGTGTCAATCCGTGTAATTCTCCACTTTGCTCATACCTATATACGGTACCAAATTCGGCATAGCGCTTTGGTAACTCTTTATATGAGAAAGGACGGGTATTGTAAATTTCACAGTGGTGAGGGCAGTTCATTGGTTTCAACAAAAACTCCTCTCCTTCGTTAGGTGTGTGGATTGGTTGAAAACTGTCTTCTCCATATTTTGCATAGTGACCAGAAGTTACATATAATTCCTTTTGACCAATATGAGGTGTCACTACCATTTCGTAACCTGCTTTCTTTTGAGCTTTTTTAAGGAAGTTTTCCAAACGCTCTCTTAAAGCAGCTCCTTTTGGGAGCCATAATGGTAACCCTTGACCAACTTTTTGGGAGAAGGTAAAAAGTTCCAATTCTTTCCCTAGTTTTCTATGGTCACGTTTTTTGGCCTCTTCCAATAAATGAAGGTATTCAGTCAGGTCCTTTTGTTTAGGGAAGGATATACCGTAAACTCTAGTCAGCTGTTTGTTATTCTCATTTCCTCTCCAATAAGCGCCGGCTACCGAAAGCAATTTTACCGCTTTAATGATTCCTGTGTTAGGAATGTGCCCACCGCGACATAAATCGGTGAAGCTAGAATGGTCGCAAAACGTAATGGTACCATCTTCTAGATTTTCGATCAATTCTACTTTATATTCATTACCTTGAGATTGATACATAGCCAAAGCATCTGCCTTAGAAACAGAACGCATTTTAAAATCGTGCTTTCCTCTGGCAATCTCTAGCATTTTGGTTTCAATAGCCTTGAAGTCCTTATCAGAAATGGATTGGGCACCAAAATCAACATCATAATAAAATCCATTTTCAATGGCAGGACCTATAGACAGTTTTACACCAGGATACAATTCTTCCAAAGCTTGAGCCAATACGTGAGAACTAGAGTGCCAAAAGGCCTTTTTCCCATCTTTATCATTCCATGTATATAATATTAAGGAACCGTTGGTAGTTATTGGGGTAGAAACTTCAATGGTTTCGTTATTAAAATTTGCCGAAATCACGTTTCTAGCAAACCCCTCACTGATGCTTTTAGCAACATCCATCGGTGTAACGCCTTGTTCAAAGCTTTTTACCGTTCCATCTGGTAATGTAATATCAATCATTTATTGTTTTCTATTTAAGAGGACAAAGATAAGAGGATAAATAATTTCATACAATACATATATATGTATTATTTGGAATGACCTCATTGAGGAGTGTAGCGTTTGGTTGAATGCCGTATTATTTATAGTAATGGAAAACGATACATATTATATATTAAGAATATATAGAAAAGGGTAGGGGTAGTAACACATCACGGGGAATAAAATATTCCCACATCCAAACACTTCAATTCCAGTCCTCTAAATTCCT